>JADJVQ010000056.1 GCA_016710525.1 Burkholderiaceae bacterium
TTCACCGCTGCCCATCAGGCCGTAGGCGTTCAGGTGCGAGAAATTGTGCAGACAACTTGCGATTTGCGCGCCGAAACTGTCCTCCCAGCGCTGCCTCGCCACATGCTTCAGATTGGTGCGCATCAGTCTCAGCCGCACGCCGAGCGCATCGATCAGCGGACGGATTCGAAGGACGAGCCGCTCGAAGCCCGCATCGTCGTCCAAGGGCACGTCGAAACCCTGGACCAGGGCCACGTCATGCAGCGGATAGCTCGCATTCCCCAGCCAGCCGCGCGCATGGCGAACGGCGGTGAACGATCCGTCGACCCCGCCCGAGAAGGCGGAAATCGCTCGCGGGGGCTGCGTCGCGATCGGCAGATCGACCACGCTGTCCGGAATCAGTTCGACCTGACGATATCGTCCAGGCTGCCAAACCATCCAGGCGGCCTGGTATTCGTGGAGATTCATGCAAGCGCTTCGGCTCAGGGCGCCATGAATGCGCAAGGGCCGGCCGCTGGCCATGGCGTGGAATATCACGCCGATCACGAATCCATCGAGCACATCCGGGGCGGGAACATCGGTCTCGCCAAGCAGATCGACGTGAATCTCGAGCGAATCGGCACCGCTGGAACCGGCGTTGCGCAGGCTGATGGTCCGGCGCGTGCCATCCGCACGGATCTCTTGCGAGACGGACAAATCGATAGGCTTCACCATGGTCAGTCCATTCCAGGCGCGCAGGACGCATCCAAGCCGGGCCTCGTTCGCCCCGGGCGGTCAATCATAATGGCCAGGCCTTCGCAATTGATCCTTAGCGCGCCAGGGGAGCCCCGCTGCGCGCCAATGTGTCCCCGTTCCACGTGATGGGTCACGTCAGTTCCGTGAAAAGTAGCCGCTCCGGCGAACGCCGGAGCGAGGGCTTTCCGTTGGTGGGCCCAGCAGTATCGTCATCGCGATCCGGGTTTCGACAAACGCCCGACCGACGAAAGGCGTCATCGCGCGAATTGACGAATCGAATGTGCGGGGAATACGCCTCAGCGCGAATTCTCAGCGCGATCGGGGCCCCGTTTCAGGAACGCGGAAAACTCAGGGCGAGAAAGAAGCGACTGCCGCCCACGCCGCAAGCCGCACCGGCCGGCCGTGCAGGAAACCAGGCGGCCCGCCGGTCCCGATGAAGTGGAGCCCGCACCCGAAAGGCACACCCGTGGCCGAGCCAAGGCTTCACGCGGCGCGCCGCCGGCGCGTCACTCCGGCTCCATCCCGGTGGCGCGCATCATCGCCTTGTACTCGTCGTTCTGCTCCTTGGTGAACGCGCCAAGCTTCTCGGGCGTGGAGCCGACGAAAATGAACGCCTGCTTCTCCAGCACGCTTTGCACCTCGGGGCGTTGCGCGGCCGCCAGAAATTCCTTGTTCAGCCGGGCCACGATCTCGCCCGGCAGCTTCGCCGGACCGTACAAGGCCGCCCAGGAGGTGATCGAGAACTGTGGCATGCCGGCCTCGTTCAGCGTCGGCACGTCCGGCAGGATCGGACTGCGCTTGCTGGTGATGACGGCCAGCGGGCGCAGCTTGCCTTCGCGGATATGCGGCACCACAGTGCCCGCCGACACGACCATGAACTGCACCCGTCCGGCAATCAGGTCGGTGAGCGCCTGGGGCTCGCCCTTGTAGGGCACGTGAATCATCTTCACGCCCGCCAGGTGCGAGAACTGAGCTGTCGACATGATGCCGGTGGTGTTGCCGGTCGCGTAGTTGATCTTCTCCGGGTTGTCCTTCGCGTACCTGATCAATTCGGCGACCGTCTTCGCGGGCACGCTGGGGTGCACGACCACGAAGAACGTGTAGCGACCGATGTCGGCGATCGGCGTGAAGTCACGAACCGGATCGTACGGCGGGTTCTTTTTCATCGAGGGCGCCACCGCCATCGGACTGTTGGTGGCGAACAGCAGCGTGTAGCCGTCGGGCGGGGCGCGCACCACCTCCGCGCCGGCGATCGCGCCGTCGGCGCCGGCCTTGTTCTCGACCAGCACCGGCTGGCCGATCGACTGCGAGACCGCCGCACCGAAGGTCCGTGCGATCGTGTCGGTCGCGGAGCCCGGGGGGAACGGCACGACGAGCCGGATCGGTTTGGCGGGATAGGACTGCGCGGCGGCGCTCAGCGCGAAAGCGCCGAACATCAGAGCGGTCAGTAGTTTTTTCACTGGTAGTGTCTCCTTGGTTTTAGCTCGCCGTGGTGCCCTGCGACGGAGAGCCCGGTTTGCTCGGCTGGTCCATCGCAAACACGACATACCTGGCACCAGCAAGGCAGCAGCGTCCGCGCGACAAGCGTCAAAGGGGCGCGGACCATCGCACGGGCATCGCTTGGCTCGGTCGAACGGGGTTAAAGGTCAGAACGCGCACCGCACCGATTCGGTTGGCACGGCGTTCAGACAAGTCGAACCTTAACAAATCTTGTCGATCCCGCTGACCGCCCGACCAGCCCGCACCGGGACTTCATGGAGGCGGCATGCACCGCGCCGGCCTACACCACCGGGAAGTAGCACCGGTACGGCCCTGGCCTTGGTTGAGCAGGCCGCGAGCCCTCCCTGGGAGCAGTTCGCCAGGCTGCCGGTATTGGTAGGCCGTGTTGGACTTGAACCAACGACCAAAGGATTATGAGTCCTCTGCTCTAACCAGCTGAGCTAACGGCCCCCGGGCGGCGAGTATAGCGAACCCGACCCGCGCGCCGTGCCGCTGCCCGCCTACAACCCCAGCACCTTCTGGATGATCGCCTTGGCGATGAAGCCCAGCATGCCGAAGGCCAGCACGAAGAACAGCACGAAGGTGCCCAGCTTGCCGGCCTTCGATTTGCGCGCCAGGTCGTAGATGATGAACAGCATGTAGCCGATGAACAGCGTCAGCCCGACCGTCACGCCGAACTCGGAAACCTGCTCTTCAGAGAACCCGAACACGCCCGCCCCCTCAATGCCGCGCGGGCAGCGCACCCGCGTCGACCACGTCCCGGTAGGCATGCCAGGTGGCATGGCCCAGCACCGGCACCATCACCAGCATCGGCAGCAGCAGCGCCAGCGCGAACAGCACCGTGACCATCACGATCGCGGCCCACAGCAGCATCGCCTCGGGGTTGTTGCCGACCGCGCGCACGCTGGTCAGTACCGCGCAGCGCACGGTGACATCGCGGTCGAGCAGCATCGGCACCGACACGGCGCTGATCGCAAAGACCAGGGCTGCGAACAGGCCACCGGCCGCCAGCCAGAGTGCGAACGACTGCCAGTGCGGCGAGAAGACGAAATCGCGCACGAAGTGCAGCACGCCGCCGCCGCGCGCGCCCGACCAGCCGACGATGATCAGCGCCGACAGCGCCACCCACAGCGTGCCCAGCAGGCCCAGCAGCACGCCCAGGCGCCATTGCGCCGCGCTGCCTTCGCGCCATGCCTGCGCCACCGTGGCAAAGCTGACCGGGCGGCCCGCCTGGCGCTCGCGGCTGATGGCGTACAGCCCGCCCAGCAGCAGCGGCCCGACCAGCAGGAAACCCGAGAATGCACCGGCCAGCAGATCGTGGCGGCCCCATCCGATCAGCGCAATCAGCAGTCCGCCCACCAGGAAGGCTCCGCCATGCAGCACACCCAGCCAGGGCTCGGCGAGAAAATCATGCCAGCCGCGCGCGACCCAGGCCATCGGCCGATCGGGGGCGATGACCCGCACGGGCGCGGGATCGCCCGCGGGCTTCGAGAGAGGTTCCATCATTAGCCACATTGTAGAACGGGCCGAGCGCTTAAACTGGCTGCTCGGGGCGTAGCGTGGGCAGGTAAACCTCGCGGTCCGATGGCCCTGCGGCCATGCAGAACACACCCTCGGGAGATCAGGATGCGCTGGGACGGCCAACGAGAAAGCGACAATGTCGAGGACGCCCGCGGGCAACGGCCCGGCAGCGGCGGCATGCGCATGGGCGGCCGCGGGCTGGGCATCGGCACCATCGTCATCGCGCTGGTCGGAGGCTGGCTGCTGGGCGTGAACCCGCTCACGGTGCTGGATGTGCTCAGCGGCGGCGCCGGCGTCCCGATGGAAGCCGGTGCGCCCGAGCAGCCGGCGCCGCGCAGCCCGGCCGGCGAGACCGCGCCGCAAGACCGCACCGGCAAATTCGTCTCGGTGGTGCTGGCCAGCACCGAAGATGTCTGGAGCGAAATCTTCCGCCAGGTCGGGCGCAGTTACCAGGCCCCCAAGCTGCGCCTGTTCGAAGGCCGCACGCGCACGGCCTGCGGCACCGGCGAGGCGGCGGCAGGGCCGTTCTACTGCCCGGGCGACCAGCACGTGTACATCGATCTGAGCTTCTTCCGGCTGCTCGAAGAGCGTTTCAAGGCACCCGGCGACTTCGCCCAGGCCTATGTGATCGCCCACGAGGTGGGTCATCACGTGCAGAACCTGATCGGCCTGATGGACAAGATGCAGGCGGCGCGAGCCCGCCTTTCCGAGAAGCAGTACAACGTGCAGTCGGTGCGGCTGGAACTGCAGGCCGATTGTTTCGCCGGGGTCTGGGCGCATCATTCGCAGAAGGCCAAGGGCTGGCTCGAAAAGGGCGACCTCGAAGAAGCGCTGCGCGCGGCCGAGGCCATTGGCGACGACACCATTCAGCGCAGCCAGGGCGTGGATGTTCCCGACGCATTCACCCACGGCACCGCGCGTCAGCGCATGCAGTGGTTCCAGACCGGCATGCGCCAGGGCACGCTCGCCGCCTGCGACACCTTCAAGCAGCCCCCGCCCTGATCGACGCGCAGACACCGGGCGGCCACTGACCCGAAGGACCGCCGCCGCCCGCCTCAGTGCCTGAGGTCGCGCTGGCCGAGCGCGATCACGGCGCCCAGCGCCAGCAGCGCGGCCGACACGGCCAGCCCGCCGGCCAGCGAACCTGTCAGGTCGGCGGCCCATCCGATGGCCATCGGACCGGCGATCTGGCCGGCCGCGAACATCACGGTGAACGTGGCCATCGCGCTGCCCCACGCGGGCTTGGGCAGCGCGCGCTTGATGAAGCTGCTCACCGACGAGGGCGCACTGAACATCGCGCCCCCGAACAGCAGCGCGGAAGCCAGCAGCACGGCCACATGCCCCGACAGCAGCGGCAGCGCGGCGCCCGTTGCCAGCACGGCCATCACGGCCGCCAGCGGACGCCCGCCGGGCCAGTGTTCGGCCGGATAGCGCCACACCAGCGGCGCCAGCCAGGTGGCCAGTCCGAGCAGGCACCACACCGCCACGACCAGGCCGGTGCTGGCGCCCTGCCCGCGCATCCAGGCGATGATGAAGGTCATGTAGCCGATGTAGCCCAGTGCGAACATCGCATAGGCACCGAACTCGGCGGCCAGCGGACCCAGCCGCCATTGCGAAGAGCCCGCCGCGGCGCCCGGCTCGTCGATGCGCAGAGCCGCCCAGAACGAGGCCGCGGTCATCAGCGCCGCCGCCACGCCCATCTCACGCCAGGCCTGCGGCCAGGAAGCCGGGCCCTGCGCCTCGAGCATGCCGGGCAGCACCGCGCCGGTCAGCATCAGGCCCAGACCGCCACCGGCGAAGTAAACCGCGATGGTGGTCGTGGCCATTTCCGGGCGCCGCGGCATCACGTTGCCCGACAAGGCGCCGCCGCAGATGAACACCGCCGCCCCGCCGATGCCGGTGAGCACGCGCAGCGCCATCAGCGCCGGCAGGTCGCGCACCAGGCCGGTGGCGAACAGCGCCAGCGAAGTGATGACCATGCCGGCACAGAACAGCCGCCGGTTGCCCGCTCGATTGACCACCGCGCGCACCAGCAGCGCGCCCAGCAGGTAGCCGAAGGCGTTGACGGTGTTGATGGCGCCGGCCTGCGACCAGTTCCACTGCAGGTCGGTGCGCATCGCCGGCAGCAGCAAGGCATAGGCGAAGCGCGCGAACGAGTTCGACACGGCCGGCCCGAAGGACAGCAGGAAGGCAATGAAAAGTCCGCGCCACATGGACGCGCAGCATACCGCGCCGCCTACAACCACCAGTGGCGCACCCAGCCCCAGAAACGGTCGCCAAAACGCAGGGCCAGCCAGCCGAACAGCAGCGCGCTCAACAGCACGGCCACACCGGTGGGTCCGAAGGCCGCTTCGGCCAGCCAGCCCGCGGTGGGCAGCGCGACCAGCGCACCCAGCAGGGCCCCGCAGCCAAATCGGATGCCCTTTTCAGTGGCGTCGGGCTCGCGTTCGTTCATCGTGCCTCCGGGTGCGGGTCGGGGATGGCCCGGCGATTGCACACGGTCGCCCGGCGAGTGCAGTCGGTCGATATCTCATTTTCGAACCCGGCACAGGGTCGACGCCGGTCGGTGGACCGATAATAGCCGCAGCCCGGCGCGCGCAATCGCGATAATCGCCCTGCGGCGCATCTCGCCGGCCGTGCGCGCCGTGCCCGTTGCCGGCCGGGGGATCCGGGCCCCCACCTTCCAAGGAGTCGACATGAATGCCGAAGTGATCGAACGTTGCCTCGAGGCGGTTGCCGAGCGCGTCGGTGACCCGTCGGAGATCGTCTACCGGCGGCTGTTCGAGCTGGCCCCGGACCTCGAAGCGCTGTTCGTGCGCGACACCGACGGTGCGGTGCGCGGCCAGATGCTGCAGCAGGTGTTCGAGACCCTGCTGGACCTGGTCGGCAGCAACCACTACGCCGAGGTGCTGATCGGCACCGAATGGCTCAATCACCAGAATCTGGGCGTGCCGGCGCGCCAGTTCGAACTCTTCTTCGAGGCGATGATCTCGAGCTTTCGCGATGTGCTGGGCCCGCAGTGGACCCCCGAGATCGAGGCCGCCTGGCAATCGGTCGTGACGCGCATCGGCGCGATCATCCTGCAGCGCTCGCTGCCTGCCTGACCGACGAACCGGGCGCCCCGCCCTCACCCCAGACACCTTTTCCCAAAGAGCGCTGAATGCGCGGACATCAAGTCTTCATGCAAAGCCTGATCGCCCACGGCGTGGAGCGGATCTTCGGCAACCCCGGCACCACCGAGAGCCCGCTGCTCGACGCGCTGTCGGACCATCCGTCGATGCAATACATCGTCCACCTGCACGAAGGCGTGGCGGTGGGCGCGGCCAGCTACTACGCGCGCACCACCGGACGCACCGGCGTGGCCAACCTGCACGTGGCGCCGGGCCTGGGCAATGCGATCGGCATGATCTACAACGCGCTCAAGGCCAATGCGCCGGTCGTGGTCACCGCAGGCCAGCAGGACACCCGCATGCTGCGCCGCGAGCCCATCCTGTCGCACGACCTGGCCGCGATGGCCGCGCCGGTCACCAAGTGGAGCACCCAGGTCCAGCATGCCGACGAGATGGACGAGGTGATGCGCCGGGCGTTCAAGATCGCCAACGATCCGCCCTACGGTCCGGTGTTCGTCGCACTGCCGATCGACGTGATGGCGCAGGACACCGCGCATGTGCCGCTGGCCCCGCGCCGCCTGTATCACGACATCGCGCCCGATCCGCTCGGTGTTGCCGCCGCCTGCCAGCTGCTCAGCGCCGCGCGCGAGCCGGTGATCGTCGTCGGCGACGAGGTCGGCCGGGCCGGCGCGTCGGCGCAGCTCGTGGCACTGTCGCAACGGCTCGGTGCGGCCGTGTGGTTCGAAGGCATTCGCGGCCATGTGTCGTTTCCGGCCGCGCATCCGCATGCCCGTGCCGGTGTGCCCTTCGACGCGGCCGCGATCCGCAAGACGCTGGGCAGCGCCGATTGCGTGCTGATGGTCGGGGGCGCGTTCTTCGAAGAGGTCTGGTATTCGGAGGGCCTGCCGTTCCCCGATGGCGCCCGCGTGATCCAGGTCGAAACCTCCGCGCGGCCGGCCGGCTACAACCACGGTGTCGACGTGGCGCTGGTCGGCGCCATGGGCCGCACGCTGAGTGCGCTGGACGACGCGCTGGCGGGCGCGATGGATGACCAGGGAAAGGCAGACGCCGCCACCCGCTGCGCCGCGCTGGCCGAGCAGAAGGCCCGCGAGACCGCGTCCTACCAGTCGCGCCTGGAGAAAGCCTGGGCGCGGCTGCCGATTTCGATGCCGCGGGTGATGGCCGAACTGCGCCGCGCGACGCCGGCCAACGCGCTGGTCGTCGAAGAGTCGATCACCGCGAGCGTCGATTTCGCGGCCGCGTTCCAGCTCGAGGCCAACGAAGGCTACCTGGGCGCGCGCGGCGGGGGCATCGGCCAGGGGCTGGCGGGCGCGCTGGGTGCGTCGGTGGGCCACCCCGGCCGCCCGGTGCTGTGCGTGTCGGGCGATGGCTCGGCGATGTATTCGATCCAGGCGCTGTGGACGGCCGCGCACCACCGCCTGCCGATCGTGTTCGCGATCCTCGCCAACCGCGAGTACCGCGTGCTCAAACACAACCTGGACATCTATCGGCAGCGTTTCGACGCCGCCACCGACAAGCCCTATCCGCACATGGACCTGGGCGGACCGGCGCTGGGCTTTGTCGAACTGGCCGCCGGCATGGGGGTCCCCGGCGTGCGCGTGGACAAGCCCGACGACCTCGCCGGCGCGCTGGCGGCGGCATTCGCCGCCGGCGGGCCGCGCATCGTCGAGATCGCGATCGAAGGCAAGCGTTGAGCGCCAGGGACCCGGTGGCCGCGATCGGCGAAGCCGACGCTCGCGGCGACATCGCCGAGTTGTACGCCGACATTCGCGCCACGCTGGGCGTGCCGGTGGTGAACCTGGTCTGGCGCCACCTGGCCAGCATCGACGGCGCCCTGCCATGGGCCTGGCAGGCCGTGCGGCCGGCCTATCGGAGCGGGGCCGTCTCGCACCATGCCGAACGCCTGAAGGCCGGGCTGGTGCTGCCGGCGCTGGAGCCGGTTCCCGCCGAAGTCCTCTCCTGCCTGGGCCTTGCGCCGGCTCAGCAGCTGTCGATCCGCCAGGTGCTCGATTCGTACGACCGCAGCAACCCGATGAACTGGCTGGCGCTGTCGGCGCTGCTGCTCGCGGGCGATGGCCCTTCGACACCGGCGCTCGAACCGCGCGGCGGGCGGGCCGCCAATGATGCGAGCATGGCCTCGGGCGCCGCCGCGCGAGCGGGCGCGGCACCCGGCAGCGCCACGGCCCACGCGGGCGGGTCAGGGTCCGGGCCCGCGGCTTCGCCGCTGCTGAGCGGCGCGGCGCTGGACTTCACGCTGCCCGCACTGCCGGCACTGGACGAACTGGATCCGGCCACCCGCGCGCTGGTGCTGCGCCTGAACGCGCTGGACGCCGAACGCGCCGACTCCATCCTGGCCAGCATGTTCCGCCACCTGGCCCACTGGCCGGCGATCCTGGCCCTGCTGTGGACCCAGCTGTCGGCTCTGGCCCATGACGGGCGGCTGCAGCAGGCGCGCCTGCAGGTGAGCGATCATGGCGCACGCGAGGCGCGCGCGCTGGCCGCGGTCCTGCGCACCGATGCGCCGCAGCCGGTGCACGCGTCCGGCCAGGCGGCGCTGCGCGATTTCCTGGCGCGGGTGGGCCTGCCGAAGATGATTGCGATCACCACGATGCTCAAGGCCGCGCTGAGCGCGCGCTGACGGCCGGCGCGCCAGTCAGCTGCCGATCACGCGCGCACGGCCGGCGTGCCGATCAGGCGCGGGCGCCTGGCACGCCCGCGACGCTAGGTTTTTCCCGCCCGCACGCGCCCGATCACCTTGCCCAGGATCGCCAGGCGTTCGCGCCGGCTCAGCCGCGAGTTGCCGATCGCATCGAGCATCTCGGACAGCGCATTGGACTGGTTCACGGTCAGCATCGTGAGCACCACGGTGGGCACCAGCACCACGAAGAACATCGCGATCTTCACCGCCAGCGGCTGGTCGGCTTCGGCCAGCAGGTTCATGCCCAGGAAGCCGGTCACGATCGTGCCGATCAGCCCGAAGATCGTGACCACGGTCAGCCGCAGCACCGCCTCGCCCTGGCGGCGCGAATCGTCGCTGTCCAGGTACTGGCCCATGTCCAGGACCTCTTCGCGCACCTCGTTGAACAGGGCGTCGTTGCCCAGGTGCTGCGCGAACATCTCATAGAGCCGCCGGGCCATCGCCTGGTTGGACACTTCGTGAAACCAGTACCGGTGGTTGAAGCGCAGGAACACCTCCAGCGACTGGCGGATCTCGGCCTTGAAGCGGTACAGCGATTCGGAGTTCTCGACATCGAGCCGGGTCACCGCCGTCACCAGGCGATCCGACAGAAGCAGCAGCGCGGCCTTGTGGAAATGCGCGATCAGGCCGACCAGAAAATACGGGTGGCGGAACTGTCCGAGCATGCCGGTCTCGGCATCGACGAACCAGGGCACCGCGGCGCTGCCCACCATCACCATCGAGTGCCCGTTGCACGACACGCGAGTCGAGGCGCGCAGATCGCGCCGCTCGGGCGCCCAGAATCGATCGAAGAAATAATCGCGCTCGAACGCGTCGACCGCCGAGGCCGAATAGCGCAGGCCATCGCCATCGTCGGGGCTGCTGCCCAGCGCCAGCCGCACGAAATCGTCCCGGCCGAGGGCGAACGGATCGTCCAGCGCCAGAAAACTCATCTTGGGCATCCGCAGGTATTCGAGCTGCCGATAGCGCAGCGGACCCGGGTCGGGCGAGTGGTGCGACACCATCGGCTCGAGCAGGTACTCCCAATGCGCCCCGACCCGTGCCGAACGGTGCTCTCCGGCAAACGCCAGGTACTTCTGGCGATCATGGAAATCCGACTCGGCCAGCACCTCGCCGCGCGCATCGAGCCACTGGACACCGCGCATGCAGTGGCTCGGCTGGCCGTCGGGCTCCCAGCCGGCCGGAAAGGCCCGCCCGAATCGGTACAGCGTGTCCTGGACCCGATCCAGGGGCAGGTCGTCCGCGTGGGTCTCGACCACCAGGATGACGACATCCATGTCGTAGAAAAAATAGAGATCGACATGCTTGATCGCGAAATCGACCTGCTGCCCATCGTCGTAGCGCAGCCGCGCACGCTGCACGTCGGTGCGGCGAAACACCCGGATCGGCGAATCTCCCACGCCATCCTGGTCCAGCCGGATCCGCCCCTGGCCGTACAGGAAGCGCTGCACATGCGGCAGGAAGGTCACGAACTCCCGGTAGTGGCGCTCCTGGAACTCGTTCGGATCGGGTGTGAATTCGTCTTCGACCTCGCACCAGGGATTCGGGCGGCCGCACTGCGACAGGTACTCCCAGTGGCGCTGCACCTGCTCGCCGTCGCGCACCGGCATCAGCTGCAGGGGCCACATCAGGATCTGGCGGAAGTGGCGCACGATCGGCATGCTGGCTTGGGTCATGGTCTGTTCCGGGGGGCGCGCGCGGGATCGGTGGCGCGCGAATTATCGGTGAGAACGGCGCGGTGCGGGCCGTCAGCCCCTCGTGTTTCCCATCGACATCAAAGTGTCATCTTCCGTCCGCCCGGACGACATCGGACAACGCCTGGCCGGCATAGAATCGAACGCATGCCACCACCCCCTGCCGCCGCACTGCGCGCCGAGCTTCGTTTTGCCCGCGTGGGCTCGGGCGCGCGCATCGCCTGGGCCGCCAGCGGCCAGGGCGCATCGGGCAGCCCGCCGCTGGTCCGGGTCGCCCATTGGATGACCCATGTCGAGCACGATCTGACGTCATTGATCTGGAAGCCATGGCTCGAGCGGCTGGGGCGCGAGTTGCGGATCATTCGCTACGACGAACGCGGCTGCGGACGGTCCTCCAGCGATGAAGAGCCGATCGGCATCGGCGCATCGGTCGAAGAACTCGAGGCGGTGATCGATGCCGCCGGCCACGAGCAGGTCGCGCTGCTCGGCATGTCGGGGGCAGCCGCCGCCGCGATCGCCTACGCCGTCCGGCACCCCGGGCGGGTCAGTCATCTGGTGCTGGTCGGCAGTTACAGCCAGGGCATCCTGCGCCGATCGCCCACCCCGGAGCAGGTCGCCTATCTGGACGCGCTGATCCGCCTGATGGAATTGAGCTGGGGCAAGCCGGTTCCGGCGATCCAGCAGTTCTTCACCGCCTTGATGATTCCCGACGCCACGCCCGAACAGGCCGCGGCACTGACGGAACAGCAGCGGCGTTCCTGCGATGCCGCGCGGGCGGCCAGCATCCAGCGCGCCCGGGCCGGTATCGATGTGAAAGCGCTGCTGCCGCAGGTCGCCTGTCCTACCCTGGTCATGCACAGCGAGGGCGACGCGGTGGTGCCGCTCGAACAGGGCCGTGCGCTGGCGGCCGAGATTGCCGGCGCGCGATTCGAGACGATGCCGACGCGCAATCACATCCCGCTGGCGGGCGATGGCGCCTTCGAGCGGTTCTGCGAGGCGATCACGAATTTCGTCGCGCCGGCCTCACGCGGACATGCGCAGTTCAGTGCGCGCGAGCGCGAACTGCTCGACACAGTGGCACGCGGCATGGACAACCTGCAGATCGCCGCTCACCTGGGGCTGGCCGAGAAGACGGTCAGAAACCTGCTGTCGCGGCTCTACGGCAAACTCGCGATCGAAGGCCGTCCACAGGCCATTGTCTGGGCTCGCGAACACGGCTACGGACAGCGCTGAGCGCCCCGGACGGGACATTCGCCCCGATGGGCAGCGTGCAGCACGACCCGATCGGGACAAGCGTCCCGCGCGGGACTTGCCGCCAAGGGGTGCAATCGAGGCTCGCCTGGCATCGATCCCGAGGGGACTCGATCGACCGGCGCCCCCATCGCATCCCAGGAGACCGCCCATGACACCCGCCGCCCGCACCGTTCACCTGTTCGGCCTGTATCTCTGCCTGCTGGGTCCCGGCCTGGTGCTGATACCGGGCCCTTTGCTGGCGCCCTTCGCGATCGCCGCGCCGATGGAGATCTGGGTGCGCGTTGCCGGCCTGCTCGCCGGACTGCTCGGGATCTACTACCTTGTCGCGGCCCGCCACGAACTGACCCCGCTGATCCGCGCCAGCGTGTGGGGCCGCGCGGCGGTCCTGCCGCTGTTCGCGCTGCTGGTCGTCTTGTATGCGGCGCCCACGGCGCTGCTGGTCTTCGGCGCCGTCGATGCCGCGGCAGCGCTGTGGACGGGGCTGGCCTTGCGGCGGCCCCGCGAACTGGCGGTCTGAGCGGCCGATCGCCGCGCGCACCGATACCCCGCGCAAATGAAAAGAGGCCCCATCGGGGCCTCCATTTTATGAGTGCGCTGCCGCGCGCAAGCCTTACTGCCCTTCCAAGAAGCTCTTCAGCTTGTCCGCGCGGGAGGGGTGGCGGAGCTTGCGCAGCGCCTTGGCCTCGATCTGGCGGATGCGCTCGCGGGTGACGTCGAACTGCTTGCCGACCTCTTCCAGCGTGTGGTCGGTGCTCATCTCGATGCCGAAGCGCATGCGCAGCACCTTGGCTTCGCGCGGGGTGAGGGAATCGAGCACCTCCTTGACGACATCGCGCATCGAGCCATGCAGCGCCGCGTCGGCCGGGGCCAGCGTGGTGGTGTCTTCGATGAAATCGCCCAGGTGCGAGTCGTCGTCGTCGCCGATCGGGGTTTCCATCGAGATCGGCTCTTTGGCGATCTTGAGGATCTTGCGGATCTTGTCTTCGGGCATTTCCATGCGCGTTGACAAGGTCTGGGGATCGGGCTCCAGCCCGGTCTCCTGCAGGATCTGGCGCGAGATCCGGTTCATCTTGTTGATGGTTTCGATCATGTGCACCGGAATGCGGATGGTACGGGCCTGATCGGCGATGGACCGGGTGATGGCCTGGCGGATCCACCAGGTGGCATAGGTGGAGAACTTGTAGCCGCGGCGGTACTCGAACTTGTCGACCGCCTTCATCAGGCCGATGTTGCCCTCTTGAATCAGGTCGAGGAACTGCAGGCCGCGGTTGGTGTACTTCTTGGCGATGGAGATGACCAGGCGCAGGTTGGCCTCGGTCATTTCGCGCTTGGCCTTGCGGGCCTTGGCCTCGCCGGTGGCCATCTGCTTGTTGATCTCTTTGAGATCGGGCAGCGGCAGCACCACGCGCGCCTGCAGGTCGATCAGCTTTTGCTGCAGATCCTGGATGGCCGGGATGTTGCGGCGGAGCACGTCGACGTACGTGGGGCCCGAGGCTACCAGCTTCTCGGACCACTTCAGATTGGTCTCGTTGCCCGGGAAAGTGGCCAGGAACTGATCGCGCGGAATGCCCACCTTGTTCACGCAGATGTCGCCCAGTGCGCGCTCGAGCGAGCGCACCTGCTCGACCTGCTCGCGCAGCGTGTCGCACAGCCGCTCGACCATCTTGGCGGTGAAGCGGATGGTCATCAGCTCGTCTTGGATCTCGGCCTGCGCCTTCAGGTAGGGCTTGGACTTGTAGCCCTCCTTCTCGTAGGCAGCCTTCATCTTGTCGAACCACTTGGTGATGTGGTCGAACTTCTCGAGCGCCTTGGCCTTGAGCTCTTCGAGCTTGGCGGTGTTGGCGCCGGCCGGATCGGCTTCTTCTTCGGCCTCTTCGTCGAGCTCGGCGTCGGTCACGGCGGCCACGACGGCGGCCTGCGGCGTGGCGCGGAAATCGACTTCTTCGGCGTTGGGATCGATCAGGCCGTCGACCACTTCATCGATGCGCATGGTGCCAGCGCCGATTTTTTCGGCGTTGGTCAGCACTTCGTGGATGGTGGTCGGGCAGGCCGAGATGGCCTGCACCATGTGCTTCAAGCCATCTTCGATGCGCTTGGCGATCTCGATCTCGCCCTCGCGGGTGAGCAGCTCGACCGAGCCCATCTCGCGCATGTACATGCGCACCGGGTCGGTGGTGCGGCCGAATTCGGAATCGACCGTGGACAGCGCGGCCTCGGCCTCTTCTTCGGCGTCTTCGTCGGACGTGGCCACCGGGGTGGAGTCCGAAATCAGCAGGGTCTCGGAATCAGGGGCCTGGTCGTAGACCGCGATGCCCATGTCGTTGAACGTGCTGATGATCGATTCGATCGCCTCGGCGTCGATGACGTCGTCGGGCAGGTGATCGTTGATCTCGATGTACGTGAGGTAACCGCGCTCCTTGCCCAGCTTGATCAGCTGCTTGAGCTTGTTGCGGGTAGCCTCGCGGTCGGCTTCGGACAGGCCCTGCTTGCCGCCGAACTCCTTCAACAGCTGCTTTTCTTTGGCGCGCGCGCCGCGCTTGGCCTTGGGCGCGGGCACGACGACCTCGGGCACCTCGGATTCGGCCTCGACGTCGCCGCCGGCTTCGAGCTCGATTTCGTCGAAAGTCGCGACCGGGTCATCGACCATGTCGTCGACATCGGCGTCCATCGGGGGCGATGCTTCCTTGGCTGCGCCACGCGCGGTTTTCTTGGCCGCGGCACCGGCCTTGGCGGCCGCGCGGGGCATCGGGGCCGCCTCGGCCACCCCTTGGGCGAGTAGATCGCCTTTGCCGGCGCGGGCCGGCTTGGCGGTCGACGGGTCGGTGTCGATCGCCACGGACTTGGCCTTGGTCGAGACGGCCGCCTTGGCGGCGCCGGCCTTGGCTTCGGCCAGGCCCGCGGGTTTGGGCGACGCCTTGACCGAGGCGCTCACGCTCGCTTTGCTCTCGGCGGCCTTGCCGGCCGACGCTTTGCCGGCCACGCGCGGCACGACTTTCAGGGCGGTCTTGGCGCCCGGCTTGGCCGCAGCGCGGGCTGCGGGCTGGGCAGTGGCCTTGGCGGCCGGCCGCTTGGCCGTGGCCGCCTGGGCACTGGCCGTCTTGGCCGACGAATGGGGTTTGGCCGATTTTGCCGACGCGACCGACACAGCCGACCTGGCCGACACGGTTTTTGCGCCGGCTTTGCGAGCAGCCGTCTTGGCGGCGGCCGATTTGACACTTGCTGACTTAAGGGTAGTTGTCTTGGCCACGCTTGATTTCCTGATACCCACGGCAAAACCTCCGCGCTGGATTGCGCACTCGCGCCTCCCCGCCCGAAAACGGGGAACCTTCTATTTTATCAGCCCCTGGATCTGAGCGCCACAAGTCGTTGATACTCCTCCCGAACCCCGGGCGCATCCAGTCCCTGGGCGGCCAGGGCGTCCATCTGAACCTTGATCCGACGGTCGCGCAGCTGGGCCAGCGCCCCTTCGAACTCGGCCCGAGCCTCGTCGAAGCTCATCTCGGCCAGTTCATTGCGGTCTCCGATCGCCGCCGCCTCGAGCTCGCTCACCAGGGCCTGGTGCGCACCGCGCAGCGTTTCGCAGACGGACGCGAACGACGACCCGGCCGGCAGCTCGGCCAGGGCATCGAGCCAGCGCGCCAGGCCCTCGGGCAGCAGGCTGTGATCGCTGATCTGGGCCGCCAGGCCGGGATGCAGCGCCGCCAGCAGATGGGCGCGTCGGTCGAGGTCGGGCGGCGCGGCGCGCGCGCGCAGGGCACCGGCCCGTCCGGAGCTGCCGCCCTCGCGCCAGCCCCCACCCTCGCGCCAGCCCTCGCCGCCCGGGCCGCCGCCGCGTCCGCGCCAGCCATCCGCGCCACGCCCGGCCTGCCCGCTGCGCCAGTTGCCCCCGCCCCGCCCGCCCTGGCCGGCGCGCCCGCCGCCGCCCCGCCAGCCGTCGCCGGAGGCTGCGCCTTCGCCGTAGCGGCCGCCCTCGTCCGCGCCGCGGCGCGCCTCCCAGTCGGGGTCGCCCCCGCCTTCGTCGGCACGGTGGCCGGGCTCGGCGCGCGCCCAGCCGCCTGACTCGGCCCTCCGTGCCGGCCCGCCGTCGCCGGCGGCCAGGAAACCTTCGAACTCGGGCGCGGTGATCCGGCCCAGTTCGGCGATCCGGTGCACCAGCTGCAGGCGCAATGCCTCCTGGGGCAGCTGGCGCATCAGCGGCCGGGCCAGCGACAGCAGCCGCGCCCGCCCCTCGGACTCTTCCAGGTCGACCTGGGCGGACAGCTCCTGGACCAGCAGGTCGGACAGCGGCATGGCGGTGGCCAGCCTGGCTTCGAATCCGGCCGCGCCGTGTTCGCGCACGAAGCTGTCGGGATCGTGCTCGGGTGGCAGGAACAGGAATTCGAGACGCTTGGTGTCCTGCGCATGGGCGAGGCAGGCCTCCAGCGCGCGCCAGGCCGCCTTGCGCCCGGCGGAGTCGCCATCGAACGAGAACACCACCCGGTCGACCACCCGCAGCAGCTTGCGGATGTGCTCGCCGGTGGTGGCGGTGCCCAGCGTGGCCACTGCATTGCCCACGCCGTGCTGGGCCAGCATCACCACGTCCATGTAGCCTTCGACGACGATGGCGCAATTGGTGGCGCGCATCGCCTCGCGTCCTTCGAACAAGCCATACAGCTCGCGTCCCTTGGAGAACAGTGGGGTTTCGGGCGAATTCAGGTACTTCGGCTCGCCGGCGCCCAGGACCCTGCCGCCAAAGCCGATGATCTGGCCGCGCGGGTTGCGGATCGGAAACATGATCCGGTCGCGGAAGCGGTCGTATCGCTTGCGGGCGGTCGCGCCCGGGGCGACGCTGCCCGCGCCGCGGCTGCCATCCTGGGGTTCACGGCTCTCCTCGGGTTCGGGTTCGATCACCAGGCCTGCGCTCAGCAATCCGGGCGCGTGGTAGTCGGGCACCGCGGCCTGCAGCCCGCGCCACCCTTCGGGCGCGTAGCCGATGGCGAACCGGGCCGCGGTACGTCCCGACAAACCCCGTCCTTTGAGATAGTCGATGGCGCGCGGCGATTCTTTCAGGCGCAGCCGATAAAAATCGGCGGCTGCCTGCATCAGCTCGAACAGATCGGGCGCGACCCGCGCACTGCCCGAGTCGCGTCCCGATTCCTGCGGAACGGTGAGACCGGCCGCCCGGGCCAGATCGCCGATCGCCTCGACATACGACACGCCGGTGTGCTCCATCAGGAACCCGAGCGCCGAGCCATGCGCGCCGCATCCGAAGCAGTGATAGAACTGCTTGGCCGGGCTGACGGTGAACGACGGCGATTTTTCGCCATGGAACGGGCAAAGGCCCAGCAGATTGGCGCCGGCCTTGCGCAGCTTCACGTGCTGACCCACCACATCGACGATGTCGGTGCGGGCCAGCAGTTCCTGGATGAACGCCTGAGGGATCACACCATCAGTTTATGAGGCCTTGGCGATCCATGGCGACATCCGTGATGCGCCTGCCCGAGCTCACCTGGCCAGCCGTGCCTTGACCTGGCCCGACACCGCCGACAGATCGGTGCGCCCGGCCAGCAGCGGCTTCAACACCGCCATGACCTTGCCCATGTCCTGGGGACCGGCGGCACCGGTCTGGGCCAGCGCGGCGTCGATGGCCGCGGCGATCTCGGCCGGATCGGCCTGCTGCGGCAGGTAGACGGACAGCACCTCGATCTCGGCGCGCTCCTTGTCGGCCAGATCCTGGCGGCCGGCCTGCTCGAACTGGCCGAGCGAGTCCTTGCGCTGCTTGATCAGCTTGTCGGTGAGACTCACGATCAGGGCATCGTCGGCGACGATGCGCTCGTCGACTTCACGCTGCTTGATGGCGGCCATCAGCATGCGGATCGCCGACAGGCGATCGGCCTGGCGCGCCTTCATGGCGGCCTTCATGTCTTCGTTGATCCGGTCTTTGAGGGTCATCTCGGGCACTCCTGGAACGAAAAAGGCCCGCGAGCGTCAGCGTCGCGGGCCTTGGCCGATGGACCGAGCCGTGCTCAGTACATCTTCTTGGGCAGCATCTGGCTGCGCAGACGTTTGAAGTGACGCTTGACGGCAGCCGCCTTCTTGCGCTTGCGCTCAGAGGTGGGCTTCTCGTAGAACTCGCGGGCGCGAAGTTCGGTGATGATCCCGGTTTTTTCGATGGTGCGCTTGAAGCGGCGCAACGCAACGTCGAACGGTTCGTTCTCTTTGACCCTGATGGTCGGCATATGAATCACCTCCTCTCGCTGCGATTTTCGTCAGGTGGCATTGGCTGCGGCGATGGCCGCGGCACCTCCCCCGCGCCTGAGGCGACCGGGGCGTGGATGAAACATCAGGTTCATCCCCATTGACGAAGCCCGCGAATATATCACGGTGATCGGCCTGATGGAATACCCCCTCTTTGCAGCTGTCCCTGGCCCGGATCTTGAATACAGTTGGACTACACGGTCTTTCGCGAGGTTGGATTCCATGCCTGTTCCTTCCACCGATGGCGCCCCGGCGCCCAGCCTCGCATCGCTGATCGCGATCGCGGGATTCAAGAAGGTCTACTCGACCAGCCGCATCGAGGCTGCCCTCGACGAGCTGCCCGCCAACGCCAACGAGGCCCTGCGCAGCGTCTACGAAAAGATGCTGCGCACCGGCGGCGAGCGGTTCTGCGTGAAACCCGGCGCCATGCCCGATTTCGACACCATGGAGCAGGAACTGCCCAATTTTGGCGCAGTCCTGGACGATCTGCGCAAGCAGCTCGCGCTGTGCCTGGAAACCCAGGACCCGCTGGAACTCTCGCCGATGCTGCTGCTGGGCGATCCCGGCATCGGCAAGACCCATTTCGCACGCCGGCTGTCCAACCTGCTGGGAACCGGCTACGGCTTCGTGTCGATGAGCTCCCTGACCGCCGGCTGGGTGCTCTCGGGCGCGTCGTCGCAGTGGAAGAATGCGCGCAGCGGCAAGGTCTTCGACACCCTGGTCAACGGCGACTACGCCAATCCGGTGATGGTGCTGGACGAGATCGACAAGGCCGGCGGCGACAGCCAGTACGACCCGCTGGGAGCGCTGTATTCGCTGCTCGAGCAGCAGACCGCGCGTGAATTCGTCGACGAATTCGCCGAAGTTCCGCTGGATTGTTCGGACATCGTCTGGGTGGCCACCGCGAACGACGCGGCCCGCATCCCGGAACCCATCCTGAACCGGATGAACGTCTACGAGGTGCCGGCACCGGACTTCGAGGGCGCCCGCCGCATTGCCCAGAACCTGTACCGGGAGATCCGCGATGCGCACGCCTGGGGCGCGGCGTTTCCGGAGGTGCTGGACGACTCGGTGGCCGACCGCCTGGCCAGCGTGGCGCCGCGCGAGATGCGGCGCACGCTGATCGGCGCTTTCGGCAACGCCAAGCTGGCCCGCCGGCACGAGGTGCAGACGGCCGACCTGCCCACCGAGCGCAGCATGCGCCGCCAGCGGATCGGGTTCTAGCGCCGTTCAGCAGGGACTGCGTCGCGGGCCGGCAGGCAACCGGTCCGCGCGCTCAGGTCTCAGTCCTCGAACTTCAGACGGGTGGCGCGCAGCACGCCGCCGTTGATCTGGCCACGCGCCTCGATCCGGCGTCCGACGCGCAGGTCGGCCAGCGTGCCGCCGTCCAGGGCCGCCGCCGAGGCATCGACGACGGTATTGCGCAAGACGAACTGGCCCGCGCCAGTGACCCGGTCGACGGCGCCACGGACCTCGAATTCGGGCGCCTCGACCGTGCTGCGGTCGTACTCGACCCGGGACACCTTGAACACGCCGTCCTCGATCCGGCCTTCCATGACGACCCGCGCGCCCTCGCCCAAGCCGGCCGCGCTGCCGGTCTGGAACTGGGCGCCGCTGGCATCAGCGCGCACGCCGCCCAGGTAGAACCCGGCGGCCGACCCGAAGCTGTTGACCGGACCTTCGATCCTGACCTTGCCGGCGCCGCCATAGTCGGGCGCCTGCACGGCCTCGATGCGATCGACCCGCCAGACGCCGTCGGTCGCCGGCGCCGCGGCCGCCGACACTCGAACCTCGACCCCTGGCGCCGGGCCGGCGCCCAGTCCGACCTGGAGCGCGGCACTGTAGTCCACCACCAGACCGCCGAACAGGAAGCTGCGGCTGCGCGGATCGACCGTGCCGACCAAACCGTGCACCTTGTAGCGCGACAGCGCCTCGGTGCGCAGCTCAACCCGCGTCGCGGACAGCGACCGGCTGGCCCGATCGAAGAAGCCATAAACCTCGACAGACTGCCCGGGCGCCAGTCCCGCCAGCGAGCCCACGCCGTCGAACACGGTCGCCGCCGATACCTGGACCGGCACGCCGAGCACGACGAACTGGCCGGCGGTGGGGCTGACGCTCTGCACCACGCCCCGCGCTTCGCTGACCACGCGGATCCGGGTGGCCACGCCGTCGGTGCCGGCGCTGTCCACCGGGCCGCTGACCTCGACCACCATCGACAGGCGCAGGGCGTCGCGGGAGAGCGTGAGGCCGTCGTCCGAGGTGATCGCCGCGGTCGTGTCGTCGTAACGCACGCCATTGACGATCACCGAACCGAAGCCCCGGATGGCGCCCAGGCTGAACGAATCGGTGGTGGTGCCCCCGCCGGTGCCGCCGCTGCCGACGCCGGCCAGCAGATCGGCGCCACCGCCGCAGCTGGCTGCCTGGAGCGCCAGAACCAGGAGTGCCACCAGCGCGCGCCAGCGGGAAAGCAGCGTTGTGCTCGTCATTCGGGTGTCTTTCGTCTTCGTCCGCGCAGCGGGGGAGCGGCCGATGCGGGCGCGGGCGTGTGCTCCCGCGCCGGGTTCATGGGGGCGCTGTAGGAGTACATCCCGATTCGGACCCGCGCATCGGCCGTCTTCGGATCGGCCCGGTCCGTGTCGACCATGGCCTGCAATTGCGGGGTGAGCTCGCGCAGCAGCCGCTGCCAGTGCTGGCGCGCGAGCCGTTCGATCTGCACGACCGACTCGGGGTGGAGTTCGTCGGCAAACAGCGCCTGCTCCAGAAAGCGGTCGGCCCCGCCTTCCACATTGGTGACCGCCGCGGCGACGTGATCGTGCAGGTTGTCGGCCAGAAAACGCAGGATTTCGCCCTGCTCGGCCGCCGGCACGAAGGCATCGGTGGTGATCGCGACGCGCTCGCCGACCAGCGAGACCATCCGCAGGCGCAGCAGCTCCTCGAGCAGGGTGCGCGGGTGCACGTCGCGGCTGACGCTGCGCGCCAGGGTCTCGAACGACTCGGCGGCGGCGTCGCCCGTCTGCCGGGGCAGGGGCGCCGGCCGCCCGCGGTCATCGTGGAAACGGGGGTCGGTGACCCATCGGGTGAAGGCCTCGGCGGCCAGCGACCGACCCGCCAGCGGCGCCTCCTCGCCCGGGGTCTCGAGCAGGCGCTTGACCTCCTTGCGGTGGATGCCGGTGGCCACGCTGACGCGGCTGACCGCGCGTTCGCCGCCGGCGCCCGGTACCCGCTCGCGGGCACCCTCGACCATCAGCCGCTTGGTGAGCTCGACCAGGCTGCCGTACTTGACGTCATGGGCCAGCAGCAGGCCGACCAGGGGCCGCAGGATTTGTGCGACAGCCGCCAGCACGAGATCTTCGGGCTTGGGATCAGCGCTCGCGGCGGGAGGCAGGGACGAGTCAGGCACAATCACTTTCTGGCGATGCCGCCATTCTAATTGTAAATATTTCCCATTTCAATCGTTTGCCGCCTGCGTTGCCGCGGCCGCACACCGTCCCGACGGGTGAACAGAGGCTCTGATCCGCAGCATGATTGTTCTGGGAATCGAAACCTCCTGCGACGAAACCGGGGTCGCGCTCTATAGCCCCGAGCGCGGCCTGCTCGCCCAGGGCCTGCATTCGCAGGTCGCGATGCACGAACGCTTCGGCGGCGTGGTGCCGGAACTGGCCTCGCGCGATCACATCCGGCGAGTGCTGCCCCTCACCCGCCATGCACTGCAGGACGCCGGCCTGGCACTGGCGGACATCGACGCGATCGCCTTCACCCAGGGGCCCGGCCTGGCCGGCGCCCTGCTGGTCGGCGCCGCGGTGGCCACCGGCCTGGCGGCCGCGCTGCAGCGTCCCCTGATCGGCATCCACCACCTCGAGGGCCACCTGCTCTCGCCGCTGCTGTCAGCGAGCCCGCCGTCATTCCCGTTCGTCGCGCTGCTGGTGTCGGGCGGACATACCCAGCTGATGCGGGTCGATGGCGTGGGCCGCTACACCTTGCTGGGCGACACGCTGGACGATGCCGCCGGCGAAGCCTTCGACAAGAGTGCCAAGCTGCTGGGACTGGGCTACCCGGGCGGGCCGGCGATCGCCGCGCTCGCGGCGCGCGGGCGGCCCGGCGCCTGCGCCCTGCCCCGGCCGCTGCTGCATTCCGGCGATCTCGAATTCAGCTTCAGCGGGCTGAAGACCGCGGTGCTCACCGCCGTGCGCAAAGGGCTGGCCGACGAGCAGGCCCGTGCCGACCTGGCCTGCGAACTGCAGTCGGCCATCGTCGACGTGCTGGTGGCCAAGTGCCTGGCAGCGGTGCGCAGCACCGGGCTGACGCGCCTGGTGATCGCTGGCGGAGTCAGCGCCAACCAGCGGCTGCGCGATGCGCTCGGGCAGGCCAGCGCCAAGGGGCGCCTTCAGGTGTACTTCCCCGAGCCCGCGCTGTGCACCGACAACGGCGCCATGATCGCCTTCGCCGGCGCGCTGCGCCTGGCAGCAGGATCGGCCGGCACAACCGACGTCACCGGATTTTCGGTGCGCCCGCGCTGGCCGCTGCACGAACTCGAGGCGGCCGGCTGCTGAGTCAGGGCGGAGCTCGAAGGCACCGGCCTGCCAGCCGGATCGGTTCGGCTTCGGCGGGCCCGCGGGGCGGGCAGCGAAGCCGGGCCGTTTGGTGCAGCCGGGACGTTTGGTGCAGCCGGGCCGTGTGGTGCAGCCGGGCCGTTTGGAGTCAGCCCGGCCACAGCCTGGCCGCGCCGAACACACCGGCCGAATCGCCCATGCGGTTGCGCAGCAACCGTGTGCCGACCGAATCGGCAAACACATAGCGCGTCCAGCGGGCCGGCACCTGTTCGTAAAGGACATCGGCATTCGACAGGCCACCGCCCAGCACAATGGCATGCGGATCGAAGCAATTGATCACGCTGGCCAGTGCGCGCGCCAGGCGGTCGATGTAGTCGGCCATGGCGGCGGCTGCGCGCGGTTCGCCCGCCGCCGCTGCGGCGACGACCGCGGCCGAATCGCGGTCGGTGCGGCCTGCCGTGCGCGCCAGTGCCGGGCCCGAGAGCCAGGTTTCGAGGCAGCCGCGATGACCGCAGTAGCAGGCCTCGCCCGGCCATTCCGGGTTGGCGCGGCCGGTGGCGGTGTCGATGGCCGCGAACAGGGGCAGCGGATTGTGCCCCCACTCGCCGGCGATGGCGTTGGCCCCGCGCAGCACGGCGCCATTGACGACCAGACCGGCGCCGCAGCCGGTGCCCAGGATGACGCCGAACACGGTCGGGAAGCCGGCGCCGGCGCCGTCTTGCGCCTCGGCGATCGCAAAGCAGTTGGCGTCGTTTTCGATGCGCAGTTCGCGTCCGAGCCGGCGTTCGAGGTCCTCGCGCAGGGGCTGCCCGATCAGCCAGACCGAGTTGGCATTGCGCACCAGGCCGGTGGCCGGCGACAGCGCACCCGGGATGCCCATGCCGAGCGTGCCGCGCGCACCGAGCTCGGCCTCGAGCCCTTCGACCAGTTCGACGATGGCCTGCACGGTGGCGACGTAGCTGCCCTGCGGCGCGGGCACCCGGCGACGCGCCAGCAGCGCGCCCTCGGGCCCGAGGGCCGCGATCTCGATCTTGGTGCCGCCCAGGTCGACGCCCAGGCGCAGGGACGCGGGCGTCATGGCGACAGCCTCTAAGCCTTCTTCTGGCCGATGCGGCTTTCGCGCCCGGCCATCAGGTTGGCGATGTTCGCGCGGTGCCGCCAGATCAGCAGCGCGCTCATCAGTGCGATGGCCATCGCGATGGCATCGACACCGAACAGCAGCCCGTACCACAGGGGCGCGAACACCGCGCTGACCAGCGCGGCCAGCGAGGACAGCCGAAAGAAGAACGCGATGATCAGCCAGGTCAGCAGGGTCGCGCCACCGACCGCCGGGTGGATCGCCATCAGCACGCCGGCCGCGGTCGCCACGCCCTTGCCGCCCTGGAATCGATGGAACACCGGAAACAGATGGCCCGCGAAGACCGCCAGCGCCGCCATCGCCACCGTGCCATCGCCATAGCCCCAGCGCGCAGCCAGCCATTTCACGGCCAGCACGGCGACCAGACCCTTGAGCAGGTCGCCCAGCAGCGTGAGGATCGCCGCGGTCTTGTTGCCGCTGCGCAGCACGTTGGTCGCGCCGGGATTGCCCGACCCGTAGGAGCGCGGATCGGCCATGCCCATGACCCGGCTCACGACCACCGCGAAGGAGATCGACCCGATCAGGTAGGAACAGACGACCGCGCAAAGGCTGGCGATAAGAGACATGCTGGAGAATATCCTCAGGAAGTCGGCAGGGCGCAAGTCACGGCCCGGGCCTCGAGCTGGGTGGCGAGCACATCGGGTGCGATCGAGACCAGATAGCCGCGGCGCCCGCCGTTGATGTAGATCCGATCACAGGCCAGCACGCTGGCCTCGACGTAGACCGGCATCACCTTGCGGGTGCCAAAGGGTGAGGTGCCGCCGACCTGGTAGCCGGAATGGCGCTGCGCGACCTCGGGCGAACAGGGCTCGACCGACTTGCAGCCGATGGCGCGCGCCAGATTCTTGGTCGACACGGTGCAGTCGCCATGCATCAGCACGATCAGCGGGCGCGCGGCCTCGTCCTGCATGACCAGCGTCTTGATCACGCAGTGCTCGTCGACCCCGAGCTGAAGCGCGGACTCGGCCGTGCCGCCATGCTCGACATAGGTGTAGACATGTTCGCCGAAGCCGATCTTGCGGCGCTTGAGCCATTGCGTGGCCGGGGTCTCGGAGACATGCTTGGCCATGGCGCTTGCGGCCTTCAGGCGCCGGCGTACAGGCCGCGGCCCTGCGCGAACACGCGGGCGAGGCCGAGCAGCGCATCGATCGACGGGACGGCCACGCCGGCCAGGCGCGCCATCTCGGCCACCGAGCCGACCAGCGCGTCGAGCTCGATCGGCCGGCCGGCCTCGACATCCTGCAGCATCGAGGTCTTGACGGCGCCCAGCTTGCGGGTGACGACATTGCGTTCGTCGGGTGTCATGGTGATCGGCAGGCCGAAGTGCTCGCCGACGGCGGCCGCCTCGGTCATCGCGGTGCACACGAACCGGTAGAGCTGCGGATCGTCGAGGATGCGGTCCATCGTGACGCCGGTGACCGCGGACAGGGGATTCATGGTCATGTTGCCCCACAGCTTGAGCCACACGGCCAGTTCGATGCGGGGGTCGACCTCGACCTGCAGCCCGGCCGCGCCCAGGGCTGCCGCCACGGCCGCCAGTCGCGGCGTGCTGGCGCCACCGGGCTCGCCGACGATGAACCGGTCGCCAAAGGCGTGCCGCACCACCCCGGGCTGCGGGCACGAGGCGGCCATGTGGACGACACAGCCCAGCACCCGTTCGGGCGCGATGGCGCTGACCAATGCGCCATCGGGATCGGTGGCCGCCAGGCGGGTGTCGCGCCAGCGTTCACCCAGGCCGTGGAAGAACCACCAGGGCACGCCGTTCATGGCCGACAGCACCACGGTGTCGGGACCGAGCATCGGTGCGATGGTGCGTGCCACCGCGGGCAGCGCCGTGGTCTTGACCGCCAGCACGACGACATCGGCGCCGGCCAGCGCAGCGGGCGAATCGCTGACCTCGATACGCACCGACTGTTCGACGCCCTGGCTGAACAGACGCAGACCGTGTTCGCGAACCGCGGCGAGTGTCGCGCCACGCGCGAGCGCCGACACCGGCTGGCCGGCCAAGGCCAGCCGCGCGGCCACGAACCCGCCGATGGCTCCCAACCCGAAGACGCAAAACTTCATACCTTGGACTTTCTGCCAGACTGAACCACCCCCGCCGTTCCGGGAGACAGCACGAAGTTTAGCGCGGCATCGCGACGCTTGAACCCGCCGGACAAGAGCGCCCTTCCCCATTGAGGCCGTCCATCCGGCAAGGGCTTCAGCCGCGCGGGTGATGCCGCGCGTGCAGCTGCTTCAGGCGCTCGCGCGCCACGTGCGTGTAGATCTGCGTGGTGGAGATGTCGGCGTGGCCGAGCAGCAGCTGGACGACCCGCAGGTCGGCACCGTGATTGAGCAGATGCGTGGCAAAGGCATGGCGCAGCGTGTGCGGAGACAGCGGCGCGACGATGCCGGCACGCACCGCATGGGCCTTGATCAGCTTCCAGAACATCTGCCGCGTCATCGCACCGCCGCGCCGGGTCACGAACAGCGCGTCGCTGGCCTGTCCGTCCAGCAGCGCCTGCCGGGCTTCGCGCAGGTACCGGGTGATCCAGTGCTGGGCCTCCTGTCCCAGAGGGACCAGGCGCTCCTTGTCGCCCTTGCCGATCACGCGCACCACGCCTTCGTTCAGCCCGACCTGCACCCCGGCGAGGTTGACCAGCTCGCTCACCCGCAGGCCGCTGGCATACAGCGTCTCGAGCATGGCCCGATCGCGCAGGCCCAGCGCGGTATCGGGATCGGGCGCCTTGAGCAGGGACTCGACCTGCTGCTCGGACAAGGTCTTCGGAAAGCGCAAGGGCTGGCGCGCCGAGCGCACCGGCAGCGTCGGATCGTCGGCCCGGTGCCCCTGGCGCACCTGATACCGGAAGAACCGGCGGAACACGGTCAGGCGGCGGTTGCCGCTGCTGGCCTTCGAGGCCGGAAACCGGAACGCGATATAGGCCTGCAGCTCGCCGGTGCCGGCCAGTGCGAGCGGGCCCCTGCCGCCCGCGGCCAGCCAGCGCGACAGCCCCTCCAGGTCGCGCCGGTACGCCGACAAGGTGTTGGCCGACAGGCCATCCTCGAGCAGCAGCGCCTCGCAGAAGCGGGCAATGCCCGAGTCGTCATCGGCGCGCAAGGGCTCGCCGGCCGGCTGGCCCGGCCCGGACCGGGGTGCGCCGGCACCCGAACGGATCGGTTTCATGAACTTCGCATTCTGCCTGCCCCAGGGCGTTCGCCGGGCTCGAATCGTGCCCGACAAACAACCGGTGAACCACTACACTTCGCCCCTGCCATGCACATCGCCTCCCTCCTCTTTCCGGACCTTGCCCTGATCGCGATCGGCTGGCTGATCTACCGATCGGGCCGGCTGCCGGCCGCTTTCTGGGAGGGCACCGAAGGCCTCGTCTACTACGTGCTGTTTCCGGCGCTGCTGTTCGGCTCGATCAGCCGGGCCACGCTGTCGGCGGCGCAGGCCGCACCGATGATCGCGACAGCCTACAGCGCGCTGGCGATGGGCATCCTGCTCAGCTACAGCGCGCGCTGGCTGCTGCGGCCCGACTCACGCCAGTTCGCCTCGGGCGCCCAATGCGGCTTCCGGTTCAATTCGTACATCACGCTGGCCCTGGCCTCGCGCATCGGCGAAGCGCCGGGCCTGGCGCTGGCGGCGCTGATCACCGGTTTCATCGTGCCGATCGCCAACACCGCGGCGGTGTATCCGCTGGCCCGCCATGGCGGGGGCAGCGTCTGGAAGGCTCTGGTGCGCAATCCGCTGGTGCTGGCCACGCTCGCCGGTCTGCTCAGCCAGATCCTGGGACTGAAGGTGCCCGAGCCGGTCGATGCGACCCTGCAGCGCATGGGGCACGCGTCGCTGGCCCTGGGCCTGTTGTGCGTGGGCGCAGGCCTGCGGCTGCAGCGCGATCCCGACACCGAACCGGCCCTGGTGCGCAGCGCGCGACGCCTGACGGTGTGGTTCACGTTCGGCAAGCTGGTGGCGATGCCGGCCACCGCGCTGCTGATGGCGCGGGTCTTGCAGCTGGCGCCGCTGGCCACGACCATCGTGGTGATGTTCGCCGCGATGCCCACGGCACCGGCGGCCTACGTGCTGGCCAACCGCATGGGCGGCGACGGCCGCTTCGTGGCCTTCCTGATCACCGTGTCGACGCTGGGCTCGGTGCTGGCGCTGCCGGTCTGGCTGGGATTGCTCTGAGACCACCCGGATCGACCGCGTCGGGTCGGGTCAGGTCAGAAAGCCGCGGATGCGCACCGGATCGAGGATCTGGATCTCGGAGCCGTGCACCTCGATCAGGCCTTCCTGCGCGAGTTCGCTCAACACCCGTGAAAAATGCTCGGGCGTGAGATTCAGCCGCGAGGCGATCACGCCCTTCTGGGTGGCCAGCTGGATGCGCAGCGGCGCGGTGGGATCGGCGTGTTCGTCGATGTCGCGAAGCAGGTAACCGATCACCCGCTGCATGCCCGAGCGCAGCGAATAGGCCTCGACGTCCTGGATCAGGCCGTGCAGGCGCATCGACAGGCCTGCGATCATGCGCCGCGCCAGGCGCGGGTCGCGTTCGATCTCGGCATCGATCGTCGCCTTGTCGATGTGCAGCATCAGCGAGTCGGCCAGGCACTGCGCGAACACCACGTAGGGCCGGTCGGTGAACATCAGCGCCTCGCCGAAACTCTGGCCCGGATGGATGATCTCGACCACCTTCTCGGCCCCCTGCGGCGAGACGAATCCCAGCTTCACCTGGCCGTAGACCAGCGCATGGAATCCGACGCAGGGGTCGCCGCGCTGGAAGACCACCTTGCCCTTGGGCAGGCGAAGTTCGGTCGTGCCCCTGGCGATGCGCTCGAGGTCATCGGGCGCCAGCTGCTGGAACATCGGCAGATTGGCCAGGAAGGTGGTGGTCTTGATCCGCAGGTCTCGCATGATGGGGCGGGCTCGGGTCGGTTCAGGCGGTGATCATGCCGCCGTCGATCAGGATCGACTGCCCGGTCAGGCCGCTGGCCTGCGGCGAGGCGAGGTAGACCGCCATGCCGGCGATTTCATCGGCTCGCAGCGCGCGCGCCATCGGCACTCGCTGGTTGATCAGGGCCGCAAAAACCGCGTCGGGATCGGCCACACCCTTGGTGGCCGCGTCGCGCTTCAGATCGACCAGCATGTCGGTGTCGATGAAGCCCGGGCAGATCGCGTTGACCGTCACGCCGCGCGCCGCGGTCTCCAGCGCCACGCAGCGCGTGAGCCCGACCACGGCATGTTTGCTGACGTTGTAGGCGCTCTGGTTGCGCGAGCCCCATTTGCCCGCGGTCGAGGCGATGTTGACGATGCGACCATACCCGCGCTCGAGCATGCCCGGCAGGGCCGCCTGGGTGAGGTGGATGACGCCGAACAGGTTGACGTCGAGCAGGCGCTGGAAGTCGGCCGGTTCGTATTCGAGGAAGGTCTTGGCCAGGTAGATGCCGGCGTTGTTCACCAGCGCATCCAGGCGCCCGAACCGGTCGACGCACTGCGCCACCGCAGCCTGGCAGGCGGTGCGATCGGCGACATCGAAGCCCAGGGCGAGCTTTTGCCCGGGTGTGCCGGAGATCGCGGCCATCACGTCGGCCAGCCCTTCGCGCGAGGTGGCCACCAGGCAGAGGTCCGCGCCTTCGGCGGCCAGGGCCTGCGCGATGGCCCGCCCGATGCCCCGGCTGGCCCCGGTGACCATCGCGACCGTGCCGCGCAGGCGCATGCCGCCGGCGGCCGTGCCGGGTGCGGATGGCCCCGGCATCAGTAGCCCGCCTGCTTGTCGACCACGTTGAGCAGCGGTCGGCCGGCGACATAGTGGTCGTAGTTCTCGAGGAATACGCTCATGGCGGTGTCCAGCCAGCCTTCGACCCGGTCGGCGCAGTGCGGCGACATCAGCACATTGTCGAGGGTGTAAAGCGGGTGGCCGGCCGGCAGCGGCTCGGTATCGAACACATCGAGCGCCGCGCCCCGGATACGTCCGCTTTGCAGCGCGGCAACCAGCTCGGACTCGACGATGGTGGGGCCGCGCCCGACGTTGATGATCACCACGCCGGGCTTCATGGCCGCGAACTCGGGCGCGCCGATCAGCCCGGTCGCGCTCGGCACATTGGGCGCCGCGGCGCAGAGATAGTCGGCCTGCGCGATCATCTCGGGCAGCTCGCCGTGTCCATAGACGCGGTCGACCAGCGGGTCGGCGCGGGACAATTCGGGACGGCGCCGATACGCCAGCACCCGCATGCCGAAGGCCTTGGCCAGCCCGGCCGCGGCCCGGCCGATCTCGCCGTAGCCGACGATGGCCAGCGTGCGCCCGTGCAGTTCCTGCATGTAGAACGGGTCCCAGGCACCCTTGGCCTGGCTGGCGCGCAGACGGCGCATGTCCTTGGCGAAGAAGAGGCAGCCGGCGATCACGAATTCGGCCAGCGCGCGCTTGAACATGCCGCGGCCGTTGGTCAGCGTGAGCGGGTGCGCGAGCATGCCGGGGAACAGCAGCGTCTCGACGCCGGCCGACAGCGAATGCACCCAGCGCAGTTGCGGCGCCTGGCCGAGCAGGCCCTCGAGGACATCGGCCTGCCCCATGTCGCACAGGACGGCGGTGGTGCGGGCCGCCTGAGCGGCGGCCACGCCGGCGTCGGAGGTGACCGTGACCGAGGTGCCGGCCGGAAGGCGCGAGAGCAGTTTCAGGTGCCGGGCCGCGGGATTGCCGAGGACCAGCAGATGGTGAGATGTCATGCGCGCGGTTCCGATTGTCCAGTTGCGAGTCGGCCCGGTCGGGCCTGCGGACCCGCATTGTGGCCGAAGCACGGCGCCCGCGCACGGGGCCCCCTGCGTCTCATGGGAGAATCGGACGGCCATGAGCCTGGACGAATCGGATGCCCTTACCCTGACGGCGGCGCTGCGCCGGATGACGCTGATCGATCCCGGCGAAACCCCGGCGCTGGAGCCTCTGACCGGCGGCGTCTCGTCGCTGATCGTGCTGGCGCATACGCGCCGCGGGCCGGTGTGCATCAAGTCCGCGCTGGCGCGCCTGAAGGTTGCCGCCGAATGGCTGGCGCCGGTCGAACGCAACACGGCCGAAGTGGCCTGGTTGCGGCTGGCCGCCGGCATCGTGCCCGACAGCGTGCCCGCCATCCTGGGCGAAGATCGCCTGTCGCGCGCCTTCGCGATGGCCTATCTCGATCCTCGCGACCATCCGGTCTGGAAGACCCATCTGCTGGCCGGCCAGGTCGACATCCCGGTGGCGATCGACGTGGCGCGCGCGCTGTCCGCCGTGCACCGATCCACCGCCCGGCGGGCCGACCTGGCTGCCGACTTCGCGCACGACGCCAGCTTCTTCGCGCTGCGGCTGGACCCGTATCTGGGCGCCGCCGCACGGGCCCATCCCGATTGCGCGAGCGCCCTGCAGGCCCTGATCGACACCACCGCCGGCACCCGCCTCGCCCTGGTCCACGGCGACATCAGCCCCAAGAACATCCTCTGCGGGCCCGCCGGACCGATCATCCTCGATGCCGAATGCGCCTGGTACGGCGACCCCGCCTTCGATCTCGCCTTCGTGCTCAATCACCTGCTGCTCAAGTGCGCCTGGCGGCCCGAGTCCGCTCCGGCGTTCCTGAGCGCCGCCGAGGCCCTGTTGCGTCGATATCGCGAGGGCATCGACTGGGAACCGGCAGCGGCGCTGGAACGGCGCACCGCGCGCTTGCTGGCCGGGCTGCTGCTCGCCCGCATCGACGGCAAATCGCCCGTCGAATACCTGACCCTCGAATCGCAGCGCGATCCGGTCCGCCAGGTTGCCCGCGCGCTGCTGCTGCACCCGCCCGAGTCGATCGCCCAGGTTCGGACCGCCCTGGTGGCGGGCCTGCGGCTTGCCTGACCCTCGCCTCCCACTCACCTCCTGAAAGCCCGACCGCCATGCTCACCGCCCCCGGCCAGACCGACACCCGGATCGCCCAGCTGCGTGCGCGCCGCGTCTGGGACTCGCGCGGCCGCCCGACGCTCGAAGCCGAGGTGACGCTGGCCGATGGCAGCACCGGGCGCGCGATGGCGCCGGCCGGCGCCTCGCGGGGCTCGCGCGAGGCGCTCGAGTTGCGCGACGGCGGCACTCGTCTGGGCGGCCTCGATGTGACCCTGGCCGTGGCCGGCGTGAACGGCGAGATCGCCGCCCTGCTGCGCGGCATGGACGCCGCCGACCAGGCCGGCATCGACGCCGCGATGATCGCCCGCGACGGCACGCCGGCCAAGGCCCGGCTGGGCGGCAATGCGATCGTGGCGACCAGCCTGGCCGTCCTGCAGGCCGCCGCCGCCGCGCGTGGTCTGCCGCTGTGGCAGCATCTGGCCGCCGGCGATCCGGTGAGCCTGCCGCTGCCCGAGATTCAGATCTTCGGCGGCGGTGCGCATGCCGGGCGCCGTGTCGATATCCAGGATTTCATGGTGATGCCGCTGGGCGCGGCGAGCTTCGCCCAGGCGCTCGAGATGACCGCGGAAGTGTATGGCGCGGCGGGCGCGCTGATGCAGGCGGCGGGCAAGCGCCAGGGGGTCGCCGACGAAGGGGGCTACTGGCCGGTGTTCGCGGCCAACGACGAAGCGCTCGGGATGCTCGTGCGGGCCATCGAGCATGCCGGCCTGCATCCCGGGCGCGACATGGCGATCTCGCTGGACATCGCGGCATCCGAATTCGGCGAAGGCGGGCGCTACCGGCTCGGACTGGAAACCCGCGAACTCGACACAGCCCAGCTGATCGACCTGCTGGGCGGCTGGCTGGACGCCTATCCGATCGTCTCGATCGAAGACCCGCTGGCCGAAGACGACGAAGCGGGCATGGTCGAGTTCACCCGGCGTTTCGGGCACCGGGTGCAGATCATCGGCGACGACTACCTGGTGACCGCCGCGGCCCGGATCGACCACGCCGCGGCATTGCCGGCCTGCAACTGTGCGCTGATCAAGCCCAACCAGGCCGGCACCGTGAGCGAGACTCGGGCCGCTCTGGCGGCCGCCCGGCGCGCCGGCTGGGCCACGGTGATCTCGGCACGTTCGGGCGAGACCGAAGACGTGGCGATCGCCCATCTCGCGGTCGGCTGGAACGCCGGACAGCTGAAGGTCGGTTCGTTCGCCCGCTCCGAGCGCATGGCCAAGTGGAACGAGTGCCTGCGCATCGAAGAGGCCCTGGGCGCACGGGCCCGATTCGCCGGCCGCGCCGCGCTTGCGATAGATTGACGCTTCGGCATCGGGGCAATCTGACGGAGACACGGCATGGCTGACGACTACAGCGCGAACACGGCCACCACCGGCCGCGTCACCGTGGGCGGATCGAGCACCGGGCAGATCGAAGTGGCCGGTGACATCGACCTGTTCGCGATCACCCTGAGCGCCGGACTCCGGTACAAGTTCAACCTGCGCAGCGGCACGCTCGGGCCGCTCTCCGACCCGGAATTCGGCCTGTACGACAGCACCCTGTTCGACCTGGCGTACAGCGACAACGCGCCGGGCCAGGGCAACAACGCCGAAGTGGTCTACACCGCCAGCTATTCGGGCGTGCATTACCTGGCTGCCGGCGGCGTGGGCGCCCTGACCGGCAGCTACGTGATGTCGGCCGCCCTGTTTCCGCCCGGCCCGTCGTTCTATACCGTCAGCGCCGCCGCCGCGGCGCTGAACGAAGGCTTCACCGGGCGCCTGGCCAACGCCACCTTCACGGTGGCACGCACCGGCGACACCTCCGATCGGGCCACCGTCAACTGGCAGGTCACTTCGAGCCAGGCCAGCGCCGGCGATTTTTTCGGGGGCGTGCTGCCCTCCGGGGTCTTGAGCTTCGCCGCCAACGAGCTCGCCAAGACCATCGTGGTCGCCATCCAGGGCGACATCACGGTCGAATCCGACGAGGCCTTCTCGGTCGTGATCGCGCTGCCTTCGCCGCCGCCCACCGGGGCCTCGATCAGCACCGGCTCGGCCTCGACGGTCATCCGCAACGACGACTTCCCCGACGATTTCGCGGGCAGCGCGGCCACCACCGGCGGGGTCGCCATCGGCTCGAGCGTGGCGGGCGCGATCGAAAACGAAGCCGACAGCGACTGGTTCCGCGTCACGCTGACGGCGGGCACCGAGTACCAGTTCGACCTGGCCGGCACCGCCAGTGGCGGCCTGGCCGATCCGCTGCTGCGCCTGCGCGATGCCGCGGGCACCGAGCTGGTCTTCAACGACAACGTCGGCGCCGCATCGACCGCCTCGCAGATCGTCTACACCCCGGGAGTCAGCGGCAGCTTCTTTCTGGATGCCCAGTCGTCCAATCGCTCGGCCGCGCTCACCGGCGCCTACACGCTGAGCACCCGGCTCACTCCGCAGCCGATCGACGACTTCACCGGCTCGAGCGGCACCCCCGGCGCCGCTCCCGGCGCCCTGAGCGTGGGCCGCGAGCGCGCACTGGCCGGCAGCATCGAACGGGCCATCGATCAGGACTGGTTCCGGGTTTCGCTGCAGGGCGGCAGCCTCTACCAGTTCGAGGCGGCACCCGGCGCCGCCACCGCCCTGGCCAACCCCGCACTCGAGCTGATCGATCCCACCGGCACCCGGCTGCTGCTGGGCGACAACGATCGCGGCGAGGGGCTGGGCGCGCGAATTCCGTACTACATCGCCACCAGTGGCGACTACTTTCTGAAGGTCACCTCGGCCAGCGGGGCGCTGGGCAACTACACGGTGCGCGCGCTGACCAGCGCCGAGGCCGATTCCGACGCAGCCGGCGGCGTGGGCACCGCGCGCGCTCTGGCCGGCGACGAGTGGCAGCTCGGGCGGATCGCCAGCGCCCAGGACGTCGATTACTACCGGGTCGACCTGACGGCGGGGTCGGCCTACCAGTTTCGCGCGCGTTCGATCGACCTGCCCGATCCGGTGCTGCGAGTGCGCGGACCCGACGGCAAGGTCGTGGCCACCAACGACGACGAGAGCAGCGGCTCCAACGACGCGCTGGTGGTCTTCTCGCCCACCGTCAGCGGCACGTACTTTCTCGACGTCGGCTCCTTTTTCGCCGGCACGACCGGCGCCTACCTCGTCTCGACCGCCCCGGAGCCGCGCGGCGTCTACACCAACACCTACTCGTTCGCAGCCACCGGCATCACCGAGGTCGAGGGCACCGGTGGCGACCGGCTGGTCTCGGTATCGGTGCAGCGCGCAGGCTCGGCGACCGGCACCACCAGCGCCCTGATCGAGATCGTCCATGACCAGACCGACAGCGCCGATTTCAACCTCCCCCTGAGCGGCTTCGATCCGTCGCTGGGCGCCATTCCGGTGGTCTTCGGGCCGGGCATCGCCTCGACCGTGTTCCAGGTGGCGATCCGGGGCGATGCCCTCGGCGAAGGCGACGAACGCTTCAGTCTGCGGCTGGTGGCGCCGGCCGGCAATGCGACCGGTGCGATCTCGACGGTGCCGGGCACGATCCGCGATGACGATGGCGGCGGGGAAGGCCAGGGCAGCGGCCCCGACGACATCGCCGGTGGCGGCGACGGCGGGGCCGGCGGGGCCGGCGATGGCGGCGATCCGGGCCTGGGCGATGGCGCCGGCAGCGCCGCCGGAGGCGGCACCGACGTCGCGCCCGTCTACCGGTTCGCCAAGGTGTCCAACGGGGCGTATTTCTTCACCGGCAACGCCGCCGAACGCGCCCAGATCCTGGCGGGGTTTCCCGATTTTCGCGCCGAGGGCATCGCATTCCAGCGTTATGCCGACCCGACTGCGGGCTCGCCGGTCTACCGGTTCGCCAATCTGAGCAATGGCGGATATTTCTACACCGGCAGCGCCGCCGAACGCGATGCCACGATCGCCAACTACCCCAACATGCGATTCGAGGGGTCGACGTTCTCGGTGGCCGAGCCTGGCACCGGCGGCGCGCTGCCGGTCTACCGGCTGGCCAATCTGAACAACGGCGCCTACCTGTACACGACCAGTCCGCAGGAGCGCACCGCGGCGGTCGGCCTGGGCTTCTGGCGCGACGAAGGCATTTCGTTCCACGCCCCGGGAACGGCCCTTGCCAAGAGCAGCGACGACTTCGCGGCTTCCAGCGCCAGCACCGGACGGCTGGCGCCAGGCGGATCGGCCGGCGGGCAGATCGAGTCTGCCGGCGACACCGACTGGTTCGCCGCCACGCTGAGCGCCGGCATCCGCTATGTCGCCAGCCTGGTGCCGGCGTCCGCCAGCGGACTGGCCGACCCCCTGCTCACGGTCTGGCGAAGCGACACCGACTTCGTGGCGGCCGACGACAACAGCGGCGGCAACGGCTCGGCAAGGCTGGACTTCACGCCCTCGGTCGGCGGCACCTACTACTTCGCTCCGCAAGGGGCCGCCAATTCGACCGGCTCCTATGTGCTGAGCCTCACCGCCTCGAGCGCAGCGGTGCTCGACGACTACCCGCAATCCGGCCAGACCACCGGCCGTGTCGTGATCGGGCAAAGTGCCGGCGGCCGGCTCGAGGCGGCCGGTGACCACGACTGGCTGCAGGTCAGCCTGGATGCCGGCGTCTATGCGTTCACGATCCAGGGCGAAGCCGGTGGCGTGCTGCCGGTGGCCGCGCTGCGCAACGCCCAGGGCACGGTGGTGGCTCAGGCGGCCAATGGCGGGAGCGCCAGCACGGTCAGCCTGAACGCCACCGTCTCCGCGGCCGGCTCGTACTTCGTCGACGTCTCGGCGCTGGCCAACCAGACCGGCAGCTACAGCATCGTCGCGACGCGGACATCCGAACCGCAGCCGGCGCTGGCACGCGGCCTGGTCGGTTTTGCCACGCCGCTGCCCGAGAAGCTGCTCGAAGGCGGCGAAGCGGTCGGCGGATCGGTCTCCTACACCGTCGTGCGCAGCGGTGCGCTCGATGCGGGCGCGACGGTCACTCTGCAGATCGTGCCGATCGGGCTGCTGACGCCGGCCAGCGACCTCGACCTGCCCGCCAGCGGATTCAACGAGTCGCTCTCGCGCACCCTGAGTTTCGCGCCGGGGCAAGCGCGCCAGACCCTGAGCGTGACCGCCCGCGGCGACGCCATCGGCGAGAGTGCGGAGTCGTTCGAGTTGCGCCTGAGTGCCCCCTCGAGCGGTCTTGGGCTCGGCGTGGCCGCGGTCGCGGTGCAGCTGATCGACGACGATCGGATCACCAATTCGTCGGACACGACGGGCGCCTACCATCCCGACGGATTCGATCTGGCGGGCGGCAACCCCGACGCGTCCGCCGTGCACCCCATGGCCGACTGGCTGATGGCCTGACCAACCCACGACCGTCGAGCACCGGTCTTCCTTTCACCCGAACCTGCCCGGATTCCTGGAGACACCCATGCGCGCCACGATGCAGCACGTTCCCCTGTCGCTGAACCACTTCCTCGAGCGTGCCGGCAAGCTGTTCCCACGCACCGAGATCGTCTCGCGCCTGCCCGACAAGTCCTATGTCCGGCACACCTATGCCGACTACTACCGGCGCACCCGGCAGCTGGCCTCGGCGCTGCTGGCCGCCGGCCTGCGCAAGGGCGACCGGGTCGCGACCCTGTGCTGGAACCATCACGCCCACCTGGAGTGCTACCTCGGCATTCCGGCGGCCGGCGGCGTGATGCACACCCTGAACCTGCGCCTGTCGCCCGACGAGATCGGCTGGATCGCCGGGCACGCCGAAGACCGATTCCTGATCATCGACGACATCCTGCTGCCGCTGTACGAGCAGTTCAAGGCCCTGCACTCCTTCGAGAAGGTGATCGTGTTCCCGTTCAGCGGTGCGCCGGTGCCCGCCGGGTTCGTCGATTACGAACAGCTGCTGGCCGATGCACCGGCCGAGTTCGACTATGTGCCGCACGACGAGAACGACCCGATCGCGATGTGCTACACGTCGGGCACCACCGGGCGGCCCAAGGGGGTGGTGTATTCGCACCGCTCCACCGTGCTGCATTCCCTGGTCGCGGCCCTGCCGGACCTGTCCGCGCTGTCCAATCACGATGTGGTGTTCCCGGTCACCCCGATGTTCCACGCCAACTCGTGGGGCATTCCGTATATCTCGATCATGGTTGGCGCCAAGCTGGTGTTTCCGGGCCCGCACCTGCACGCCGACGACCTGCTCGACCAGATGCAGGTCGACCCGCCCACGCTGTCGCTGGGGGTGCCGACGATCTGGCTGACGCTGATCCAGAACTACGAAGCCAACCCTGGGCGATGGACACTGCCTGCCGGAATGCGCAGCCTGGTCGGCGGCTCGGCGGTGCCGGAGTCCCTGATCCGCGCGTTCGCCAAGCACAAGATCCTGATCAAGCAGGCCTGGGGCATGACCGAAACCTCGCCGGTGGCGACCATGGCCCACACCAAGGCGGAACTCGCCGGCGAGACCGAGGACCAGGCGTTCGCCCGGCTGGCGATGCAGGGGGTGCCGGTGCCGCTGGTCGATCTGCGCATCGTCGGCGAAGCGGGCGAATGCGCCTGGAACAACAAGGATGTCGGCGAGCTGCAGGTGCGCGGGCCCTACATCACCGGTTCGTACCACAACGTCGAGCAGGACCCCGAAAAATTCACCGACGACGGATGGCTGCGCACCGGCGATGTGGCCGCGGTCGACGAGTACGCCTTCGTGCGGCTGTCGGACCGCACGAAGGATCTGATCAAGTCGGGCGGCGAGTGGATCAGTTCGGTCGACCTCGAGAACGCGATCATGGCGCACCCGGCGGTGGCCGAGGCCGCGGTCATCGCGGTCAGCCACCCGAAGTGGGCCGAGCGGCCGCTGGCCTGTGTGGTCTGCAAGCCAGGACAGAAACTCGATGCGGCGACGCTGCGCGAGTTCCTCGCGCCGCGCTTCGCGCGCTGGCAGGTGCCTGATGCCTTCGAGTTCATCGACGCGATCCCGCGCACATCGACCGGCAAGTTCTTCAAGGCGAAACTGCGCGATCGCTACGCCGACTGGCAGTGGCCGGCCTGAACGCCTGAGCCCGCGCGCTGGCGCGCCCGCCACGGCGCGCCGGTTTTGGAGTGGACCCTCTACTCGCAGGACCGAACTGCAGAGTCGGCCCTCTGGCGCATTGATTATTTGCATTGTTGCTTGAATCATTGATTCTTAAGATTTCCTTGTTGACGCCACCCCGGTTGCAGGCCGGGCGAGGCGCCCGTTTTCAAAGCCAACAAGGAGAAACTCATGCAAGTAGTCCGGCAACTTCCCTTCCCTCGGAACGCGATCGGCACGGCCAGTGTCTGCCTGCTGCTCGCCGCCTGCGGCGGCGGAGGCGGCGACAGCAGCGACAACGGGGGCGCGACCCCGCCGCCGGTGACCAACCAGCCGGCAGCGATCGACGTGGCCAGCGTGACCAAGGCGATCCCCGATGTGTCGATGGTGATCCCGATCTGCCGCAAGACGACCACCGCCGCCCCTGAGGTCACGACCAAGAGCGCGAGCGGCGCGGCCAATTCGTTGTGGCTGGTCCGGCTGCTGGCGGCTCGGGAACTGACCGGCGGACGGTCCGGACCGGCCCTGAAGGCCCTGGGCAGCGCCAAGCCGGCCGACGTGCTGGGCGACTGCGGCGGACGGCGCGGTTATCCGTCGTACTCGCACGCCAGTGGCGTGACCACCGCCACGCTGACGTTCGACAACTACTGCAGCAGCGACTCGTCCACCGGCAACCGGCAGGTCATCAACGGCAGCATCGCGTTCGTCAATACCGGCACGCCCACGGCCAGCGGTCCGATCACCACCCGGATCGAGGCCAACAGCCCTGCCGGGGTCACCCTGCAGACACGGGATTCCGCCGGCAAGGTCCTGACCACGCAGAGCGCCAGCTTCACGAACTTTGTGTCGGTGGTCGGTGTGCCGGGCGGCACGCCCACCGCGGCCAAGCCCGACACGTATCAGTTCGCCGAGATCCAGTACACGACTCAGGCCGGCAAGACCTACCGTGAAACGGATTACAAGCTGACCCGCTTCGAGACCCCCACCGGCGGGGAATCGATGTCGCTGTCGGGCCGCGGCTATCGCTCCGACGGCAACTACTTCGACGTCAGCACCACCGTTCCGGTGACCAGCGACTCGTCGGGCAAGACCACCGCCGGCGAGCTCACGATGTCCGGCGCGAACGGCGCCAAGGCGGTGATGACGATGGTGCCCGGTTCGAGCCTGCAGGCGACGATGACGGTCAATGGCACCGCGGTGACCTCGGTGCCCGCCTGCAAGTAAGCAGCCGGCGCGGGCCGCCCGGTGTCGGGCGGTCCGCATGCTCACTTCCTTCCCGCGTCCGATCCCCATGATCTTCCTGAGAAACGTCTGGCGTGCCCCGGCGCGCAGCCTGATGACCGCGCTGGGCATTGCCGCGGGTGTCGGACTGTTCGTGGCGATCAGCGCCATCACCATCGACCTGCACGAGCAGATCGCCGGCGTCGCGAACGCGTACACGCTCGAAGTGGTCGTCTACGAAAAACGCTCCACCTCGCCCTTGTCGTCGCGGATCGGCGCCGCCCAGATGGCCGAGCTGCGCTCGCGCTACGGCGCGGCGGTGTCGCCGATGGCCATCGGCACGGTCAACGAGCGATGGAACGCCTATGCACTGGTGATCGGGGTCCCCGCGGAATTCGCCCGGCGCACGCCCCTGGTCGCCGGCGAGCACTACCGCGAAGGCTCGGACGATGTGCTGCTCGGCGAGCTGGCGGCCCAGAAGCTGGGCATCGCACCCGGCCAGACGGTGCGCATCGACGGCCGCGAATTGCCGGTGCGCGGAATCTTTCGAAGCGGCAGCCGCATGCTCGACGGAGGCATGATGACCCACATCGGCCAGGCCCAGCGCATGCTCACCCGCGAAGGCGCCGAGCCGCAGTTCACGCTGGCGCTGCTGCGTGCCCCCGACGCGGGGGCCGCCGCGGAACTGATCCGCGACATCGGGCAGCGCTTCCCGACGCTGCGTGCGATTCCCGGCACCGAATTCGCGGGTTCGCTGCGGCTGATGAAGGTCGTCGACGCCTTCATCACCACGATCTCCGTGGTGGCGCTGGTCGGGACGGGCCTGGTCGTGACCAACACGCTGCTGATGGCCATCGCCGAGCGCACACGCGAGATCGGCATCCTGATGACGGTGGGCTGGACGCCGTGGCTGGTCCTGCGGATGCTGCTGGCCGAAAGCCTGGTGCTGTGCACCGCCGGCGCAGTGCTGGGCAACGGCTTCGCGCTGCTGCTGCTGCGGGTCGTCAACGGCCTCGAGTCGGTCGGCTTCGGATGGATACCGGTGCGCTACCCATTGTCGCTGGCGGCGATGTCGCTGGTGATGGCCCTGGCCATCGCGCTGGTCGCATTGCTCTGGCCCGCGGTCGTCGTGTTCCGCATGCAGCCGCTGACGGCCCTGCGCCATGAGTGAAGGCCATCCTCTGCTCGTCGTCGACGCGGTGAGCCGCTTCTACGAGAACGGCTCGGTCCGCGCGCTCGACCAGGTGTCGCTGCGTGCGAATGCGGGCGAGACGATCGCGCTGACCGGCGCGTCCGGCTGCGGCAAGAGCACGCTGCTGTCGCTGATCGGGCTGCTCGATCAGCCCACCGCGGGCTGTCTGCGGATCGGTGGCCAAGACCTGGCGGCTGTTGCGCGGCCCAGCGCATTCCGGGCTCGCACGCTGGGCTTCGTCTTCCAGTTCCACCACATGGTGCCGACGATGACGCTGCTCGAGAATGTCGCCGCGCCGATGATCGCGCTGAGCGTCGCACGTGCCGAGCGGCTCGATCGGGCCCGCGCGATGCTGGCCGCGATGGACCTGGGCCATCGCGCCGGCTTCCTGCCTTCTCGGGTATCGGGCGGCGAGCGCCAGCGGGCGGCCGTGGCGCGCGCGCTGATCAATCGGCCTGCGGTGCTTCTGGCCGACGAGCCCACCGGCAACCTCGACTCGCGCAATGGCGAGCGCGTGATCGACCTGCTGCTCGCACACGCCCGCTCGCAGGGCGCCCTGGTGCTGGTCGCCACCCACAACCCGGACATCGCCGGCGCATGCGACCGGCGCATCGAACTGCGCGACGGTCGGCTCGTCGCCGCCCGCCCCGCCCGAACCACTCCCGCCTTGCTGTGCGCCAACCTGGACGCATCATGAAAAAATTCGATCTGTTCGCGGCTGTCAACCTGCTGCTGTTCCTGGTGCTGTGCGTGTTCCGGTACTACGCACGCTTCATCGAATACCGCGGCATCGAGCACATCGAAGAATTTTTCATCTATGCCGGTGTGATCCTGTTCGGCATCCTGATCCTGTGGACCGTGTTCCGGCACTACACGATCGATCCGGTCGTGCTGATCTTCCTGCAGGTCGGCATCGTGATGCACTTCTGCGGCGCGTTCGTGCTGATCGACGGCGGCCGTCTGTACGACGCGAGCCTGCTCGGCATGCGATATGACAAGTACGTCCATTTCGTCAATGCGTTCGCGGCCACCGCGCTGGTCGCCCGGCTGTTCCAGATCCAGCACATCCCGCTGACCCGCGTGAACCGGCTGTTCGTGCTGCTGGTCGTGCTCGGGCTGGGCGCGGTGATCGAGATCGTCGAATACGTCGTGGTGCTGACCGTGCCCCGCAACGGCGTGGGCGGCTACGACAACAACATGCAGGATCTGATCGCCAATCTGTGCGGGGCTGCCGCCTACCTGATGATCGGCGCGACGCTGGCCCGCGGCGCTCGCCTCTTCGAGCGCAACCGGGCGCCGGCGCTCGGGGCGACGCTCGCGCCGGTTCCGCTGGATGCCGGCGCCGCTGGCGCGATGCGCGAGGACTGAAGGCAGCCGACTCGGCGCGCCTGGGCGGGAGGCGACGGCCCCGCCCGGCGCGGGCGGCCCCGCAGGACGGCTCGCCCTGCAGCCGCTCGATCGCCCACCGCACATGCTCGCGCACCAGCGCCGAGGGGTCGTCGCGCCGAGTCTGCAGCGCGGCGAGCGCGGCCACCTGCCCCGGCGCGCCGACGTTGCCCAGCGCCACCGCGATATTGCGCAGCCAGCGCTCGTGGCCGATGCGCCGGATCGCCGAGCCGGCCATCCGGGCGTCGAACTGCTCGGCAGTCCAGGCGAACAGATCGGCGAGCGATGCAATGTCCAGCGCATGGCGGGGCGCGAAATCGGGCACGCTGGCGGCCCGCGCATATCGGTTCCAGGGACACACCAGCTGGCAGTCGTCGCAGCCGTAGATGCGGTTGCCGATGGCTGCCCGCAGCGGCACCGGTATCGAGCCGGCCAGCTCGATCGTCAGGTACGAGATGCAGCGCCGCGCATCGAGCCGGTAGGGGGCGGTGATCGCGCCGGTCGGGCAGGCTTGCAGGCAGCGCTCGCAGCTGCCGCAGTGATCGCTGGCCGGCGGGTCCGGCGCCAGGGGCAGGCTGGTGTACAGCGTGCCGAGGAAGAAGCTGGAACCCTGGGTGCGATTGAGCAGCAGGGTGTGCTTACCGCGCCAGCCCAGACCCGCGCGTTCGGCGAGCGCCACTTCGAGTACCGGCGCCGAGTCGCAGAAGACCCGATACCCCAGCGGACCGGCCGCAGCCGCCAGGCGCTGTGCCAGCCGCTCGAGCCGGGCGCGAACGACCTTGTGATAATCGCGGCCCAGCGCGTAGCGCGAGACGTAGGCGCGCTCGCCGGCGGCCAGGGTCTGCCAGGCCTGTTCCCGCCAGGCCGAGTCGTGCGGCGCATAGTCCATCGTCGCCATCACCACGCTCAGGGTCCCGGGGACGAGCTCGGCGGGCCGCGCGCGGCGAAGGCCATGGCGGGCCATATAATCCATCTCGCCGTGACAGCCCGCGGCCAGCCATTCCTGCAGTCCGGGCTCTGCCTGCGCCAGGTCGATGCCGGCGATCCCGGCCGAGCCGAAGCCGAGCTCGCGCGCCCAGCCGGCGATCTGTGCCGAACTCACGGCCGCCGCGCCCGCCCGGTCATCGGGTTCGGCCGCCGCCGTCGATGGGACTGCCTGCGGGCCGCTGCCAGCCTCGCCGTCCGCGCCTGCGGCGCTCATCGATCCCTCTGTCGCGTTCGCTTCGTCGGCATCCTACGGTCCCCGCCATGCACGCTGCCCTCTCGGAAATTTCCCTGCTGCTCGCCGATGAATCGGCCACCGGCCATCTGGCCGCGGCGCTGGCGCCATGCGTCGGCCCCGGGTTCGTGGTTTTCCTCTCGGGCGACCTGGGAACCGGCAAGACGGCCTTCACCCGGGCCCTGTTGCGAGCGCTTGGCCACACAGGCCGCGTGAGAAGCCCCACCTTCACGCTCGCCGAACCGTATAATTTGTCGAGGTTTGACCTGTATCATTTTGATTTCTATAGGTTCTCAAACGAGAACGAGTGGCGAGATGCGGGCTTTGAAGAATCGATCGGCGGGGACTGCGCCGCGGTGGTGGAGTGGCCGGAACTGGCCGGCCCCGGCCTGCCCGCTCCCGACCTCTGGCTGCGCCTGCGAACCGCCGGCGACGACGCATCTTCGCGCATCGTCGACGTGCTGGCCCACAGTGTGCGGGGACAAACGTGTCTGAGCGCGCTGTCCGATACGCTCGCGCGGGCGGCTCCCGCCGGCGTTGGCTGCTGGGCGCCCTCGGCACCCCCCTCCTCAGCCTGAATGCGCCGCTGGCGCAGGCGGCCGCGGTGCTGGCCGTTCGCGTCTGGCCGGCGCGTGAATACACGCGCATCGCCCTCGAGCTCGACGAGGCGCTGCGCCACAGCGAACTGCTGGTGCTCGATCCACCGCGCCTGGTCGTCGACCTGGAAGGGCTGGAGCTGGACAACGCGCTGCGCGAACTGGTGGCCAAGGTGCGCACCGACGATCCCTATATCCGTCAGGTCAGGGTCGGCCAGTACAAGCCGCGGGTCGTGCGCGTGGTGTTCGATCTGAAATCGGAGATCTCGCCCCAGGTATTCGCCTTGGCCCCGGTCGCCAACTACGGCCATCGCCTGGTCATCGACCTGTACCCGAGCCGCCCGGAAGATCCCCTGCACGCGCTGCTCCAGGAGGTCCGCCAGCGCGAGGCGCGCACACAGGCGCGGCGCCCGGCCACACCCCGCAAGCCCCGAGCCAGGCGGCGGCTGTCGCCGGCTGTCGCCCGGCGCTGCCCCTGCGGGGGCCGGGGCCGCGCCGCGCCCGCCAGGCCGGTCGGCCGGATCAACCGCAGTCCGCCAGCCAGCGCAACGCCGGGTCGGCCGCTGCGCCGACGAGGCGCTCCCGCCGGGCCGCCTCCCGCGTCGCCGCCCGGCGCAGCGTCCCCCTGGCCTTCCGGCGCATCGCCCGCCGCCCCGCCCGCCACCCATTCCAGCGGGCCCTCCGAGGCCGACAGCGCCGCGGCGCGCCCCGGCACCGACAACAGCGACGATGGGCGGGGCCTGCGCCCGCGCGCCGGACCGCCGCTCGTGACGCGGCTGGTCACGGTGGCGATCGATCCCGGCCACGGCGGCGAGGACCCCGGCGCCATCGGCAAAGGCGGCACACGCGAAAAGGACGTGGTGCTGGCGATTGCGCAGCGTCTGCGCGCCCGCCTGAACCAGGAACCCAATATGCGTGCGTTCCTGACCCGGGATGCGGACTTTTTCGTGCCGCTGGCGGTTCGGGTGCAAAAGGCACGCAGCGTGCAGGCCGATCTGTTCGTCTCGATCCATGCCGATGCCTTCGTGCGCCCGGATGCGCGCGGCGCGTCGGTCTTCGTGCTGTCGGAAGGCGGTGCCAGCAGCAGTGCGGCCCGCTGGCTGGCCGACCGGGAGAACCAGGCCGACCTCATCGGCGGCGTGAACCTGGGCCGGCGCAACCGCGAGGTGGCCGAGGTGCTGCTGCAGATGTCGACCGCCTCGCAGATCCGCGACAGCAGCAATTTCGCGCGCATCGTGCTCAACCACCTGGGCGGGGTCGGCGAACTGCACAAGCCGGCGGTCGAGCAGGCCGGCTTTGCGGTGCTCAAGGCGCCCGACATCCCCTCGGTGCTGGTGGAGACCGCGTTCATCAGCAACCCGCACGAGGAAAAACGCCTGGCCGACCCGGACTATCAGAACAAGGTGGCCCGCGCGATCCATGCCGGCATCCGCAGCTACTTCGTCAAGTACCCGCCGCCGGCACGCCCTAAGCCGACCTGAAGAGCACGCGCACCACCACGCCCGATCCGCCCTCGGCATCGAGCACCTGCACCTGGGCGTCGTGCGACTGGGCGATTTCACGCACGATCGACAGGCCCAGGCCCGACCCTTCGGCGACCGCCTTCGGGGAGCGGTAGAAGCGCTCGAAGACGCGACGCCGCTCGTCGGGGTCGATGCCCGTCCCGCTGTCCTCGACCTCGGCGAACGGAACCCCGGCCAGCCGGCCGCAGCGCACCGTGATCCGCCCGCCCACGGGCGTGTAGCGAATCGCGTTGTCGACCAGGTTCGTCAGCATTTCGCGCAGCTGCCAGCGCGATCCCGACACTTGAAGCCTGACCGTCTCGGCACCCAGGTCCTGGCTTCGCGCCAGCGCCGCATCGACATGCATCGAAACCACCTCGTCGATCAGATCGGCGATCTCCACCTGCTGCGCATTGGAGGCATCGCGGGTGGTCTGGTCGGCCCGGCTCAGCGTGAGCAGCTGATGGACCAGATGCGCCAGCCGATCGACCGCATGTTGCGCCGAGGCCAGGCGCTCCTCGAGGGCGCCCGCCTCCTGCGCGAGTTCGGCCTCGGTGCGCGAGGGCAGGCGCCGGACCTGCCCGCGTGCCAGCTCGAGCTGGCCCTTCACGCCCGTCAGTGGCGTGCGCAGCTGGTGGGCCGCGTTCTCGACGAAGCGCCGCTGCGCATCGCGGCTCTCGGCCAGGCGGCCGAACAGCCGGTTCAAGGCGTCGGCCAGCGGACGCACCTCGCCCGGCGTACTGCCCAGACTGACCGGTGTCAGGTCGGCCGGCGAACGCTGCGCCAGCTGGCCGGCGAGCCGTTCGAGCGGTTTGAGCGACATCCGGACCGCCAGCAGGCAAAGCCCCACCGTCAGCGCCAGGATCACGGTGTCCTCGACCACCAGGGTCGAGCGCAGGCGATCCTGCGAATTGCGTCGTTTGCGCTGGGTCTCGGCCACCACCACCGCGACGATGCCCACGTCGGTGTCGGCGGTCACCCGCACCGCGCGCAGATCGTTGCCGCGATGGACCAGATCGTAGAACGCCGGATCGCTGTCGTCGGGCGGCAGCGCCAGATCGGCGGTCCCGGCCAGGTGTTCGCCGTGCGAGCCGACAATGCGGTAATCGAGCGTGTCGATCGGGTCCGACAGCAGCACTTTGAGCCGTTCGACGGGCAGCCGGATCGAGTCGGGCGTTTCGCCGCGGCGGATGCTCTCGCCGACCGCGACGGCACTGTTCAGCAGGACCTGGTCGAAGGCCTCGTCGACCGTGCGATCGATCGCCCGGTAGTCCATCAGCGACGCGATGATCACCACCTGCAGCAGGGGCAGCACCAGCCAGAGCAGCAGGCGGGTGCGCACGCGCATGCCGCCGCGCCCCGGCGTTGGCGTTGGGCGTTGGCGTTGGCGTTGGCGTTGGGGGGGTCGCGGCCGCGCCCTCCCCAGCACCGCGCGCAGCATCGGACCCGATCCCGTCGCGCGGGACCGGCTCGAGCGCTCCCCGCAGGTGCGGGATCGGAGGGGTTCGGGTCGTCGCCACGGCGCGCCGGGATCAGTCCGCCGGCGCCCGCTCGAGCCGGTAGCCGACTCCGCGCACGGTGCGCACCGCCACGCCGGTGCCCTCGATCTTGGCCCGCAGGCGCGACACATACACCTCGACGGCATTGGGCGCGATGTTGTCGTCCCATCCGCTGATGGCCTGCAGCAGCTTGTCCTTGCGGACGACGGTTTCGGCATGGAGCATCAGGTACTCGAGGATCGACCATTCGCGCGGCGTCAGCTCGATCGCCCGCCCGGCGCCGCGCAGCACGTGGCCCGCGCGGTCCAGGTCCAATCCCAGGAAGGCGAGCGAATCGGATGCCATCGAACCGGTGCGCCGGATCAGCACCCGGCAGCGTGCCACCAGCTCGCGCAATTCGAACGGTTTGACCAGGTAGTCGTCAGCACCCCGCTCGAGGCCGCCGACCCGGTCGTCCAGCCCATCGCGCGCGGTCAGCACCAGCACGGGCACCCTGGCGCGTTCGTCGCCGCCGCGGCGCAGCGCCGACAGGAAGTGCAGCCCGTCGCGCCCCGGCAGCCCCAGGTCGAGCACGATCAGGTCGAAATGTTCGGTGGCCAGCGCGGTGTCGGCCGATTCGGCACTGCCCACCAGGTCGACGACGAACCCGGCATCCTTCAGCCCGGTGGCCACGACATCGGCCACCAGAGGGTCATCCTCGACGACCAGGATTCGCACGGGCGCGCCTCCAGTGGCGGATCATTTCGAACAGCGCGGGCAGCCCCGGCACGATGATGAAGGCCAGGGTGACCCACGAAAAATGCGCCTTGACCCATTCGGTATTGCCGATCAGGTAGCCCAGGGTGGTGAGAATGCCGACCCACAGCACGGCACCGACCACGTTGTACAGGGCGAATCGCGGATACGTCATCCGCGCGATGCCGGCCACGAAGGGCGCGAAGGTGCGCACGAACGGCAGGAAGCGCGCGACCACGATGGTGATCGGACCGTGCTTCTCGTAGAAGTTGTGCGTGCGCTCGAAAGCCGCCTTGTTGAACCAGCGCGAGTTTTCCCACTGGAACACGCGCGGCCCCAGCCAGCGGCCCACCGAATAGTTCAGCGCATCGCCCAGCACCGCCGCCACGATGAGCAGCACCAGCAGCACCGGCAGACTCATGCCGCCCAGGCCCGCGATCGTGCCCGCCGCAAACAGCAGCGAGTCGCCCGGCAGGATGGGCATCACGACCAGTCCGGTCTCGACGAAGATGATCAGGAACAGCAGCGCGTAGACCCATGGGCCGTAGTCCTGGGACACCTGGACCAGGTGCCGGTCGAGGTGCAGAAAGATGTCGATGAGGGTGGCGAGATCCATGGCCGGATCATAACCGGCCGATATAATCCGCCTTTGCGCATGCCCCCGGCCCGACCCTTGGATCAGTCCCCTCCCAGCCACACGGGCAGCCCCGAAGACGCAGGCGCCACCCGCGGCCACGCCGCCGAAGCGGCCATGCCGCGGCAGATTCGCCCGCTTCCCGACACCCTGGTGAGCCAGATCGCCGCCGGCGAAGTCGTCGAGCGGCCCGCCTCGGTCATCAAGGAGCTGCTCGAAAACGCACTCGACGCCGGCGCGCGCCGAATCGAGGTGCGCATCGAGGACGGCGGCATCCGGCGCATCGCCATTGCCGACGACGGCAGCGGCATCGAGGCCGGGCAGCTCGGCCTGGCCCTGCAGCGCCACGCCACGAGCAAGATAGCGACCCTCACCGACCTCGAAGAGGTTGCATCGCTGGGCTTTCGAGGCGAGGCGCTGGCCTCGATCGCCTCGGTTGCCCGGGTGCGGATCACCAGCCGCACGGCCCTGGCACCGCATGCCAGCCTGATCGATTCCCACAGCCATACGGTCGAGCCGGCACCGGGGCGGGTGGGCACCACGGTCGAGGTCCTGGACCTGTACAGCGCCACGCCGGCGCGGCGCAAGTTCCTCAAGAGCGTTGCCACCGAGGCCGCCCACTGCGCCGATGCCCTGCGCCGGGTCGCCCTGGGCCATCCGGCGGTGTCGTTCAGCCTGTCGGTGGAAGGCCGCACCACACTGTCCTGGCCGGCGGGCGACTGGATCGCCCGGGCGCTCGAAGGTCTGGGCGAGGACTACCAGACCGCGCACCGGGTGCTCAGCCGGCAGGCGGGCCCGCTCACGGTGCAGGGGCTGCTCGGCCTGCCCACCGCCAGCCGCGGCCGCGCCGACCGGCAGTTCGTCTATGTGAACGGCCGATTCGTGCGCGACCGGCTGCTCGCCCATGCGGCGCGCCAGGCCTACAGCGAACTGCTGCACGGCGACCGGCATCCGGCCTATGCGCTGTTTCTGGGCATCGATCCCTCGCTGGTCGATGTCAATGTCCATCCCGCCAAGACCGAGGTCCGATTTCGCGATGCGCAGGGCGTGCACCGTGCGCTGTTCCATGCCGTCCAGGACTGCCTGCGCGCCGGCGCCGCCGAACATCCGTCGCTGCAGTCCCCCCAGACCCTCCAAGACCTCGCCCAGGCCACGAACCCGGGGTTCACGGCCGCGGGCGGCGCGGCGGGCGCTTCGACGACCGGATTTCGCCCGAACAGCGCGTCACAGGTCGCGCTGGCCCTGTCGTTCGCCGCCCCTGCGGGCCGCCCGAGGCCGTGGCTGGACAACACACCATGGGCGGACGCGATGGCCGCCCGGGCTCGCGAACCCGAGCCGGGCGAGGGATCCGGCGCAATGCCAGGCGCTGCTCACGGCGCTGTTCCCGGCGCTGTCCCAGGCGCCGACCCGGGCGCATCGTCCGGTGCCGGGCGTGGCGCCAGCGTGGCCGATTTCGACGCCGCCGATCCCGCCGCGCTCGACGCCGCCCAAATTCCGCCGCTGGGCTTTGCGCTCGCCCAGCTGCACGGGGTGTACATCCTGGCCCAGAACGCCCAGGGACTGATCGTGGTCGACATGCACGCCGCGCACGAACGCGTGGTGCTGGAACGCCTGAAGTCGGAACTCGACCGGGGCGGCGCCGCCATGCAGTCCCTGCTGATCACCGCCACCTTTCGCGCCGACCCCCTGGACGTGCGCATCGTCGAGGAAGAGCCCGCGATGCTCGCCGCGCTGGGCCTGGATCTGTCGGTGCTGTCGCCCACGTCCCTGGCCGTGCGCGGGGTACCGGCCGCGCTCGCCGGCGCCGATGCGAGCTCGCTGGCCCGCTCGGTGCTGGCCGAGCTGCGCGAAGTCGGCACTTCGCGGGCACTGGCCGAACGGCGCGACGACATGCTGGCGACCATGGCCTGCCATGCCGCGGTGCGCGCCAACCGCCGGCTGACTCTGCATGAGATGAACGCGCTGCTGCGCGACATGGAGCGCACCGCCGGCGCCGATCAGTGCAACCACGGCCGCCCCACCTGGATCCAGATCGGCATCAACGACCTCGACAGCTGGTTCCTGCGCGGCCGCTGAACCGCCGCGGTCCTCCGCGCTCGTGCAGGGCCGCTCCGATCGCAGTAGCATCGAGGGTTCTAACAACCGCGGCCCGCCACCCTGGCCGGCACAACCGGAGAAGGTCTGAATGAACCAGCACCAGGAAAAGCCGGCTCACCGGCAATCGCTCATCCGCTCGATTCGCTGGTTCACACCGGCCGTGCTCGCGATCGGCGTCATCGCCGCCTGCGGCGGCGATGGCCAAGGATTCACGTCGGCCCCTGAAGGCAGCTTCCTGCCGCCCGAACTCCCCTCGGGCTGGATCGACAACAAGATCCAGTACGCCAATCGCGACATGGTCGCCGCCGCCAATCCGCTGGCGGTCAATGCCGGCGTGGCGGTGCTGGCGCGCGGCGGCACGGCGGTCGATGCGGCCATCGCGGTCCAGATGGTGCTCAACCTCGTCGAACCGCAATCCTCGGGCGTGGGCGGCGGCGCGTTCATGGTGCATTTCGACAAGGCCACCAACACGGTCACGACCTACGACGGACGCGAGACCGCGCCGGCCGCGGCCACGGCCAATCAGTTCCTGACCCCCGCCGGCACACCGCAGGGCTTCCTGGCCGCGGTCGACGGCGGCCTGTCGGTGGGCACGCCCGGCCTGGTGCGCATGCTCGAGCTGGCCCACAAGAACCACGGCAAGCTCGCCTGGTCATCGCTGTTCGACGAAGGCATCCGCCTGTCCGAGGCGGGCTTCAACATCTCGGCCCGGATGAATACCCAGGTGGTCGGCGCGGCCGCCCGCCTGAGGGCCCAGGGCGAGCCCGCGGCCAGTTATTTCCTGAAGCCCGACGGCACGGCCAAGGACGTCGGCACCCTGCTGCGCAACCCGGAGCTCGCCGACACCTTCCGCAAGCTCGCCGCCGGCGGCGCCAACGCCTTCTACACCGGCGAGATCGCGCAATCGATCGTCGACAAGGTGCGCTCGCATCCCACCCAGCCGGGCCGGCTGAGCATGGCCGACATGGCCGGCTACCAGGCCAAGAACCGGCCGGCGGTCTGCGGCGAGTATCGCGCCCTGAAGGTCTGCGGCATGGGGCCGCCCTCGTCGGGCGGCATCACCGTGCTGCAGACGCTGGGCATCCTCGAGAACTTCAACGTGCGCAGCCTCAAGCCGAACACCGCGGATTCCGTGCACCTGATCTCCGAGGCCTACCGGCTGGCCTATGCCGACCGCGGTCTGTACATCGCCGACAGCGACTTCGTCGCCGTGCCCACCGCCGGGCTGATCAACAAGGACTACCTGAAGGCCCGCGCGTCGATCATCAAGATGGACAAGTCGATGGGCGCGCCGACCCCCGGCACGCCCCCGGGCGCGGTCGCCCGCGGCATCGACACCTCGCTGTCGCTGCCCTCGACCAGCCACATGTCGATCGTCGATTCGTTCGGTAACGTGGTCTCGATGACCACCACCATCGAAAACGGCTTCGGCAGCCTGCAGATGGTGCGCGGCTTCCTGCTGAACAACCAGCTCACCGACTTCTCGTTCGCGCCCACCGATGCCGCCGGCAAGCCGATCGCCAACGCGGTCGCACCGGGCAAGCGCCCGCGCAGTTCGATGTCGCCCACCATCGTGCTCAATGCCGCCAACGAGGTCGAAGCCATCATCGGCTCGCCGGGCGGCAGCAACATCATCCAGTACGTGGTGAAGTCGCTCGTCGGCGTCGTCGACTGGGATCTGAACATCCAGCAGGCGATCAACCTGCCCAACTTCGGCGCCCAGACCTCGGCCACCACCTCGCTCGAACGGCTGACCACGATCACCGGGCTCGAGACCGAACTGAAGGCGCGCGGCCACACGGTGTCGATCGCCGACATCAACAGCGGCCTGCACGGCATCGTCTTCAACGGCCGGCGCGCCAACGGCCAGGCCGGCACCCTGGCCCGCGATCCGAACGCCGGCACCTGGGCGGGTGGCGCCGATCCGCGACGCGAGGGCGTCGCCAAGGGCAACAACTGAGGCCACCCGGGCTGACCGAGGCGCCGGCGCCGATGGTGCCGGCGCCCGAGCATCCTGGGCCAGGCGCCTCGCCGGTTTTCATGCTGCTCGGGCCGACGGCCTCGGGCAAGAGCGCGGCATCGCTGGCACTGGCGGCCCACTGTCCGATCGAAATCATCAGCGTCGACTCGGCGCTGGTCTATCGCGGCATGGACATCGGCACTGCCAAGCCCACGCTGGCCGAACGAGCCGCGGTGCCGCACCACCTGATCGATCTGATCGAGCCGACCGAGGCTTATTCGGCGGCCAAGTTCGCGGCCGACGCCCTGCGCCTGATCGGCGAGATCCGCGCGCGCCGGCATGTGCCGCTGCTGGTCGGAGGCACGATGCTGTATGCCAAGGCGCTGATCGAAGGACTGCACGATCTGCCCCTGGGCGACCCGGCGCTGCGGGCACGGCTCGAAGCGCAGGCTCAAACCCTGGGATGGCCCGCCATGCATGCCCGCCTCGCGGCGCTCGACCCGGCCACCGCAGCCCGCCTGGAGCCTGGCGATGCCCAGCGCGTGCAGCGCGCACTGGAAGTGATCGAACTCACCGGCCGGCCGATGTCGGCACTGCTGGCCGAACAGGCCCGCGCCGCGCCCGAGGGACTTCGCTTCGAAGTCATCGCGCTCGAACCGTCGGATCGGTCCCGCCTGCACGCCCGCATCGCCCAACGCCTGGAGCAGATGTTCGCCGCCGGATTCCTGGACGAAGTGCGCCGCCTGCGCGCGCGAGGCGATCTGGCCGCCGGCCTGCCCTCGATGCGCTGCGTGGGCTACCGCCAGGCCTGGGAGCATCTGGACGGCCTGTACGATGCGCGGGCGATGCACGAACGCGCGCTGGCCGCCACCCGTCAACTGGCCAAGCGCCAACTCACCTGGCTGCGCGCAATGCCGCAACGCCGGGTGATCGACTGTCTGCTGCCCGACGCGCCACAGCGCGTGCGGGCCCTGATCGAGGAACTGACATGAATCCGATCGCAATGGTGGGCCTGGGGCGCATGGGCGCGAACATGGCGCGCCGGCTGGCACGCGCGGGCATCACCGTGCACGGCCACGATGCCGCGCCCGGCGCACGCGAGTCGCTCAAGGGCGAGGCCGGCGTGCACACGCACGCCTCGCTGGACGGCGCCATCAGCACTCTGCGCGCCGCGCAGGCCGGCCGGGCCGGCGTCGTCGTGTGGCTGATGCTGCCCGCCGGCGACATCACCGAAACCACCCTGACCGAACTGCAGGGGCTGCTGGTACCCGGCGACGTGCTGGTCGAGGGCGGCAATTCGAACTACCTCGATTCGCAGCGCCGCGCCAAGGCCGCCGCCGCCGCTGGCCTGCGTTACCTGGACTGCGGCGTGTCCGGCGGCGTATGGGGCCTGGCCAACGGTTATTGCCTGAGCCTGGGCGGCGAGCCGGATGCGGTGGCGCTCGTCACGCCGTTCCTGCAGGCGCTGGCCCCCACGCCGCAGACCGGCTGGCTTTACTGCGGCGCCAGCGGCGCCGGGCATTTCGTGAAGATGATCCACAACGGCATCGAGTACGGAATGATGCAGTCGCTGGCCGAGGGCTTCGCGCTGCTCGAGGGCCGCAAGGAGCTCGCGCTGCCGCTGGCCGATATCGCCGAGCTCTGGCGCCACAGCAGCGTCGTGCGCTCCTGGCTGCTCGACCTCACGGCGGGCGCGCTGGCCGAACCGGGCGCGCTGCAGGCGCTCGCCCCGCATGTGTCGGACTCCGGCGAAGGCCGCTGGACGGTCGACGAGGCCGTGCGCCAGGGCACCCCGGCCCCGGTGATCGCCGCCTCGCTGATGAGCCGCTTCGACTCGCAGGGCCGGGCCGACACCGGCAACCGGCTGCTCGCGCTGATGCGCCAGGCCTTCGGCGGGCACGCCGTGGTCAAGCGCGACGAGGCACCATGACGGCGCACCGGTGCGGGCCCTGCTGCTGATGGGCGTCTCGGGCAGCGGCAAGACCACGGTGGGCGTGGCGCTGGCCCGCCGGCTGGGCTGGCGCTTCATCGATGGCGACGATTTCCATCCGCCGGCCAATGTCGAGAAGATGCGCGCCGGCACGCCGCTGAACGACGACGATCGCGCCCCCTGGCTGGAGCGGCTCAATGCGGTGCTGCGCCACAGCCTGGCCAAGAACGAACCGATCGTGCTGGCCTGCTCGGCCCTGAAGGCCCGCTATCGGGCACAGCTGGCCGAACGCCTGCCCGGGCTGCAGTTCGCCCATCTGCGCGGCAGCCAGGAACTCATCGCGGCGCGACTGGCCGAGCGCCGGCACAAGTACATGCCGGCCTCGCTGCTGCGCAGCCAGTTCGAGGCCTTGGAGCCGCCCGATGGAGCCTGGGCGATCGACATCGACCAGCCGCTGGACGCGGTGGTCGAGGCACTGGCCGGCCGGATCGGGGCGACGACGCCATAGCCGTATAACGGATCTGCATATGCGCGGCGCGCGCGCCGCGCTCAGGGCATCATGGCGGATTCCCGACCCTATTGGAGATGCTGCGATGCCCGCCTGGTTCAATGACAACTCGCTGTCGATCGGCAACACCCCGCTGGTGCGGCTGAACCGCGTGCTGGACGGCGCGCCGGCCACCGTGCTGGCAAAAATCGAAGGCCGCAATCCGGCCTATTCGGTGAAGTGCCGCATCGGCGCCTCGATGATCTGGGATGCCGAGCAGCGCGGCGCGCTGGGGCCCGGCAAGGAAATCGTCGAGCCCACCAGCGGCAACACCGGCATCGCGCTGGCCTTCGTGGCCGCCTCGCGCGGCATTCCGATCACCCTCACGATGCCCGAGACCATGAGCGTCGAGCGGCGCAAGCTGCTGCTGGCCTACGGCGCCAAGCTGGTGCTCACCGAAGGCGCCAAGGGCATGTCGGGCGCCATCGCCAAGGCCGAAGAAATCGCCGCCAGCGACCCCAACCGCTACGTGCTGCTGCAGCAGTTCAAGAACCCGGCCAATCCGGCCATCCACGAAAAAACCACCGGCCCCGAGATCTGGCGCGACACCGACGGCCAGATCGACATCCTGGTGGCTGGCGTGGGCACCGGCGGCACCATCACCGGTGTCACCCGCTACCTGAAGCAGACCCAAGGCAAGGCGATCCAGTCGGTGGCGGTCGAGCCCTCGGCCAGCCCGGTGCTCACGCAAAAGCGGGCTGGCGAAGCGCTCAAGCCGGGACCGCACAAGATCCAGGGCATCGGCGCGGGCTTCGTGCCGGACGTGCTGGATCTCAGCCTGATCGATGCGATCGAGCAGGTCAGCAATGACGATGCGGTGGCGTTCGCGCGGCGGCTGGCGCGCGAAGAGGGCATCCTGTGCGGGATCTCCTGCGGAGCGGCCGCGGCGGTGGCGGCGCGGCTGGCGCACAAGCCCGAGAACAAGGGCAAGACGATCGTGGTGATCCTGCCGGACTCGGGGGAGCGGTATCTGAGTTCGGTGCTGTTCGAGGGGATGTTCGACGCGGCGGGCAATCCGGTCTGAGTCTGCGCGGGCAACGCGGGGCCTAACCATTTCGGCCGGCCTCGCGCGTCGCCGAGGCGCGCAGCGACTCGGGGGAAGTCGCGCGCAGCGCGACCGGGCGTGCTTGTTTGAGGCCTGAAAGGCCGAGTTTGCACGCCCGCCCCGAGACGCGAGCACCGCAGGGAACCCGGCAAAGCCGGGCGACGCGCAGGGCCGGCCGAAAAGCTTAGGCCCCGCGTTGCTCGTTGCGGTGGTGGTGTGCGGGGATTCCTGCCGTCGCAAGGGACTGTGGAAGGGTGGCAATGGATCTGGATCGACGGGGCACTTCGACTGAAGTTCGGGTGTTTCCTTCGCATGGCCTGAGTCACCTGATCCAGCAGGTGAGTTGAAGTCGGACAGCGTGCGTTCGATCCACCCGCATTCAGACGGTCGAATTCGGGTGCACCACACACCCCCCGATCAACTGCCCATTCAACCGGGCGAGCATGGCCTGCTTCACCGAGTTCAGCGGGAATCGCTGGCTGACGATGGGAGTCAGCAGCCCCGCGTGCATCCACTGATCAATGGCGGCCAGGCGTGCGGCGCGGCTGGCCGGGTCGCGCTGGCCGGCGATGACCATCGGCGAGCCGAGCACGGTCAGCCCCTTGATCTGGATGAGGTTGGTGGGCAGCTGGTCGGGCGCCAGCGATCCGCCGCGCCCGCCGGCCGATGACACGCCCGTGTTGGCGGCCCAGCCGATGATCACCAGACGGCCGAGAAACGCGAGCGAGCGCGCGGCATCCATCAGCCACTCGCCGCCGACCGTGTCGAACAGCACGTCCGCGCCGCGGCCATCGGTGAGTTCGCGCACGCGTTCGCGCAGGCCGGCGGGGTCGCCAGGCGCCAGGGGATGCAGGTCGATGACGTGGTCGGCGCCCTGGCGGGTCGCCGCCTCGAGTCGCTGCGCGCCGCGCCCGACCGCGATCACCTTGCGGGCGCCCAGCAGTTTGGCGACCTGGATCGCCGCCAGCCCGGCCGCGCCCGTCGCGCCGGTGATCAGCACCGTTTCGCCCGGCTGCAGGTGCGCGCGGGTGACGAAGGCAAAGTGGGCGGTCTCGACATTGAGCAGCAGGTTGCAGGCCTCATCGGCCGTCAGACCATCGGGCAGGCGCCGCAGCGCGTCGTGCGGCGCGACCGCATAGCTGGCCCAGCCGCCCCAGGTCTGGTGCTGCCCTGCGCTGCGCGGGCCGGTCAGCAGGTAGTCGCTCATCACCCGTTCACCGGGGCGAGGGGCGCTCGAGGGGACCCCCTTCGCAGACCCAGCGCACCGTGCCCGCGTATTCGAGGCCTGGCGTGTACGGCAGCGGCGGCCGATGGTGGTATTGGCCGGTCAGCATCAGCAGGTCGATGTAGCTGACGCAGGCACTTTCCACCTCGACCAAGATATCGGTGGCGGCCAGGCTGGCGGGATCCGGCATGGGCTGTTCGGTCAGGCTCGCCGCGACCGCTTCGATCCCGAGCTCCCGCGTTTCGGCGAACCCGGACACGAGGGCTCGCCGTCCGGTGGCAGGCAATGCCATCGCCTACTCAGGCTGAATGCCGGCGGTGCGCACGTGGCCGCCCCAGCGTTCGTGCTCGGTCTGGACAAAACGAACGAATGGCTCGCCCGTCAGCAGCGCGGGCTCCATGCCGATCGCCCGAAGCTTCTCCTGCACTTCCGGCACGGCCATGGTGGCGCGCAGCTTGTCGGCCCACCAGGCCGACACCTCGGGCGGCAGCTTCGCCGGACCATCGATGCCGATCCATCCCCCCAGGGTGATGGCGGGCAGGCCAGCTTCCTGCGCGGTCGGCACGGCCGGCAGCATGGGCGAGCGGCGCTCGGCCAGCAGCGCCACCGCGGCGAGCTTGCCCTGCTTGAGCATCGCGAGCACCGCGCCAAGATCGGAGGACACGAAGTCGATCTGGCCGCCGATCAGGTCGATGACCGCCGCTGGCTGCCCCTTGTACGGAACGGGCCGCACCTGGATGCCCGCGGCGTGGCTGAAAGCGGCCGAACCCACCTGCCCGGTGCCGGAACCGAAACCGAAAGTGAGCGCCTCCGGTTTGGCCCTGGCCGCCTCGATCAGTGCACGGGCGTTCTGATACGGTCCGGCCGCCGAGGTGACCACCGCGACATCGAAGCGCACGGTGCGCGCGACGTGGGACAGTCCGCTCACCGGATCGAGCTTTTGCACCGTGCGCGACAGGTGCGGGCCCGATGAATGCGTCGCGCTGGAACTGGGCATCAGCGTATAGCCGTCGGGCTCGGCCCGCGTCACG
>JADJVQ010000057.1 GCA_016710525.1 Burkholderiaceae bacterium
GGGGCAGCGGGAAACCGTATCGCCGCTCCCAGACCCTCAGCGTGTCTTTCGAAAGGCCGGTGTCGCGTTCGACGGCTGAAATGCTCAGCGTGATCAGGGTTGAAGCGGAAGGATCGGTCATTCGCAGCATCAGCGTGACATCGGTATCTGGTATGTCCCGGGACTTGATTCTTGACTCAAAGGCGAAACCGCCGGGATTATGAGTTCACATGCCAATCTGGCGACTAAGACGTCGTCCCGATCCTGAGTGTAGCGCTGGGCGCCCTCTGGCCTTGGGCGCTCGCCCGGGCCCAGCCCGCGCGCGCGGGCGCTCAGGCCCACATCAATACGGCCGGTCAGGGATCGCCAGGTGCTCCATCGGCCGCCTGCCCGCCGCTGCTCGATGTGACGGCGGCGCGGCTGCAGGACGATTCCCCGCAGCGCTTGTGCCAATACGCCGGCCAGGTGGTGCTGGTCGTGAACACGGCCAGCTTCTGCGGATTCACCGGGCAGTACGAAGGCCTCGAGGCGCTGTACGAAAAGTATCGCCGGCGCGGGTTCGTGGTGCTGGGATTCCCGTCCAACGACTTCGGCCAGCAGGAACCGGGCAGCAGCCGTGAAATTGCCGACTTCTGCTTCAACACCTATGCGGTTCGCTTCCCGATGTTCGCCAAGACATCGGTCACCGGAACCGGCGCAAGTCCGCTGTTCACCGCCTTGAGCCGCCAGGCAGGCGCGCCGCGCTGGAACTTCCACAAGTACCTGATCGGTCGCGACGGACGCGTGGCCGCGGCCTTCCCGAGCCAGGTCGCGCCGCTCGACAAGCCGCTGATCCAGGCGCTCGAGCGGCTCCTGTAGTCCCGAGACGATCAGTAAGGTCATCGTGCCTGAAGACACAAAAACTCAACGGTCATTTATTGTCTTTTCGGTCATAGCCAGTAGCATCTCGACCATGCCCCGCACGGGGCGCTCAGGATCGCCCATGTTTTCGACCCCCTGCTTCGGCGGACCGCTCCAGCGGCCCGCCCCCGCCCAGACCGGGCCACTGTCGCTGAACGGCCTGTCATGCGCATCGCGGTGATCGGCTCGGGCATCTCCGGCCTGTCGGCGGCGCTGCGGCTGACTGCGACGCATGCCGTGACCGTGTTCGAGTCGCAGCCGCGGCTTGGCGGGCATGCGCACTCGGTCCAGGTGAGCCTGGAGGGTTTGAGCGCCCAGGTCGATACCGGCTTTCTGGTCTATAACCACCGCACCTATCCCAAGCTCGTCGCGCTGTTCGACGAACTCGGAGTTCCGACCGCCGCCTCCGACATGTCGTTTTCGGTGTCGGTCGGCCCTTATCGGTTTGAATGGTGCGGCTCCAATCTGAAGGCGGTCTTCGCGCAGCCGACCAATGCCTTGCGGCCGGGCTTCTGGCGCATGCTGGCCGACATCGCGCGCTTCAACCGGCAGGCCAGCGCGCTGGCGCTACGAGCCGAACGCGGCCAGGCCGCCGAATCGCTTGACCAGTCGCTGGGCGAATTCCTGGCGGCCAACCGGTACAGCGGGACATTTCGTGACGGCTACCTGCTGCCGATGGCGGCCGCGATCTGGTCCTGCCCGATGGCCACGATGCTGGCCTTCCCGATGGGCAGTTTCGCCCGCTTCTTCCACAACCACGGCCTGCTGACGGTGACCGACCGGCCGCAGTGGCATACGGTGCGCGGCGGTTCGGGCGAGTACGTGCGACGGATCCGCGATCGCCTGACCGACGTCCGCGCCGATGAACCGGTGCTGTCGCTGCACCGTCTGGGCCTCGACGGGGCAGCCGGCATCGCACTGACGACCCGGCGCGGCACCGAACATTTCGATCAGGTGGTGCTGGCCTGCCACAGCGATCAGGCGCTGGCCCTGCTGGCCGATGCCCGCGACGAAGAGCGCGCGATCCTGTCGGCCATCCCCTACCAGTCGAACCGCGCCTGGCTGCACACGGACGAACGGCTGATGCCGCGCCGGCGCGCCGCCTGGGCCGCCTGGAACTACCTGAGCAACGGCGACACGAACGCACCCGAAGTGTCGGTGACCTACTGGCTGAACCGGCTGCAGCCGCTGCCCTTCGCCAGCAGGTGCTGCTCAGCCTGAATCCGCTGTTCGAACCGCGGGCCGAGCGCGCGATCGCGCAGTTCGAATACGAACACCCGGTCTTCGATCAGGCGGCCACGGCGGCGCAGCGCCGCCTGCCCGGCATCCAAGGCCGGCGCGCGACCTGGTTCGCGGGCGCCTGGACGGGTTACGGCTTTCACGAGGACGGATTGCGCTCCGGGCTCGAGGTGGCGGCACGTCTGCTGGCGCAGCCCGCTGCCGAGCGGATCGCCGCGTGAGTCGGGCGGCGGCCATCGCAGCGGCAGACCCGCGGGCCCCGCTGTCCGACCGGGACTGGCGCCTGGTGTTCGGCGAGATCCGGCATCGGCGGCTGCGCCCGGCGGCGCACGCCTTTCGCTATCCGGCGTTCTATATCCGGGTACCGGTCCATCACCTGGATGGCGCCGCCCGAGGCAACTGGCTGTTCGGACTGAACCGTGGCGCGCTGCTGTCGTTCCGTGAATCCGACCACGGCGACGGCCAGGGCCGGGCCGCCGCATGGGTGCTTTCGCAGCTGGCGCAGGCCGGTATCGAAGCCGACGGAGCGCTGTGGCTGCACACCTTCCCCCGGGTGCTCGGCTACGCCTTCAAGCCGGTCAGTTTCTGGCACTGCGAAGGCCGCGACGGCCGGCTCGCTGCCATTGTCGCGGAGGTCAACAACACGTTCGGAGAGCGGCACTGCTATCTGCTGTCCGATCCGTCGGGCGCCCCGCTGCGCCAGGGCCAGACCCTGCGCGCCGACAAGGAGTTCCACGTCTCGCCGTTCAGCGAGATCTTGGGCAGCTACCGTTTTCGGTTCATGGACACGCCGACCCGCACCGTGGCTCGGGTCGAACACCATGACGAGTCCGGCCCCCTGCTGCTCACGAGCCTGTCGGGCGAACTGCGGGCGCTGACGGTGCGCCACTGCCTGCGCGCGCTGCTCGGCTACCCGTTGTTCACGCTGGGCGTCATCGCGCGGATCCACTGGCAGGCGCTTCGCCTGTTCGTGCGCCGCGTCCCCTTCCAATCCAAACCCGCGCCGCCTGCGCGATTTCTCACTCGCGGATCGCCATGAACGCTGCCAGCAGACCTCGATTTCCCAGCGCCCAGGCGCTCAGCAGTCCGACCCGTCCTGCCGGCCACCTCGACCCGATCATGCCGCCGGGAGCACCGCGTTCGGCGCGCATCCTGCTGGGCCTGCTGAGCCGTCTCGCGCAGGGGCGCCTGCTGCTCACGCTGCCCGACGGGCAGACGATGACCTATGGCAGCGGCGAACCCTGCGCCCAGATGCGTCTGCGCAACTGGAATCTGTTCGCGGCCGTGCTGGCGCGCGGCGACATCGGTTTTGCCGAGTCCTGGATCGCCGGCGACTGGCACAGCGACCGGCTGATCGACCTGATCGACCTGATGATCGCCAACCGCGCGGTGCTCGATCGTGCGGTGTATGGCCATGGCCTGATGCGATTCGTCGACCGCCTGCGCCACCTGCTCAATCGCAACACGCGAGCCGGGTCGCGCCGCAATATCCACGCCCATTACGACCTCGGCAATGCGTTCTACCGCCTCTGGCTGGACGACACGATGACGTATTCGAGCGCAGTGTTCGGCGGCAACGCCGGCCTGCCGCTGGCGGCAGCCCAGGATGCAAAATACCAGCGCATTCTCGACCGGCTGGCACTGCAGACCGGCGACAAGGTGCTCGAAATCGGCTGCGGTTGGGGCGGTTTCGCCGAACAGGCGGCGCGGGCCGGCCTGCAGGTCAAGGGCCTGACGCTGTCGACCGAACAGCAGGCCTTCGCGCAGCAGCGGCTGCAAGGAGCCGGTCTGGCGCACAACGCGCAGTGCGTGCTGCAGGACTATCGGGATGAAACGGCCCGCTACGACGGCATCGTGTCGATCGAGATGTTCGAGGCGGTGGGCGAAGCCTACTGGCCGCAGTATTTCGCCACGCTCGCGCGCAGCATGGCTCGCGGCGCCCGGGCGGTGGTGCAGACGATCGTGATCGACAACACGCTTTTCGAGCGCTATCGGCGTGGCACCGACTTCATCCAGCAGTACGTGTTTCCGGGCGGCATGCTGCCCTCGCCCGACGCGTTCATCGCCCAGGCCAGGCGCGCCGGCCTGGAGGTGATCGACCGGTTCGACTTCGGCCAGGACTACGCGCACACGCTCAAGCTGTGGCGCGAGGCCTTCGTGTCCCGGCTGGACGCCGTCCGGGCCCAGGGTTTCGACGACCGGTTCATCCGGACCTGGGAGTTCTACCTCGCCTATTGCGAGGCGGCCTTTCGGCATCGCAATACCGATGTCGTTCAATTCACGCTGGCCCACGCCGGCACGCCGGCCTGATCCGATGTCCGCCCGACGCGCCGATCCATGCGCCGATCCATGCGCCGGTCCGTGCGCCGGTCGGTCCGTGCGCTAAGCCGATGCGCCGCCGCCTGCTGGCCGGCTCCGTCGCTGGTGCCGGAGCACTGGCCGTGCTGGCCCTGCCGGCCGCAGCGCATGCGCTGGCCGAATCCCCGGCTCGCCCCGCGGGCGAGGCGATTCCGGCGCCGGTCAGCGGCGCCCTGCCGCAGGCGCGCCTGGCCGGCGAAGGGCGCCTGCGCTGGTTCGGTCTGGCGATCTACGACGCGCGCCTGTTCGTGCCCGCGCAAGGCCTGGATCCGGCGCGGTATGCCCGCACGCCGTTTGCGCTCGAGCTCCAGTACGCACGGACATTGCTCGGTGAAGACATCGCGCAGGCCAGCTTGAAGGAGATGACCCGCATGCAGTTCGGCACTCCCGCACAACGGGCGGGCTGGCTGGCGGCCATGCGCAGGCTGTTCCCCGACGTGACCGCGGGCGATCGGCTGACCGGCATCAACCGGGTCGATGGCCAGGTCCAGTTCTATCGGAACGACACCGACATCGGACGCGTCGAGGACCAGCTGTTCGGGGAAGCTTTCTTCGCGATCTGGCTGGATCCGCGCACCCAGGCGCCCGATCTGCGCCGCGCGCTGCTGCAACGCCTGTCGACCAGCAGGCCCTCGTGAGCCATCGCGCGGGCCTGGGCTGGCGCCCGCTGGCGGCTTACGGCATCCTGCGCGCGCCGCTGGCGCTGGTCGAGTTGCCCCTGTTCGTGCTGCTGCCGGCGTTCTACAGCCGCTCTCAGGGTCTGGATCTGGCGCTGATCGGCGCGGTGCTTTTCTTCACCCGGCTGCTGGACGCGGTGGCCGATCCGCTGATCGGCACTCAGCTAGACCGCCATCGCGATCGTCAGGACGAACGGCGCTGGATTGCCCTCGCCCTGCCCGTGCTGGCCCTCGGTTTCGCCGGCATGTTCCTGCCGCCGGTGAGCGGCGACGCCGCCGCCGCCTGGCTGGCGCTCACCTCGATGGTCACTTACCTCGCCTATTCGGTGGTCTCGATCGCCTACCAGGCCTGGGGATCGGCCCTCGGACAAACCCCGTCGGAGCGCGCCCGGGTGACCGCGATGCGCGAAGGCTTCGGTCTGGCCGGTGTCCTGGCCGCGTCAGCACTGCTGGCTCCCGAGCATGCCCGCACCCTGATCGTGTGCTTCGTCCTGCTCTCGGCCCTGGCCTGGCGGATGATGCGGCACGCACCTGCACCGCCATCTCCGAACGGCGGCGGGCCAGCCCGGGCCGGCGCCGCCCCGCGCGCCGAGGGGCCGCTGGCCGGCGCCTGGGCGGCCTGGCGGGAAGTGCTGGGCAACCCGCTGTTTCGCTGGCTGCTGGCCGCGTTCGTGCTCAACGGGGTGGCCACCGCGATTCCGGCCACGCTGGTGCTGTTCTTCACCCGCGACGTGCTGGGCGCCGACGAGTCGCAGACCGCCGTGCTGCTGGTCTCGTACTTCCTGGCCGGTGCGCTGGGCATGCCCCTTTGGACCCGCCTGGCGCGGCGCTTCGGCCTGCGCAACGCCTGGCTGCTGGGCATGGCCTTCGCCGTCCTGGCCTTCATGTGGGCGCTGGGCCTGGGCCGCGGCGACCTGCTTGGCTTCGGCATGGTCTGCGTGCTGACCGGCCTGGCGCTGGGCAGCGACCTGGTGATGCCATCCGCATTGCTGGCGGCGCTGATCGCCGACGCCGGCCATGCCGTCCGGCGCGAAGGGGCGTACTTCGGTGTCTGGAGCCTGGCCACCAAGCTGAACCTGGCGCTGGCCGCCGGGCTGGCGCTGCCGATGCTGGCGTGGCTGGGCTATGTGCCCGGACGCAGCGGCGACACACTTGCGCTCGCACTCACCTACGCGGCCGTGCCCAGCGCCCTGAAGCTGGCGGCCGGCCTGATCGTGCTGCTCGCGCCCCTGCCCGAATCGATTTCACGCGATCCGGCTCCCCCGGAAAAGGCTCCCGCATGACGTCAGTCCCTCTTGCCCGCCGCCGCGCGCTGCTCGCGGCGATCAGCCTGCCTGTAGCCGCCGCGCTGCCCGGGTGTGCTGCAGTCGACACCCAGGCTTACGCCGACCAGAAGCCGGCACTGGATCTGAAGCGCTACTTCGACGGCATGCTCGACGGCTGGGGCATGGTCCAGGACCGTTCGGGCAAGGTGCTGCGCCGCTTCACGGTCACGATGCGCGCCTCCTGGCAGGGCGACACCGGAACTCTCGACGAAGCCTTCCTCTGGTCCGATGGCGAGCGCCAGCGCCGCGTCTGGACCCTGCGCCAGCGCGCCGCCGGCCGTTTCGTCGGCACCGCCGACGATGTGGTCGGCGAGGCGATCGGCGAGTCGGCAGGCAGTGCGCTGAACTGGCGCTACGTGATGGCATTGCCCGTCGATGGCCGGGTCTGGCATGTCGACTTCGACGACTGGATGTTTCTGGTCGACGAACGGGTGCTGCTGAATCGCGCAACCATGAGCAAATTCGGGATTCGATTGGGCGAAGTGACTCTTTCACTGACGCGACGCTGAGGTCCGCCATGCTGTCTTCCCTGAATCCCCGCGTGCGCGACTGGCGCGGCCGGCGGGTCTGGATCGTGGGTGCCTCCAGCGGCATCGGCGCGGCAGTTGCGCGCGAGCTGTTCAGCCGCGGCGCCCGCGTGGCGCTGTCGGCGCGGCGCGAGGAACCGCTGCGCGAACTGGCCGGCCCGGCGGCACAGATCGGCTCGGCGCTGATCCTGCCGATGGACGTCACCCGGCCCGGCTCCGTGCGCGATGCGCTGCAGACGATCGTCGATCGGTGGCAGGGAATCGACGTGGTGCTCTGGGTGGCGGGCACCTACCGGCCCATGCGCGCCTACGACTTCGACCTGGCCGATGCTCATCGGATCGTGCAGACGAACCTGGGCGGTGTGGTCAACGGTCTGGCCTCGATCATGCCGGTACTGATCGGCCAGCGCAGCGGCGCGATCGGCATCGTCTCGAGCGTCGCCGGATTCAACGGCCTGCCGATGTCGCTGGTCTACGGGCCGACCAAGGCGGCGCTGATCAACCTGGCCCAGTCGCTGTACTTCGACCTGCATCCGCTGGGGATCGGCGTGCATCTGATCAACCCCGGATTCGTCGAGACCCCCCTGACCGAACTGAACGAGTTCCCGATGCCCGCGATCGTGTCCGCGCAGACGGCGGCGAACCGGATCCTGACCGGCTTCGCGCGCGGCGAATTCGAGACCCACTTTCCGCGCCGCTTCACCGGCACCATGAAGCTGCTGCAGCTGCTGCCCTATCGCCTGTATTTCGCGGTGGTCAAGCGCATCACCGACAGCGAGGCGGCCAGGGGCGCGCCGCCCGCCTTCGCGCCCGGAGCACCGATCCGCGTGCCGGAGATTGCGCGGCCGGCAAACGCCTCGCCGGGCGCGACGGCCCCATCCGGCAGCGCGGCCGGCGACTCTGCTGCCGAAGCCGTTGCCACGGCCAAGGCCGCTGCCGAGCCCGCCGCCGGGGCCGATGCCGAAGCAGCCGCCCCGCCCGCCGCGGCCAAGTCCGCCAACTCCCGTTCCGGGCCGCGCCGGCCGCGAAGCCGCAAGAAACCGGCCGCCGTTCCATGACCGGACCTGCGGCCACCCAACCGGCATCCGGGTCGGCGGTGGCTCGGATCGTCGACTTCTTCGAGCACCTGGCTCCGGCCGACCTGGCGCGGATCGACCGGATCTACGCCGCCGACGCCAGCTTCAAGGATCCGTTCAACGATGTGCGCGGCTGCGAGGCCATCGCCGCGATTTTCCGCCACATGTTCGACCAACTGGTCGAGCCCCGCTTCATCGTGCACGACCGGGTCGGCGACGAGCGCGAGGTTTTCCTGACCTGGGATTTCGAGTTTCGCCGCGCCCGCGGCGACAGGCTGCAGATCCGTGGCGCCAGTCACCTGCGCCTGGACGGCTGCGGGCGCATCACCTGGCATCGCGACTACTGGGATGCCGCCGAAGAGCTCTACGAGAAGCTTCCGATCGTCGGCACGCTGATGCGCTGGCTCAAAAGGCGTGCAGCCAGCTGATGCGCTCTCGCACCCGGATGGGTACAATGACAGGTTGACTCTCGGGAACTTTCATGCTTTACCCAGAACTCTTCAAGTCGTTCGAGCGGGTGCGGTGGAATTTTGACACCGACATCCCGTGGGATCAGTTCGACGCGTCGCTGCTCAGCGACGAGCAGGCGCAGACGATCAAGATGAACGCCATCACCGAATGGGCGGCACTGCCCGCGACCGAAATGTTTCTGCGCGACAACCGCGAAGACAGCGACTTCTCGGCGTTCATGTCCGTCTGGTTCTACGAAGAGCAGAAACACGCGCTGGTGCTGATGGAGTACCTGCGGCGTTTCCGCCCTGACCTGCTGCCCACCGAGGAAGAACTGCACGCCGTGCGCTTCGAGTTCGATCCGGCACCGGCGCTCGAAACCCTGATGCTGCATTTCTGCGGCGAGATCCGCCTGAATCACTGGTATCGCTGCGCGGCAGACTGGCATTCGGAGCCGGTCATCAAGCAGATCTACGACATCATTTCGCGCGACGAAGCCCGTCACGGCGGTGCCTACCTGCAATACATGAAAAGGGCGATCGGGCAGTTCGGCGACAGCGCGCGGGCCGCATTCGCCAAGATCGGCGTGCTGATGGCCAGCGCCAAGCGCACCGCCAAGGCGCTTCACCCGACCAACCTGCACGTCAACAAGTCCTTGTTTCCCAACGACACCGTGCAAAGCCGCCTGCCCGAGCCGGCGTGGCTGGAGCGCTGGCTCGACGAGCAGATCCGTTTCGACGCGTCCTGGGAAGGCAAGGTGATGGACCGGATCCTGCACAACCTGTCGCTGCTGTTCGATCATCGCTTCAAGTCGGTCCAGGATCTGAACCGGTATCGCCGCGAACTCAACAGCCGGGTCGCAGCCGCCGCCGCCTGATCCCGCCGGCGCGGCCGGCCGTCGGCGGGTCGCGCGCTGATCGTTCACGATGGAATAGCCCGGGGCATTTGCACGTTCGTGCAAGTATCAGGGGGCCGTGGGCACCCGGTGACGCTCGGGACACAGGATGATGTCAGTCGGTCCGGCATACGCGCTCGCGTGGCAGCCGGTATATTCAGGACAACGCACGATTGCGGATGGGGCGCCGAAACTCCGGGCGCGTCATGATCGGGCGATCAACCGTCCGCCAACCGACCACACCGCCGTGACCCCACCTGACGCCCAGTTCTCGTCGGCCCTGCTCGAACTGCTGCCCCGCCTGCGGCGCTATGCCCGCATGCTGACGCACGACCCGGCCAGTGCAGACGATCTGGTGCAGGACACGGTCGAACGGGCCTGGTCCCATCACCAGCAGTGGCAGCCCGGCTCGGACTTGCGCGCCTGGCTGTTCTCCATCCTCCACAATCGGCGGATCGATCTGCTGCGCAGTTCGCAACGCCTGCAAAGCCTGGACGACGAATCGGCGCCGCTGTCTCTGGACGAGATCACCAGCCCGCCGGCGCCAGCCGACGACCGCCTGGGCGCGATCGACCTGCAGCGCGCGTTCGAGCGATTGAGCGACGAGCATCGCGAGGTGCTGGTCCTGGTGGCCATCGAGCAGTTGTCCTATGACGAAACCGCGCGCGCCCTGGGGGTGCCGATCGGCACCGTGATGTCGCGCCTGTCGCGGGCTCGCCAGCGGCTGCGTCTCGAGCTGGGTGATGACGCGCCGGCGACGACCCGCCTGACGCGTGTCAAATGATCCGCCGCCGCTCATGACGCCCCCGACGCTCCTGCCCGACGATCCCGCCCTGCAGGCGTGGATCGACTGCCGCCTCGACCCCGAACGCGCGGCCGACATCGAAGCCCAGCTCGCGGCCAACCCGGCCCTTCAGGCCTATGCGCACGAGGCACGCCGCCAGAACGCCCGCCTCGCCCAGGCCTTCGACGCGCTGCTCGATGAACCGATACCCGACCGGCTCCGCCAGGCGGCACTCGGAATTGCCGAGCGCGGCGGCGCCGCCGCCCGCTCCGAAGCGTCGCCTGCCGGCGGCCCGCCGGCGGCCCCGGGGAAGCCCGGGACCGGTCGGCCGCGGACGCGGCGCCGCGAACCGGACGCGCTGGCAGATGGCCGCAGCCGTGATCCTGGCGGTGGCAGTCGGTTTCGCGGCGGGCTGGGGCAGCCGCGACCGCCTGACCTCGGCCCGCGGCGGATCCGGGTCCGGCGAGGGCATCAGCCTGCGGCGCGCCGCGGCGGTGGCGCACGTCGCCTATGCGCCAGAAGTGCGGCACCCGGTTGAAGTGGCGGCGTCCGATCAGGCGCATCTGGTGGCCTGGCTGTCCAAGCGCCTGGGCACCAAGCTGCGGGTCCCGGACCTGAGCGCCCAGGGATTCTGGCTGGTCGGCGGGCGTCTGCTGCCCGATTCGACAGGTGCAGTAGCCGCGCAGTTCATGTTCGAGCGCAGCCAGGGAACCCGGCTGACGCTGTTCGTGCGTCGGGATGCCCAGGGCAACGACACCGCTTTCCGATTCGCACAGGACGGCAGCCTGTCGACGTTCTACTGGGTCGACCGCGGGTACGGCTATGCGCTGTCGGGCGATCAGTCGCGCGAGTTCATGCTCACGCTGGCTGACAGTGTCTATCGGCAGCTCAATCCATGAGTCCTTCGTCCGGCTTCGAGCGCGGCGGCCTGTCGGCCGGCGGCCACGGCGTGCCTGCGTTCGAGCGCAAGATCGTCGCGACCGCCGATCTGAGTCTTGCGGCGGCGCGCCTGCCCGCCCCGCGGGTATTCACCAATGGTGTCTTCGACCTGCTGCATCGCGGACACGTCACCTACCTCGCGCAGGCCCGTGCGCTCGGGGCCAGCCTGATCGTCGCGGTCAATGACGATGCCTCGGTGCGCCGCCTGGGCAAGGGGGACGACCGGCCGATCAATGCCTGCGCCGACCGGATGGCGGTACTGGCCGCGCTGGGCATGGTCGATCTGGTCACCAGCTTCGGCGACGACACGCCGCTCGCACTGATCCTGGCAGCCCGGCCGGAAGTGCTCGTCAAGGGCGGCGACTGGCCGCTCGATCGCATCGTCGGCGCCGACGCGGTGCGTGGCTGGGGCGGTCAGGTGCACTCGATCGCGTTCGAGCACGAGCGCTCGACCACGTCGATGCTCGAGAAGATCCGCCAGCCTCGCTAAGGCCTGCCGCGCGCCGGGTCGCCGGTGGGGGCGTCCGGCGCCCCGTGCCGTTCGGCGAAGCCGGCCAGATGCGCGCGCTCGAAGGCGGCCTCGTCCCAGGGCTGGGCCAGCAGACGGGCGGGATCGAGCCAGAGGTAACACTGCGCCGATACGGGGTCTTGCGGCTGTGCCGGCTGGCCACCGGCAGTCCCGCCGGAAGTGCCGTCGCGCGCCGGCAGGACAGTCACCGACACGGTCTGGCGCCGATACTCGCTCCCTTCGAAACGGTCCAGCCGCTCGAGGTCATCGGGCGATACGCCGAACCAGAGCCGGCCGAGGACTTCAGCCTGCGCATCGGGCACTACCGCCGGATAGGATTCGTTGCGGATCGCCAGGCGCCGGAAGCCGGCCAGCCGCGCCCGGGCCGACGCATATTGCCCGCGCACCACCCGTGCCCAGACCGCCTCGTACATCAGCGAACCGTAGGTAAAGACGTTCACGCCGGCACTCAAGGGCTGCGCCATTGATGCAAGGTGGCCGGTCCCGCCGGCGGCCCGGGTACGCCGGGCACGGGCACGACGGCAAACCCGGACGGCCGTCGGCCGGGCGCAGGGCCAGGGTGCCAGCTTCCCGGGTGCCCCGGGCCGCCGGGCATCGGCTGAACGACGGGCCCGCTGGGTGGCAAGCCCCCCCAGCCCAGGACAACATGCGGCGTCATCACGACCACGCCACCCGGATGCCCGCCTGGCGCAGGCGGCGCCGGCCGGGTCGACCACACCTGATCCGGCACCCGCAGCGGCACAGGATCGGCCACGCCGCCGCCGGGAGCGGAGTGCGCACCGCGACCGGCCTGGGCGTTCGCAGGCGGGCCGCACAACGCCAGCCCGGTGGCCATAACCGACAACAGGGTCAGCCGATGCACTGCCATGGCAGGTTCCTTAACAGCAGGGGTCAGGACGCGGGACCCGGGCACGCGCCTGGCGCGATGCCCGACACCGACTGCAATTGTGCGCGCGAGGCCTCCCAGAGGCCATCGCTGACCGACGGGCCACGGGTGAGGCGCGCCCAGCTGCGTTCGGTGCGCCCGGGCACCGGCGTGATCAGCGCCCCCGTGACCCCGCGGGCGACCAGGCGCTCGACCTGCACACGCGCGCCTTCCTGCGAACGAAAAATGCCCAGTGAAATGGACGACTTCAAGGGACCCTCGCCAATCAGGAACAGATCGGCAATGCCGCGCTGGCGCAACTGATCGATCCGGCGTTGCGCATCCCCGGGGATCGCGCCCGGCGGCAGATACACCATGAACGACGAGGTTTCAGCTCGCCGCTCGAGGCTGAACTGCTGGCCCGCCGGCAATCCGCGCGCCCAGTCTCGAACCGGCTCGAGACGCGCCTCGTCCAGCGGACCGGCCTCCAGGCACTGCATCGGTGCGGCCGCGCCGGCAGCCAGGGGGGGCAGGGCCCCGCCAGCAGGCGGCACCGCCGGCGCGGCACCTGGCGCGGCGCCAGGGTCGGCGGATGGGTTAGCGGGAGAAGCGCCCGGACCGGTCGCAGCGGGGGCGGCCGAAGGGACGGCGGGCGGATCGGCCGCACGGGCGGCCTGGCCGGCCGACCCCGCGGTATCGGCCGGCGGCGCGGCGCCCGGCGCCCCCGCCTCCCCCTTGCCGGGAACCATGACCTTCAGGCGCTCCGGCGCAACCTGCGCGCTGACGGGCAGCGCGGTGCCGCCGGGCCCCCAGGCGTCGAGCGTGCCCTGCCACGCCAGGAACGCGATCAGGTTGGCCAGGACCAGGATCAGCAGCAGCAGGCGCGTCATGGCGCGTCCGCCAGACTGGCGCGCCGCCGCACCGACACCTCACCGGCGCAGATCCGGTGTTCGGCCCCGCCCTCGAGCAGGCGCAGCGCGCCGTCCTCGTCGATACCGGCGGCGGTGCCGGTCTGCACCGTGGTGCCGTCGAAGAGAATGGCGACTTCATCGCCCGCCAGCACATCGAACCGCGCCCAGCGGGGCGGCAGCGACAAGATGCCAGCCCCCTCGAGGACGTCGATCATGACTCGGGCCAAGGTACCGGCCAGCCAGGTGCGATCGGGCATCCGTGCCGGCGAATCGAACAGGCAGCCCACCGGCTGGTCGATTCGCTCGAGCAGGCCCGGGTCGGGCAGCAGGTTCAGGCCCAGTCCGGCCACCACCCGGACCCGCTCGGCCTGAACCCGGGATTCGAGCAGCAGGCCGGCCACTTTGCGGCCGTGGCGCTGCAGGTCGTTCGGCCATTTCAGGCCGATGCCGTCGGTCAGGCCGGCCAGGCATTCGGCGATGGCCAGGCCGGTGGCAACCGACAGCACCGAAAGCCTGCCCGCGCCGTCGGGCAGGCGCATCTCGAAGGCGGCCGAGAGCGTCAGCGACTGCGCGCCACCGCTGAGCCAGGTCCGCCCGCGCCGGCCGCGGCCCGCGGTCTGGCGGCGCGCCAGCACCAGCCGCGACGCCGCCGCCACCTCCGGCCAGGGCTGCTGGAGCAGCCACTGATTGGTCGAGCCGACCGACTCGAGCAGCTCGACCCGATCGGGGGCGAGCCCGGCCACCCGTGCGATCCGGCCGGCGTCGAGATCGTCGCCGGCAGCAGACGCCACAGGACTGTCGGGCTTGGAATCAGAGGGTTCTGGCGTGCGCTCCACCGGTCAATCATATCCTGTACCCTGAGCCGAACCGCCATGACGATCGCCCCGTCCAGCCGCCCGTCCAGGCTGCCGCATGCAGCGCTGGTCACCTATGCGATCGCCCTTGTCGTCGGAACGCTGTTTCCGATGTCGGGCTGGCGTTCGTCCGGCCTGCCCGTCTTCGGATTTCTGCTCGACCCCTGGCCGCGCTGGTGGACCTGGTTCGACATCGTCTTCAACATCGTGGTCTACCTGCCGGGCGGCCTGCTGCTGGCCATGGTGCTTCGCGAAAGCCGCTGGGCGCGCCATGCGGTGCTGCTCGCGGTGCTGGTTGGCAGTGCTGCGGCGGTGTCGCTGGAGGCACTGCAAAGCCTGCTGCCCAACCGGGTCCCGTCGCGCCTGGACTGGCTGGCCAATACGGCCGGCGCCTGGCTGGGCGCCCTGCTCTCGCCCCTGGGCGCGCGGCTGGCCGCCCGCGGCCAGCGCACCCTCGACCAGCGCATGGCCATCGACGGCACCGACAGCGCGATCGGGACCACGCTGGTGGGCATCTGGCTGCTGATCCAATGGCCGCCGCAGCGCCTGCTGTTCGGCCAGGGCGATCTGCTGCACGCGCTCGTCGCCGCCGCCGAACTGGCCGGCCTGTCCACCAGCGCCACCGACTGGCGCCTGGGCGCCGAACACACGGTGTTCGCCGAAGCGCTGGGCGTGGCGATGGCGGTCGCCAGCATCGGCCTGCTGGTGCGCGAGGTGCTCCCGACCCGGGCCCCTCGCGCGGCCGTGACAGCCGCCCTGCTGTTCGCCGCGGTTTCGGTGAAGACCGTCGCCACCGCCACGATGATCGGGCCAGGCAAGTCGGTCGGCTGGCTGACCGCCGGCGCCCAGGGCGGTCTGCTGACCGGGGCTGTGATCCTGGCCCTGCTGTCGGCAGCCCAGCGCGTGACCCGGCTTCGGCTGGCCATGGCGGCGCTGGCGCTGAACAGTCTGCTCACCACCGCTTTCCCGTTCGACACCTACTACGCCAGCGCGCTGGCCAGCTGGGAAACCAGCAGCTGGCGCAACATCGACGGGCTGCTGCGCACGGCATCCTCGCTGTGGCCGTACGCCGCGATCGCCTGGTGCGCCCAGCGCCTGCATGCGCTGGGCGGCGCGCGCCTGCGGGCGCGATCTATAATCCGACGGACATCATGAGCCACTTCGACAAGCACGTCTTCTTCTGCCTCAATCAGCGCGACGACGGCCGAGCCTGCTGTGCCGACCACGGGGCGCAGGCGCTGCAGGCCCATGCCAAGCAGCGCATCAAGGCGCTCGGCCTGTCGGGTCCCGGCAAGATTCGGATCAACAAGGCCGGCTGCCTCGACCGCTGCGAACTCGGACCGGTGGCCGTCGTCTACCCCGAAGGCGTCTGGTACACCTTCGTCGACCAGCACGACATCGACGAAATCATCGATTCGCATCTGGTCAAGGGCATCCCGGTCGAGCGGCTGAAGCTCGAATGAATTCCGCCACCCAGCGACTGCTCGTCGCGGGCCCGGCCGGCGCCATCGATGTCGCGCTCGACTACCCGGCGGCGGCCGCGCTCGGCGTGGCGGTGATCGCGCATCCGCACCCGCTGCATGGCGGCACCCGCGACAACAAGGTGGTCCAGACGCTGGCCCGCGCGCTGCTGGCGCTGGGATACGTCTGCTGGCGGCCGAATTTCCGGGGTGTCGGTGAATCGGCGGGCGAACACGACGAAGGTCGCGGCGAAACAGAAGACCTCCTGGCGCTGGTGGACTTCGCACAGGCCCGGGCGCGTACCGAAGGGCTGCCCGACACCCCCGTTGTCCTGGCCGGATTTTCGTTCGGCAGCTTCGTGCAATCCCGCGTCGCCAGCGCGCTCGCGGCGCGGGGCGCGCCACCCGCGCGCCTGGTCTTCGTCGGCGCGGCCGTGTCGCGTTTCCCGCTCGAGGCGGTGCCGCCCGACACCCTGGTCATCCATGGCGAGACCGACGACGTCGTGCCGCTGGCGGCCGTCTTCGAATGGGCCCGGCCCCTCGAGCTTCCCGTGGTCGTCATTCCGGGCGCCGATCATTTCTTCCATCGCAAGTTGCCGCTGGTGAAGCGGATCGTGATGGCCGGCTTCGGCAAGCACGACTGACTCCCTGCCCCAGCCGCCCGGAGTCACGCGATGCCACTGCCCAGCGACCTGGTGTTCCGCAAGACCGAAAAAGGTGTGCTCGAACTGCGCCATCGCACCCACGGGCTCAACGCCCGGGTCCGCCAGGTTCTGATCCTGCTCGACGGGCACCGGCGCGTGGCCGATCTGTGCCGGATGCTTCCCGAGGACGAATTGAACCAGCACCTGTCCAACCTGGAAGGCGGCAGCTTCATTGCCCGTGAGGGGGCGCCTCAGCCAGTGGCCGGCACCGTGCCGGTGCTTCGCGTGGTGTCCCCGAAGCCTCCGCCCGCTGCCTGGCAGAACGGCCAGGAACCGTTGCCGGTGCTGCGGGCACGGCTGGTGCGCGCCCTGCTGGACGCCACCGGGCCAAGCGGTGACGACATGGCCGCGCGGATCGAGCGCTGCATCACCCTGGACGAGGTGCGCTCGCTGGTCGACCCCGCCGCCGCCATCGTCGAAGCGGTCGGCGGCCGGCATGCCTGCGCGCGGTTCCTCGAGCGGATCGGCAAGGTCGGCGCATGACCACGACGCCCGGGTTCGATCTGCGGCTGGTTTTCGCCAAGACGGCCGAAGGCGCCGCCGAACTGGTCAGCCGCCAGCACGGCTTGTCGACCGTCGAACGGCGCATCCTGATCCTGGTCGATGGCCATCGCCGTCTGGCCGACCTGCCGCCGTTCGCGCGTCCCGGCGAAATCGGTCCGATCGTCAACACACTGCAATCGCACGGCCTGATCCGCCTGGCCGGCATCGCCGATGACCCGCCGGCGCAGGCCCGGCCCGATGACCCGGAGGACACCCGCGCGCGCCTGCAGTGGCTGCGCCAGCAGCTCGCCGGCTCGTTCGAACGCGAACTCGGCAGCGACGGGCGAGTGCTCGAAGCCCGGCTGCGCGACAGCATCAGCATCGAAGTCGCCCGGCGGGTGGTGCGCGACGGCATCGAGGCCGTCAGCCAGCGATGCGGGCGCGCCGCCGCAGACCGCGTGGCGCAACTCAGCCGGCGCGCTTTCGCCGAACCCGAGACCGACTGAGGTCCGTCATGCCCCGGCGCCGTCGCATCCGATCAGGAGCGGCGCGCCTGCCGGCCCCGCAGGGCCCCCACCCCGAGGTGTCTATAATCCGCGCCTCCCGAATCATGAAATACACCCCACATCCCATGGCGCATGCCGCATTCCTCATCGCCACGATCACGCTGACCGGCGCCCTCGCCTTGAGCCCCGCACAGGCGGCCAAAAAATCGGCCAGGGCGGCGCCCCCGGCCGCTGCGCCGGCCCCGACCGCGCCCGCGCAGCAGCCCGGCGGCGCGCCGGTGCTGGCCGCGCGCGCCTGGCTGCTGGTCGACATCACGACCGGCCAGACCCTGGCCTCCTCAGAACCGGACATGAAGGTCGAACCGGCCTCGCTCACCAAGCTGATGACCGCCCATCTGGTCTTCAATGCGCTGGACGAAAAGAAGCTGTCGGGGGACGCCCGGCCGCCGGTGTCGCAGGCCGCCTGGAAGGCGATCGGCTCGCGGATGTTCGTCGAACCCGCCAAGCCGGCCACCGTCAACGAGCTGCTGCAGGGCATGATCATCCAGTCGGGCAACGATGCCTCGATCATCCTGGCCGAGGCGCTCGCCGGCAGCGAGGCCGCCTTCACCGAGCGCATGAACCTCGAGGCGAAGCGGCTGGGCCTGACCAACACGAGTTTCCGCAATTCCACCGGGCTGCCCAATCCGCAGCACTACTCGACCGCGCGCGACCTGGCCGTGCTCGCGACCCGCCTGATCACCGATCACCCGCAGCACTACGCCTTGTATTCGCGCAAGGAGTACACCTACAACGGCATCACCCAGCCCAATCGGAACCGGCTGCTGTTCATCGACCCCAGCGTCGATGGGGTCAAGACGGGCCACACCGAGGCCGCCGGCTTCTGCCTGATCGCCTCGGCACGGCGCGAACAGGCCGGAACCGGCCTGCAGCGCCGGCTGCTCTCGGTGGTGCTGGGCACGGCGTCCGAGTCGGCGCGGGCGATCGAGAGCCAGAAGCTGCTGAACTGGGGCTTCCAGGGCACCGAAGCGGTCAAGGTGTTCGCCAAGGACCAGTCCAGCGGCAGCTACCGCGTCTGGAAGGGGGCCGCGCCCGAGGTCAAGGCCGGCTTCGACAAGGACATCCTGGTGTCGGTGCCACGCGGCCAGGCAGGCGCGGTGAAGGCTGAAATCGAGCGCCTGCAGCCGCTGATCGCGCCGGTCAACCGCGGCCAGCGGATTGGCACGCTGCGGGTCAAGCTGGGCGACCAGCTGCTCGCCGAGCGGCCCGTGCTGGCGCTCGAGGAAGTCGGCCAGGCCGGCCTGTTCGGACGCGCCTGGGATACGATCCGCCTATGGATGGAGCGATGATGACTGCAAACCAGATCGTGGCACTGAACGGCCGGTTCATTCCCATCGAAGAGGCCAGCGTGCCGGTCCTCGACCGCGGGTTCATCTTCGGCGATGGCATCTATGAAGTGGTGCCCTCGTACGGCGGACGGCTGTTTCGCTGGCCCCAGCACCTGGCCCGCCTGAAGCGCAGCCTCGCCAAGGTGCGCATCGACAACCCGCACGACGACGCCGGCTGGCTGGGCCTCGTCCAGGAGCTGATCGCACGTCACCCCTGGCCCGACCAGTTCATCTACCTGCAGGTGACCCGCGGCGTGGCCCGCCGGGATCACGCGTTCCCGAAGGGCGTTGCGCCGACGGTGTTCGGCATGGCCAGCGAACTGGTTCCGGTACCCGCGCAGCAGCGAGAGCAGGGCGTGACCGCTGTCACGCTGCCCGATGAGCGCTGGCTGCACTGCGACATCAAGTCGACCTCGCTGCTGGGCAATGTCCTTGCGCGTCAGGCGGCCGTCGATGCCCAGGCGCTGGAGTGCCTGATGTTTCGGGACGGATTCCTCACGGAGGGCTCGGCCTCCAACGTCTGGATGGTTCGCCACGGCACGATGTTCGGCCCGCCGCGCGACAACCTCATCCTGGAAGGCATCCGAGTCCGGCTGATGGATGAGCTGTGCCAGTCCAGCGCCGTGCCGCTCGAGATCCGGCCCATCCTGCGCGAAGAGGTGCTGCAGGCCGACGAGCTGCTGATCAGCTCGGCCACCAAGGAGATCCTGCCGGTCACGGTGCTCGACGGGCGCCCGGTGGGCAGCGGACGCCCCGGGCCGGTGTACCAGGCGCTGTACAAGGCCTACCAGGCGGCCAAGCGGGCGGTCTGATGGCCGACGCAGCGCCGCCGGGCGAAGACGCGCCCCCGACTCGAGCGCCATCTCCGACACCTTCGACCGGATCGAGAAGCTGCTCGTCTTCCCGGCCGATTTTCCGCTGAAGGTGATGGGCCGGCGCGTCGATGGATTTGCCCAGGCCATCGCGGCGCTGGTCGCCGAGCACATGCCGCAGTTCGATCCGGCGACCATCGAGCTGCGCAGCTCCTCCAAGGGCACCTATCTCAGCCTCACCCTGCTGCTGCGCGTCGAGTCGCGCGTGCAGCTCGAAGCCGTCTACCGCGCGGTCGCCGCCCACCCGTGGGTGCGGGTCGTCCTGTAGACGGCTTGCACCCTCCCCACTGAAGGCAAAACCATGCTCGTGCTCATCGTCGGACTGCTGGTCTTCCTGGGCCTGCACTCGGTGCGCATCGTCGCCGAAGACTGGCGCGGCGCCCGCCTCGCGCAATGGGGGGAGGCACGCTGGAAGGGGGTGTACTCGCTGCTCTCGATCGCCGGTTTCGTGCTGCTGATCTGGGGCTATGGGCTGTCGCGCGCGGCGCCGGTCGATCTCTGGCAGCCGCCGGTGTTCACGCGCCACCTGGCCTCGCTGCTGACCCTGCCGGCCTTCGTGCTGCTGGCCGCGGCCTATGTGCCGGGCACCCGGATCAAGGCACGCCTGGGCCACCCGATGATCCTGGGTGTGAAGCTGTGGGCACTGGCCCACCTGCTGTCCAACGGGCGGCTGGGCGATGTGCTGCTGTTCGGCGGGTTCCTGGTCTGGGCTGTCTTCGACTTCCGGGCGGCACGGGCCCGCGACCGCCAGGCCGGGCTGATGCGGCCCGCCGGCAGCGCCGCCCGCGACATCGCGGCGGTGGTCGTGGGGCTGGCCGCCTGGGCCGTTTTCGCGATGTTCCTGCACGGCTGGCTGATCGGCGTGCGGCCGTTCGGCTGACCGGGCTGCCCGGATGATCATCACCGAACACTGGCGCCGGCGCCCCTACCTCGAAACGCTCGAGGCGATGCGCGCCTTCACCGCCGCCCGCCAGCCCGACACCCCCGACGAGATCTGGCTCGTCGAGCACGAGCCGGTGTTCACCCAGGGACTGGCCGGCAAAGCCGAGCACCTGCTGGCGCCGGGCAGCATCCCGGTGGTGCGCACCGAGCGCGGCGGCCAGGTGACCTACCACGGCCCCGGCCAGGTGGTGGCCTATGTGCTGCTCGACCTGCGGCGCAGCGGCCTGGGCATCCGCGAACTGGTGCGTGCGCTCGAGCAGGCGGTGATCGATCTGGTGGCCGATGAGGGCGTGCGGGCCGTGCGGCACGACGGCGCTCCCGGCGTGTATGTGGCGGATGGCGCGCCCCGCGAAGGCGGCGCCAAGATCGCGTCGGTCGGCCTGAAGGTCGCGCGCGGCTGCACGTTTCATGGCGTGGCGCTGAACGTGGCGATGGACCTCGAACCCTTCAGCCGGATCAACCCCTGCGGCCACCCCGGCCTGGCGGTGACCGACCTGACCCGGGCCAGCGGGGCGGCGCAGTCGGCGGGGCAGGTGGCGGTGCGCTTTGCCGCGGTGCTGGCGCAATCGCTGTCGCGATCGGTGCCCGCGGTGGCGCAGGCCTGGACGGTGCCCGCTGTCGCACGGGTATAGACGGTGCCCGCGATGGCGCAGGACTAGAATTCGGGCGTGGCGCCGGTTGGCGGCGCCGCCAGGAGCGCAACCGATGTCCCCGTCCGATCCCAGCATGCCCGCGCCGGCGCCCTCGCCCGTCGAGGCCCCCGGCGGCCCCGACTCGGCAACCGCCGGCCAGGCCTACGATCCCAGCGCCAAGCAGAAGGCCGGCGCCAAGACCTCGCGCATCCCGATCAAGGTCGTGCCGGCCGGCGAGGTGCTCAAGAAGCCGCCCTGGATCCGCGTCAAGGCCGGTTCGCACAACACCCGCTTCTACGAGATCAAGGAAATCCTGCGCACCAACCAGCTGCACACGGTCTGCGAAGAGGCCAGCTGCCCGAACATCGGCGAGTGCTTCGGCAAGGGTACGGCCACGTTCATGATCATGGGCGACAAGTGCACCCGGCGCTGCCCGTTCTGCGACGTCGGCCATGGCAGGCCCGATCCGCTGGATGCCAGCGAGCCGGAGAACCTCGGGCGCACCATCGCACAGCTGCACCTGAGCTATGTGGTGATCACCAGCGTCGATCGCGACGACCTGCGCGACGGCGGCGCCGGCCACTTCGTCGATTGCATCCGACGGGTCCGCGAGCTGTCGCCGGACACCCGGATCGAAGTCCTGACACCGGACTTTCGCGGCCGCCTCGATCGGGCACTGGCCATCCTCGAGGCGGCTCCGCCCGATGTGATGAACCACAACCTCGAGACCGTGCCGCGCCTGTACAAGGAGGCGCGCCCCGGGTCCGACTACCACCATTCACTGAAGCTGCTGGACGAGTTCAAGACCCGGGTGCCAGGGGTGCCGACCAAGAGCGGCCTGATGGTGGGCCTGGGCGAAACCGACGACGAGATCCTCGAGACCATGCGCGACATGCGGGCCCATCGGATCGACATGCTCACGCTGGGCCAGTACCTCGCGCCGTCCAATGCCCACCTGCCGGTGCGCCGCTATGTGCACCCGGATACCTTCGCGATGTTCGAGGCCAAGGCCCGCGAGATGGGGTTTTCCCACGCCGCGGTCGGCGCCCTGGTGCGCTCGTCGTACCACGCCGACCAGCAGGCGCACGCCGCCGGGGTGAACTGAGGCCGGGGTGAACTGAGGCCGCGGTGAACTGAGGCCGCGCCGAATCAGCGCCGAATCAGCGCCGGCTCTGCGCCGCCAGCCGGCGGGCGGCGCGCCAGGCCTGCCAGCGAGTGCGCGTGCGCTCGCCCCAGCGCCGCACTCGCCTTCGCACCAGCACGACGAGCGGCCAGGCCATCACCCAGCCGTAAACAATGGCCTTCAGCCGCAGCAGCGCATCGATCGCCCGGTCCGCCCAGCCGATGCGCCTGACCTGGGGCTGCACCGCGCCCCACAACCAGGCCAGCAGCGCGGTCCCGGCGACCTTGGCCAGCACGAACAGCGAAAGTCCCGCCCCGGCGTGGCCGTGGGCAATCAGCGCCAGGCCCGCCAGCTTGACGGGCAGCAGCCCCGCGGCGGGCGCAAGCAGCGCGGCCAGCGCTCCGTAGGGCGGCAGCGCCCGCACCCGGGAGTCCAGCCAGCGCAGGACAGGCCAGCGCATGATCCGGGCGATCAGGCGCGTGAGCGGATCCCACAGCCAGTCTTCGAACGCGAAGATCAGCGCGGCCAGCAGGACCAGCGGGGCGAGCAGCAGACGGCGCAACCGGCGCGCGGCGGGCAACATACGGGCTTTCCTCCGGGTCGTGATGCGGCAGCGGCGACGGTAACATGCACATCGGGGCGCGGCGCGGCCGCCTGACCCGGCACCGGCAGGCGCGCCATCCCCGATTCCCGACGGAAGCTTTTCGGATGCCCCAGGAAGTCAGCACCACTGCGCAGTTCCCGTACAAGGCGGTCACGTTTCTCGTCGTGACCTTTCCGGACGGCTCGCGCATCCAGGGCACCGGCACTGTCGTCGGACGAAACGACATCCTGACCGCCACCCACATGGTCTACGACCCGACGGCCGGCGGCTGGGCGGTCGACGTCGATGTGTATCCGGGCGCCGACTACAACTCGGTACGCGACCGGTTCGACTCGCAGCCTCTGGCCTACGAAAGCGTCGGCTTCCGGCTCGAGGCGTTTCCAAGCCAGGTCCACTCCGATGGCAGCGACGACACCCTGACCTTCGCCGAGAGCGCCTACGACGTGGCGATCATCGGCCTGGACGTGGCGATCGGCGATGCCACCGGCTGGTTCGGGCTGGACTCCGGATCGAACACCAGCACCGTGGCCTATTCGCTGGGCTACCCCGCCAACGGCACCGGCATGATGCTGGCGCGCCCGCGCATCGAACGCGAGTTCGGATACCAGATCTACTCCACCTATGGCGGGCGCGAACTGATGGGACCCGGCAGTTCCGGCGGCCCGCTGTACGTCTTGCGCAACGACCAGCCCTTCCTGATCGGGGTGAAGTCCTCCGGCACGAGCGGCGAGTCGAACCACTGGGCCGACATCGGATTCACCTACGAATCGCTGATCCTGCCCGCGATGGCGCGCAACGACTCGCTGCTGTCGGGCACATCCGCCGCGGGACCCCGGCTGTCGGTCTCGGCCACCTCGGCCAGCCGGGCGGAAGGCGCGACCGGTGTCGTCACCGCGTTCCTTTTCGAGGTCGTGCGCAGCGGCGAGCTCGGCTCCGCCAGCACGGTCCAGTGGTCGGTCGGCGGTGGCAGCGGCACGGGGTCGGCCGACAGCACGGATTTCGTCGGCGGCAGCTTCCCGATCGGCACCCTCGCCTTCAGCCCCGGCGAAGAACGCCGGACGATCCGGGTCGACGTGCAGGGGGATGCCCATGCCGAGGCCGACGAAGGCTTTCTCGTCACCCTGCTGGCGCCGACCGGCGCGCTGATCGGGCAGGGAAGCGCCTCGGGGCTGATCCTGAACGATGACCTCGACAATGATTCGGGCGATACCCCGTCGACCGCGGCCGCGCTGGGCAGCCTGGGCGCAGCGAGCACGCTGTCGGTGGTCGAGCACCTGGACGACGACGACTACTTCCGGTTCACACCGGTCCAGGCCGGCCTGCTGCGGGCCACCCTCGAGGGCATGACGGACGACGGCGACCTCTATCTGCTCGACACCCTCGGGCGGGTGCTGGCCAGCAGCGACAACCCCGGCAGCGACGACGAGGCGGTATCGTGGCTGGTCAACGCCGGCAGCACCTACCTGGTGCGGGTCACGCCATTCCTGTCGACACAGACCGACTACACGCTGCGCCTGGCCCTGACCGCCAGCGACATCAGCGACGCCGGCGATACGCTGGCCGATGCCAGCAGCCTGGGGTCACTTCAGGTCAGCACGCCGCAGGTGGTGTCGCAGCTGCTCGACGACCCCGACTACTTCCGCTTCTACGCCACCGGCGCCGGCCGGGTGCAGATCACGCTGAACGGCATGCTGGCCGACGGCGACCTGCGGGTGTACGACGATACCCGTTCGGTGCTCGCGCAGAGCCGCAACAGCGGCGCCGCGGATGAATCGGCGACGCTGGACGTGGTCGCCGGGCGCTTCTACACCCTGGCGGTCGAGCCCTACAACGGCGCGATCACCTCGTATCGCCTGGCCGCCCAGTACCAGACCGGCGCCGCCGCCGGGGCGGTGCCGGTGCTGGGCCTGCCGGCCACGGCAGTCTCGGCCCTCGAGTCCGACGGCAGCATCGTGATCGACCTGACCCGGCTCGACGCGTCCGTCACGCCGGTGACGCTGCACGTGCGTGCCATCGGCGGCACCGCGCTGCCAGGCAGCGACTACCAGCTGCCGGCCAACGGCGAGTTCAGCTTGACGGGCGCCGCCGCGACGCTGTCGATCGGACTGCTGAACGACCGCCTGATCGAAGCGCAGGAGCAAGCCACGCTGGAAATCCGGCGCGACTCCGCCAGCGGACCGCTGGTGGGAACACTGACCCTGCAGATCACCGATGACGACACCGGCGCAGCCAGCCATCCGCCGGTCTATCGCTATGCCAAGCTCTCGGGCGGCATGTACTTCTACACCGCCAGCGAGTCCGAACGGCAGGCGATCGCCCGCGACTATCCGGATTTCCGTTTCGAGGGCCCGGTGTTCTACGGCGAGGCCCAGAGCGGCCCGGGCCTGGCGCCCGTCTACCGCTATGCGAACCTGCGCAACGGCGGCTACTTCTACACCGCCAGCGAAGAAGAGCGGAGCGCCATCGCCGCCGGGTTTCCCGATCTGCGCTTCGAAGGAACCGCCTTCCAGATTCCCGTCACACCCGCTGGCGGCGGCGTCGTGCCGGTCTTTCGGCTGGCCAGCCTGAGCAGCGGCGGTTATCTGTTCACTGCCAGCGCCGCCGAGCGATCCTACGCATTGTCACTGGGCGATTGGCGCGACGAGGGCGTGGTTTTCAACGCCTGGCAGAGTGCCTTCGCCGGCGATTCGCCGCTTGCGGAACTTTCCGCCAACCTCAACCCGGAGTGGCTGCTTTGATGCCATCGACCGACCACCAGCGCTTCTGGAGCCCGGTGGTCCGAACCCTGACTCCCTACGTGCCCGGCGAACAGCCGCGCATCGACGGCCTGATCAAGCTCAATACCAACGAGCATCCGCTGGGACCCGCTCCGGGTGTGCTGGCGGCGATCCGCGACGCCGCGGACGACTCGCTGCGCCTGTATCCCGACCCGGATGCGCGCGCCCTCAAGGAAGCGCTGGCACAGTTGCACGGCCTGCAGCCGGCGCAGGTGTTCGTGGGCAACGGCTCCGACGAAGTGCTGGCGCACGCGTTCTTCGGCCTGCTCGATCATGGCCGGCCGGTGCTGTTTCCGGACGTCACCTACAGCTTCTATCCGGTTTACTGCGGGCTGTATGGACTGACCGCGCAGCGCATTCCGCTCGACGATCGATTCGGCGTGCGGATCGACGACTACCGTCGTGACAACGGCGGCATCGTGCTGGCCAATCCCAATGCGCCCACCGGCCGTCTGCTGGCACTGGCTCAGATCGAGCGGCTGCTCGAATCCAACCCCGACTCGGTCGTGCTGATCGACGAAGCCTACGTCGATTTCGGCGGCGAATCGGCGGTCGGACTGATCGGACGTTTCCCGCAACTGCTGGTCGTGCGGACGTTCTCGAAGTCGCGTTCGCTGGCCGGCCTGCGGGTCGGCTATGCCATGGGCCACCCGGGGCTGATCGAAGCCCTCGAGCGGGTCAAGAACTGCTTCAACTCCTACCCGCTGGACCGGCTGGCGATCGCGGCCGCGGTTGCCTCGGTGCAGGACACCGGCTGGTTCGAACGCAGCTGCGCAGCCGTGATCGCCGAGCGCGAGGCGATGTCGGCACGGCTGCATGCGCTGGGTTTCGAGGTCCTTCCTTCGTGCGCCAACTTCGTGTTCGCACGCCACCCGGCGCACGAAGGCGCCGCGCTGCAGGCGGCATTGCGCGAGCGGCGCATCCTGGTGCGTCATTTCAAGGCGCCGCGCATCGATCCGTTCCTGCGGATCACCGTCGGCACGCCCGAACACGGCCGGGCGCTGGACGAGGCTCTGCGGGCGATTCTGGCCCCGGGCTGAGCTGGCCCCGGGCTAAGCAGGCCCAGGGCTAAGCAGGCGCCGGGCCGAGCAGGCCCCGGGCCTCGCGGGGCCGGCCCGCCCGCAAAACGATTTTCAGTCCGGCCCGCAGACCGGCGGCGCCGTCACGCCGCCTTGCTCATCAGTTCGCTGCGGGCCTGGTCGTATTCGCGCTTCAGACGCGCCACGAAGTCGCCCGCGCTCTCGATGGCCTTGACCGCGCCGATGCCTTGCCCGCAGCCCCAGATCGTCTTCCAGGCCTTGGGCTTTTCGCGGTCGGAGCCGAAGTTCATCTTGCTGGGGTCGCTGACCGGCAGGTTGTCGGGGTCCATGCCCGCATTGATGACCGAGGGCTTCAGGTAGTTGCCGTGCACGCCGGTGAACAGGTTGGTGTAGAGGATGTCTTCGGCGCCGCTGTCGACGATCATCTGCTTGTAGTCCTCGACCGCGTTGGCTTCCTTGGTCGCGATGAACGCCGAGCCGATGTAGGCCAGATCCGCCCCCATCGCCTGTGCGCCCAGGATCGCGCGGCCGTTGGCGATCGAGCCCGACAGCAGCAGCGGGCCGTCGAACCACTCGCGGATTTCCTGGACCAGCGCGAACGGCGACTGCGTGCCGGCATGGCCGCCGGCGCCCGCGGCGACCGCGATCAGGCCGTCGGCACCCTTTTCGATCGCCTTGTGCGCGAACTTGTTGTTGATGATGTCGTGCAGCACGATGCCGCCGTACGAATGCACGGCCTCGTTCAGTTCGGGCCGCGCGCCCAGCGACGTGATGATGATCGGCACCTTGTACTTCACGCACAACTGCAGGTCGTGGTCCAGGCGGTCATTGCTCTTGTGCACGATCTGGTTGACCGCAAACGGCGCGGAGGGCGCCTCCGGATGCTGACGGTCGTATTCGGCCAGTTCGGTGGTGATGCGGATCAGCCACTCCTCGAACACCTCCTTGGGCCGCGCGTTCAGCGAGGGGAAGGAACCCACGATGCCGGCCTTGCACTGGGCGATGACCAGGTCGGGGTTGGAAATGATGAACAGCGGCGAGGCCACGACGGGCAGGCGCAGGCGGTCACGCAGGATGGGAGGCAGGCTCATGAGGGCGCTCGAAAGTCGTTGCGGGGAAGCCGCAAAGGTACGTTCAGGCGAACGCCGACGTCAAATGAACTCTGGCCCGATTTCGCCCGGCCGGCCGCGCGCGTTCCGCAATGCACCCGGTCTCCCGCGCCGGGCGCGCGGCGAGCTATTGCGTCACGGCAACCCGCGCGCCGGCGCCCTGGTCTTCTGCCTGTCGGGAGAGCCGGTCGTCCAGCTCCTCGAAGGTCGAGAACAGCACCCGGCAGGTCTGGTAGACCTCCTCGCCCGCCGGCGTCAGGCGCATGCCCCGCCCGGCACGCTCGAACAGCGGCTGGCCGAGCGATTCCGACAGCTTCTTGATATGGATGGAGACAGTGGGCTGCGACTGATGCAGCATCTCCGCGGCACGGGAGCAGCTGCCCAGGCGGGCGGTCGCCTCGAAGGCGACCAGTTGCGGCAGGGTGCCGTGGCGGAGATATCGACGTAGACGGGCGCGTTCCATCATTCACCTTCGAGAAGGATGACGAGTTCGACAACCGCGACGTTGGAAACGTGGCGGACCTTGCCCCAAGAACAAGCGCCCGGCAAAAAGATGCTCAGGCGAAGTCCGCGGCAAAGGTCTCGCTTGCAGCGGATTCATTCCCGCTGCCACCTGGACCGGGCCACCCGAGACACCGGATGGCCGTAATGACGACCCAGACGAAAAAAGCTACTCCCCTTTGAGGGGGGGACGCACCGGCCGAAGCCTGCGCATCTCCAGGTTCGACATTAGCCGAGCCGCTCGCACCACGCAATAACCTCCTTACAAGCGGTAGGTCTTCATCCATGACGAATCGCAATGCATAACGATTCGTCATGAATCGGCGCCGCCGTTTCCACACAATCGGTCCCTTGCAACGGGTTCTTCCCACCAGCTGACGCAGCCCGCTCCGCTGGAACCGACTCAGGGCCTTCCGATGGACATCCTCTCCGCACAATTCCTATCCGCCCTGCTGGCCATCGTCGTCATCGACCTTGTGCTGGCGGGCGACAACGCGATCGTGATCGCACTGGCCGCGCGCAAGCTGCCGCCCGACCTGCAGCGCCGCGCCGTCATCTGGGGCTCGGTCGGCGCGGTGGTGGTGCGCAGCCTGATGACGATGGCGGTGGTGTGGCTGCTGAAGATCCCCGGCCTGCTGCTGGCCGGCGGCGCCCTGCTGCTTTGGATCGCGGTCAAGCTGATGACACCGACCGATGAGCACGGCGAAGACGGCGTGGACGCCTCGACCACCTTCCTGGGCGCGATGAAGACGATCGTGATCGCCGATGCGGTCATGGGCGTCGACAACGTGCTGGCGGTGGCCGGCGCCGCGCACGGCAGCTACCTGCTGGTCGTGCTGGGTCTGCTGATCAGCGTGCCGATCGTCGTCTGGGGCAGCACGCTCCTGCTCAAGCTCACCGAACGGTTTCCGTCGATCGTCATGCTGGGCGCGGGCGTGCTGGCCTTCACCGGCGTGAAGATGGCGCTGTCCGAACCCCTGCTCAAACCCTGGCTGGCCGACCTGGGACATTTCTCACTGCTGGCCTACCTGCTTGGGGTGGGGGGCGTGATGCTGATCGGCACGGCTCGCCAGGCCAATGGCAAGCTGGACCATGCCCTGCGGGGACATCAGGCGCGCTTTGCCACGCCCGATGCGCCGCTATCCGAGTTCCACACCGAAGGAGAGACGACGATGAACAAGATTCTGGTGCCGATCGACGGGTCGGAAAATTCGATGGACGCCCTGCGCCACGTGTTGCGCACCAACCCTGCGGACGCGCTGCAGGTCCTGGTCCTCAACGTGCAGCCTCTGCTCACGCGGCACATCTCCCGCTTCGTGTCGGCCGGCGATCGCGACGCCTGGCGCCAGGAGCGGGCCGACAGCGCCACCCACAAGGCGCGCGAGGAACTCCAGCGGCACCGCGTTTCCTACGCGGTCAAGGTGGCGCTCGGGTCGCGGGTCGAGGCGATCACCCAGACGGCCCAGGAAGAGGGATGCACGAAGATCGTGCTGGGCACGGCCCGCAAGAACTCCCTGACCCGTCTGGTCGAGAACTCGGTCACGACGCGCCTGCTCGAAGACTCGCCGGTGCCGGTCGAAGTGGTCGCCGGGCGCCAGGCATCGACCTGGGAGCGCTGGGGCGTTCCGGCCACCCTGGGCGCCGCGCTCGCCGCCGCGGTGGCCGTCGCCGACTGATCCGCCGGGGGCGATCAGCGGCTATATTGGCCGCATGACCGCCCCCCACTCGCCCCCTGACGCGGCCCCTGCCGCCCCCGACGCCGCCAACGGCGCCGAAGCCCTGATCCGCATGCTGCAGCTGCATGGCGTGCGCCATGTCTTCGGCGTCTGCGGCGATACCAGCCTGCCCTACTACGACGCGCTGTACCGCCTGGATCACGGCATCACGCACGTGCTGGCGCGCGACGAACGCAGCGCCTCGTACATGGCCGATGCCTACGCCCGGATCAGCGGCAAAGTCGGCGTGTGCGAAGGACCCAGCGGCGGCGGCGCGACCTACCTGCTGCCCGGCCTGGTCGAAGCCAACGAATCCTCGGTGCCGGTACTGGGCTTCACGTCCGATGTGCCGGTCTCCTCGCGCGGCCGCTACCCGCTGACCGAGCTCGATCAGCAGTCGCTGTACAGCCCCCTCACCAAGTGGAACGGCACGCTGAATACCGCCGCGCAGATCGGCGACCAGGTGCGCGCCGCGTTTCGCGCCTGCACCACGGGCCGCCCCGGCGCGGCCCATCTCTGCGTGCCCTTCGACGTCCAGAAGCAGGCGGTCGATCCGTCGCAGCTATGGGCTCAGTCCGAGCTGGGGCGCTGGCCCAACTGGCGCACCCGGCCGCCGGCCGATGACCTCGAACGGGCTGCGCGCGCCCTGCTGGCGGCCCGCCAGCCGGTGCTCATCTGCGGCGGCGGCGTGATGGCCGCCGGCGGCTGCGACGACCTGGCCCGCCTGGCGCTGCTGCTCGACGCGCCGGTCTGCACCACGGTCAGCGGCAAAGGCTCGGTGGCCGACAGTTTCGAACTCTCGGCCGGTGTGGTCGGCTCCAATGGCGGCGTGATGGCCACCCGCGAGGTCGTCGCCGCGGCCGACCTGGTGATGTTCGTCGGCTGCCGCGCCGGCTCCACCACGACCGAACATTGGCGCTTTCCGGCACGCGGGGTGACGATCATCCACTGCGACGTCGATCCGTTCGCGATCTCGACCAGCTATCCGACCGATGTGGCACTGGTCGGCGATGCGAAGCTCGCCCTGCAGGACCTGGTCGCGCTGATCGAGCCGCGGCGCGGCACTGCGCCGCCGGGCGCCGACCCCGCCAGCCCCGGCCGCCGGATCGTGGCGCGCGCGCAGCAGGCCAAACGCAGCGCGTTCGAGCTGCTGGCGGCCAGCGACGAGCGGCCGATCAAACCCGAGCGGATCATGGCCGCCCTGCGGCGCGCCCTGCCCCCGGATGCGATCGTCTGCGCCGACCCGGGAACCCCCTGCCCCTACGTGTCAGCCTATTTCGACCTGCCCCTGGCGGGGCGCCGTTTCATCACCAACCGCGCCCACGGCGCGCTGGGCTTTGCGATGCCGGCGGCCCTGGGGGCCTGGTTTGCCCGGCCGCAGGCCCGCTGCGTGGCGGTGATGGGCGACGGCAGCTTCGGATTCACGGCCGGGGAACTCGAAACCGTGCTGCGGGTCGGCGCACCGCTGCTGCTGGTGGTCCTCTCGAACGCATCCTATGGCTGGATCAAGGCCAGCCAGCGGGCCAGCTACGGACAGCGCTACTACTCGGTCGATTTCAGGCCGACCGATCACGCCGCGATCGCCCGCGCCTGGGGCATGGCCTCGTGGCGGGTCGAAGATCCGCGCGAGCTCGACTCGACCCTGCAGCAGGCCCTGCGCCACGACGGCCCGGCGCTGGTGGATATCGTCACGCAACCGCTCGAACTGGCCGCCGCGCCGGTCAGTCAATGGATGGGATGAACATGAACCGACTCTCTCGCCGCGCCCCGATCCGGCGTCTTGCCGTGCTGCTGAGCGGCGCGCTGATCGGCCTGGCCGGCTCCCCGGCCACCGCCCAGACCAGCGATCGCCCGCTGACCCTCGTGGTGCCGTTCCCGCCCGGATAAATCCAAGCTGCCCTACGACACCTTCAAGGATTTCGTCGGCGTGAGCCTGCTGGTGAGGTTTGCGCTGGTGCTGGGCGCCCACCCGACGGTGCCGGGCGCCACGCTGCGCCAGTTCCTGGACCGGGCCCGGACGGAGCCGGCCAACCGCTACAACTATGCCTCCACCGGCGTCGGCTCGCTGAACCACCTGATCCCCGAGAACCTGCAGCGTCTGGCCGGGGTGGATCTGCTGCATGTGCCCTATGGCGGCGGCGGGCCGGCGGTGCAGGCCGTCCTGGGTAACACGTCGCAGATGACGTTCCTGAGCCATGCCGCCCTGCGCGGCCAGATCCAGGCGGCCCGGATCAAGCCGCTGGCGGTGACCGGATCCCGGCGCCTGCCGGAGCTGCCCGACGTGCCGACCGTGGCCGAATCGGGTTTCCCGGGTTTCGAGGCGTATTCGTGGATCGGCATCTTCGTGCCGGCCGCCACACCCGGCGCCACGGTGCAAAAACTCGGCGCGGATTTCCAGGCGGTGCTCGCCGACGGCGAGGTCCGTAGCAAACTGGGCGCCGGCAGTTTCGAGGTGGTCGGCAGCACTGGCGAGCAGTTGGACCGGCACCTGCGCACCGAGCACGACCGCTGGGCGAAATTCGTCAAGGACTCGGGCCTGAAGCTGGACGACTGAGGCCGAACCGAGCTCGAGCCCGACGACCTGCTCATCGGTTTCCTGTACGCGGTGTCGCGCTTCGGCATCGTGCGGCTGGCCCACCTGACCATCGACCTGCTGGCGCTCGGCCTGCGCTTCGACCTCATCGAACCCGCGCCAGGCGTCAAACCCCGGTACTCCGCCCGCACCGCCGGCTGCTTCGATCGGGCCGCCCGCCTGGCACGGGCAGACGGCCTGCCGCAGATCTGCCCCATCCACTTCCTGGCGGTGCTGGCCGAGCCGGGCGTGGCCACCTTCGATGTGCTTGCCGCCAGTCACGGTGTGGACCACGCAGGCTGGCGGGCGGCACTGGCGGCCTGTCTGCCTCCGGCCGGGGTGCCGGCCGTGGCCCGGGCCGCCGAACAACCCTCGCCGCGGAACGGCCAGCACGGGGCTGCCCATAGCCCGCCACCGGGCGCCGGCCAGTCTGCCGAGCCGCCCGCCGCCCCTGACCCCGAAGCCGCCCTGCTGTCACCCGAAGAAGGCGCCCGCCTGCTCGGACTGCACATCCAGACGGTTCGCGGCTACATCCGCAGCGGCCGCCTGCCGGCCTTTCGGATTGCCGGCGAGCGGGCGATCCGCATCCGCCGCGACGACCTGATCGCCCTGCTGCAGGCCATGCCCGCCGCGCGTGCTGACGAAGGTTCTGCCCTACCCCGGTCTTGACGACCCTTCCACGTCCCCAGGAGGACACCATGCCCACGTTCGTCGCCATCCGCAGCCTGCCCGGAATCACCCCCGACGCCCTGATGGGGGCCGGTGCCCGCATCAAGTCCTGTGCCGCCGGCATGCAGGGCGAAGGCACCGATGTCCGCTGGATCCGCAGTTTTTTCCTGCCCCAGCAGGCACAGACCCACTGCTACTTCGAGGCGCCCAGCCTGGCGGCAGTGACGGAGCTCAACCAGCGGGCGCAAATTCCGTTCGTGGAGATCGTGGAGGTGGCCGAGATGACGCCCGCGTCTGTCTGACCGTGCCGGTGCCGGTGCCGGTGCCGGTGCAAGCGCCGGCTCAGCCGATCGGCGCGGGCGCCGGCACGCCGATCACCAGCGTACGCGCCGCCTCGGCGGCACGCCGGTATTCGCTGCGCGTCCGGGCCACCAGGTCGGCCACGCTTTGCACGGCGTCCACCCCCGATACCGAGTGGCCGGCGCTCCAGATGTCGGCCCAGCGCTTGACGCCCGTGCTGCCCCCGCTGCCGTACAGCGCCTTGGCCCGCTCGGGGGCCATGTCGGTGGGCAGATTGGCCGGATCCAGGCCGCTGGCCACGATCGAGGGCCGCAGCGTGTTGGTCTCCAGGCCGGTGAACGCCTTGGACAGCAGGATGTCGTCGAGCCGGCTGTCGACCAGCATCTGCTTGTAGGCGGGTTCGGCCATGCTTTCGCGGGTGGCGATGAACTTGGTCCCCATGTAGGCCAGATCGGCCCCCAGCACCTGCGCGGCCAGGATCGCGGCACCGTCCGAGATGCCGCCGGCCAGGACCACCGGGCCATCGAAGAACGCCCGTACCGCACGCACGAACGAGAAGCCGTTCGCCCAGCCGGTCTGGCCGCCGGCGCCCGCGGTGAGCAGGATCAGACCGTCCACCCCCGCGGCCACCGCCTTCTCGGCATGGCGCACCGAGGCCACGTCGCACAGGACGAGCGTGCCCATGTCGTGCAGAGGGCCGACCACCGCGTCCGGCGCGCCGACACTGGTGATGACGATCTCCACCTTGTGCCGGCGCAGCACGTCGACATCTTCACGCAGCGACTCGCGGCGCATGATCAGGTTCGGGCAGTACGGCGCATCGTGCGGGCCCAGGGCGTTCTCGATCTGGGTGATCCAGCGGTCGAACTCGTCCGCAGTCCGGCAGTTGGCGGTGGGAAACGCGCCGATCACACCCGCCTTGCAGGCGGCGATGACCAGCTCCGGCCCCGAGACCCGGAACATCGGCGCGGCGATCAGCGGCAGGGCAAGGCGCGGACCGAACTGCTGCATCAGGGCGCCGGGGCGTTTGACATCGGGAGTCATGACACTTGCCTTCAAGAGGTGGGATCGGACAGGCCGGCACCCGATCTTGCCAGCGGCTCGACCCGGGCGGTGGCCGGGCGCGCGCCCAGCGTCTCGCAATGCGGCGGGCAGCGGGGGTTCGCGGCCCCATCGCCCGGCGCGCCCCCGGGCGGTGCGCCACAATGAGGCCCGACTCGACGAATCCCTCGCTCCCTGCGCCGCGCCACCCCCGCAATCCGCGCAGCCGCCGGGGCCGATCCTTCCCACGCCAGTCCGCAATCCGACCCGCCGCCCATGCTCGAAGCCTTCGCCCGCCCACCGCTGTCCCTGCGCCAGTTGAGCGCCGACCTCGGCCCGGCCTACCTGGTCAATGGCCTGATCGGCTTCATCTTCGCGGCCACCGGTCCGGTGGCGGTGATCCTGTCGGTCGGCAGCCGCGGCGGCCTGTCGCAGGCCGAAATCGCATCCTGGGTCTTTGGCGCGTTCTTTCTGAACGGCCTGCTGACCCTGCTGGCCTGCTGGCTGTACCGGATGCCGCTGGCCTTCTTCTGGACGATCCCCGGCACGGTGCTGGTGGGCCCGGCGCTCACGCACCTGCGCTTTGCCGAAGTGGTCGGCGCATTCGTCGCCACCGGCCTGCTGATGATCCTGCTGGGCGCCTCCGGCTGGGTCAAGCGCGCGATGCAGGCCGCACCGATGCCGATCGTGATGGCCATGGTGGCCGGCGTCTTCCTGCGCTTCGGAACCGATCTGATCCGCTCGCTGCACGGCGACATCCGCATCGCCGCCCCGATGATCCTCACGTTCCTGGCGCTCAGCGCCTGGGCCGCGGCCGGGCGGCGCCTGCCGCCGCTGATCGGCGCGCTGCTGGTCGGGGTGGTCGCGGTGGCCATGTCGGGCCGCTTCGACCCCGGGGCCGTCGGCGCGACGGTATTCGCGCAGCCGGTGCTGCAGATGCCCGTGTGGTCATGGAAGGCGATGATCGAACTGGTCGTGCCGCTGGCAATCACCGTTCTGGTCGTGCAGAACGGCCAGGGCGTGGCGATCCTGAAGGGCGCCGGTCACGAGGCCCCGGTGAATGCCGCGACACTGGGCTGCGGCATCTGGTCGACGATCACCGCCTTCACCGGCACCGTGTCGACCTGCCTCACCGGGCCGACCAACGCCATCCTGTGTTCGTCGGGCGAGCGGCCCCGGCACTACGTCGCGGGCCTGACGGTGGGCGTGCTGGCGCTGGGCTTCGGACTGCTCTCGCCGCTGTTCACCGGTGCGATGCTGGCCACGCCGCCGGCCTTCATCGCCACCCTGGCCGGCCTGGCCATGCTGCGGGTGCTGCAGACCGCGTTCACGACCGCGTTCAGCGGGCCGTACTCGCTGGGCGCGCTGGTCACCTTCGTCGTGACCGTGGCCGACATCCCGATGCTGAACATCGGCGCGGCATTCTGGGGCCTGCTGGCAGGATTCGCGGTGTCGAGGCTGCTCGAGTGGCCGCGCCGCACGCCGGGCTGATCGAGGGGCACACCGGACCGGGCGAGCCGGACCGCCGCGGGCCGACCGCCGGTCGCGCCACGGGCCCCGGCCGGCCCGCATCGGTGCACCCGCGCACAGAGTTTTGCGCAGTGCGGTATAGTCCGCCCCGCGACGGTCAATCACCAGTCTTTTTCGTCGCAGTCTTCGGCACTCGCGTTCAGCGCCCGCTTTTCAAGCAGCGGCGCACTCTGCCCAGCCCTCGACCCTTCTCCTACCCTCGTCGTCTGCCTGACTGGTGCCGCCGGACCTAGTGTCCAAGCGCCGCCGTCCGGACCATGTCCGACCTGTGGCGATCATGCGGCCGGTCGACGCTGAACCTCCTACCGAGGCGACATGTCCTTTGCAAATCTCGGGCTCTGCGAGCCCCTCGTCCGCGCTGTCAACGAGTGCGGCTACACCGAACCCACCCCCATCCAGCTGCAGGCCATCCCGGTCGTGCTGCAAGGCCGCGATCTGCTGGCCGCCGCGCAAACCGGCACCGGCAAGACGGCCGGCTTCACGCTGCCCATCCTGCAGCACCTCGAAACCAAACCCGTGGGCAAGCTGCCCAACGGCCGCTACCCGATCCGCGTGCTGGTGCTCACCCCGACCCGCGAACTGGCCGCCCAGGTCCACGAAAGCGTGCGCGACTACGGCAAGCACCTGTCGCACAACGCCGCCTGCGTGTTCGGCGGCGTCAACATCAATCCCCAGATCGCGCAGCTGCGCGGCAAGGTCGATGTCCTGGTCGCGACGCCGGGCCGTCTGCTCGATCACGTCGGCCAGCGCACCGTGGACCTCTCGCATGTCGAGATCCTGGTGCTCGACGAAGCCGACCGCATGCTCGACATGGGCTTCCTGCCGGACATCAAGAAGGTGCTCAAGCTGCTGCCCAAGCAGCGCCAGAACCTGCTGTTCTCGGCCACCTTCTCCGACGAGATCCGCGCGCTCACCCAGGGGCTGCTCGACAACCCGGCAAGTGTCGAAGTGGCGCGCCGCAATGCGCCGGCCGAAGCGGTCGAGCAGATGGTCATCGAAGTCGAAAAAGGCGCCAAGCGCGCGGTGCTCTCGCACCTGATCCGGACCGAAAAATGGTTCCAGGTGCTGGTCTTCACCCGCACCAAGCACGGCGCCAACCGCCTGGCCGAGCAGCTGGGCAAGGACGGCATCGAGTCGCTGGCCATCCACGGCAACAAGAGCCAGAACGCGCGCACCCGCGCGCTGGCCCAGTTCAAGGACGGCTCGCTGCAGGTGCTGGTGGCCACCGACATCGCCGCGCGCGGCCTGGACATCGAAGAGCTGCCCCAGGTGGTGAACTACGAGCTGCCCAACGTGCCGGAAGACTATGTCCACCGCATCGGCCGCACCGGCCGGGCGGGCGCCAGCGGCAAGGCCCTGTCGCTGGTCAGCGCCGACGAGCGCGGCATGCTGCACGACATCGAACGCCTGCTCAAGCGCCAGCTGCCGCGCGGGACGCCGGCCGACTTCGACATGAACGCGGCCAACGCCGCGGCCCGAGCGGCGGGTCCGGAGCGCGACGAGCGTGACGAACGCGGCCCGCGCGGCGGTGGTCGCGGCCAATCGCGCGGCGGACGCGGCGGTTCCGGCGACTCGCCGCCGCGGCGGCGGCGCTCCGGCGCGCTTCGGCGAGGGCAGCACCGGCGCCCGCGCGCCGGCGGCACGCCCGGCCGACTCGTACGGCGCACAGGATCGTCCGTCGCAGGACGGACGGGGCGCCGTGCCCCGTGCCGCCGGCGGCCCGTCGACCGGCGGCCGAGGCCCTGGCGCTGGCGCTGGCGCGGGCGGCCGGGGTCCCGGCGACCGGGCACCCGGCGATCGGGGTCCCGGTGGCCGCGGTCCGGGCAACCGGGCGCCCGGCAGCCGCGGACCCGGTGGCGGCAATCGGGGCGGCTCGGCATCCGGCGCGCGCGCCGAGCCGAGCCGTCACAGCGCGGAACCCGCCGTGCGGACCGACGCAGCCCCCGCCCCGCAAACCGCCGACGGCAATCGGAGCGACGCACCGCGCCGCCCGAGCACCGGCCTGGGTGCCGCGCTGATGTCGGCGATCACGCGGCCGTTCAGCCGCTGACCGGCCTTCCCGCGGCAGTGCCGCGGGCCCGCCTGCACCTGCCTTTGCCGGCGGCCCGCGACGCACCGCGCCAGCCGCTGCGGCATGCTGCGGGTCTGGATTCGCGCCCGCGCAGCGCACGGCGCTTCACTGAAATGAGAACATCGAGTCTATGAATCCGATCCTCGACGACCTCAACAAGAAATATGTCGCGCGCACCCCGCACATGCGCGACATCGGAATGCGCATCACCGGCGTGGACCGGGCCCGCGGCACCATGGTGCTGCCGGCACGGCCGGACTGGCTCGGCGACCCCGCCCGCGGGCTGCTGCATCCGGGCCCGCTCACCGTCCTGGCCGACTCGGCCTGCGGCCTGGCCGTCGGCGCGGCGCTGGACAAGCGCACCCCCTATGCAACGCTCGACCTGCGCATGGACTACCTGCGCCCCGGCGGCCCCGAGCAGGACGTGACCTGCGAAGCCGAGTGCTACCGGGTCACCCGCAGCGTGGCCTTCATCCGTGCCGATGTCTGGCAGGCCGACCGGTCTCAGCCGATCGCCACCGCCACCGCCTCGTTCATGCTCTCGACTCCCGCCGGCACGCGCCCGTCGACCCCAGGCGGCATCTCGATGCCCGTGGCGCCCGAGGCGCCCCCGGCGCCGTCGGACAGCGCCCCGATCTGGATGGCCCCGGCCAGCAGCGAGCCGGTGCTGCCGGACAATCCGGTGCCCTACCTCCAATACCTCGGACTGCGGGTGTCGCAGGTCGACGGCCAGCCGCTGTTCCGGATGCCCTATCAGGAGAAGCTGATCGGCAATCCGCGCCTGCCGGCCATTCATGGCGGCGTGATCGCGGGCTTTGCCGAAAGTGCCGCGATGCTGCACCTGATCCAGACCTTGCGCGGCAACAAGCTGCCCAAGAGCATCGACTTTTCGATCGACTATCTGCGGGCCGGCCGGCCCGAAGAGACCTTCGCCAGCTGCGAGGTCGTGCGCCTGGGCTCACGGGTGGCGATGGTGCAGGTGCGCTGCTGGCAGCGCAGCCCCGACTATCCGATCACGGTATCGCGCGGTCACTTCCTGCTGGCGGAACCCGAGGCCTGAGACTGTCGAGCAGCGCGTCGGCCGCCACCGGCCGGCTCAGGTAATAGCCCTGGGCGTACCGGCAGCCCAGCGACTGCAGCACGGCCACCTGAGCGGCCGTCTCGACCCCCTCCGCGACGCTGGCCAGCCCGAGGTTCTCCAGCAGCGTCATCGTCGCGTGCACCAGCGCCAGCACGTCGCGATTCGATTCCAGGTCGCCCAGGAACGAGCGGTCGATCTTGATCGTGTCGAACGGGAACTCCCGCAGGCAGCCCAGCGACGACGTGCCGGTGCCGAAGTCGTCCATCGCCAGCCGCACCCCGATGTCGCGCAGCTCCTGCATCAGCGCGCGCGACGCCTGCGGGTCGCGCATCACCTCGCGCTCGGTCACCTCGAGCTGCAGCCAATCGGCCTGCATTGCATTGCGGGCGAGCACATCGCGCAGCAGCGCGCGCAGCTGGTCGGGCGAGTTCATCTGAACACGCGACAGATTGACGCTGATGGTCCGCGGCGCGCGCTCGCCGGCCTCGCGACGCCAGGCCATGAACTGGCGGCAGGATTCGCGCAGCACCCATTCGCCCAGCGGCTGGATCAGGCCGGTCTCCTCGGCCACCGGGATGAACTCGGCCGGTGAAACGGGTCCCAGTTCCGGATGCCGCCAGCGGGCCAGCGCCTCGACCGACACCATGGCGCCGGACTCCAGGTCGACGATCGGCTGGTAGACCAGCGTCAATTGCCCGGTGCCCAAGGCCCGGCGCAGTCCGTTTTCCAGCTCGATGCGCCGGGTCAGCCGCTGGCGCATCTGCTCGTTGAACACCACCGCGCAGGCGCGCCCGGCATGCTTGGCCTCGTACATCGCGATGTCGGCATCGCGCAGCAGGCTGTCGGCGCTCTCGGTGTGCTCGTCGGCCAGCGCGATGCCGATGCTGGCCGATGAGAAGACCTCGTGGCCCAGGATCAGATACGCCGGCGCCAGCGCCTCGATCACGCGCCGGGCCACGGCCTGCGCGCTCGCGGCATCACGCGCATCGCACAGCAGCAGCACGAACTCGTCGCCGCCAAGGCGCGCGACCACATTGCCGGTGGCATCGCCGGCCGCGAAATCGGTCGCCCTGAGATTGCGCCGCAGGCGCCGGGCGATTTCACACAGCAGCTGGTCGCCGGCATGGTGGCCGAGGCTGTCGTTGACCAGCTTGAATCGGTCGAAGTCCAGGAACAGCAGGCTGAAGCGGCGCGACGGATCGGCTTTGACCTCGCGCACCGCAGCCACCAGGCGCTCGGTCAGCGCGGTCCGGTTGGCCAGTCCGGTCAGCCGGTCGGTGCGCGCCGCGATCGAGAGTTCGCGCTCCATCACCTTGCGCGCCGAGATGTCCTGCACGATCGACCAGATCAGCATGCCGCCGTCGGAATCTTCCAGGCACATGCCGTTCAGCAGCACCGGCACCCGGCTGCCGTCCTTGCGGATCAGTTCCTTCTCGTAGGGCCCATAGCGACCGGTCGCGTGCAGGCTGGCGAGCTGCCGGTATTCGGCCTCGCGGTACTCGGGCGGCGTCACGGACCAGAATGCGATCCCGTCGAGCTCGTCGCGCCGGTAGCCGAGCATGGCCAGCAGGGCGTCATTGCATTCCACGGCCGAGCCGTTGTCGAGCCGGTTCAGCACGATGCCCACCGGCGACAGGTTGAACAGGCTTTGCAGTTTGGACTGGCTGGTGAGCAGCGCCTGCTGCGTGCGCTTCAGGTCGGTCACATCGGTGCGCACACCCACGGTGTAACCCGCCGGGGTGCGCCGCTCGCGGATCTGCACCCAGCGGTCATCGGCCAGCTGCTGCAGCAGTTCGTTGTCGTGGCGGCGATGCGCGTCCATGCGCGCCGCGATCCAGGCCTCGCGGCTGTCCGCCGTGGCGCCGGCCTGCGGATACTGGCCGTGCTCGACTCCGTAGCGGACCAGGCCCTCGAAGCTGATGCCAGGCACCATCGCCGGGGCCGACAGCGCATAGGTTCGCCGGTAGGCCGAATTGCAGATCAGCAGGCGATCGAGCTCGTCATAGACGACGAAGCCATCGGGAATCGCCTCGATCGCCTCGGCCAGGATCTCGTCGTTGCGCTTGCGCTGCGTGATGTCCCCGAAGCTGGTCACCACCGCCCGCTCGGAGGCCTGCGCTGCGGGCACCAGCTCGCTGTTGATCTGAAGCCAGCGCCGTTCTCCGGTCGGCGCCGTCACCCCCATCACCACGTCGCGCCGGCCATGGCCGTCGCGCAGCGTCAGCATCGACGGGTGCTCGTCGCCGGGGTATGGCGACAGGTCCTCACGGACCGCGCGCCAGCGCGGATCGATCGATTCGCGCCCCATCAGCTGCTCGCGCGTCAGGCCCAGCAGGTGCTGGGCCTGACGGTTGGCATCGGTGATGCGCCCCTCGCTGTCCTGCATCACCAGTCCGGTGCCGGCCCCCTCGAAGATGGCCTGCAGCCGGTTGCGCAGGTGCACCTGCTCGGTCACATCGGTCTCGAGCGCAACGTAGCCGCAGACATGGCCTTCGCCGTCGCGCACCGGTGAGATGTCGGCGTCGATCCAATATCGCCGCCCGGCCCGGTCCCGGTTGAGCAGCTCCACCCGGATGCCCTCGCCGCGGCCCAGCGCCTGGCGCACGCGCTCGAGCGTGCGCGGGTCGGTCTCGGGGCACTGCAGCAGATCGGCCGGCTTGCGGCCCAGGACATCGGCAAGCCGGTATCCGGTCAGCTGTTCGAAGGCCGGATTGACCCAGCGCACCAGACGCTGCGCATCGCAGATCACGACCAGCTGGCGTGTGTGCGAGGACAGCAGCTCGATGAGCTGGGCCGCCAGTGCGGGTTCGAGCGCGGCGGTGCCGCTCGGGGAATGCAGATCAGCCATCGGGGTCTCGCGGATTCAGCAGGCCAGGGCAAGATTCAGTGCGGCCAGCGACTGCGGCCACTGCTCGCGCAGGGCGGTCAGCGCCGCACTGTCGGGTTCGAGCTCGGGCAGCGGCCAGGGCTCCCCGGAGAGCGGCTCCACTGCCAGGCCATGCCCGGATGATTCGGCAAGATGTTCGGCGGCGGCGACGATCCGGGTGAGCGCCCCCTGATCGGGGCCCAGCTCGAGCGCGGCATCGGCGGGCCGGTGATGGAAGGCGACCACGCCCGCCAGCCAGCCGGGCAGGTTCCAGGAATCGAACACCAGCGCGGCACAGGGGCCATGCCACCGCTGGGCGGTCGTCGCGCCCTCGGGCGGGCAGTCGGGCGACCAGTCAGGCGCGCCACCCTGAAGGCCGGCGGCAGCACGACCGCCCGTTGGCGCCCCCGCCAGTCGCTGCACCACCCGATAGCCCAGATCGTGCAGCAGCCCGGCCAGGAAAGCATCGGCGGACCGCTCGGGCAGCAGCAGCATGGCCAGGTCGCGGGCCAGCACGGCGGTGGCCAGGCTGTGGTTCAGCAACTCGGCCGCCGAGGGTCCGCCGCCCGCCGAGTCCGCGCCAGGCAGGACCCGGTCGAGGCAGGCGGCGCTGGCCATGGTGCGCACCGCATCCAGCCCCAGCATCTGCACGGCCCGCTCGAGGGCGTCGACCCGACCGGAGCAGCCATAGAACGCCGAGTTCGCGACCTTGAGCACGCGCAGCGCGATGCCCGGCGCATTGTGGATCGCCGCCACCACCTGCCGGGAGTCGGCGTGCGGCGAGGTCAATGCGGCCAGCAGCGCCGGCGCGAATCCGGCGCCGCCCGCCATCGCGCGCGCGGCCGCCAGGATCGACTCCCGCGGCCAGGGCGGGGACGAAGGCAGGGACATGACGGGCGAAGTCTCGATGACAATGGACCGGTATGGAGGCGCTGGTGTGCACGCTCCCGATCCGCACGATAGCGCCGGCGGACCGGCGCCGATCGCGCGATATGCCGCCCTTCGCCCCGCCTGTTGGCCGGCGCCCGCGCCCGCGCGGGCGCCGGCCGAGGCGGCTCAGTCCGCCGCGACGAAGACGTTGCGTCCGTCGACCTGGCTGACCGTGCCGGCCCGCCCGAGACTTTCGCGATTCTGCAGATCCCACATCGCCGCCACATCGGGCAGCGAATTGGCCAGGAAGCGTTCGCCAGTGGCATCGAGCCGGCCGTAGATCAGCGCGTAATCGGGGCCGCTGCGCCCGTGCATCACCGTGTAGGTCTCGATCCTGGCCGAGCCCTTCGGGGTTTCGGTGAACGGCGCCTTGGGCAGCGCGTCGAGCTGCGCCTGCAGGACCGACGGGCTCTCGCGCGCCCAGCTGCCCTTGACCGGGGTGGTGGAATACACCCCGAAGGAATGTTTGGTCACGTAGTTGCCATTGGCGGTGACCAGCCCGAAGCTGCCCGGCTTGGAGCGCACCCGGCGCACCATCTCGGAGATCGAATGGGTGACGTAGTTGTTGCCGGGCCCGCCGAAGAACGGCAGTCCGCCCGTCACGGTGAGACCACGCGGATCGTCTTCGGCCAGCCCCATCTCCTGGCAGCCGATCTCGACCGCCGACGAGAAGCAGCTGTACAGATCGAGGAACGTGAAATCGGCGATGCTCCGTCCGGCCATCGACAGTGCCAGCCGCGAGGCGGCGCGAATGGCCGGCGACGAGTACAGGTTGATGCGGTCCGAGACGTACCAGTGGTCATGGCCGTCGGCGCAGCCATGCAGGAACACCCATTTGCTGTCGGGAATGCCCAGCTCGCGCGCGACCTTCACCGAGGTCATCACGACCGCGGCGGCCTGGTCGATGAAGGCGTTGGAGTTCAGGAAGCGCGGATACGGAAACCCGATCCAGCGGTTCTCGTCATCGACGGTCACCAGCTGCTGACCGGTGCGACCTTCGCGGCGGGTGGCCAGCGGATTGGCGGCCGCCACGCGCGCGAACCCGGCCATCAGTTCGCCGATGATCGGCATGTGCTGCTCGATGGTGCGCCCGCGGGCGCCGCGGATCGCGTTCTCGAACAGCGGATACATCGCGATCGCGGCGCGCATGTTGTGCTTGTCTTCGTGGTCGTTCCAGCCGCGCCGGGGGTCGCCGATCAGTTCGGGCTCGCCGCCCGGGTTCTCGGCCCAGGACACCGGCAGGTTGGCCCGCTCGACCCCGTACTGGGTGCGCAGCGCCTCGCCGCCGCACAGCAGGGCGCCGCGCATCTCGCCGCGCGAAATCGACTCGGCGAACTTGTTGACCAGGTACTGCGGCATGTTGCCGCCGCTGTACGAATAGATGTGCCGGCCGGCCTTCAGTCCCAGCCGGTTCGAGATGCTGCGCGGCGGATTGGCCGAGGTGCCCAGACGGGTCGCGAAGCGGTGTGAGGTGTCGGCGAAGGAACGGATCATGGCGACGGTGTCGATCGCCGTGCCGATGCCGGCCGCACCCGTGTCGTCCAGTGCCAGGCGGCTGGCCTGCGCAATCAGGTCATAGGGCGAACGTCCCTGCGCGGCCGGTGTGTCGAGGTCGGTGATGTCACCGCAGCCAACGAGAATCGGCATCCGTTCGTCGAGGTCTTGCATTGTCAGTTTCTCCAGGCGGTCAGGTCGAATTCAGCAGTCTGGCTACAATACCCGCACCGGTCGGACACGCACTGTTTGCATGCGGTTTTTGAATGCGCCTGCCCGTGCGGCCTCTGTCACGCATCATGTCGGTGCATCGCCACCCGCGACGGCGGGGCCATCGGCTGGCACACGACTTGCTGACCACCCGCAAGACTAGGAGAGCCGATGCAGTCAGAACCGGTCGACATCGAACTGATCGCGCTGACCAAACGATACGGACAGGCGGTGGCGGTCGACGGCATCGATCTCCGGGTAGCGGCCGGATCGTATTGCTGCCTGCTCGGCCCCTCCGGATGCGGCAAGACATCGACGCTGCGCATGATCGCCGGGCACGAAGTGGTGAGCGACGGCAAGGTGCTGCTGGGCGGACGCAACATCACCGCCCTGCCGGCGGCGGCGCGCGGCACCGCGATGATGTTCCAGAGCTATGCGCTGTTCCCGCACCTGAACGCGCTGGACAACGTGGCCTTCAGCCTGAAGATGCGCGGCATCGCCAAGTCCGAGCGGCATCAGCGGGCGCGCCGCCTGCTCGATCTGGTCGCCATGGGCGGCTACGCCGCGCGCCGGCCCGATCAGCTGTCCGGCGGCCAGCAGCAGCGCATCGCGCTGGCCCGCGCGCTGATCACCGAGCCCAAGGTGCTGCTGCTCGACGAACCGCTGTCGGCGCTCGATCCGTTCCTGCGCGTGAAGATGCGTGCCGAACTGAAGCGCTGGCAGGCCGAACTCGGCTTCACCTTCATCCACGTCACGCATTCGCAGGAAGAGGCGATGGCGCTGTCGGACCAGGTGGTGGTGATGAACGAGGGCCGCATCGAACAGGTGGGCAGCCCGCACGAGGTCTTCAACCAGCCGGCCACCGAGTTCGTCGCGCGTTTCATGGGCGGCCACAACGTGTTCCAGGATGCGAACCTGCCCATCGCGCTGCGCACCGACCATACCCTGATCGTCGGCGCCGCCCGCGCACCGGAACTCGAACACCCCGAATGGCGCGAGGTGCCCGCCGTCGTCACCGCCGTCGAGTACCAGGGACCCTATGTGCTGGTCACCGCGACCCACGACGCGTTCGGCGAACTCGCCGCGCTGGTCACCGAGGCCCGCTTCTACGGCGCGCCGGTCAGCCCCGGCGAGCCGGCACTGATCCGCTGGCGGCCAGGCGACACCCATCCACTGCCGGCGGCCGGATTCCCGGCGCGCCATTGACCCGCCCGGCGGCGGCCGACCCGATCGCTCCACCCATCCCGTTCCGACAACCAGAGACAACCATGACCGAATCGAACCCCGCAGCGCACTCACCCGCCGACACCGGCAGCCTCCAGGCGACCCGCCGCCGCCTGCTCAAGACCGCGGCGGCGGCCGGTGTGATCACCGGGGCGCCCTGGGTTCACGCGCAGGAGAAGATCGTGCTTCGCTACCTGGGCACCGCGGTGAACCAGGACAAGGCGATCGCCGAGAAGTTCAAGGCCGATACCGGCATCGAGATCCAGTACATCCCGGTCACCACGGACGATGTCACCAAGCGCGCCGTCACCGCACCGAATTCGTTCGACCTGATCGACACCGAATACTTCTCGCTGAAGAAGATCATTCCCACCGGCAACCTGATGGGCATGGACACCAAGAAGATCAAGAACGCCGACAAGATCACCACGCTGTTCACCAAGGGCGAGCTCAACGGCAAGAAGGTGGGCGACCAGGGCACCGCGCCCAAGAAGGTGATGTTCCTCGAGGGCGCCAAGAGCAAGGCCTTCGCCAAGGCGCCCACCCAGTTCATGACGCTGATCCCCACGGTCTACAACGCCGACACGCTGGGCATCCGGCCCGACCTGATCAAGCGCCCCATCGAGAGCTGGAAGGAACTGCTCAATCCCGAGTTCAAGGGCAAGGCCTCGATCCTGAACATCCCGTCGATCGGGATCATGGATGCGGCGATGGTGGTCGAGGCGCTGGGGCTGTACAAGTACCCGGACAAGGGCAACATGACCAAGAAGGAAATCGACCTGACCATCAAGACCCTGATCGAAGCCAAGAAGGCCGGCCAGTTCCGGGCGCTCTGGAAGGACTTCAATGAATCGGTCAACCTGATGGCGTCCGGCGAGGTGGTCATCCAGTCGATGTGGTCGCCGGCCATCACCAAGGTGCGCTCGCAAGGCATCGCCTGCACCTACCAGCCGCTGAAGGAAGGCTATCGCGCGTGGGCCGCGGGCTTCGGCCTGCCCAGCACCCTGTCGGGCCGCAAGCTCGATGGCGCCTACCAGTTCGTCAACTGGTTCCTCGACGGCTGGGCCGGCGCCTACCTGAACCGCCAGGGGTACTACAGCGCCGTGCTCGAGACGGCCAAGTCCAAGATGGAGGCCTACGAATGGGCCTACTGGATGGAAGGCAAGCCGGCCGAGAAGGACATCAAGGCGCCCGATGGCTCGACCCTCGAGAAGGCCGGCAAGGTGCGCGACGGCGGCTCCTACGAGCAGCGGCTGGGCTCGATCGCCTGCTGGAATGCGGTGATGGACGAGAACGAATACATGGTCAAGAAGTGGAATGAGTTCGTCGCGGCCTGATACCGGCGGCGGCGGCTCGCCGTGGTGGCAGGCCGCGCCGTTTGCGCTGGTGTTCGTGCTCTTCCTGGTGATTCCGATCGCGCTGGTGCTGATGGTGAGCTTCTGGCGAGCCACCGAGTACGAGCTGATTCCCGACTTCACGATCGCCAGCTACCTCGATGTGTTCGAGGGCTGCAGCAATCTCGACGAGCTGTGCACGACATTCAAGACCTACCTGTCGACGCTGAAGTTCTGCCTGCTGGTCTGGGCGATCACGCTGGCCCTGGGCTTCGCGATCGCGTTCTTCCTGGCCTTCCACGTGCGCACTGCCGGCATGCAGACCGCGCTGTTCATCGTGTGCACGGTTCCCTTCTGGACCTCCAACGTGATCCGGATGATTTCCTGGGTGCCGCTGCTGGGCCGCAATGGCCTGGTCAACCAGGGACTGGCCGCGATGGGCGTGGTCGACAAGCCGCTGGACTGGCTGCTGTTCTCCGACTTCTCGGTGGTGCTGGCCTTCGTGCACCTGTACACGCTGTTCATGATCGTGCCGATCTTCAATTCGATGATGCGCATCGACCGCTCGCTGCTCGAAGCCGCGCGCGACGCCGGTGCCAGCGGCTGGCAGGTGCTGATGCACGTGGTGGTGCCGCTCAGCCGTACCGGCATCCTGATCGGCTCCATCTTCGTGATCACGATCGTGATGGGCGACTTCGTCACCATCGGCGTGATGGGAGGCCAGCAGATCGCCTCGGTGGGCAAGGTGATCCAGGTCCAGACCTCTTACCTGCAGTTTCCGGCTGCAGCGGCCAATGCGGTGATCCTGCTCGCGGTGGTGCTGATGTTCATCTGGGGCCTGACGCGTGCGGTCGACATCCGCAGGAGCTGTGATGCGAACATCCACCGGAGCCCTCTGATGCGCGACACCCGCCGAAGCGCCGGGTTCTGGGCCCTGGCGGGCCTGTTCGGGCTGTTCGTGCTGTTCCTGTACGGTCCGATGATCGCGATCTTCGTGCTCAGCTTCCAGGGCCCGGAAGGCGGGCTGGTGTTCCCGATGCGCGGCGCGTCGCTGCACTGGTTCGTCAAGCTCGCCGAGGGGATCGGCGTGGTCGACATCTGGGCGGCGTTCCGCCGCTCGCTGATGCTGGGCACCGTGGTGATGGTGCTCACCGTGATCCTCTCGCTGATGGCCGGGCTGGCGTTCCGGCGCAAGCTGCGCGGCGGCGGGGTGCTGTTCTACCTGACGGTGGCCAGCCTGATCATGCCCTCGATCATCGTATCGCTGGGCATCGGCCTGCAGTTCCGGCTGCTCGACAGCGCGGTCAAGATGGTCCTGACCGCGCTCGAGCAGCCGGAATGGCTCGAGACCTATGGCACGTCGATGGGCCTGTTCACATCGGCGCTGGGCGCCCAGCTCACCTGGACCCTGCCCTTCGGCCTGCTGATCATGTTCGCGGTGTTCAACCGGTTCGACCCGGCCTACGAGGAGGCTGCGCGCGATCTCGGCGCAAGCCGCTGGCAGACTTTCCGCCACGTGGTGCTGCCGATGATCGGCCCGTCGGTCGTCGGTGTGGGCATGTTCGGGTTCACCCTGTCCTGGGACGAGATCGCCCGCTCCTCGCAGGCCATTGGGGATGTCAACACCTTGCCGCTCGAATTGCAGGGCCTGACCACCACGGTCACCACACCGGTCATCTACGCGCTGGGCACGGCCACCACCGTCGTCTCATTCGCGGTGATCCTGGCCACGCTGGCGGCCATGGCGGCGTTTCGGCGGCGCGGTGCGCGGGCGCGGCAGCCATGACCAGGGCCGCGATCCGGCCGGCGCGCGCCCGCCTTCCGATGGAGCCCTGATGGCCAAGGTCCTGCTGATCAATCCCAATACCAGCGCGGGTGTCACCGCCCGGCTGGCACCGGTGCTGGCCGCCGAACTCGGCGCCGGGCACAGCGTGGTGGCGGCCACCGCCCGTTTCGGGGCCGACTACATCGCATCCGAGGCCTCCTACTGCATTGCCGGGCACGCCGCGCTGGACGCCTTCGCCGCCTTCGGCGAGGGCGCCGACGGGGTGCTGATCGGCTGCTTCGGCGACCCCGGCGTGTGGGCGCTGCGCGAAGGTTTCGACGGCCCGGTGATCGGCCTGGCCGAAGCCGCGATGCGCGAGGCCGCCACCCACGGCCGGTTTGCGATCGTCACCGGCGGCACCCGCTGGCGGCCGATGCTCGAGCGCCTGGCCGAGTCGCTCGGCCTGGCAGGCGCCCTGCAACACATCGAGATCGTCGAGCGCACCGGCGCACAGCTGGCCGCCGACCCGGGTGCTGCGCACACCCTGCTGACCGAGGCCTGCC
>JADJVQ010000058.1 GCA_016710525.1 Burkholderiaceae bacterium
GCAGCGCTCGCCACACCCGCGGCCCGATTCGCCGCCGGCGATGGCGGTTCATGCTCCCCCAAGCGCGGTGCACCCCGGCTGACACGACTCGGCGTGCGGCTCATGCGGAACTGTGCGCCCAGGATCGGCCGGGTCCCGTCCCTCGTCTGCACGGCCTGCCAGTAGCGCCGCTCGAGCAGGTGCGCCGTGCCACTCCACAGCTGCGTCGGCGTATAGGCCTTGGCCCCGGCAACACGGCCGGCCAGCAGACGCTCGAGAAACTCGTCGCCCGACATCCCGCGCACCTGTTCCTGCACGCACGCCGTCAGAGCTTCCCAGTTTTCCACGCGCTCCTTGGGCCGGGCGAAACGCGGATCGGCCTCCAGTTCGGGGATAGCGGCAGCCTGGCAGAACGCCGCCCACGCATGCGGATGCACCCAGACGCTGACCCAGCCATCCTGGCATCTCACGACCATGAACGGCCGGCGATTCTCGCCGCGCGATTCCTGCATTCCGCTGTACGCGAAATCGGCGGTGGCCGGCGGCGCCATCGAGGCGGTGTTCATCGCCACGTCGAGCGCCACCTGCTGCCCCCTACCGGTGGCTCTGCGCGCGTACAGCGCCGCCAGCACGCTGAGATACGCGCCCACGCCAGCCGCGTACTGCGCGCGGTGGCCCACGCCATAAAGCGGCTCCCGCCCGGGGGCGCCGTTCTCGTTCATCATCCCCGACAGCGCCTGGAAGATCATCTCGCTGCCGCGCCAGTGCCGGTACGGCCCGTCGTCGCCAAAGTCGGACACCAGCGCGACGACACAGGCCGGGTTGGCCTGGCGCAGCGCCTCGCGATCGGCATCGAGGCCCACCACGATGGCGTCGGCGCTCCCGGCCAGTTCGAGCAGCGCTGCGCGGCCCTCTTGCGTGCCCCGGTCGACCACGATCGAGTCCTTGCCCAGGTTCAGGTGGAAGAACAGCAGCGAACCCACCCCTTCCCGGGCCGGATCGCAGGGCAGCATGCCCCTGATCGGCGAGCCGGCCGGCGGTTCGACCAGGGTCACTCGCGCGCCGAAGTCCGCCATCATCCGGCAGCAGAACTGCCCGGCGATGCTGTCGCTCAGGTCGAGCACGCGCAGGCCGCGCAGCGCGCCGCTCATTGCACGGTCGCGCCCGAGCGCTCGACCAGCTCCTTGAACTTCGCCTGCTCCTTGATGACGAACTCGCGCAGGCGGGCGCCCTGCATGTCGGGCATCAGCGTGACGCCCTGGTCATCGTGGTACTTGACCACGGCCGGATCCTTCAGCGCCTCGTTGAAGGCCTTGGCCATCTTGTCGACGACCGGCTGCGGCATGCCGGCCGGACCCACGATCATGGCCCAGGCGGTCAGCTGGACCCCGGGGTAGCCGAGTTCGGTGGCGGTCGGCACATCCGGATGGCTGGTCAGGCGAACCGCACCGGTGGACGCCAGGGGGCGCAGCTTGCCCGCTTCGATCTGCGGTTTGACGACGATCGAATAATCGAAGATGCCGAAGGTCAGCTTGTCCGGGTTGGCTTTGGCGAAATCCACCAGGTCCTTGAGCGACTTGAACGGGGAATTCGTGGGCACCACCAGGATCAGGGGCGACAGACCGAACCCATGGATGTAGGTGAACGAGGTCAAGGGATCGAAGGGCAGCTTCTTGTAGAGCGACTTGAAGGCGCCGAAGGGGCCGCTGGACCCGTACAGGATGGCGTAGCCGTCCGCTGGGGCCTTGGCGACGTGTTCGGAGGCGATGATGCCGCCGGCACCCGCTTTGTTGTCGACCACGACCTGCTGGCCGAGCTTTTCGGCAAAGACCTTGGCGACGAAGCGCGTGCTCTGGTCGCTGATGCCGCCGGGCGCGAATCCGACGGTCCAGGTGATCGGCCTGTTGGGAAACTCCTGCGCGTGGGCCGCGGGCGCGGCCGCCGCGAGTGTGACCAGCAGTCCGGTCAGCGCAAAGACGTGCCTCAGCATTTTTTTCATGTCTCCTCCTTGGTGGTGTGTTGATCGGTCTAATGCACGGCCGATGAGCGCTCGCCTGGCGCACTACCCGGCAGTCCGTTGGGACGAGCGCTGCTCGCGCCCGCCATGAATCTGTGTAAAGAACCCTGGACAGCCTGTCAACGAAGCCCGCATGCGCGCGCAGCCGCGCAGCGGGCCACGCTCAGGCCTTGACCGGCTTGTTCGCCACCGCGCCGGGCATGCCCATCGGGTCGATGCCGGTGCCGAACTGCAGCATGTTGTGCGCGTGGCAGAGCTGATGCAGCCCGAACGCCTGGTCGATGCCGCTCTGCTGGCCCATCAGGTCGACGGAACGGTTGACCGCCTCCTTGGTCATCTTCAGCGCGAAGCTGGGCTTGGCGGCGATCTTGCGGGCCATCTCCATCACCGACTGGGCCAGGGTCTCGCGCGGGTAGACCCGATTGACCATGCCGAAGCTCTCGGCTTCGCGGGCGCTCCAGCTGTCGGCGGTGAACAGCAGTTCCTTGGCCTTGCGCGGTCCGAGCTCCCACGGGTGCACGAACCACTCGACGCCGCACACGCCCATCGTCACCACCGGATCGCAGAACTGTGCATCTTCGCTGGCCACGATCACGTCGCAGGCCCAGGCCAGCATCAGCCCGCCAGCGATGCACTTGCCCTGCACCTGGGCGATGGTGGGCTTGGGCAGGTTGCGCCAGCGCCGGGTGATCTGCAGGTAGATTTCCTGCTCGCGTCCGAAGCGGCCTTCGGCGCCGCCCAGGCCAAAGCCGCCCCAGGTGCCGACGGGGCCGAGATCGGCGCCCAGCCGGTCCCGGCCGGCGTCGCGCAGGTCGTGGCCCGACGAGAAGTGCGGATCGCTGCCGCACAGAATGATCACCTTGACCTCGTCGTCCTGCGCCGCCATGTCCATGGCGGCATTCAGGTCATAGGTCATCTGCAGGTTCTGGGCGTTGCGTGCCTGCGGCCGGTTCATCATGACGCGGGCGATGCCGGGCTCGGGCTTGTCGTAACGGACGGTCTCGAAGTCGTGAGGGGTCATGCAGCGATCTCCTGGGGTCCCGCCACCAAGCCGACGGGCTGGCCGGCGGGTATCGGCACACGATGGTGAAGAAGGTCCGCCAGGGCAAGTCGGTCGTCCAGAAAGCGGACTCGGCCGCGCAGCGAAGCGCTCGCGCTCCGGCGGGATTGACTGCGCGGGCGCGCTGCCTCCGACACGTTCCAGAGTAGAGGCGGCCAGAGCGACGGGGGCGGCGCCAGCGGCACGTGGGACAATGACAGGAGCAGTGGCGGCGGCAGCTAGCCGTCCGCTGCCCGGCCCTCGGACTCGTCGTCCCGGCAGTTCCCATGCGGACCTCCGCGAGCCACTCTTTCAGGAGATGCGCCATGACCCTTCCAGACTCCCCGCTCGAGGGCGCCCTCACCCAGATGGTCGACGAGCAATTGCAGCTCGCGGCAGCCAAGCTCCCGGCACTGGCCCCCACGCTGGTGCATCCCTCGCCGCTCGACCATGAGGAAATCAAGGTGGCCCATGCCAGCCTGGACGACGTGCTGCTCGGCAACACGCCTGCGCCACCCGACATGCTCGACGAGCTGGCCGCGCTGCAGGCCGCCCCCGCCCTGAGCGAGGAAGAACTCGCGCGTCAGGCGCTGGCCGACGGCGGCGGCGACAACGACCCCACCACGCCGGAATAGCGGCTCAGGCGCGGCGGCCCCGAGCGGCGCGGCGGCTGAGCCGCTGAGCCGCTGAGCCGCTGAGCCGCTGAGCCCGCAACTATCGCCTGACCAGCAGCCGCGCCGCGACGAACGGCGCGAAGATCGCGACCTGCCCCGGCAGATCGGATTCGGGCAGCCCCAGCACGGACATGGCGAACATCGTCCCGTAATACCCGAGGGCCGGCGCCCCGACACACGAAAAGATCAGCGCGAACGGCTGCTCGCGCGCGGCGCCGAACGGCCCGAAGTTGGGCGGCGTGCGGCTCACTCGGGCACCCGGTGCATGGCGGCCTCAGGTCTTTGCCGCGATGATTCGAAAGGTGGCCTGTCCGTAGGCCACCACGGTCTCGTTCGCATCCACGATCTCCCCCCGCACGAACACCGTGCGACCCGCCTTGCGGGCAGCCACCGCCTTGCACACGAAGGGCCCGTGCCTGGCCGGCGCAGGGTACTGGATGCTGCAGTCCACCGTCGCGCAGCCGCGGTCCGGCTCGGCCACCGACATCACGGCGAAGGCCATGGTCGTGTCCATCACCGTGAACAGAATGCCGCCGTGCGGTTGCGCAGGCGAGGGCCAGCAGACCTGCGGATCGGGCGTGAGCGTGGCACGGGCATGGCCGTCGAGCGCCTCATGAAGGTGAATGCCAATGACCCGGTAGAGCGGATTGTCATTGAGCCGGGCGAGAGAGTCAGCGGTGATGTCCAAGATTCAGGCTTCCAGTCGGCGAACGCAAGAGGGTCGAAGGGGTCCGGTAGGGCACTGGCGCGGCGCTGGCGACGCCGCTCACGGGGCGGGCCGAGGCCGCGCATCGAGCGCGCCGACAGGCCCGACCGGAGGCGTCGAGGGGGCGGGCGCTGACACCCGGCGGCGGGCCCGCACCGGCCGGGCCAGCAGCACCGGCACGATCAGGGTCAGATACAGCACCGAGGACACCAGGAAGATGTCGTTGGCACCCAGCGTTTGCGCCTGCACCTCGATCAGCCGCTCCAGCTGCCCGCGGATCTGCTCCAGGGTCATGCCGGCGGCGCGCAGCGAATCGTAGAACGCGCCCTCCAGCGCCCAGCCCTCCCGGCTGGCGCCCTCGACCAGATGGACCCGGTGGTGCTGGGTGCGCGAATCCCACGCGGTGCTGAAGATCGAGGTGCCGAAGGCGCCGGCCGAGATCCGCACGAAATTGCTCAGACCAGCGGCCAGCGGCAGCTGGCTGGGGTGGATCTCGGACAGCGAGATCGCACTCATGGCGATGAAGAACAGAGAGCCGCCGACACCTTGCAGCAGCATCGGCTCGACGATGGTCAGATAGTCGGCCTGCGTGGTGAACAGCGAACGCAGCCAGAACGACCACGCGAACGCCACGAAGGCCACCACCGCGATCGGCCGCGCCAGGCCGCGGTCGATGCCCCGGCCGGCCAGCGGCGAAACCAGCACCGCCACCACCCCCACCGGCGCCAGCACCAGCCCCGCCCAGGTCGCCGTATACCCCATCGCCTGCTGCAGCCACAGCGGCAGCAGCACCACATTGCCGGAGAACAGGGCGAAACCGCCGGCCAGGGCGATCACGCCGAAACTGAAGTTGCGGTTCGCGAACAGCCGCAGGTCGACGATCGGATGCTTGTCGGTCAGCTCCCAGATCAGGAACAGCACGAAGCCCACGCCCGAGACGATCGCCAGCGAGACGATCCAGGTCGACTCGAACCAGTCTTCCTCCTTGCCGGTGTCGAGCAGGGTCTGCAGCGACCCGACCCAGATCACCAGCAGCACGAGCCCTACCGCATCGACCGGCACCCGCTTGATGGCCGATTCGCGGCGGCGATAGATCACCCAGGTCAGGCCCGCGCAGGCCAGGCCGATCGGCACGTTGATGTAGAAGATCCAGGCCCAGTGCACGTTGTCGGTGATCCAGCCGCCCAGCAGCGGCCCGGCGATCGGAGCCAGCAGCACGGTCATCGACCAGATCGCCAGCGCGCGCCCGGCGCGCTCGGGCGGATGGCTGCCCATCAGCAGCGTCTGGGACAGCGGCATCATCGGCCCGGCCACCAGGCCCTGCAGCACCCGGAACCCGATCAGCCAGTCCAGCGACGTGGCCTGGCCGCACAGCCACGAAGCCAGCACGAACAGCAGCACACTGGCCACGAACAGGCGCACCTGTCCGAAGCGCTGGGTGAGCCAGCCGGTGAGCGGCACCGAGATGGCGGTGGCGATGCCGAACCCGGTGATGACCCGGGTGCCCTGGTGCACGCTGGCGCCCAGGTCGCCGGCGATCGCCGGCAGCGACACATTGGCGATCGACGCGTCCAGCACGTTCATGAACGTGGCCAGCGACAGCACCAGCGTGCCCAGCGCGCGCTGGCCGCCTGACAGCGGCGGATGTGGCTGCGCTTGCGAGGACATTGCCGGACCCAACCTAGGAGGAATGCGGAAGTGACAAAGGCCGGGGCGCGACGCGCGAAGGCTGCGCAAAGTCTAACAAGGTCCGCCGCCGGGCACGGTCCGCTTCGCGGGAGTCCCTTGACAGTGCCGGCGGCATGCCTGAAGGTCCTAGAAAAACTACGACACTCAGGAGACACCATGAAGAAGGCATTCCTCGGCGGCCTGCTGGCACTGGCCACCGCATTGGGCGCACCAGCCGGCGCGCTCGCCCAGGACTACCCCAGCAAGACGATCAAGATCATCTCGCCCAGTGCGCCGGGCGGCCCTACGGACGTCAGCGCGCGGATCATCGCCGACCGTCTGGCGCAGGTGCTCAAGGTGCCTGTCATCGTCGAGAACAAGCCCGGCGGCACGGGAGCCCTGGCCTTCGACCTGATCGCCAAGTCCCCGCCGGACGGCTACACGCTGACGGTCGGCTTCGTCGCCGGCATGGTGTTCCACCCGATCCTGAACAACAAGCTCCCTTTCGACGCCCAGAAGGACTTCACGCCGGTCACGCAGATCACGTTCAGCGGCAATATGCTGGTCGTGCATCCGTCGGTGCCGGCCACCAACGTGAAAGAGTTCGTGGCCTACGTGAAGGCGCAGCCCAGGCCGCCCAGCTACGGCTCCTGGGGCAATGCCTCGGGAGGACACCTGGCCGGCGAGTTCATCAAGACGCTCACCGGCATCGACATGCTCCATGTGCCCTACCGTTCGACCTCCGCGCTGGCGATCGACATGGCCGGCGGCCATATGCTGCTGGGGGTGCTAGACACCACCAACACGATGGCCCAGGCGAAGGCGGGCCGGCTGCGCCCGCTGGCGGTGACCGGCCCTTCGCGATCGAAGGGACTGCCGGAGGTGCCGACGATGATCGAACAGGGCGTGAATTTCAGCGCCGGCATCTGGACCGGCATCTTCGGGCCCGCGAACATGCCCAAGCCCATCGTCGACAAGCTCAACCTGGAGATCGGCAAGATCCTGCGCGAGCCCGAGACACGCGAGAAGTTCCTGAGCGCAACCGGTGATTACCCGGCGCCGACCACGCCGGCCGAGTTCGACAAGATCATCCGCGACGACTTCACGCTGTGGCGGCGCATCATCACCGAGAACAAGATCACGCTGTAGACGCTGTCTGTCCGGACGCAGGCCGCCTGCGTCCGACGCCCGCAGTGCCGGCGCGTTCCCTTCAGGCCGGCGCATCGGTGTCCGGACCATTCACATGGCCCGCGCCACCGCCAGTTGCGCATCGAATACGACCTCCCGCGGGCCCGAGGCAAAAATGCCGGCAAGACCCGACTCGCAGTACGCCCGCACCTGCGCTTCCTGCCCGCCCCCGCGCAACGCCATCTCGACGCCGGCCTCGCCCAGCAGATAGTCGATGTACTGGGCCAGCGACATCGCGATGCCGACCTCGATTTCCTCATAGCCGGCCAGGGCGAGTCCGTGCGCCCGGTAGTCCAGCGCCCGCAAGTCCAGTGCATAGCCCGGCGGCGATGGGAAATGGGCCTGGAATTCGGCGTGCCAGTCGGCCAGGCGCGGGTCGTCCCGAATCCGGCGACCGGCGGAAAAATCGTAGGGAGCGAACAGCCCGTGGGCCGACAGCACGCGAGCGACCTCTCCCAGGCTGAGAGCGACGTCGGCGTAGTTCAGCACGCCCGCCGCGGTCACGAGGTCGAATGCGCCCGGCGAAAAAGGCAGTGCCTCGGCGCGGCCCACGCAAAAAACCGCCGCGGGCGCCACGCGGCCGCTATGCGCCAGCATCGGGCGATGCGGTTCGAGCCCGACAGTCCGTTTCGCGACCAGGGCCAGCGCCGCCGTGGACATGCCGGCGCCGCATCCGATGTCCAGCGCCGTGGCCATCGGGCCCGGTCGCGACAGATAGCCCGGCAGGCACGCGACGAGGTGACGGTGCACCGGCGGACGCGTGAACGCGTATGCCGCGGCCACACGCTCGCTGTCGTAGATCGAACTGTCGGCGGTCATCGAAGACAGCCCCGAGCCCGCGCGGCCGGATGATCCGCGCGAACGCGCCGCTGACTCATGCCGCGACAGCAGCCTGCGCATCGATGCGCAGCGCGCCCTCCTTGAGCATCGGGATGAGCTCGCGGCCATACTCGGTCGTGTCGCCGACCGGATCGAAGCCCCGGATCAGGAAGGAGCCGACACCCAGGCGGTAGTACTCGAGCATCGCGTCGGCCACCTGCCGCGGCGTGCCGACCAGGCACGAGGTATTGCCCTTGGCGCCGGTCGCCGCGGCGATCGGCATCCACAGCCGCTCATCGTGGGTGTCGCCGCGCGCCGCGATCGCCAGCATGCGTTCGGCGGACTTGTCCTGGGCGCCTTTGGTGAAGTTCGCCCCCTCCAGGTCGCGCAGGGCCTGGTGCGCCTTGTCCCAGGCCTGCCCTTCGGTGGGCGCGATGATCGGGCGAAACGAGATGTTGAAGCGCGGCACCCGGCCGAAGGCCGCGCAGCGCTGGCGAAAGTCGTCGATGCGCTCGGCGGTTTCTTTCAGCGGCTCGCCATACAGGGCGAACACATCGCAGTGCTCGGCGCCCATGCTGAGCGCGCCGGGCGACGATCCGCCGAAAAAAACCGGCGGATAGGGCTTTTGCAGCGGCTTGACCGCGCTCCAGGCGCCACGGAACCGGTAGTACGGTCCTTCGTGGTCGAAGGGCTTGTCGAGCGTCCACATCCGGCGCACCACGCTCAGGTATTCGGCGGCCCGCTCGTAGCGCGCATCCTTCTTGAGAAAATCGCCTTCGCTCTCCTGTTCCTGGTCGCTGACGCCCGCGATGATGTGCAGCGCGAGCCGTCCGCCGGACAGGTGGTCGAAGGTTGCCGCGGCGCGGGCGGCCAGCGTCGGCGAGACGATGCCCGGGCGGTGCGCGATCAGGAAAGACAAGCTGCGCGTATGGGCCGCGGCATACGAGGCCACGTTGAAGCCCTCGGCCGACGACGAGTAGTAGCCGACCAGCACCATGTCGAAGCCCGCGGCCTCGTGCGCCTGCGCGAATTCCTTCAGGAAGGGCGCCGAGACCCCGCCGCCGATCACATGCAGGGTCGTGCCCTTGGGCGGCTCGACGCCGATCATTCCGATGACACGGACTGGCATGGCTTGCTCCTTCTTGTTGGACCGGTGAGGTCCGAATGGACGGGAAGAGTCCGGATCGCGGCGGTCGCCGGATGGCTCGTCGATCCTGCAGCGCCGGCGCTTACCCCGGCCCGCCCGCCGCCCGATGCTCGGTCAGTTCGAACCCCGCATCGGTCGGAATGCACACGTACTTGCCATCGGCCCGCGTCTCCATCCACGGCTTGATCGGCACGATGGTCGAGTTCAGCGCGCCTTCGAAGGCCTGCGCCACCGTCTTGTACTGCGCCAGCCTCACCACGTTGGACAGGGTCGGGAAGATGACGGTGCGGCGCTTCTCGCGCGCGTCCTCGATCACCTGCTGGGGCGTGATCCACACCGAGTCCACGTTTTCGTGGCCATCGTGCGCGGCGATCTGGTCGGCGGGCACGCGGGCCAGGTAGAAGTGGGTGTCGAAGCGCTTGGGCATGAACTCGGGCGTGATCCAGTGCGAGAAGTGCGCCAGGTCGTCGCAGGCCAGTTCCAGGTCCCCTTCGACCAGCAGGTCGCCCAGCGTCAGCGTGTGCTTGTTCAGCCCCTCGCGCCAGCGGTCCAGGTCGCTGTCGCCCACCACGGCCGGGCCGCCCTTGCGGCGCGCCAGCAGGATGCCGGACTCTTCGAAGGCCTCGCGGATGGCGGCGGCCCGCAGCGTGCCCTGGTCGGTTTCCGCCTTCGGGTAGGCCGACAGGCGCGAGATCACCCGCTCGTCGAGGTCCTGCTTGTCGACCTTGCCGCCCGGAAACACCAGCGCGCCGGAGGCGAAGTCGATCTGGTGGTGGCGCACCACCATGAACACCTCCATGCCCTGGGGCGAATCACGCAGCAGCATGATGGTGGCCGCGTCCACCGGGGTAGCGATCTTGTCGTTCATTGCAGTTCCGTTCTGTGAGAGGGGCGCGCACGGCGCGCGCCCGTCTGGCGCGCGCCGGCTTCGCGCGGCATGCGGCACAGACTGCCGCCTGGCGGCGGGTCCGTCAAAGTTTGCTCGTGTTCTGCGGAATGCGGCGCGCCGGACTCAGCTGCGCGGCAGGTTCGGCTCCCCGGCCAGACCCGCCTGCTCGGCGAACATATGACGGTCGAGCAGCTTGATGTCGCCGTCGTCCAGGGTGATGCGCGCGATGCCGGCGCGTACCGCAACCCGCAGGGTCTTGTAGTGGTCATCGCTCATCAGGGGCTCTCGATCGGACGAAGTGAGGTGAGGTGGCGGCCGGCCCTGTGGGGTCAGGACGGCGGGATGAAGGGCTGGGCAATGCGCTGGAATACCGGCAGGGCTTCGAGCCGCCCGGCATGAGCCGCCAGCGCGGGGAATTCGTCCAGCGGCGCCACGCCCGGATGGGCCTCGCCCAGGAAGCGCAGCGCCACCGCCACCGCGATGTCGGCATGGCCGATGCGCTCGCCGAACCAGTAGTCGCCCGGCCGGCTGGCCCGATCGGCCTGCAGCGCGGCCAGCACGCCGGCAATCTGCGCGCGGCAGCGCGCGACCCAGACCTCGGACGCAGCCGCATGAAGCCGCTTTTCGTAAAACAGGCTGACGGCCTTGTCGGCCAGGCCGGTGGCCAGCGCAGCCACTTTGAGCGCGCGCCGGCGGTCCGGTTCGAGGCGGGGAAACATCGCGCGCTCGGCGGGCACCAGGCTGTCGAGATGGTCGAGGATGGCATGGCTCTCGATCAGCGCCTCGCCATCATCCAGCACCAGCGTGGGCACCCGGGTGAGCGGGTTGTACGGACGGATCTGGTCGGCATCGCCGAAGGTCGACCACGGCCGGTGCTCGAAGGGCAGGCCATACAGGCTCAGCGCGATGCCCACGCGCCGCACGAAGGGGGAATCGTATTGGCCGATGAGGATCATGGGTCTCGGTTTCCTTTCTGGTGGGGCGGCGGCCCGCATCCTCAGTTGAAATGCAGGCCGCCGTTGACCTGCACCGTCTGCCCGGTCATATAGCCGTTGCCGGCCACCATCACCACGGCCATCGCCACTTCGTCACCGGTCCCCATTCGCCCGACCGGAATGCGGGCCGCGTTCTCGGCTCGCAGCGGCCCGGTCATGTCGGTCTCGATCAGCGAGGGCGCCACCGCATTCACCGTCACGCCGTCCCGGGCCAGCCGTGCGGCGTAGCCGCGCGTCAGGCCCTCCATGCCGGCCTTCGACGCGTTGTAGTGGGCGCCGACGACCCCGGCGCCGCGGGCCGCACCCGACGAGATGTTGATGATGCGTCCCCAGGCGCGCTCGCGCATGCCCGGGAAAACGGCCTGGGTGCACAGGAACGCCGACTTCAGATTGACGAGCAGGGTGCGGTCGAAATCGTCTTCGGTCAGTTCGTCCAGACCGCGGCGCAGGGCGATGCCGGCGTTGTTGACCAGGATGTCGATGCGGCCGAACTGGTGCCCGACCTGTTCGACCAGACCGGCGACCTCCACCGTGCGAGACACATCGGCCTGGAAAGCCTCGGCCCTGCGGCCCAGTGCTCGGATCTGCCCAGCCGTTGCCTGCGCATCGGCCTCGCGTTCGAGGTAATTGACCGCGACGTCCGCGCCCGCCCGTGCCAGGGCAAGCGCGATCGCCCGGCCGATGCCGCGCGAAGCGCCGGTCACCAGCGCCACCCGCGCTGTCAGTGATTCCGTCATGGTCGCTCCCGGTGATCGATGGCCTCGATTATGCGGCACCATGCGGCATCGGGCAGTCCCCGCCCGACCGCCTCCTGGGAGCATCGCCATGAGCACCAAGACCGCCCTGATCACCGGCGTAGGGCCCGGCACCGGCAGTGCGCTGGCACGGCGCTTCGCGGCCGGCGGGTACCGCGTGGCCCTGCTGGCCCGCAACGGCGAACGGCTGGCGGCGCTGCAGGCCGAGCTGCCAGGCAGCCGCGCTTATGCCTGCGACGTGACCGATTCCGGCGTACTGGCAGCGACGCTGGATGCCGTCGTCGCCGACATGGGCGCGCCGGCCGTGGTCGTGCACAACGCGGTGGGCGGAGCCTTCGGCAACTTCCTGGACATCGACCCCGCGGTGCTCGAGCGCAACTTCCAGGTCAACGTGATGGCCCTGCTGCACCTGGCCCGGCATCTGTCGCCCGCGATGGTGGCCGCCGGCGAGGGCGCGATCGTCGTCACCGGCAACACCTCGGCACTGCGCGGCAAGGCCAACTTCGCGGGTTTCGCGCCGACCAAGGCGGCCCAGCGCATCCTGGCCGAATCGATGGCGCGCGAGCTCGGCCCCAAGGGCGTGCATGTCGCCTACCTGGTGATCGACGCGGTCATCGACCTGGCCTGGACCCGCAAGCGCTGGCCCGACGCCGGCGACGACTTCTTCATCCAGCCGGCGCACATCGCCGACGAAGTCTGGCGCATCGCGCACCAGCCGCGCAGCGCGTGGTCGTTCAACGTGGAGATCCGGCCGTTCGGGGAGACCTGGTGAGGAGTCCGCGCGCCAACATCTTCCGAGACGGACCGCGTCGCCCGAGGGGCTAAGCCATTCGGCTGGCTCGTCGCCCGGGCGCGGTGCTAGACTTTTCCACATGAACAGTCGAATCGACCAATTGATCCATGAGGCGCTCGAGTTGCCCGCTGAACAGCGCTCAACCATGCTCTTCGCGCTGCTCGACAGTCTCGAAGGCTGTTCTGATGACCTCATCACGGAAGCGTGGCGCGCCGAAGTCAAGCAACGCCGGGCTGACTTGGCGGCGGGACTGATCGAACCCATTTCCTGGGCTGGCGCCAAGGCTCGTCTTCTCGCCCTGTGAAGCGTCCCGCGATCCTGCTCCTGCCGCAGGCAGAAGTTGAGATCCAGGAAGCCATGCATTGGTATCTCGAGCGCAGTGCATTGGCTGCCAATGCGTTCAAAGCCGAATTGATTGAGGCCATCGACTCACTCGCCGATCATCCCGAGCGATGGCCAGCGAACGAAGAAGGCGTCCGCCAGCGCATCCTGCGCCGCTTTCCGTACACGCTTCACTATGGTTTCGACGAACTGACCGTCACCGTGTTCGCCGTGGCGCATCATCGACGAAAGCCCGGCTACTGGCGGCCGGGCTGACGAGCCGGCTCCATCAAACCGGCCGATCCCCCTTCACCGTCACCCGGTTGCCGTACCGCCGATTCGGCCAGTAATCCCACATCGCCCGGTGCTGGGCGCAGCGGTTGTCCCAGAAGGCCACGCTGTTGGCCTGCCAGCGGAAGCGGCACTGAAACAGCGGGTTGGCCATGTGCTCGTACAGGTAGGCCAGGATGCCCGCGCTCTCGTCCATCGGGATTCCCTGGATGTTCCGGGTGAAGCCCTTGTTGACGAACAGCGCCTTCTGGCCGGTCACCGGATGGGTGCGCACCACGGGGTGCAAGGCGCGCGGGTATGCCGGCTTGTCCTGCACGCCGAAGTTGGCGTAGGTGCCGCGGTAGTTCTGCTCGCCGTCGTGCAGCGCGACCAGGCCGTCCAGGTAGGTCTTCATGCGCTCGGACAGCGCGTCGTAGGCCGCGTACATGTTGGCGAACAGCGTGTCGCCGCCCAGCGGAGGGCACTCCTTGATGTACAGGATGCTGCCCAGCGGCGGCTCTTCGTCGCAGGACACATCGGAGTGCCAGCCTTCGCCGTTGGCGCGCGGGCTGTCCTTGTCGGCGGTGATGATCATCAGTTCCGGCAGCCCGGGCTCGTGCGGCGCCGCCGGGTGCAGATGCAGCGGACCGAAGCGCCGGCCGAAGTCCAGGTGCTGGACCTGGGTCAGGTGCTGGTCGCGAAAGAAGATCACGCAGTTCTCGGCCAGCGCGCGATGGATCTCGTCCATCTGCTGTTCACTGGGCCTGGCGAGGTCCACGCCGCCGATCTCGGCGCCGATGATCGGGGTGAGCTTCTCGACGGTGATGGTCTCGAAGGGTGCGCCGGCCTTCGCCTGATAGCGGATGCGCGGGCCCTTGACCCGGGTTTCGATGACGGGGTTTGCGCTCATGCGGCTCTCCTGATTTGGATCGTTTGCATTTCGGGTTGGGACGGTCGCTGTGCCAGGCCCTGAGCCCAGCCCTGCTTCACTTTGACGACACTGGCATGCTTCACATGGCCGTAGCCGCGAATCTGGTCGACGCTGGCAGCCAGGGCCACCGCCGCGGGCAGTTGCGCCGCGCTGAGGCCCGTCAGCAGCTGCTCGACCAGCGCCTGGTATTCGCCGATCAGCGCACGCTCCATGCGCCGCTCCTCGGTCTTGCCGAACACGTCCAGCGCACCGCCGCGCAGGAACTTGAGCTTGGCCACCCAGCCCATCGCGGTCAGCATCCAGGGGCCGTATTCGCCCTTCTTCAGCAGGCCGGTGACCGGATCGCGCCTGGCCAGCAGCGGTGGCGCCAGATTGAAGGCCAGCCGCGGCGCGCCTTCGAACTGTGCGCTCAGACGCTGCATGAAGGCCGGGTCGGAATACAGTCGTGCAACCTCGTATTCGTCCTTGTAGGCCATCAGCTTGTACAGGCTGCGGGCCACCGCGCTGGACAGCGGCATGTCGCTCGCGGCATCGCCCAGCGCGCGCTCCGCCTGGGTCACCCGGGCCATGAAGTCGGTGAACCGCTGCGCGTAGGCCGCATCCTGGTAGGCCACCAGGCGGGCGCGGCGATCCTCGATCAGGGCATCGAGACTCAGCGGCGCGACGGGCGCCGACGGCGCCGGTGTGGCGCCAGCGTCCCGCAGCATGGCCGACACCCGGGCCCGGTCGTGCACCCACAGGCGGCCGAGGCGAAAGGCGCGCAGATTGAAGGGCACCTGCACCGCGTTCAGTTCGATGGCCCGCTCGATGGCGGCCACGCTCACCGGCAGCCAGCCTTTTTGCGCGGCCACACCGACCAGCAGCATGTTCGAGGCAATGGTGTCGCCCATCAGTGCCAGCGCCATGCCGGTGGCATCGACCCAGTCGGACTGGTCGGCGGCCAGCTTCTCGCGCACCTTGCGCACCAGCAGCGCGGTGTCGACCTTGTCGTCGGGATTGAAGTTGAGCGCGGCGGTGGGCTGCACGCGGTCATTGCCCAGGAAGCGGGTCTGCGCACCCATCGCGCGGTAGGACTCGTCACCCAGCGCGGCCACCATGTCGAAAGCCAGCACCAGCGAGGCTTCGCCCAGGCCCAGGCGCTGGCTGTGCAGATCGGCACTGCTGTCGGCCAGCTTCAGATGGCTGTAGACCGCGCCGTTCTTCTGCGACAGGCCGGTCATGTCGTACGCCGACGCCGCCCGGCCCTCGAGGTGCGCCGCCATCGCCAGCACCGCACCGACGGTGATGACGCCGGTGCCGCCGATGCCGGCGATCATCAGGCCATACGGAGCCGCGCCGGCCGCACCGGCCACGGCGGGCACCGGCAGACCGTCGAACACCGTGTCGCTGTCCAGCGCCGCCTTGCGCTTCTTGGGCGGCGCGTCGTACACCGTCACGAAGCTCGGGCAGAAGCCCTTCACGCAGCTGTAGTCCTTGTTGCAGTTGCTCTGGTTGATCTGACGCTTGCGGCCCAGTTCGGTTTCGAGCGGCTCGATCGACACGCAGCCCGACTGCGTGGAGCAATCGCCGCAGCCCTCGCACACGTCCTCGTTGATGAACATGCGCTTGGGCGGATCGGCGAACTCGCCGCGCTTGCGGCGGCGCCGCTTCTCGGACGCGCAGGTCTGTTCGTAGATGAGCACGGTGCATCCCGGAATGTCGCGCAGTTCGCGCTGGATGCGGTCCATCTCGTCACGGTGCAGCACCGCCACCCCGGCCGGCAGCCCGGCGCCGTGGCGCGAGGGGTCGTCGCTGACCAGCACGATCTTCTTCACCCCTTCGTGCGCCACCTGCTGGGCGATCATCGCCGGGGTCACCATGCCGTCGACCGGCTGGCCGCCGGTCATCGCGACCGCGTCGTTGAACAGGATCTTGTAGGTGATGTTGGCGCCGCTGGCGATCGCCTGGCGGATGGCCAGCAGGCCCGAGTGGAAATAGGTGCCGTCGCCCAGGTTCTGGAACACGTGTTTGGTCTTGGTGAAACGGTGCAGACCGACCCAGTTGACGCCCTCGCCGCCCATCTGCGTGCCCAGCAGCGTGCCGGGCTTGGCCCACACCGCCATGCCGTGACAGCCGATGCCCGAGATGGCCACGCTGCCCTGCGGGAAGTTGGTCGAGGTGTTGTGCGGGCAGCCCGAGCAATAGAACGGCAGGCGCTTGGCGCCCGGGCTGACCACCGCCAGCAGCGCGCCGCGATACGAGCGGGTTGCCGATACCCGCTCGGCCAGGGCCTCGTCCCAGATGCCATTGGCCTGCAGGCGCTGGGCGATGGCCAGCGCCACTTCGATGGGCTCGAGCAGGGCGTCGGAGGGCAGCAGCGGCAGGCCGGTCTCGTCGTTCTTGCCGGTGATACGCGGGCGCGCCGGCAGGTTGTACAGCAGGGCCGCCGACTGGCTTTCGACGAAGGGGTTCTTTTCTTCGATGAACATCAGTTCCTGCTTGCCGGCCGCGAACGCGGTCATGCCTTCGGGCTCCAGCGGCCAGATCATGCCCACCTTGTAGACCGCGATGCCCAGCGCCTGCGCGCGCGCGGCGTCCAGCCCCAGGGTGTTCAGGGCCTGCATCGTGTCCTGGTAGGCCTTGCCGGCGGTGACCAGGCCGAAGCGCGCGCCCGGCTCGCCGAAGGCCAGCCGGTCGATGCCGTTGGCGCGCGCGAACTTGCGGGCCAGGGGCAGCTTGGTGCGCTTCAAGATCATCTCGTCGACCATCGGCGCGAAGCTGCCGCGCCAGTGGATGCCCTCGGGCGGCAGATCGCCGGTGGGCGGACGCTCGAAGTGCAGCGCATCCAGGTCGATGTCGACGGTGGCGGTCTGCTCGATGGTTTCGTTGACGACCTTGAACCCTACCCAGCAGCCGCTGTAGCGCGACAGCGCGTAACCCAGCAGACCGTACTCGACGAACTCGTTGACGTTGGACGGGTACAGGATGGGCATGCCGTGCGCGGCCATCGCCTGTTCGCTGTGGTGAGCGATGGTCGAGCTCTTGCCGGGGTGGTCGTCGCCGAAAACCGCCAGCACGCCACCCTGCGCGTGGGTGCCGGCGTAGTTGCCGTGCTTGAGCGGATCGCCGGCCCGGTCCACACCCGGACCCTTGCCGTACCAGAGCGCGAACACACCGTCGACCGTGTTCTCCTTCATGCTGCGCAGCTGCTGCGTGCCCCAGACCGCTGTGGCGGCAAGGTCTTCGTTCACGCCCGGCGCGAACACGATCTGGCCGGCGTCCAGCTGAACTTTCGCCTCCCACATGGCCAGGTCGATGCCGCCCACCGGCGAGCCGCGGTAACCGCTGACATAACCGGCGGTGTTCAGGCCCGCGCGCCGGTCGACCTCGCGCTGCAGCAGCATCAGCCTCACGATGGCTTGCGGACCGCTGATCAGCACCGGCCCCTGGGTCTTGGTGTACTTGTCGTCGAGGGTGGCGTCGCGCAGTGCGGGGGTGGACATTCGCAGCTCCGGTGTTCGGGTGGGATGCGGGCGAGTGTGCGGCCGGGTGGACCGCGAGTCCAGCGGAAGGCGGAGACTTCGCCGGCCCGCCGTTTCGGTTCTGCCGGACTCTCCGGACGAACTCCCCTGCCATACTCGGCGCATCGTCCTGCGCTGCCGCCCGTCCCATGCCAGAACCGTTCAAGAACCTGATCAATGCCGGCACCATCGCGGCCGCCGGCCGCCACCTGTCGCGCATCTGGCCCGCCTTCGAGCGGGCGCAGTTCGAACGGCTGGCGGGCCACGACCTGCAGGCCCTGGAGATGAAGGGGCGGGCGATGCAGATCGCGGCGGCGCTGCAGACGACCCTGCCCGCCGACTTCGATCAGGCGGCCGCCATCATCGAAGCCGCGCTGGCGCCGCCGGTCGCACCGGAGGCGCCCGCCAGCGAGCGGCTGACGGACGCCGGCCTGGCCGGGTGGGTCGTCTGGTCGCTGGGCGAATACGTGGCCCGCCAGGTGGCGCAGGACCCTGCCCGGCTGGCGCGCGGCCTGACCGCCCTGCATGCCCTCACCCAGCGGTTTTCCGCCGAGTTCGCGATCCGCCCTCTGATCCGCGATCACCAGGCTCAGGTCTTCGACACACTGGTGCGCTGGACCGATGACGCCAGTCCGCACGTGCGCCGCCTGGTGAGCGAAGGCAGCCGCCCTCGCCTGCCCTGGGGCCTGCGGCTGCAGCGGCTGATCGACGATCCCTCGCCCAGCCTGCCGCTGCTGGCCCGGCTGCAGGACGACGACAGCGCCTATGTGCGGCGCAGCGTGGCCAATCACCTGAACGACATTGCCAAGGACCATCCGGCGCTGGTGGCCGGCTGGGTGTCCCGCCATCTGCCCGGCGCCAGCGCGGCGCGCGGCGCGCTGCTGCGCCACGCCAGCCGAACACTGATCAAGCAGGGGCACGCCGACACGCTGACCGCCTGGGGTCTGGGACAGACGTTTCGGGGGACGGCCGCGCTGGCGGTATCGCCGTCAGTCATCGCCGAGGGCGATTCGGTCACGCTCAGCGTGTCGCTCGCTTCGCGCGCGCGCAGCGACCAGACCCTGGTCGTGGACTATGTCGTGCACCATGTGAAGGCCAACGGCGACACATCGGCCAAGGTCTTCAAGGGCTGGTCGTTCGTGCTGCCCGCCGGCGAGCGCCGCGAGCTGGTCAAGCGGCACTCGATGCGCCCGATCACCACCCGGCGCTACTACCCGGGCTGGCACCGCGTGCAGGTGCAGATCAACGGCAAGGCGGTGGCCGAGGCGGGTTTCGAACTCGCGTCCGGCCCCCCGGTCTGAGGGCGGACGATCGGCACGGCCCCCGCTGACGCCCGCGGTGGCGGGCCCTAGCCGACCAGGCGATAGACCCGGATCAGCACCGCCTCGCGACGCGGGCGCAGCGCATCCAGCGTGCCCACGTAGGTGCGCCGGTTGAGCCAGTCGTAGGAACCCTGGGGCGCCGTGATGCTGATGTGCGACAGCGCGTATCGCGGTCCGCCGGCCGGGTCGTCGATCAGCACGCGGTTGTGCACGGTGAGCACCACCCCGTCATGGGTCTGCAGTTCGTAGAGGGCGTCGAGTTCGCGTACGCCGTCGCGGCGGACCAGCTGGCGGTCCGCGCCGCCCGGCAGCACCACGCCTTCGATGTCGGCGCCTTTGAACACACCGCCGATGATCGGCACGATGAAACGTTCGCCCAGCGGCGCCTGGCCGATGCTGACGCGCTCGCCGATGTCGACCACCGCCTCGTAGACGAATTCGGTGGCGGGCGGGCGCCGCGCAATGGTGGCCGCGAGGGCCAGGGAGTCCGTCGTTGAAGGGGTCATCGCGATGTCTCGCCCTGAACGCGCCCGACCGTTTCGGGCGTCGATCCATGGTGCGCAGGCAAGGCGCCGCCGGTCAAGGCATGAACGGATCGGACAGCATCAGCACAACACGCCGATGGACAGCCGACCGCTTTTCGAACTGGGCTGCACGCAGCGTGCCGGTGTTTCGCGGGGTGCCCTCAGGGCGCGAGAGAGGTGTCATTCCGCTCACCCGGGGCGCGGTGAAGCGGGTCGTTCTGAAGTAGAGTTTGCGGGTCGGCGCCGGCACGGCGCTTCCCGCCACCTCATGCGAACAATCGCCACCGCCATGCCCACCCACCCGCGCTATCCCCTGCTCTTCTCGCCACTCGACCTGGGCTTCACCCGGCTCAAGAACCGGGTCCTGATGGGCTCGATGCACACCGGCCTGGAAGAGGCCCCGAACGGCTTTCCGCGCATGGCGGCATATTTTGCCGAACGGGCCCGCGGCGGCGTCGGGATGATCATCACCGGGGGCATTCCACCCAATGCCGAAGGCGGCTCCGGCTCCAAGCTCACCACGCCCGAAGAGGCCGCGCAGCACCGCACCATCACCGATGCCGTGCATCAGGCCGACCCGGACGTGAAGATCTGCATGCAGATCCTGCACACGGGTCCGCTGGCCCGCACGCCAGACTGCGTGGCGGCCTCGGCCGTGAAGTCGCGCATCGGCGCGTTCAAGCCCAACGAGCTCGACGAAGCCGGCATCGAGAAGCAGCTGTCCGACTTCGCCAACTGCGCGGCGCTGGCCCGCCAGGCCGGTTATGACGGCGTCGAGATCATCGGCTCGGCCGGGTATCTGCTGTCGACCTTCCTGGTCCAGAAGACCAACCTGCGCACCGACCGGTGGGGCGGGCCCTTCGAGAACCGCATGCGGTTTCCGGTCGAGGTGATCCGCCGGGTGCGCGCTGCGGTCGGGCCGAACTTCATCGTGATCTTCCGCATCTCCGCGATGGACATGCTGGAAGGCGGCATGGCCTGGGACGAAATCGTGCAGCTGGCCCATGGCGTGCAGGATGCGGGCGCGAACATCATCAGCACGCACTTCTGCTGGCACGAGGCACCAGTGCCCACCATCGCCACGATGGTGCCGCGTGCCGCGTTCACCTCGGTGACCGGGCGGCTGCGCAAGGAGCTGAAGGTGCCGCTGATCACCAGCAATCGAATCAACATGCCGGCCGTGGCCGAGTCGGTGCTGGCCCGAGGCGATGCCGACCTGATCTCGATGGCACGCCCGATGCTGGCCGACGCCGACCTGGTGGTGAAGGCGCGCGACGGCCGCGAGGACGAGATCAACACCTGCATCGCCTGCAACCAGGCCTGCCTGGATCACACCTTCGGCGGCCGCCAGGAGGTGAGCTGCCTGGTCAATCCGCGCGCCTGCCACGAGACACAGCTGCAGTATCTGCCCACGGCCAACGCCAAGCGGCTGGCCGTGGTCGGGCCGGGCCGGCCGGCCTGGCGTATGCCACGGTCGCCGCCCAGCGCGGCCATCAGGTGACCCTGTTCGATGCCGGCAGCGAGATCGGCGGGCAGTTCAATCTGGCCAAGCGGATCCCGGGCAAAGAGGAGTTCTACGAGACGCTGCGCTACTACCGCAAGATGATCGACGTCCACCACATCGCGCTTCGGCTGAATACCCGGGTCGACGCGGCCATGCTCAAGCAGGAGGGCTTCGACGAGGTGATCGTGGCCACCGGCATCGAGCCGCGCACGCCCGAGCTCGAGGGCATCCACCATCCGAAGGTGGTGAGTTACATCGATGTGATCCAGGGCCGCAAGCCGGTGGGCAAGCGGGTCGCGATCATGGGCGCCGGCGGCATCGGCTTCGACGTGGCCGAACTGATCAGCCACGAGGGCAAGTCCGGCGCGCTGGACATCGACGTGTTCGCGCGGGAGTGGGGCATCGACTTCAAGAACCATCCGCGCGGCGGGGTGACGGGCGTCGTGCCGCAGGTGGCCGCCAGCGACCGCACCGTCTACCTGATGCAGCGCAAGACCGATCCGCTAGGCAAGACGCTGGGCCGCACCACCGGCTGGACGCACCGCATGGTGCTCAACCGGCGCGGCGTGCGCATGATCAACGGCGTGGAGTACCTGAAGGTGGACGACGCCGGCCTGCACACCCGGATCAACAACGAACCGCAGCTGTTCGAGGTCGATACGGTCATCGTCTGCGCCGGGCAGACACCCTTGCGCAGCCTGTACGACGAACTCCAGGCGGCGGGCGTCAAGGCCACGCTCGTGGGGGGTGCCTTCGAGGCCGCGGAACTGGACGCCAAGCGCGCCATCAACCAGGCGAGCACGCTGGCGGCGGCTGTCTAGGACGTGTCGGCACGACGAATGCCGCGGCCGGGACGCCGGCTGGCGTTAGGACGAACATGAGCAGCACGCTGCAGGACGAATGGCTGATCCGCCGGATGATCGAGCGCTGGGCGGTGTGGCGCGATGCCGGCGACTGGGAGCGCTTTCGCACCGTCTGGCATCCCGATGGCGTGATGATGGCCACCTGGTTTCAGGGGCCCTTCGAGGACTTCATCCGGGTGACCCGCGAGGGCTGGGACAAGGGGGTGAGCATCCTGCACTTCCTGGGCGGCTCGGCCGTGCAGGTGCAAGGCGAGCGCGCCATCGCGCAGACCAAGATGACGATCTCGCAGCGCGGCCTGATCGAGGGCGTGCTGTGCGACGTGGTCTGCACCGGACGCTTCTACGACTACGTCGTGCGCCACCAGGGGCACTGGGTGCTGCGCCACCGCCAGCCGATCTACGAAAAGGACCGCGTCGATCCGGTCGACCCGGCCGCGCGCCTGGTGCTCGATCAGCAGGCCCTGGCTGAATTCCCGGAGGGCTATCGGCACCTGGCCTATATCCAGACGCGCATCGGCTATACGGTCAAGCGCGACATGCCCATGCTCAAGGGTGCCGAAGTCCAGGCGCTCTACACGCACGGCGCGAATTGGCTGGCCGGGCAGGCGCCGGATCCGGCCCGGCCGGGCTGACCGCTACCCCTTGGCCGCCTTCGCTTCGGGTCCCTTCGCTCCCGTCACCGGCGCCTCGGGCGCCGATGCCGACCGGTCGCGCAGCATGGCCAGGTAGATCTGTTCGACCTTCTCCCGGGCCCAGGGGGTCTTGCGCAGGAACTTCAGGCTCGAGGCCATGCTGGGATCGCTGGAAAAACACCGCATCGGCGCGCGCCGGGCCAGTCCGTCCCAGCCGTATCGCTCGACCAGCGCGGTGACGAGGGCCTCCAGCGTGACGCCATGCAGCGGGTTGCGGGGCTGGGCGGGTGGGGTTTCCGGGAGCGATGACATGACACGATCTTACTGCGGTCCAGGCGATGGCCCAGCGGGCCGCCTGAGGATTGACGCGCGGGCCGCGTCATGACCGATCGGACGCCGTCCGACCGCGAGCCGCCCCGTCGGCCGGCACCTCACCCAAGCGGCTGGCTGCTGCCCGCCGGCGTCGATCCCGCGGTGCGGCCCTTGATGGCGGCCCGAGCGCTGCGCGGCTTCGCCGATGGCGCTGTCGCGGTCCTGCTCCCGGCCTACCTGCTGGCGCTGGGGCTGAACCCATTCGATGTGGGCCTGCTCAGCACCGTCACCCTGCTGGGCTCGGCACTCGCCACACTGGCCCTGGGCGCGATCGGCCACCGCTGGAGCAATCGTCGCCTGCTGCTCGCCGCTGCCATGCTGATGGGCGCCACGGGCCTGGGCTTCGCGGGCGCGACGGCATTCTGGCCGCTGCTGCTGATCGCCTTCCTGGGCACACTGAACCCGAGTTCCGGCGATGTCAGCGTGTTTCTGCCTCTGGAGCACGCCCGACTGGCGGACGCGGCGGCCGGTGATGCGCGCACCGCGCTATTCGCACGCTACTCGCTGGCCGGCGCTCTGAGCGCGGCGCTCGGTGCGCTGGCTGCCGGCCTGCCCTCGTGGCTGCTGGCTCAAACCGGCCTGCCAATGCTGCAGGGCCTGCGTGCGCTCTTCGTGCTGTATGCCGCAATTGGCGGTGTGGTTTGGTGGCTTTATCGCGGCCTGCCGGCGGCGCCGGTCCACGCCAAACAGCGCCCTGCCCCGCTGGGCCCGTCGCGCGGCATCGTGCTGCGCCTGGCCGCGCTGTTCAGCCTGGATTCCTTCGCCGGCGGACTGGTCGTGAACTCGCTGCTCAGCCTTTGGCTGTTCCATCGATTCGGTCTGTCGCTCGCGCAAGCCGGCCAGTTCTTCTTCTGGGCGGGGCTGCTGGCGGCCGGCTCACAGTTGGCCGCCCCCTGGGTGGCGCGCCGAATCGGGCTGCTCAACACGATGGTCTACACCCATATTCCGGCCAACCTTTGCCTGATCGCAGCCGCGCTTGCGCCGGGCGTGGAAGTCGCCCTGGCATTGCTGTTCGTGCGCAGCGCGCTGTCGCAGATGGATGTGCCGGTGCGCAGCGCCTTCGTGCTGGCGGTGGTCACGCCGGCCGAACGCACCGCCGCGGCGAGTTTCACCGCGGTCCCGCGCAGCCTCGCCTCCGCCGCGAGTCCTGCGCTGGCGGGCGCGCTGCTGGCAGCAGGCTGGCTGGGCGCCCCACTGATTGCCTGTGGCGCGCTGAAGATCGTCTACGACCTTGCGCTGCTGGCGTCGTTTCGCGGGCATTCGCACGCGCGAACCCCGGACTGACGGCTCGCAACCGGTGGTTCGCTGTCCGCCTCGGCGCCGGCCAATCCGCATGACGTAACGGCGTCACGCCGCCAGCGGTAACGCCAAACACAGACGCGTGCCGCCCGCCGGCGCAGGCAGCGAGCGCAGCGTGCCGCCATGCAGCATCGCCACCCTCTGGGCAATGGCAAGCCCCAGTCCGCCGACGCCGCCGCTGATCCGCTTGAGTGGCGGATCCCGCAGGGACTGGCCTTGCTCCAGACGACGGGCCAGCTCCGCCGGCAAGCCCGGGCCCGCATCTTCAACCAGGATCTTCACCTGTGCGCCGTCCTGGCGCACGCTCACCCGCACCGGTGCGGCGCCCGGGGCATGCTGGATCGCGTTGTCGATCAAGTTGGTCAGTGCTCGTTCGATGAGCTGCAGATCACCATCGAGTTCGAGCCGTCCGGGAGAGGCGCCATCGAGGGTCACGGGCGCGGGCCGGTCGACCAGTTCGAATTTCTGTACCGCATCGACCACCAGCTCGTCCAGGCGGAAGCGTTCACGATGCAGGACCTGACTGACCGACTGCAACGCCGCCAGCTCGAACAATTGCTGCGACAGTCGGCGCACCTTGTCGCTCTGCGCCAGGGCCGTGGCCAGCACACGATCGCGCACTGGCGAATGTTGAAGGCCACTGCCGGCCAGCGCTTCCAGATGGCCATGCAAAGCGGTCAGCGGGGTTCGCAGGTCGTGGGCCACGCCGGCCATCATCTCGCGGTGCGCACTGGCCTGCTCGAGCTCGCGCGCGGACTGGCCTTCGATGCGGCAGGTCATGGCATCGAAGGCTGCAGAGATGGCACGAACCTCATCGCCGCCCGGCGAGCCACTGGGGGCAAGTCTTTCGGCGCTGTCCCCTGGGTGGGTGGCCTTCAATCGATAATCGCGAATGCGGCGGGCCAATTCCTGCAGCGGCCGCGTCAGGCGGCGCACCAGGAACACCTCCAACCCGACGATCACGAACAGGCCCATCAACGCGAGCGCGGCCGCGCCCTGCCAGACACGACGAAGGCTGAGCTGACCGGCAACGGCGCTGCGGGCCGGACCATCGAGCACGATGTACAAGTAACCGGGCGGGCGGAGGTCGCCGCTGCGCGGCTTGAACCGCGCCGCGCTGAAGATAAGCGGCGTCTTCGATCCCATCGGATCGGTGCCTCGAAGGGGCAGGGACTCACCCGCAAGAAAGGCGCGGACCACCTGCAGGTCGACCTGATCCTGGCGCACCATGCCAGGTTCCCCAAGGTAATCCGCGACCTTGCCGTCGGCATCGAGCAGGTAGACCTGGATACCCGGGTTCACGACCATCAGCATCGACAAAACCGATTCGCGGGCAGCGCGATCGGCCCGATCACGATCAGGCAGTGAGATTTCGGGCCAGTGCTCGACGATGTGCCGCGCCAGCCCGTGCGACAGTCGCTGCAGGGTCTCCTGCTCGTGTTCGCTCGCGACATGCCGCCCGAGCAGCGCGACCAGCGCACCATACGCAAACAGCAGGATCGCCATCGCCAGGGTGAGGCGGGTCGTGAACGACCGGCCGCTCAACATTCGGAAGGGCTCTCGAATCGGTAGCCGACACCCCAGACGGTGACAATGCGTCGCGGGTCGCGAGGATCGACTTCCACTTTGGTGCGCAGGCGATTGATGTGCGAGTTCACAGTGTGCTCGTACCCGTCGAACGCAGCTCCCCAGACCCGCTCGAGCAGTTCGGCTCGGCTGAACGCTCGCCCCGGATGGCGCACCAGAAAATTCAGCAGATCGAACTCACGCAAAGTGAGCGGCACGGGCTGATCGCCGTTCAGCAGTTCGCGCCGGGTGATATCCAGTCGAAAGTCCCCGAACGTGAGCGCATGGGCCGACACCGGCGCCAGGCGCATCTGATCGATGCGCCGCAACAGCGCCCGGACCCGCGCCACGAGCTCCAGCATGGAAAACGGCTTGGCGAGATAGTCGTCGGCCCCCAGCTCCAGACCCAACACGCGATGGGCTTCGGTCGAGCGGGCACTGAGCATGATCACCGGCACATCGGCATGGCGCGCGCGCAAGTGCCTGCACACATCCCAGCCGTCGGCACCGGGCAGCATCAGATCCAGAAGGACCAGATCCCAGCGCTGCCGGTCGATGGCGCCGATGGCGCGCAGGCCATCGGCCTCGCGATGCAGCCGATACCCAGCTTGCTCGAGATGAATCCGCAAGGCGTCGGCGATCGCGTCGTCATCTTCGACCAGCAGCAGTTGTTCGTTCATCAGATGTTCCGCTCGGCGTGCCGGAATGCACCACCATGCGTCGATTGAAACACAACGACCGGCCGTCGATTCATCACTCGTGCCGGGGCGTTCCGCGCGAATCGGCGCGCCGCCGCCGCCCCAGCCAGCCCACGGGTACCAGCGCGCCCGCCATCAAGGCCAGCGTAGTCGGCTCGGGCACCGGCGAGGCACTGAACGAGATTCGATAGATGTCGGAATCAGCCGCCAGGGCGGAAAGGTCGAACCCATAGCCGGCCGCGGTAGTTAGCCCGTTGAACGCCGACAGCTCATTGAAGCTGAAGCCGACCACACCGTTCTGGGGCGTGCGCAGACCATTGTTCCCGCCCGCGACAAACGCGGCATTCGCAGGATCGGCGATCTCGGAGCCGGCATCCCAGATCGCGCCGGCTCTCTGGACGATCGAGGAAATCAGAAGGTTGCCGTCGGCGTCCAGCAGCTGGAAGCCAGTGGCCGAATCATTGCCCAGAAAAAGGTCGTTGCTGGGGATCACCATCGTTCCGAACGTAAAGAACCGGTTGATGGCGCTGTCGACCAGAAAGGTACCGCTGGCGGTGCTGCCAGGGGTCAGGGCACCGCCCACCGAACCCAGCGTGGCAGACGGCTCGGCGGCGGAGAACGCCGGAAACCAGGCCGACGCGCTGCCGCCTTCGGCAATCGACACAATCGCCGCGCCGGCGCTTTGCCCCTGGTTGAAGGCATCGAAGGTGCCATTGCCAAAGCCCAGGCGCAGCGGCGCAAAGCTCACGCTGTTGACCGGCGCGAGGTTTTCGATCGTGACCGTGACCGCAATCGCTGCCGCGCCGGCGGGGCCGCTCAGCGCGAATGCGCCTGCAGTCAGACAGATGGCCGATGCTCGTGGAATTCGATGAAACATGAAGACGCTCCTGACTTTTGATCCATGAGGGGGCGGCAGCGACCCGAGTGCTGCCGCGATGGGTGATGCTAGGCAAGCGACCTCCCCAAGTCCTCATCGAGAGTTCACGGCGCGGTGAACTCTGCGTTCCATCAGGCCCGTTCAACGGCCGGCATGGCGCGCCAACATGGCACCGCCGATGGATAATCGGCCGCGGACCGGCGCAACCCGGTGCTACTGCAGGAGCCACACATGGCGTCGATGCGTTGTTGGCCCGATAGCCCGGATCGCCCATCCCCGATGGGCGCCCGCGCACGCGGGGGCGGGGGCGGGGGCGGGGGCGGGGGCGGGACCAACCATCGCGGGCGCTGGCTGGCACTGGCGCTTTCGCTGATGACCGGCGCCTGCGCCAGCCTGCCGCCCGAGCGGGCCGCGCCCCGCATCGAGATGCCGGTGCTGGCCGGATGGTTCGAAGGCCGGGTCGCCTGGTACATCACCACCGATGTCTCCGATGCGACGGTGGCCCGGGAAAAAGGCGCCAATCACGCGCCCCGGCTGGCCGATTCCCTGCCGCCGGCGCAGACCAGCGCGAGGCCCCTGCCCGGCGCCCGCAATCCGGTCGACAAGGTGTACGCGTTCACCAACTTCAAGCAGGGCAGCGTGTTCGCGTCCGCGCCCCGACCCGTCGGCCACCACAGCACCGACAGGAGCTATAGCCCGCTCTGGGAGATGATCACCGTCACCTGGCGGTCAGGCGTCGCGCCGCGCACCCTCACCTCCGAGGAGCAAGTCCTCGATGCGCAGGAAACGCAACAGGTGACGCTCGGCTACACGAGGGTCGTGGTGAACTGCCCGATCGTCCAGATGGGCGATACGGATCGGCTGTCCGGCGTCGTGCTGAAATGAAAGCACCCTTTGACCTGATCCTGTTCGGCGCCACCGGCTTCACCGGCCGCCTGGTGGCCGAGTACCTGAACACCACGTACCGGGTCGGCCAGTCCGTGTCCTGGGCCATCGCCGGACGCAATCTCGACAAGCTGGCGCGGGTGCGCGAACTGATCGGCGCCGACCCCACCTTGCCCCTGATCCAGGCGGATGCGACCGATGCGGCGTCGCTGGCGGGACTGGTCGCGCAGACCCGCGCGGTCATCTCCACGGTCGGGCCGTACCAGCTCCACGGCGAGGCACTCGTCACCGCCTGCGCGCGCGCCGGCACCGACTACGTCGACCTGTGCGGCGAACCCGGCTGGATGGCGCAGATGATCGCGCAGCTCGACGCACCGGCACGGGCCAGCGGCGCGCGCATCGTGTTTTCGTGCGGCTTCGATTCCATCCCGTTCGACCTGGGCGTCGTCTTCCTTCAGGAAGAGGGCCTGCGGCGCTTCGGCGTGCCCTTGCGCCGGGTGCGCGGGCGGGTACGGCTCATGAAGGGCGGGTTTTCGGGCGGCACGATGGCCAGCGCAATGGCCACCTACGAGGCGATCGGCCGGGATCCCGGCCTGGCCAGGACCCTGGCCGACCCCTTTGCGCTGACCCCCGGCTTCCGGGGGCCCCCGCAGCCCGACGAGCACGGCGCGATCTACGACAGCGCGGCCCGCTCATGGAGCGGGCCGTTCATCATGGCCACGATCAACACCAAGAACGTCCACCGGACCCACGCGCTGCGTGGCCACCCCTGGGGCACCGACTTCATCTACGACGAGCGCATGCTGACCGGCGATGTCCCGGGCGGCGAACGGCGGGCACGCGGGCTGGCGCGCACCACCCGAATCCAGACCGCCCTGCTGGGATTGGCACCGGCCCGCGGCCTGCTGCGCCGATTCGTGCTGCCCAAACCGGGCGAGGGCCCCAGCCAGCGCGAACGCGACACCGGCCGCTTCGATCTGCTGTTCATCGGCGAGACCGCCGACGGCCGTACGCTGCGCGCCGGCGTGACCGGTGACCGCGATCCGGGCTACGGCTCGACCTCGAAAATGATTTCCGAAAGCGCGCTGTGCCTGGTCGAGCAGGTGGATCGATCGATGACGCCGGGCGGCGTGTGGACGCCCGGTGCGGCGATGGGACTGGCGCTGGCGCGCCGGCTGCAGGAGCGCGCAGGGCTGGGCTTTTCGATCGAGGAATGACTGCGGCAGATGCGTCCGTCGAACCGAATGCTGGCGATCGCGCTGACCACGCTGGCGGCCTGCGGCGGCTCGTCCGACCGCTTCGAACCACCCGCCACGCTCGCGCTCCCGGCGGACCTGGTCCCGGCCGCCCAGACGCTCTTCTTCAATCGCGGCCCGTCACCCTTCAATCCCAAGTACGGCGGCAGTACCGTGCGCGAGTGGCTGATCCTCGACCCGGATGGAGGAGCCATCGGCAGGCGCTCGGCCGATGACGGCCGGCAGCTCACGCCGATCGGCCAATGGCGCGTGTCGGACGAGCGGCTGATCGTCGAACAGCCCCAAGCGCCGGCCCAGAGCTTCGAGTTGAACTGGGAGACCGCCGCCGGCCTGCGGCTGCAGGCCCGCCCGGGCGCCGATCCGGGCTTCTTCGCCCGGCGCTGGGTCGGCGACCAGACGGTGACGCTGCCCGGCATGCCGGGCCGCTTCGCCGATGGCCTGGCAGCGCTCGAGCGCGCCTGTCCGGGCGTGTCCGATCCTGTTGACGCCGCTCCCTGGTGGGCCGGATCGCTGGATCTTGGCCGCGATGGGCGCTATCGCGCCAGCCTCCAGCTGATGCGCTCGTGCGCCCCTGGCAGCGGAGCGGTCGCCGTGGACAGCGGCCATCCGCTGGCACGGCTGCGGGCGGGCAGCTGGCGGATCACCGGTGCGGGCCGCCAGCTCGAGTTCGCCGAAGCGGGTGGCGAGCGCCTGCTGATGCGCCTGGATGGCCTCGCCGCCCCACAGGCCGGGTGGGCCGGGATCTGCCTGGAGGGCGCCTTGCTGGGCAGCGCCGCCGCCCCTGCCGAGGTCGAGGGCCTGCTGACGCCGCGCTCGGCGGCGCCGGTGCGCGGCAATCTGCCGCTGGTGCTCGAAGAAGCCGACGGGTGCCTGCCGGCACGCCTGAAGACCCCCCTCGCCCCGGTGGCGGTCTCGCTGGAACTGCATGTCGACGGCCTCGCGCTGGCCGATGGCCTGGGCGATCGGGCTGCTGACGTGGCGACCTGGCGGCTCGACGGCCAAACCCTCACCCTGCGATCGGCGCCTGGCGAGACCCTTGCTACCGCCTCGATGCGCTGGCAGTCCCTGAACGGCGAGCCTGGCCGGCGGCGCCGATCTGATCGGCGCCTGGTCGGCTCGCAGCTTCCAGGGGACCGGCTTCTCCAGGAGCCGGCGTGCTCAACACCTACCGGCAGGGGGCGCGTTTCGTCTCGACCCCGGCACTGGACCGACACCTCCGGCGACGCCGGCGCCGACGCCGCTGACCCGGTTCGGCGCCGACTCTCGGGAGCCGGGGCAGGGTCCCGGGGGCCCGTTCGCAGCGAGACGGCAGGGTGTTCGCGCTGCGGGCGTCCTTCGAGACGCCAGGCGGCACGCTGGCGTCAGACCGCCTGGGCACGCAGACGCCGCGCCTGCAGATCGATGGCGCGCAGTTCGTGAGGCGCTGAGCTCAGCCGGCGTCGAACTGCTGGGCGTTCTTGCCGCGAAAGGGCGCGTAGAAGGCCTTGATGTCCCGCATGTCGCGCTCGATGTCGCCGGTCGGCTGGAACACCGGACCCAGACCGGCCCGCTTGTGCGTGTAGTCCATGAAGGCCAGTTGAATCGGCACTTCGGCGGCCAGCGCGATGTAATAAAAGCCGGTGCGCCATTGGGTGGTCTTGCTGCGGGTGCCCTCGGGCGGCACGATCAGCTGCACCGTCCCGTGCGCCGCCTTGAGCGCGGCAGCCGAGGCCGCGACCAGGTTGTTCGACTGATCGCGCTGCACGGCAATGCCGCCCAGCCAGCGCATCACCGGTCCGAACGGCGGCCGGAAGATCGACGCCTTGCCCATCCAGTAGACATTCAGGCGCAGCACGAAGGCGGTCATCAGCGTGTAGGGCAGGTCCCAGTTGCTGGTGTGCGGCGCGGCGATGAGCACGCACTTGCGCGCATCGGCCGGCAAGGTGCCTTCGATGCGCCAGCCGGCCAGTTTCAGGAAGGCGATCGACCCTGCGCGCAGCAGGGTGTTGATCACGGGGGTACCGAAGATGGTGAGATGCATGCGCCGAGCATAGCCCAGCGGGCGCCCCGTCCCCGGCCGGTCCCCGGCGCGGCAGGCTCATCGGTAGGTGCGCAGCACCTCGTAGCGGCGCGGCGCACCCGGACACGATTCGACCAGCGCGTAGTGGTCGACCGGCCAGGACAGCGGCGATACGCCCGCCGGCGCGATCGCATCGCGTGCGCGCCGAGCCAGCGTCACATGCGGACGATAGGGCCGCGCCTCCACGGGCACGTCCAGACGAACCAGCGCGCGACCCAGCTGATCGTGCAGCCGGGTCAGTTCCACCGGGCAGACGGCGGGCTCCCACACGGCGACACCGTTGGGCCACACCGCCAGCGGTGCGAGCAGCAGCTCGAAGGGCGTGACAGGCACGGCCAAACCCCGGGTCAGTTCGGGCACGCGCACCCGCGGCACCTCGCCCAGGAAATGCACCGTCAGGTGCAGGTGCCGCGGTGGCACCCTCCCGGCGTCGCGGCCCCACTGCCACGCATCGCGGCAGGCCAGCAGCGCCTGGCGCACCGGTTCTTCGGGCCACAGGGCCAGAAACAGACGGGCAGTGCCGGCATCGGGAGCGACGCCGCGCGAGCTGCCGCGGTTCGCGCGCGGATCGCCGCGCTTGATCGGTCGGATCGCTTGCATCGATACTGGGGCCGTCGGCCCTGGCGTGGCGGGGATCTCGAGTGTGCCGCATCCTGGACGCGATCCCCGCGTGGACGGGCGTGCGGGTCGTTCGGCAGCGCAAGAACGGCTGAAGCCCGCCCCGGGTCTCGATATCGGCCGCGCGCGCCGCCCATTGCCATTGCGGCGCGTTGCACGCGCCTCTAAGCTCTCGCAACCCCAAGCCCCCGGAGAACACCATGAAACTGATGTACTTCAACGACTATCGCCTCGGCGTGCTCAAAGGCGACCACGTCGTCGACGTCAGCTCGGTGGTCCAGTCCATTCCACACACCGGCCCGGGTGACCTGATGAACGGGCTGATCGCGCGATGGGCCGACTATCGCGGTGCGATCGAGCAGGCGGTGGCCGCCGCGCCGGGCGTGCCGCTGTCTCAGGTCACCTTACGCCCGCCGCTGCCCAAGCCGGTGAACATCGAGTGCATGGCGGTCAACTACATGGAGGACGGCACCCGCACCGAGCCGGCCCCGATCAATGCCTTTCACAAGTCGCCCGGCTGCATCATCGGTCCGGGCGGAACCCTGGTGCTGCCGGACATCCCGGCCAGCGTATTCGAAGGCGAAGCCGAGCTGGCACTGGTCATCGGCAAGCCGGCCAGCCACGTGCCCGCCGAACGCGCGATGGAATATGTGTTCGGCTACATGAACTTCATCGATGGTTCGGCACGCGGCGTGGTGCCCTCCAACAACGTCTTCTACCAGATGAAGTCGCGCGCCACCTTTGCGCCGATCGGGCCGTTCCTGGTCACCGCCGACGAAGTGCCCGATCCGCAGAAGCTGCAGGTCAGACTGTGGGTGAACGGCGAGCTCAAGCAGCATTTCAACACCGACGACATGGCGCACAAGATCGCCCGCTGCATCGAGTGGGTCAGCTCGATCCACGACCTCGAGCCCGGCGACATCATCGCCACCGGCACCAACCACCGCGGTCTGTCGGCCATCCAGGACAACGACACGGTCGAACTGGAATGCGAAGGCATGGGCCGCCTCAGCATCAAGGTGCGCGACGACCTCAAGCGAACCTGGGCGCGCGAGACGCGGCTCGAGCGCGAACAGAAGGGGCTGGAGGGCCTGACCCCCCAGCTCACGGGCAAATACGCGAAGGCTCGCTGAACCGTCGCGGCGGCGCTAGGCCGGGGTCTGCGCGCGCCGGAACGCTTCGACGCCGCGCGCCGGCTGCCCATCCGGCAGCCGCACCAGTTCATGAATCGGGTCGGCATGCAGTGACCAAGGCAGGATCACCGCCGAGTGCCCGCCCTTGCCACCGGCCACCACCACCTCGACATCGTCCGGCGAGCGGGTGACGCGCTGATTGCCCTGGCCGTCGTCGGAGAACGTCACCCCCACGATGCCGCGCCCACGCAGCCGTGCCAATGGGTTCTTGACCGACTCGTGGATCTCGCGGCGCAGCCTCGCCTTGTCATAGCCCGCATCGGCCAGCAGGCTGGCGTGGTCGGGCGTCAGCACGAGCACCAGGCAGCCGGGCACATAGGCGTTGTTGCTGCCCAGGGTGGTGCAGGCATCGAGGATCGTGCCGATCAGGCCGGCGGCATTGTCGCTGGCGAAGTCCATCACCGCATGCGGCGGCTCCGCCTTCAGCGTCATCACGCACGTGGCGTCGGCGCCGAAGCGCTCCTGGCTCATCGTCGGCCAGGGCGACAGCGTCGGGTCTTCGGCCATGCAATAGCCGGTTTCCGCCGGTGACGACAGGCAGGCCAGATCGGCCTTGCCCGGCACCGACCGGCACACGTTGATCAGCGCCAGGTTGACCGCGCGGCCGATCGCGGCGTTCGCCCGAAACCCCGGCCCCAGGCAGCCCTGACCACCGTTCAGCCCCACCTGCTGCGCCATCGGCCCGCTGGCCAGCACGAAGTGCCCGCCGCTGAACGAGGTGGTGATCGCCTGGCGCAGGCCGTAGGCAGGCCGCGCGATGGCGCGCAAGGCGGTGAGCAGGATCGGCACCATCGCCGGCCGGCAGCCGGCCATCACGGCGGCGATCAGCGCCTCTCGCACCCGCAGCGGCGTGCCGCTGGGGCCGATGTCGCGCAAGATCACTTCCTGCGGATCGAAGGGGCAATAGGCGCGCATGGCCTCATAACGAGCAGGGGTCGGCGGCACGAAGGGCAGGCCGTCGCCCAGGTGCAGGCGCTCGAAACGCGCAAGCACGGCGTCGAGATCGAGTTCACCGCTGCCCGACAGGTCCTGAGGATCGCGGGGCAGCAGACCATCGGCCCGAGCGGGCTGCGCATCGACGTCGTAGTCCACGGTGGCCAGCGCCTGGAGTTCGTCGCCCTGCGCGGTGAGCATCGCCACCAGCGGCGCCACACTGTCCTGGGCGAGATGCAGAATCGTCTGCGCCGCGGTGCCGGGATGGATGTCGTAGGGCAGCAGGCACAGCTGCCCGGCCCGGTAGTGCGCATGGGCGCGCGCCAGCCGCGAGCCCGGCCCCGCGGTCAGGCAGACCGTCGGAATGCCGAGGCACTCCATCGCGACCGTCAGCGCGACCATTGCCGGGCTCACGCCCATGTCGGCCAGCGCGATCACCGCCGCGCTCACGCCCAGCGCATGGAACCTTCGGGCCAGGGCGTCGATGTCCTGTCCGGAGGTGCCGCGAATGGTCAGGCGTTCATCGACGAAGCGCGTGATGCCACGCGCCGAGAGACCCGCCTTCAGCGCGGGCAGCAGCCCCCCGAAGTGGCCCACGTCCAGCTTCGTGTTGTCGTAGAAGAGCACGGTGCCGGCGGCGAGCGCGGCGGCATCGGGGCGGCGGGCCAGCATCGGTCGGGCCAGCGCAAGTTCGCCGCGCGGGTCCAGCATGCGAACCGATGAGGGGTCTTGGGACATGGAGCACCGTGAAGAAGGGAAGGGCGCCCGACCGATCGGGCCGACGGACGACGCCGCAGCAGGGGTACGATTCGAGCTCGACAGTGTCCTAGCTTATCGCAGCCCTGATCTCGAACCGACCCCTCGCATGACATCCACCTACCTCCAAGAAGACGTACCCGGCGGCGTGCCGGTCAAGTCGTGGACGCGTGGCGTGCCCGTCGAGGACGAAGCCCGCCGCCAGCTCGCCAACGTCGCCCGGCTGCCGATCGTGTTCAAGCACATCGCCGCGATGCCCGACGTGCACTGGGGCATCGGCGCCACCGTGGGCACGGTGCTGGCCACCCGGGGCGCGATCATTCCGGCCGCGGTGGGCGTGGACATCGGCTGCGGCATGATCGCCTGCAAGACCACGCTGATGGCCGAAGACCTGCCCGACAACCTGGGCCCGCTGCGCTCGGCCATCGAACGGGCGGTGCCCCACGGCCGCAGGCCCGGCGCGCGCGACCCCGGCGCCTGGGATACCGTGCCCGGTTCGGTCGACACCGCGTGGTCGGCGCTCGCCCCTGAATTCACCGCCCTGTGCCGCGACTACCCCAGGCTCGAGAAGACCAATCATCGAAATCACCTGGGCACGCTGGGCACCGGCAACCATTTCATCGAGGTGTGCCTGGATGAGGCGGGCAGCGTGTGGTTCATGCTGCATTCGGGCTCGCGCGGCGTGGGCAACTTCATCGGCACCACCTTCATCGAACTGGCGCGCCAGGAGGCCCTGCGCAACAACGCGCAATTGCCCGACCGCGACCTGGCGTATTTCGAGGAAGGCAGCCGGTACTTCGGCGACTACGTGCGCGCGGTGGGCTGGGCGCAGCGCTTTGCCAGCGTCAATCGAGAAGTGATGATGCGCCGCGTGATCGAGGCGGCCAAAACCGTCATCCGCGTGCGCTTCCAGTCGCATCTCGAGGCGGTCAACTGCCATCACAACTACGTGCAGCCCGAGCACCACTTCGGGCACGATGTGTTCGTGACCCGCAAGGGTGCAGTCTGCGCGCGCGCCGGGCAGCTGGGCATCATCCCGGGCAGCATGGGCGCGCGCAGCTTCATCGTGCGCGGCAAGGGCAATCCCGACAGCTTCGAGAGCTGTTCGCACGGCGCGGGCCGCGCGATGAGCCGGGGCGAGGCCAAACGCCGCTTCACGCTGGCCGATCACCGCGCCGCCACCGAGGGCGTGGAATGCCGCAAGGACAAGGACGTGATCGACGAGACGCCCGCGGCCTACAAGGACATCGATGCGGTGATGGCGGCGCAGGCGGATCTGGTCGAGGTGGTGCACACCCTGAAGCAGGTGATCTGCGTGAAAGGATAAGCATGGACATCCAGGCATTGGCCTTCGACACCGGCGGCACCGTGCTCGACTGGCACGGCGGCCTGATCGAGGCCTTCGAGCGGGTTGGCGCCCGCAACGGCGTGTATCGCGAGTGGCACTCGCTGGCCAACGACTGGCGCCGGCGCACCATGAAGGGCATCGTCGGCCAGCGCCTGCCCGCGTTCCACATGGACGACGTGCATCGCCGCACGCTGGACGAGACGCTGGCGCACTTCGGTCTCGGCGGTATCGGCGAAGCCGACCGGCTCGAGCTGTGGCGCACCTGGCACCGGCTGGACGCCTGGCCGGACTTCCCGGGCGCACTGGCCGCGATCCGCGAGCGCCTGCCGGTGGTGTCGTTCACGATGCTGCCGACCTCGCTGATCGTCGACGTGTCGCGGCGCAACGGCATCGTCTGGGACGCGGTCATCTCCTGCGAGATGATCGGCGTCTACAAGCCGCACCCCGAGGCATACCAGACGGCCGCCCGCTGGCTGGGCCTCGCGCCCGCACAGATCCTGATGGTTGCCTGCCACAACTTCGATCTGGACGCGGCGCGCCAGGTGGGTTTCAAAACGGCCTTCGTAAAACGTCCGCACGAGTGGGGCCCGGAGGGCCCGCCGGACCCGGTGCCGAATCCGGCATGCGATCTGATCGTCGAGGGCTTCGATGCCTTGCGTGCCCACGTGCTGGCCGGATAATCGGCTGCAACCCGAACCCTTGGAGAAACGACCATGTCCGACGCGGCCACGGCCCCTCAGACCCGCCCCGAGCAGGACTACCTGCAGCACCTGGCGCAGGGGCGCTTCATGATCCAGCGCAGCCGTTCCAGCGGCGCTTATGTGTTCTACCCGCGCGTGGCCGAGCCGCGCACCGGCGCGACCGACCTGGAGTGGGTGCCCGCCAGCGGCGAGGGCACCGTCTACGCCACCACCGTGATGCGCCAGCGCGCGCCCACGCCCAGCTACAACCTGGCGCTGATCGACCTGGCCGAAGGGCCGCGCATGATGAGCCGGGTCGAGAACATCGCGCCGGATGCGGTGCGCATCGGCATGAAGGTGCGCGCGCGGATCAGCCGCGAAGGCGACACCCCGATCGTCGTTTTCGATCCCGCCGAATGAACCTCGACCGACTTTCTGGAGCATCCCGATGAGTGACGGATTTCCCCGCGGCCAGACCGCGATCGTCGGCGCCGCCACCCACGGCATCGGCGAAGCACCCGGTTTCGATTCGATCGACCTGGCGGCCCACGCCAGCGTGAAGGCGCTAAAGCAGGCCGGCCTGACGCCGGGCGATGTCGATGCACTGTTCATCGGCCTGCCGCAGGACTACCTGTCGGGCCTGTCGTTCTCCGAATACCTGGGCATTCAGCCGAAGATCACCGACAACAACCGCACCGGGGGTTCGGCCTTCCTGACCCATGTGTTCTGGGCCGCCACCGCGCTGGCCACCGGCCAGTGCAACGTGGCGCTGATTGCCTATGGCAGCAACCAGCGCAGCGCCTCGGGCAAGCTGGTCAGCTCGCTGAAGCTGCCGTTCTTCGAGGGCCTGTACAAGCCGCTGATGCCGGTGGGCGCCTACGCGCTGGCCACCTCGCGACACATGCATCAATACGGCACGACGCGCGAGCAGCTGGCTGCGGTCGCGGTGTCGGCGCGGCAATGGGCACAACGCAACCCCGAAGCCTTCATGCGCGACGACCTGAGCATCGCCGATGTGCTCAATGCCCGCATGGTGGCCGACCCCCTGGGCGTGCGCGACTGCTGCCTGGTCACCGACGGCGCCGCGGCCATCGTGATGACCCGCGCCGACCGCGCGCCAGACCACGCGGCAAAGCCCGCCTACGTGCTCGGCGCAGCCGCTGCAACCACCCACATGAACATCAGCGCGATGGCCGACCTGACCGTCACCGCCGCCGCCCAGTCCGGCCCGCGGGCCTTCGCGCAAGCCGGCTACGCGCCCAAGGACATCGACGTGGTCGAGCTGTACGACGCGTTCACCATCAACACGCTGCTGTTCCTGGAAGACCTGGGCTTCTGCCCGAAAGGCGAGGGTGGACGCTTCGTCGAAGGCGGGCGCATCGCCCCTGGCGGCGCGCTGCCGGTGAACACCAATGGCGGTGGATTGTCGTGCGTGCATCCCGGCATGTACGGGCTGTTCACCGTGGTGGAGGCGGTGGAGCAGTTGCGCGGCACCGCCGGTGACCGTCAGGTGGCGGGCGCGAAGCTGGCGCTGGCGCACGGCAACGGCGGCGTGCTGTCCAGTCAGGTGACGGCCATTCTGGGGACGCGCGAGACGCTGTAACCGGTCGGACCCGGCATCGCGGGTCCGGATCGTCTGCTCAGCCCTCGCGCCAGAACGGATTGCTCCAGGCCCGGCGGCCTCGCGCGTCGACCACGGTCAGGCGCATGAAGCCCTGTTTGCCCAGCTTGTAGGCCGGCAGGCGCGCCTGGGTGAGGCCGTGGCCGATCGCGTGGACTTCGCGTGAGCCCTTGCCCTGCAAGTAAATGCCGGTGGCCGGCGAGCAATCAACCACCACCTCGTCGCCGTCGAAATGGATGCCGTGCAGCTCGACCCCGGTGGAGCTGTAGTAGTGGCCCGACTTCAGCGCCGCCAGCAGGCTCTCGGGGCTGCGCTCGGTGGCGCGCACCATCACCCACGCGCCGAACGCGTCGTCGAGCTCGAAGTGGGCGTCGTCGCAGGCCAGGGCATTGAGACGATGGCCGAGCGCCAGCATCTGGTCGAGCAGCACCGTGCCGTCGCCGCGATCGGTCTTGATGGCCGAGGTGTGGTTGTATACCTCGATGGCATGGGCGGCCTCGATGCTGCGCGCATCGTCCACGCCCAGCGAGTACCAGGCCGGGTGCACGATGCTCACGAAGGCACCCGCCGCCGCGCAGCGGGCCGCGATCTCGGGCGCGCTCTCCGCCTCGTGAGGCGGGGCAAAGTCGATCGGCAGCCCGTTGGCGAGCAGGTGCCATTTCTCGCCCAGCGCCGTGGCCGGCACGTGCATCTCGGCCCCCAGGATGGTGGTGAAGCTGTCGGTGCGGAAGGGCCGGGTGTCGGTCACCGGGAAGTCGTACACCGGCAGGAAGTGGTCCGACAGGCAGAGGAAATCGTAGCCACGTTCGCGATAGCGCGAGCACACCTCGTCGGCCGACAGCTGTCCGTCGGACGTGTTGCTGTGGGTGTGCAGGTTGCCTTTGAAAAACCGACCGGGCTGCTCGAAGGGGTTCGACGACATCATGCGCTCCTGGAGGAAAAGTTCGGGCCGCGGCCGCAAGAGCGGCTCAGGCGCTACGCCAAACCTCGTCGAAACGGATCGACCAGATCTGGGGGTGGTAGTTCAGGTTGCGGACATACTTGCGCCGCGCCAGGATCGAATCGCCACCGGCCGGCAGGATGGCGGGAACCTCCCACTAGAGAATGCCGCATCCCGTGATATTCATTGCGCGCTGTCCTTGACAGGGTTCGTGGCTGGCGCGAGGGCTGGATCCTGCCGGTGGCGGCTGGCCGAGGTGGCCGCCTCGAGCAGCAGGCGGGTGTAGTCGGAGGCCGGCTGCGAGAAGACATCGGCGGTTCGGCCCTGCTCGTGCACGAGACCGTCGCGCAGCACCAGCACGCGATGCGCCATGCGCCACACCACACCGAGGTCATGCGTGATCACGACCAGGGCGAGGGAGCGGCGGGCCTGCACCTGCAGCAACCGGTCGATCACCTGGCCCTGCACCGTGGCGTCGAGCGCCGAGGTGATTTCATCGCAGACGATCAGCTCGGGCTCGGCGGCGAGCGCCCGGGCAATGGCCACTCGCTGCTGCTGCCCGCCTGAAAGCTGGCGCGGATAACGCTGCAGGAAGTGTGCCTCGAGCCCGAGCTCGTCGAGCAGCGCGGCCGCCTTGTCCCAGGCCTGTCGGCGGTTCAGGCCGAAGAAGACCTGCATAGGCCGGGCAATGGCCGTGCCCACGCGCTGGCGCGGGTTCAGCGACGAAAGCGGGTCCTGAAAAACCATCTGAATGCGACGGCGCTGTTCCCGGCTGCGGGCCGATGCGCCGCCCGGCAGCGCCATGCCCTGGAACCGCATGCGGCCCTCGGTAGGCGAGATCAACCCGGCGAGCGCGCCGCCCAGCGTGCTCTTGCCCGAGCCCGACTCGCCGATCACACCGAGCACCTCACCGGGCTGCAGGCTCAGGTCCACGGCCTGGAGCGCCGCCGGCGCGCCCGCACGGCGCCTTCGCCACCAGCCGCCAGAGCGGTAGTGGTGGCCGAGGGCCTGGGCCCCGATCAAGGGCGGCGGCGTGTGTTGCGCCCGGTCGGCCGGCGGCGCGGCGTCGAGCCGCAACACTGAGCCGACCAGCTCACGGGTGTAGTCGGTGGCAGGTTGTGCGAAGGTGGCTGCAGTGGGCCCCTGCTCGACGCAGGCGCCATCCTTCATGACCAGCACCGCATCGCACATCTGCGCCACCACGTTCAGATCATGCGTGACCAGCACCAGTCCCACCCCGAGGCTGCGGCGCAACTCGCCGATCAGCCCGAGCACCTGCACTTCGGTGGACTTGTCGAGCGCGGTGGTCGGTTCATCGAGCACCAGCAGGCGCGGCTGGCAGGCCAGCGCGCAGGCGATCACCACCCGCTGCCGCTGCCCGCCCGAAAGCTGGTGCGGATAGCGCTCGAAGAGCGCAGCTGGGTCGGGCAGACGGGTCTGTGTCATCAGCTCGAGCGCGCGCCCGCGCGCCGCGGAAGCGGTCAGGCCTGCGCGGGTGCGCAAAACCTCGACGAGCTGCACGCCGACGGTAAGGTGGTAGGTGAGCGAGGACAGCGGGTTCTGAGGTACGAAGGCGACGTCGATGCCGCGCAGGCGCGCAAGGCTCGCGGGATCGAGCTCGTCGATTGCCTGTCCTCGGATCAGGATGCGCCCGCCGGTGCGCTTACCCGCGGCCCGGTAGTGGCCGAGCAGGGCGCGCGCCGCGGTGCTCTTGCCGCTGCCGCTCTCGCCCACGACGCCCAGCGACGCCCCCTCGGCAAGCGTGAAGCTGAGCTCGCGCACAGCCGGCAACATGGCGCCGAAAGCGTCCCGGTAGCCGATCGACAGTCCCTCCACGCGCAGCAGCGGTGCGATGTCGGCCGGCCCGTCAGCCATGGGCGCCCCCGCGGGCGGCGTCCAGCCCCAAGGCGTCGGCGATGCCTTCCGTGGCGAAGTTGATGCCGATCACCAGCGTGGAGATGCACACCGCCGGGATCAGGATCAGCCAAGGTTCGGAGTGGATGGCCGACAGGCCGGCGTGGATCATCAGGCCCCAATCGGGCGTGGGTGGCGAAAGGCCTAACCCCAGGAAGGAGAGCGCGCTCACCAGCAGCAGCGCGCTTGAGCTGCGCAGCGCGAACTCCACCAGCAGCAGGTCGATCACGCTGGGCAGCATCTCGCGGCCGATGATCGCCGGGCCCCGCTCGCCGCGCAATTGCGCCGCCTTTACGTAGCCCAGAGCCATCAACTGCAGTCCGGCCGCGCGCGAGGTGCGGATGGCGCCCATCATCTTGATGACCGCGATCACCGTGATCAGCACCCCGATCGACTGACCGAAGCCGGTCACGAAGAGCGACACGAAGAGGATCGAGGGAATGGCCAGCTTGAGTTCGACCAGCCGTGACACGCTGTCGTCGAACCATCCCCGGTAGTACGCCGCCGCCAGCCCCACCAGCCCGCCGCCGAGCGCGGCGATGAGGCCGGCGCTGAAGGCCACCAGGATGGCCGCCCGACCGCCAATGACCACGCGCGACAGAAAGTCGCGGCCGAGCTCGTCGGTTCCGAGGACGAAGTCCTCGCCAGGGGGCTCGAGGGTGGGGCCGACCAGCGCGGTAGGGTCGTGCGCAATCCACCATGGCGCCGTGATGGCCATCAGCAGGTGCGCGAGCACGAGCGCGATGCCGACCAGCGCGAGCGGTCGGCGCGACAGTAGTCTGAGGCGATCGCTCATGCGGGGCCGCCGCCAACCGGCGTGGCGGTCGGGAGCGCAAGGGTGCGCGACACGGCGATGCGGGACATTGCGCTGACAGCCTCAGCCACCACGGGTGCGCGGATCGAGGGCGAGGATGGAGAGATCGGCAAGCAGGTTGAGCACCACGACCACCATCGCCGAGGCGAGCGCGATCGCCTGAACCACATGCATCTCGCGGCGCGCCACGCCACGCACGAGCTCCTGGCCCAGGCCCGGGATGGCAAACACCAGTTCCACGACGACGATACCCGACACCATCGAAGCCGCGTACAGAGCCATGGCGGTCAGGCACGGAATGACCGCGGCCGGCAGCGCGTGCCGCAAGACCACGCGCCACCCCGGCACGCCGGTCATGCGCAGCCGCTCGATGTTATCGGCGGCCAGCGCCTCGATCATGCCCACCCGGAGCAGGCGGCTGAGGTAGGCCACAGATCCGATGACGATAGTGGCCACCGGCAGCGCGCTGACCTGCAGCAACTCGTGGACCGGAGCCCGGGTGTCCACGGTGATGGTGGCCGGGAACCAGGGCAGCAGAACCGCGAAGCCGATCACCAGCAGCGTGCCGATCACGAACTCCGGGATCGAGTAGCCGATGATGGTTGCGGTGGCCAGCAGATGGTCGGCGAGACGCCGATGCCAGACCGCGCCGGCCACGCCGATCAGCACTGCCAGTGGCAGCGCGATCAGCAGCACCAGGCTCGCGAGCGCGAGCGAGTTTCGCATCGGATAGGCGATGACCTCGGCCACAGGAGCCTTGGAGATGAGGGTGCGGCCAAAGTCGCCCTGGGCGGCATTGACCAGGAAGGCCGCCAGGAGTTCGTGCGCGGGGCGATCGAGACCGAGTTCGCGCTTCATCTGGGCGAGACGCTCGGGCGGGATGTTGGCGATCTCGTCGGAGGAAAGGACCACGTCGAGCGCGTCGCCCGGCAGCACCTCGGTGGCCACGAAGATGAAGACCGCCAGCGCAAGCAGCGTAAGCAGCGACAGCGCCACACGGCGCGCGATGGCCGTGATCAGGCCTTCCACACGCCGTCCCAGCGAATGGACCAGTGCTGCGGGTGGTTCTCCAGCCCGCGCACGCCCGGCCGCTTGACGAGCAGGTTGTTGCGCCCGGCGGGCAGCAACGCCGGAACCTCTTCGTGAAGGATGGCCTGCATCTGCGCGTACGCCGCTTTGCGCTTGCCGGCGTCGCGCGTCACCATCGCCTTGTCGTAGAGCTTCATGTACTCGTCCGCGTGCGGGCCGCTCCAATAGCCGCTCTCGTTGTTGGCCGGGCGCATGCGGAACAGGCTTATGCCGGGGTTGCGGGGGCCGACCGCGGTGTAGGCAAACTTGTGGTGGTTGCCCTTGCTGACGTCGGGATCGCCCTGGCGGAACTTCTGGTAGCCGTCGCTCGGACGCTCCTCGATCGGCAGCGTGATGCCGGCCTCTTTCACAGTCTGCTGCATCACCTGGAAATAGCGTGCCATCTCGGGCCACTGGGGTGCGTAGTAGAGGGTGGGCAAGGTGAGGCCGTTGGGGTGGCCGGCCTCGGCAAGCAGCTTGCGGGCGCGCGCCACGTCGCGCCGCACCGGCCTGGCCCCGAAGTTGCCGTCGGCGGCCACCAGATGGCTGTCGTTGCCCACCCAGCCGGCGTTCCTGCCGTAGACCACCCGCACGATCGCCTCTCGGTCGATCGCCAGCGCCAGCGCCTGCCGGATGCGCTTGTCGTTGAAGGGCGAACCTGGGTGCTTGGGCAGCACGATCACGGCGTGGTCGCCACTGGTGGCGCCGACGATCTCGGTATCACTTTCCTTTTCGAGCTGGCGCACCAGCCGCGGGTCGATGTTGAGCACTGCATCGAACTGCTTCGCACGAAAGCCGTTGATCGCAGCTTCCATCTGGCCTTCGCGGTTGACCACCTCGAGGCGATCGAGGTAGGGCCCCTCGCGCCAGTACTTTTCGTTGCGCTCAAGCACCATTCGGCGCTGCGGGTCGACCGAGACGATGCGAAAGGGCCCGGTGCCGATGCCATTCAGGCCGATGCGATCGATGCTGTCGTCGGCCGGCATGATCATCGTGTCGTACTCGGCCACCACGTAGGGGAACTCGGCGTTGCCCTTCTTCAGGCGAAACTGCACCTTGTGCCGGCCACTTGCGGTGACATCGGCGATCTGCGCGGAGGCCCAGTGCTTCGCCTTGTGCAGCGCAAAGGAGGAAGCCACGTCGGCTGACGTGAGTTCTCGCCCGTCATGGAAGCGCACGCCTTCGTGCAGGACGAACTCCCAGGTGTCGAGCCGGTCGTCGAGCGCGCCCCAGGCCTCGGCGAGCTCGCCTTGAAGCTGGAGATTGGTGTCGACCCAAAGCAGCGAGTTGTAGGCGCAGCGTGTGATCAGGTCGATCATGAAGTACGGGTGCTTGCTGTTGGTGATGTCGCCGCCGCGGCGGTTGGCCGAGCAGTTCGCGTACACCAGCGTGCCGCCGCGCTTTGGAACCGGCTGGGACGACGCAAGCCCCGGGAAGACACCGGCCAGGCCGGCTAGCGCAAGGCCCCGGGTGGAGTAACCGATCAGGTCGCGACGCGAGAGGTTCATGGCGGCAGTCGTTCAGTGGTTGGCAGGGATGTGCCTGGGGTCGGTTCCGGGCTGCGCGAACGCGCCCCGACCTCAGCCCGGTTTCGCGCAGCCGACGGCCAGTGCGAGGTAATGCTCGAGTGCAGGTGTACGCGCTCCGGCCTTCTTGCCGATGTCGTCCCATCGGCGAAGGCTGAGCGCGGCCGCGGCATGCGGCATCTGTTCGAAGGCCAGCGCCTGTTCATCGGAGAACGGGCCGCCCTGGATTTCCAGCGTGCGCCGCGACACAGGCGATAGGCTCGCCTCATAGCCAGGCTCGCGGGCGCACAGATAGCGCTTGGCGTCGACGTGCAGGCGCACGGGATCGGCCACTTCGGGCCCGAACCAGCGCAGCAGGAACTTCGCGCCCAGCAGCTCGTGCCGATCATCGTCGCCCGATTGCACGGCGCCCGCGGCATCCCGGTGGAGCATGTGACCGACATCGTGCAGCACCGCGGCCACCACCAGGTTTGGGGGGGCGCCCTCGGCCTCGGCCAGTGCGCCGCACTGCAGTGCGTGCTCCAATTGATTGACGGCTTCGCCATAGACCAGCATGCCCTTCTCCGCGAAGAGACTGCGAATGGCCTGGGTGGCTGGGTGGACGGCGGGCTGGGTCATCGGGAGGGGTCCTGGCAGGGCATGACGACGGCGGGCTGCCTTGTCATTGAACTACCCTATGGCATCTCGATGTCAATATACGAATGTTATGTGACGGACATGTGAAACCGACGCCCTCCGGCGCCCTATGTCACTCGCGTCAAGGCGCGACCGTCGGCCCTGAGACCGCGCGGCCGCCCGGCGCGCGCATTCAGGTGCTCGATGAGCGCCTGCACGCCGGGAATGCCCAGCGATTCATGCAGCGCCACCGCGTAGACGCCAGGCGCGTGCGGCACGCCCTGCAGCGGCACCAGCGCGAATCGGCGGTCTTCGCCGTTCTCGTTGTCGAAGAGCATGCCGACGCCCAAACCAGCGGCCACGGCCTCACGCATCGCTTCGCGGTTGCCCACCTCCATGACCGTCCGGGGTGTCACCCCGGCGCGCGCCAGGGTCTCGTCGAAGAGCGCCCGAGTCTGCGAACCAGCCTCACGGGCGATGACGTCGAGCTCGGCCAGATCCGCAGGTCGAAGCGAGCGGCGCCGTGCGAGCGGGTCATCGGCACGCAGGCAGATCGCAAGCCGCGGGCTGGCCACCTTGACGCAAAGCAGGTGGCCAGGCGGCTTGAGCAGGCTCATTACCGCCACGTCGACCCGGCAGCGCGCCACGTCCTCGAGCAAAGTGCTGGTGTTGCCCATGCTCACCTGCACTCTGATCTCGGGATGGGCCGCGCGGAAACCCGCGAGCAGCGGCATCGCGACATGGGGAGTAGACAGACCCACGCTGACGCGCCCGCTTGCCGACTGCAGATGGTCCAGGGCGTTCTCGAATTCATCGACACGCGACAGAATCAGACGGGCACGCACGAACACGTCGGTTCCAGCATCGGTGAGTGTGAACTCGGGCTTGCGATGGCACAGCAGCACGCCGCAGGCCCGCTCGAGCGCGGCAAGCTGAACCGACACGCTGGGCTGAGTCACACCGAGCACACGGGCCGCGCCCGACAGTCCTCGCGCCTGCACGACAGCCACGAACGTGCGCAGGCCCGAAAGGGTCACGCTGCGGTCGCGGCGGGTCGATGGTTGGTCTGACGTTCTTGCGGGCACGGGGCTCCAGGGGGTTGCGACGCACCCCTAATCATAGTGGGCTGCGTCCCCGACATGGCCTCGTGCCCGGGCTGCGGCCCCGTGAACCGCCTGCACTGGCTTTGCGCTGTCCATTGGATGCGCGACTGTTCGTCGCAGACAAGTGCGGCCGAGGTCGCCAGCACCGATTGCATTGGAAATAATTGTTCTGATATATTTCTCATGAAATAACGAGGCCATGATGACCCAGCCCCCGCGGCGCAAATCCGCCTCTGCCGAGGCCCAATCCAAGGTACTTGGCAAGGCACTTCGCTGCGCGGATCGGCTCGGCCTGAACGGTGCGCGGCTCGCGGTCACCATCGGGGTCAGCGAGGCCAGCGTGTCTCGACTGGTCAACGGCAGCCGCGACATCGATCTCAATTCCAAGGAGGCCGAGCTGGCCGCGCTGCTGATCCGCTGCTTTCGCTCCTTGGACGGCTGGTCGGCGGCAACGACGAACAGCGCCGCGCCTGGATGACGGCCCACAACCACGCGCTCAATGGGGTCCCATGCGAACTGATCGCCTCGGCCCAAGGCCTGGTCACCACGGTCGCTTATCTCGATCGGATG
>JADJVQ010000059.1 GCA_016710525.1 Burkholderiaceae bacterium
CGAGCTCTTTGGTGAACAGCCCCTTGCCGCCGATCTCGGACAACGCGCGGTCGAGCACCCGGTCGCCCTCGGTCGTGAGAACGAGCAGGCCGGCCCTTCACCGCCAGGCCAACGTGCGGTCCTTGGAGAGGCGCATGCACCGCCTGCCACATGGCCAACCGGCTTTCACGCGATGCGATCACCAGCCGGCGCGGCTCGCCGGCTGCCCCCGGGGAAACGCTCATCAGGTCACCAGGTTCTTCACGGTGGACCATTGGCGCCGGCTTACCGGCAGGCGCTCGGTGACGTCGCGCAGCACCCCTGCCGAGTAGGGATCGCCAGCGTCGTCCTCGCCCGAGGGCGTGACACGCTCGAATCCGGCGATCGAGGGCCGAGTTACCAGCGCATTACACACGATGAATGCGCACGAAGCGATCGACAAATTCTTCTTCGAGCGAGCGTCAGGAACTCTTCGATGAACTCGCGCTCGCGCGTGCGCGCGTCTCTGCCGTGATGTACTTGAGCTCGGCCTTCAGGTAGACCACCTGCTCGAGCGGCACCAGGATGACGCGGCCGCGCTCGTGCACGCTGAGGTGCCGGCGTCGGGTGTTGGTCGCCTTGGCCAGTTGATCGATGGCCTGGATCTGGTCCGACGGCAGCCGGGTGACGGCGCGCTGGGAAACTCGAGCGGGCGCTGAGCGCGCACCGGCGAGCAGGTAGTCGATCGCGCGGACCTCGAAGGCCTCTACGGCAAGCTCTTCGAAGGCCGTGATGAAGATCACCAGCGGCATCGGACCCGGGGGTATCGGATGCCGCGGCTTGCCCACCGACACATGGCGCGCCAGTTCGATACCGGTCATGCCCGGCATCTGGACGACCAACAGCCCGACCTGCGGTTGATACGGGTCGATCTGCGACAAGGCCCGCACACTCAGGCGCGTTGGCCGCCTCCGACGATCCGGTGAGGAAAGTCGGGAACAAGATCGACCAGCAACTCGCGCAGTCCTCGAACGAACAACGAACCCGTCGTCAACGATAAAGTTTGAAATGGCGTCGGACATCCCGCGGCGTCACTCTCTTTCGGTAGGGGAAGAAGCGAGCTGGAGTCAGGCCCGACCGTCTATCGCCTCGGTCTTGAGTTCCGCCTCCATATCGACCACAACAGCATGAGGCGCTCTCCTGACCGTTGGAGAGTGCCATCTGGTTTCCAGAGCGGGTCGGTGGGTTTTCCGACAACGGATTGAGGATCTCGACCTGCACCCGATCGCCGGCGCGCGCAATGCGCACCGACATCAGCCCCGGCTCGGTGCGCGGTTCGATGCCATGGTGGACCGCGTTTTCGATCAGCGGTTGCAGCAGCAGCGAGGGCAGCAGCGCATCGCCCGGCATGTCGTCGAGCAGCCAGTTCACCTGCAGGCGGTCGCCCAGGCGCAGCTCTTCGATGGCAATATGCTGCTGGCAGGTGACGACCTCTTCGTCCAGCGGCACCAGTTCGCGGGTATCGCGCATGAACACGCAAACAGATCGGCCAGGTTCTCGGGTGTACTCGGCGCGACGCGGGTCGCCGCGCATCAGCCGGGCGCACGGTGTTCAAGCTGTTGAACAAAAAGTGCGGGCGGATCCGGGCCTGCAGTGCCTGCAGCCGAGCCTCGGTGAGCGAGGGCGCGAACGACAGGGTTCGCAGCCGGAAGAACTCGAAGGTCAGCGCTGCGATGGCCGCCGCTGTCAGGCAGCGCACCAGCAGCCAGCCCAGCCAGGCGCCACCGGCCAGCTCCGGCGCCATGTAGCGGACCGCGATCAGGCAGGCAACGAGAGTGAGCACGACCGGCACCGCCAGACCGGCGGCAGCCCACTGCACGGCAATGGAACGGCCCGTGGTGAGCTTGCGCACGCCACGCACAGCATCACCAGTGAACCGACCGCGACCGGCTCGAGCACGGCAACGATCGCCAGCGCACGCACCAGCATGTCGCTGGCGGTGGCGCCGGTCAGGGCGGCGACCAGCAGCGCGCCCAGGTTCAGCGGCACCAGGATGCGCGCGGTGATGCCCAGGTTGCAGCAGTCGGGGATGATCGGGGTGGCAGCGCCGTCGGAGACGCGGCGACCCACCGCAGCGGCAGGGCCGGACGGCGTGCCCGGTGCGCTGGGGCTGCGGGGCCAGCCCCGGCAGCGCCCGCGGGCGGATTCTGGCGCGGGGGCTGACGGCTGGCTGGCCGGCTGCATATCCCTCGTGGCGGAGATTGGTGGCTGTCGTCACCCGTGAAAGAGGTTGACTAGATCCAGCCTCGGGCAGCGTCTGAGGAATCGGCCTTTATAATCGGCGATTATGACGAATCAATTCGCCAGAAGTCCGAAGCGTGATCGGGCCGCTTTTTCGAAGCCGGTTTCGAGGTGGTGAAACGCTACACCGCATCGGTCGATTTCGATCAGCGTCCAGCGCTCAACGACATCCAGGGTTCGTTGGAGCACACGCCGACATGCTGCACGCCTGCGGCCTGATCTCCGAGGCCGATCTCGACGCGATCAGCAACGGCATGGCGCGCATCCGGACCGACATCGAGAACGGCTCGTTTCGCTGGAGCATCGACCTCGAAGATGTCCATCTGAACATCGAGAAGCGGCTCACCGACCTGGCCGGCGATGCCGGCAAACGACTGCACACGTCGCGTTCGCGAAATGACCAGGTCGCCACCGACATCCGGCTTTGGCTGCGCGCCCACATCGACATCACGGTGCGCCTGCTGTGCGACCTGCGGCGCTCGCTGCTGGATGTCGCCCAGCTTCACGCCGGCACGATCATGCCGGGATTCACGCATCTGCAGGTGGCCCAGCCGGTCACCTTTGGCCATCACCTGATGGCCTATGTGGAAATGTTCGCGCGCGATGTCGAGCGCCTGACCGATTGCCGGCGCCGGGTCAATCGGCTGCCCCTCGGTGCTGCGGCACTCGCCGGCACCAGTTACCCGATCGACCGCGAAAGGGTGGCCCGCACACTGGGCTTCGAAGGACTGTGCGAGAACTCGCTCGACGCGGTGTCCGACCGGGATTTCGCCATCGAGTTCTGCGCCGCCGCCGCGCTGGTAATGACGCACATCTCGCGCCTGTCGGAAGAGCTCGTCATCTGGATGTCGCCGCGCGTGGGCTTCATCGACCTGGCCGACCGATTCTGCACGGGTTCGTCGATCATGCCGCAGAAGAAGAACCCCGATGTGCCCGAACTGGCGCGCGGCAAGAGCGGCCGCGTGACGGGCCACCTGATGGGACTGCTGATGCTGATGAAGGGCCAGCCGCTGGCCTACAACAAGGACAACCAGGAAGACAAAGAGCCGCTGTTCGACACGGCCGACACCTTGCACGAAACCTTGCGCATCTTTGCGGACATGATTCCCGGCATCGAGGTGCGCGCCGAGCGCATGCGCCAGGCAGCCTTCGAGGGTTTCTCGACCGCCACCGACCTGGCCGACTACCTGGTCCGCCGAGGACTGCCGTTTCGCGATGCCCATGAAGTGGTGGCGCGCGCCGTCCGCGAGGCGGCCGGCAAGCAGCGCGATCTGTCCGAACTGACGCTCGACGAGTTGCGCGCGTTCTCGCCCGAGATCGGCGAAGACGTCTTCGAGTCCCTGACACTCGAGGGTTCGGTGGCCTCACGCAAGCACATCGGCGGCACGGCCCCCGATCAGGTCATGGCCGCGATCCAGCGCGCGCGTTTGCGGCTGGCCTGAACGCCCCAGGCCCTCGCTCGAGGGCCGTCTCTGAAGGCGGTTGCGCACCGGGATTTCACTTCCTAAGGGAAAACCCGATTCTTGTCTCGTCCGAGTTTCGTAGGCTAATCTGCCCTCACCCCGATCTGCTCGATCGAGGACAAAACGAAACCGGAGAGAGACAAATGTCGCGTCGCAATTTCCTGTCGACGGCTGCCACTGGCGGGGTCATTCTGGGTGCCCCTGCCATCATCAGCGCTCAACCTACGATTCGCTGGCGCATGCCATCGAGTTTCCCCAAGAACCTTGACACGCTCTTCGGCTCGGCCGAGACCATCGCCAAGTACGTGACGATGATGACCGGGGGCAAGTTCACCATCACCGCGCATGCCGCCGGCGAAATCGTGCCCGGGCTGCAAGTGCTCGACGCGGTACAGGCGGGCACGGTCGAGGCGGGCCAGACCGCCATGTACTACTACTTCGGCAAGGACCCGACCTTCGCGTTCGACACCTCGGTGCCGTTCGGCCTGAACTGCCGCCAGCAGCAGGCGTGGGTCATGGACGGCGGCGGCGGCGCCCTGATGAACGAGTTCCTGCGCGAATACAACGTCCACAACGTCGGCATTTGCGGCAATACCGGCGCGCAGATGGGCGGCTGGTTCCGCAAGGAGATCAACACCGTCGACGATCTGAAGGGCTTGAAGTTCCGCTGCGGCGGACCGGCCGGTCAAGTCCTGTCGAAGCTGGGCGTCGTGCCGCAGCAGATCGCGGGCGGTGACATCTATCCGTCGCTGGAAAAAGGCACGATCGACGCCGCCGAATGGGTTGGCCCTTACTGGTGGGAAGGCGGCCCCAGCACCAACATGATCGTCAACATCAAGGCCTGGGAATCGCTCACACCCGAATACAAGGCCATCCTGCAGGCGGCGTGCAGCCACGCCTACGCCGAGTGCATGGCCAAGTACGATGCCCGCAATGCCGCCGCGCTCAAGCGCCTGATCGCCGGTGGCGCGATCCTGAAGGCCTTTCCGCGTCCGGTCATGGACGCCTGCTTCAAGGCCTCGGAAGAATGGTTCGCCGAGAACAACGCCAAGAACCCGAAGTTCAAGAAGATCCATGACAACTGGGTCAAGTTCCGCTCTGAATCGATCAGCTGGTTCCGGGTGACCGAGAACACCTTCGACGACTTCATGGCGACAGCGATGACGCGCGCGGCTGACCACGTCCGGCCGGCACGACGCGTGCCGCGCCGGACAGGGCTGAAGAGGGGCCTTGCGGGCGCCCTCCTTTCGTGGGATTGTTCGCCCACGTGCCGACGCCCGGGCGCTCGAGCGCCCGCGGCGCCAGCGCGGGAAACCCCGATTGGAACAGCGCTCGCTTGGGGCCGCTATAGTCGCGCCCGAAAGCCATTGCCATCATTCCCTGCGGAGCAATCGTTTCATGCAACGTCGCAAATTCATCAGCACAGCCACCGCCGGCGCTGCGGTCAGTGCCCTCGCCGCCCCCGCCATTGTTCGCGCGCAACCCACCGTGCGCTGGCGCATGGCCTCCAGCTTCCCGAAGTCGCTGGACACCATCTTCGGCGCCGCCGAAGTCGTCGCCAAGCGCGTCGCCCAGATCACCAACAACAAGTTTCAGATCAGCGTGCACGCGGCCGGAGAGATCGTTCCCGGCCTGCAGGTGCTCGACGCCGTCCAGAACGGCACGATCGAGGCTGGGCACACGGCGCTCTACTATTTCTTCGGCAAAGAGCCGAGCTGGGCGGTGGCCACCGCAATTCCCTTCGGCCTGAACGCCCGGCAGTACAACGCCTGGTGGCATCACGGCGGCGGCGACAAGGTCTTCAACGAATTCGCGCGCAAGTCCGGCGTGGTCGCGTTCCTCAATGGCAATACGGGCGCCCAGATGGGCGGCTGGTTCCGCAAGGAAATCAAGACCGTCGCCGATCTGAAGGGACTGAAGTTCCGGGTCGGCGGGTTTGCCGGGCAAGTGCTCACGAAACTGGGGGTCGTGCCCCAGCAGATCGCCGGTGGCGACATCTATCCCGCCCTCGAAAAAGGCACGATCGATGCCGCTGAGTGGGTCGGCCCCTACGATGATGAAAAACTCGGCTTCAACAAGGTGGCCAAGTTCTATTACTACCCGGGCTGGTGGGAAGGTGGACCGGCGCTGCACAGCATCGTCAACCAGAAGGCGCTCGATGCGCTGCCGCCCGATTATCGGGCCGCCTGGGAAGCCGCCAACGAAGAGGGCAACACCTACATGCTCTCCAAGTACGATGCCGGCAATCCGCTGGCGCTCAAGCGCCTGGTCGCCGGCGGCACAGTGCTGAAAGCGTTCTCACGGCCCGTCCTGGAAGCCTGCTACAAGGCAACCCAGGAGGTGTATGCCGAGACCTCCGCGAAGAGCGCCGACTTCAAGAAGCTGCACGACCATTACTTCGGCTTCCAGCGTGATCAGATCTCGTGGTTCCGGGGTGACCGAGAACACATTCGACGACTTCATGGCGACCGCCCGCCGCTGAGCCCGATCGGCCGGCGCCCCTCGGGGCGGAGTGCCAGCTGGACCACGCCGCATTTGGACGATGGCCCCGAAGGCTCAGCCAAACAAAAAGGCCCGGGTCACCCGGGCCTTTGCTTTCTGGCGCAGCGGGACTCGGCGCGCCCAGCCGCGGCCGCTACTTGCCCTGCGCCTTCTTGGCGTCGTCCTCGATTTCCTTTTGCAGCACCTTGCCCAAGTCTTCTTCTTCAGGCTTGGCCGCCTCGGCCTTGCCGGATTCGCCGGTTGCGCCCGGCGCACCGCCGCCCTTGGCCCCCGGATCGACGGCATCAGGCTTGGGTTCGTCGTCGACCGACTGCACTTCGATCCTGACCTTGTCCAGGTCGACCGCGACTTCCTTGTCGAGCCACATCGTGACCATGCCCGGCCAGAAGATCAGCACCGCCACCAAAATCAGCTGCAGGATCACCCACGGGATGGCACCCAGGTAGATGTCCGAGCTCTTGACCTCCTTCGGCGCGATGCCGCGCAGGTAGAACAGCGCGAAGCCGAACGGCGGGTGCATGAACGAGGTCTGCATGTTCACGCACAGCAGCACGCCGAACCAGACCAGGTCGATGCCCAGCTTGGCCGCCACCGGCGCCAGCAGCGGAATGATGATGAAGGCGATCTCGAAGAAATCGAGGAAGAACGCCAGGAAGAACACGAACAGGTTGACCACCACCAGGAAGCCGACCACCGTACCACCGGTCATCGACACCAGCATGTGCTCGATCCAGATCGCGCCATCGACGCCCTGGAACACCAGCGAGAACACCGTCGAGCCGAGCAGGATGAAGATCACCATCGCGGTGATCCGGGCGGTGGACTCCATGCCCTGGCGAACCAGCGGCCAGGTCAGGCGCCTGTGCATCGCGGCCAGGCCCATCGCGCCGACCGCGCCCATCGCGCCCGCCTCGGTGGGCGTGGCCAGGCCCATGAAGATGGTGCCCAGCACCAGGAAGATCAGGACGATGGAGGGCACCATGCCCCACAGCACCTTCTTCCAGAGATCCCAGCCGCGCATGGTGCGCGCCTCGGGGGGCAGCGGCGGCATCCAGTGCGGCTTGATGATCGAGACCGCAAAGATGTAGAGGATGAAGATCAGCGTCTGGGCGATCGAAGGGCCGATGGCACCCTTGTACATGTCGCCCACCGACTTGCCGAGCTGATCGGCGAGCACCACAAGCACCAGCGAAGGCGGAATGACCTGGGTGATCGTGCCAGCGGCCGCGATCACGCCGGTGCCCAGGCGCATGTTGTAACCGTACTTCAGCATGATCGGCAGCGAGATCATGCCCATCGCGATGACCGAGGCCGCCACCGTGCCGGTGATCGCGCCCAGGATCGCGCCGACAATGATCACCGCGTAGGCCAGCCCGCCAGGCACCGAGCCGAAGAGTTGGCCGGTGCCTTCGAGCAGGTCTTCAGCCAGGCCGCAGCGCTCGAGGATGGCGCCCATGAACGTGAAGAACGGAATCGCCAGCAGCAGGTCGTTGGACAGGATGCCGAATATGCGCAGCGGCAGGTTGGCCAGGTACTGCGCCGGGAAGAATCCCAGCTCAATCGAGATGAAGCCCGCGAACAGGCCCAGCGCCGCCAGGGAAAAGGCGACCGGAAAGCCGATCAGCATGACGACGACAAGGCCGGCAAACATCAGCGGCGCCATGTTTTGCATCGTGATCATCGTGAATCGCTCGCGAGAAGTGGGGCTGGAACGTCGCCGGGCTTATTGCAGCGGACGTTCGTACTGCAGATCCATCTGATAACTTCCCTGGAGGAAACAGATGCGCTTGATGATTTCGGAGATGCCCTGCAGCGACAGCAGGGCGAAGCCCATCGGCACGAGGATCTTGATCGGCCAGCGGATCAGGCCACCGGCATTGCTCGACATCTCCTGGTGCACGTAGGAGTCCAGCGCCCAGGGCCACGACATCCAGACCATCAGCAAAGTGGCCGGCAACAGAAAGACGATCATGCCGAACAGGTCGATCTTGGCTTTGCGCATGCCCGTGGCGCGGCCGTAGAGCACATCGACCCGCACGTGCTCGTTGACCCGCAGCACCATCGAGGTGCCCAGCATGACGGTGACCGCGAACAGGTACCACTGCAGTTCGAGCCACGCGTTGGAACTGGAGTCGAACAGGTAGCGAATCGTGGCATTGCCAGCCGAGACCATGCACGACACGAAAACGGCCCACACGGCCAGCTCGCCCAGGAAATTGTTCAGCTTGTCGATCGCGTGGGCGAAGGGAAGCAGTCGCTTCATAACAGGAGAGCCTTGGGACAGTCGGGCCGGATCAGAGGTGGCGTTAATGTAAGTGTTTTACGTAGCGCAAAGCCCTTAGGGTTATCCCGCTATGCACCGATCAACGACCCGTGTTGGCGGACTGGTGTTTTTCAGTCGCGGTGGATCCCCGACTTGGCGGATGGGTCGCTGCACATGCCAGTCGAATCCGGAATCGCGGCAGGCTGTCCAAGCCTCGCCACGATCGACTAGACGTTCATGCCCATGTCGAGTTCTACTGTCGGGTTGCATCCATGGACCAGAGACCGGGCGAACGCCGCATGAGCCATTGCGAGACGCGGCGAAGAGTCCTTGCTGGCGCGGGCGATGTGGTCTGCGCTGTTGCGCAATCGGGCACGCGACAACCTGGCCGCGGATGAGTACCGCGAGAGCGCGTCGATGTTCGACGATCGAGCGGCAACCAGCCGCCAATTTCGAGGGGACACAACTTGAAGAACTTGTTGGGCATTTGCAAAACCATCGACTGGTTTAGCGAGAAGATCGGTCGGCTGACCTTGTGGCTTGTACTTGGATCCGTGCTCATCAGCGCTGGCAACGCGATCGTCCGGAAAGCGTTCTCGTCGAGTTCCAACGCGCTGCTTGAAATCCAGTGGTATCTGTTCGCGGCGGTCTATCTGCTGGGCGCCTCGTACGTATTCCTGCGCAACGAGCACGTGCGCATCGATGCGCTGTCGCATCGCTGGTCGCGCCGCACCCAGGTCTGGATCGACGTGGTCGGCATCATCGTGTTCATGCTTCCGCTGTGCTGGTGGGTCACGACGGTGTCGTGGCCGATTGTCTACAACGCCTATGTCAGCGGCGAGGTGTCCAGTAACGCGGGCGGCCTGATTCGCTGGCCGGTCTATGCGCTGATGCCCCTGGCGTTCGCCCTGCTTGCGCTGCAGTCTCTGTCCGAATTGATCAAGCGCATCGCCTTCTTGCGCGGACTGGGCCCCGACCCGGCCGAGAGCGTCAAGGAGAAATCTGACGAAGAGCGACTGGTCGAGGAACTGCGCCAGCAGGCGCTCCAGGATGTCAACACTCAGGCGCATGGAGCCGCACGATGATCTGGCTCACTCAAAATATCGCCCCCGTGATGTTCGGATCGCTGGTGGTGTTCCTGCTGACCGGCTTTCCGGTGGCGTTCAGCCTCGCCGCCTGCGGAATGTTCTTCGGTTTCATCGCCATCGAACTCAACATGATGCCGGTGGCGCTTTTGCAGGCGCTGCCCTTGCGGCTCGTCGGGATCATGCAGAACGACACCCTGCTGGCGATCCCGTTCTTTACCTTCATGGGCCTGATTCTCGAACGAAGCGGCATGGCCGAAGACCTGCTGGAAACCGTCGGACAAGTCTTCGGCCCGGTTCGCGGCGGCTTGGCGCTGGCGGTGATCATCGTGGGGGCGATGCTCGCGGCCACCACCGGCGTGGTCGCCGCCTCGGTCATTTCGATGGGTCTGATCTCGCTGCCGATCATGCTGCGCTACGGCTACAGCCGTCCGATCGCGACGGGCGCGATCACTGCTTCGGGCACTCTCGCCCAGATCATTCCGCCGTCACTGGTGCTGATCGTGATCGCCGACCAGCTCGGCCGTTCGGTCGGCGACATGTACCTGGCCGCGTTCATCCCGGGGTTCATGCTGGTCGGCCTGTATTGCGCGTTCATCGCGGTCGTGGCGGTGGTCCGCCCGGCCTTGGTGCCAGCGTTGCCGCCTGAGGCACGCATCTATCGCGAGCCGAGCGGCGCATCGGGTCACCGGTCGCTGGGCGTCCTGCTGGTGATCTCGATCGCAGCCGGTGTGATGTTCGGACGTAACTACGGCGAGGTGCTTGCCGCGTTCAGCGGCAAACCGGTCGAGAAGCCGCCGGTCGACGAGATGCTGGTCATGGCCCTGTCGTTCGGCGTCGTGCTCGCCTTCGTCATCGCGCTGATCTCCAAGCTGCTGCGTCTGAACCTGCTGTCGCGCCTGGCCCAGCAGGTCACCTTCGTGCTGATTCCGCCGCTGCTGCTGATATTCCTCGTGCTGGGTACCATCTTCCTGGGCATCGCCACGCCCACCGAGGGCGGCGCGATGGGTGCGGTCGGCGCGCTGGCCCTGGCCACCGTGCGGCGCAAGCTGAACTGGAGCCTGGCCAAGCAGGCGTTGAACTCCACCGCCAAGCTGTCCAGCTTCGTGATCTTCGTGCTGATCGGCTCGACCATCTTCAGCTTGACCTTCCAGGGCATCGACGGACCCAAGTGGGTCGAACATCTGTTCGACAAGCTCCCTGGCGGGGCGCTCGGTTTCCTGGTGGTGGTCAATCTACTGATCTTCGTGCTGGGCTGCTTCCTGGACTTCTTCGAAATCGCGTTCATCCTGCTGCCTCTGCTCGCGCCGGTTGCCGACAAACTGGGCATCGACCTCGTGTGGTTCGGCATCATCATCGCGATGAACCTGCAGACGTCGTTCCTGACCCCTCCGTTCGGATTTGCGCTCTTCTACCTGCGCAGCGTGGCACCCGCCTCCGACTACACCGACCGGGTCACTCGCAAGATCATTCCAAAGGTCACGACCGGCAATATTTATCAGGGGTCAATCGCGTTTGTAATTCTCCAGCTGATCATGCTGGCGATGGTCATTGCCTTCCCGGCACTGACGCTCAATGCGCTAGGGCCCAAGCAAAAGATCGACATCGACAACGTGAAGATCGAACTGCTGGACAGCGACTCGGGCGAGGACAAGCCGGGCGACGCCAAAGGGGCACCGGCCACGCCAGAAACGAAGTCGGACACACCGGCCGGTTCATCGCCAGGCGATGCGGCCAAACCGGCCGAAGACGATCCGGAAGACCTGATGAAGATGTTCAAGAACGACGCCAAGAAGTAGCGGCGCCCACTGCGCGTCTGGCCGGCGAAACCCGGGCCAGGCGCGCACCCGAATGACCCGGCGGTAAGGTCTAGATCCCGAACATCAGCCGCAGGTTCTGCACCGCGGCTCCGGAGGCGCCCTTGCCCAGGTTGTCGAGCCGGGCCACCAGCACCACCTGCCCGCGCGCTTCATTGGCGAACACCCGCAGCTCCATCACGTCGGTCTCGTTCAGGGCTTCGGGTTCGATGCGCCCCTCGGGCTCGGCCGGCAAGACCTTCACGCCATCGCGGCCGTCGTAGCGGGCGCGCAGGATGTCGACCAGCTGCGCGGCACCGGGGCGCCCACGGAGCAGGTCGAGATGCAGAGGCACGGTCACCAGCATGCCCTGGCGGAAGCTGCCCACCGACGGGATGAAGATCGGCCGGCGCGACAGCCCGGAGTATTTCTGGATCTCGGGCAAGTGCTTGTGCTCGAGGCCCAGCCCATAGAACTCGAACGCCGGCGCCTGGCCGGCCTCGTGGGATTCGATCATCGAGCGCCCGCCACCGCTGTAGCCGCTGACCGCCGGGATCGACACCGGGTAGTCAGCCGGCAATACACCGGCATCGAGCAGCGGGCGCAGCAGCGCGATCGCGCCGGTGGGATAACACCCGGGATTGGTCACCCGCGCCGCGTCGCGAATCGCGGCGTCCTGGCCGGGGGCCATCTCGGCGAATCCGTAGACCCAGCCGGGCGCCACCCGGTGCGCGCTGCTCGCGTCGAGCAAGCGCGGTGCGTGCTCGCCCATGGCGTCGGCCAACGCAACGGTGTCGCGCGCCGCGTCGTCATGCAGGCACAGCACGACCAGGTCCACCGCGGCCATCAGTTCGCGCTTGGCGCCGGGATCCTTGCGCATCTCGGCGGCGATCGACACGATCTCCACGCCGGCCATTCCGCTCAGCCGCTCGCGGATGCCAAGCCCAGTGGTGCCGGCCTCGCCATCGATGAAAACCCTGGTCTTTGATGTCATGAAACTCGCTCCGCGATCAGTCCGTCATTCTGCACGGAAACGGTCCAAGCGCCCATGCGGGTGGCTCGCCGACGGGCCCGGGGCGCGCGGCTCGCCCCTAAACTGTTGCGACCATGCCAGCAAACGCCACCCTGTCGCAGGTCCTGCCCTTCGAGGGCCAGGACATCCGGACCCTGATCGACGCGCAGGCGCGCGCCCGGGCGGACCACCCCTTCATCCTTTGGGAACCCTTCGAGGGCGCGCCCAGGTCATGGACCTACCGCGCCTTTGCCGAGCGCCTGTACCGGTTCGCCGCCGGCCTGCACGAGCGCGGCATCCGCCCGGGCGAGTTCGTGCTCGTGCACCTGGACAATTGCCCGGAGTCCATCATTGCGTGGCTGGGCTGCGCGGTGGCCGGCGCGATCGCGGTCACCACCAACGCGCGATCCAGCCCTGACGAACTGGCCTATTTCGCCCAGCACAGCGGCGCGGTCGCCGGCATCACGCAACCGCGCTTTGCCGCGATGGTTGCGCAGAGACGTCCACAGGTTACGCTGGCTGGCGATCACCGACACCGACAACGGCGAGGCGGCACCAACCGGCGCACCCTCCCCGGATCAGCGCTTCGACCTGATCGATGCCGACCCGTCCCTGCTGCCGCCTCGCCCCCACGATCCACGGGCTCGGTTCTCGGTGCAATACACCTCGGGCACCACATCGCGGCCCAAAGGCGTGGTCTGGACGCACGCCAACGCGCTGTGGGGCGCACGGGTCAATGCGGCGCACCAGGACCTCCAGCCCCACCGACACCCACATGGTCGTGCTGCCGCTGTTCCACCAATGCCAGGCCTACTCGATCCTGGCCCGCTGTGGGCCGGTGGCAGCGCGGTCGTGCAGCTCGCGGTTCTCCGGCCGAGCCTTCCACCGGCCGGTGTCGCTGCGCCATCGCTGCACACAGCTGTCCGTAATCCCGTTCTGCATCCGGGCCTGATGACTCAGGTATGGGCGCACCACTACCGGCTGTGGGGCGCCGGGGTGTGTTCGCCGCCCACCGATGAGCGCTTCAAGGTCAAGACCATCGGCTGGTGGGGGCATGACTGAAACCATCAAATATTTGAACAACCCGCAGGCGACCGCCGACTCGTTCACCGCCGAAGGCTTGTTCATGACCGGTGACCGGGTCAGGCGCCTGCCCGACGGATCGCTGGCATTCTCGGACCGCTCCAAAGACATGCTCAAGGTGGGCGGCGAAAACGTCGCCGCCTCCGAGATCGAGGCCGTGATCATCACCGTGCCGGGTGTGCGGGAAGTGGCCGTCGTGGCCAAGCGCGACCCGATGTACGACGAGGTGCCGGTGGCCTTCGTGCTGCACGACCCGGATGCGCCGGGCGCTGGCGATCGGGACGGGCTGGCCGAGCGCATCCAGGCCGTGTGCACCGAACGCTTGTCGGGCTTCAAGCGGCCACGCGAGATCCGGGTAGTCGACTCGCTCGCGCTCCACCCTCGAGAAGGTCGCCAAGGCCGAACTGCGGCGCCTGCTCGAACTGAGAAGGTGTGAGCGGGCGGCTCAACGCTGCGTGGTGGCCACGTCGGTGCAAGCAGCAGCGAAGCGACCTGGCCTGGGCCGACCGATTCGCCCAAGGTGGGATGCGGATGAATCGTGCGGCCGATATCCACCGCATCGGCGCCCATCTCGATGGCCAGCGCCACCTCCGAGATCAAGTCACCGGCGTGCGTGCCGACGATGCCGCCCCCGACGATCCGCCCAGTCTGTTCGTCGAACAGCAGC
>JADJVQ010000060.1 GCA_016710525.1 Burkholderiaceae bacterium
AGCCGATCGACGGGCGTTCGTCGTTCGCCATCTTCATCGGCCAGACCGAAGAGTCCGCGCCAAGCGGACAAAGCGGCCTCGGTTCGCGCACGGTGCCCTTCGAGACCTGGGTCAACGGCAACGAGCAGCCCAGGGGCCTGGGGGCGATCGCCAAGGCGCTGTCGATGGACATGCGCTCCAACGACCGTGCCTGGCTGCAGCTCAAGCTCGACGCGCTCGCGGCGACCCGCGATGATCAGTCGCTGAACATGCCGTTTCCGCCCGAGGGGCAGATGGTGACCAAGCCCGGGATCGTCGCCGCGTTCGCCGACGTGGTCCGCTATCGCTGCGAAGAGCTGGGTCTGTTCGAGGGCGAGGGGCAGCCCACGCCCATGATCGACGCGATGATGTTCCGCGCCGAGCCCAAGTCGGGGCCGCTGGGCACCCTGTCGTGGACCGCCGATATCGTCAATGCCGCCACCAAGGATGACTTCGTCCTGGGCGTCAAGGAATTGCAGCTGCCCGATGGCACCCGCCGACCCTATTCGATCTGGCTGGCCGGCGACTATCCGCGAGTGCTCGACGGCTTGTGCAAGCTGCTGTCGCTCGATATGCGCGTGATCGATGTCAGCTGGGTCGGCCTGAAGCTGCGCAAGCTGCTGTCCTTCGGTGAGCTGAACGGCTCATTCTGGGCGCCGGTGCCCGGCGAGCCCCGCCAGCAGGTCTGGCCCAGCACGGTGGCCTACCTGGCCGCGCTGATCCTGCATCGCTTCAAGGTGCTGGGCCTGCTCGATGCCGAGGGCAGGGCGATCGGCGGCGTCGGCGCGCTGGCGGTGCCCGATCCCGGCCATCCGGGCGAGCCGCCGAAGTCGGCGATCGTGGCGGGGTACCCGTGCCCGTCGTGCGGTGCCCATGCCTACATCCGCAAAGACGGCTGCATGTTCTGCACCGCCTGCGGCCACCAGGGCGAATGCGGCTGACAAGCCGGTTTCGCGCGGCAATCGCCGCGCGAACGACTCGCTTGCTTCCATTCAGCGGGCGAGTTCGGTCTTCAGCCGTTCGACCAGGCGCAGCAGCTGGTCGTGCAGGTGCCGGGCCTGCAGCGTCAGTGCCGCCAGATCACGGCTGGTGTCCAGCTCGCTCTCGAAGCGTTCGATCAGTCGGGTCATCAAAGTGGCGCCGACCGCGGCGCAGGCGCCTCGCAGCGAATGGGAGGCCTGGCGCCAGGCGCTGATCGGTTCGGCCGCGGCGGGTCCCGCGAAGGCGGGGTCTCCCGCCTGGTAAGTCGTCGTGAACTGAACCAGTATGCGCTCCAGCACCACCACTTGGCCGCGCACGCTGCGCAGTGCCAAGCCCGGGTCGAAGCCTTCAATCTGTGCCAGCCGCTCGGGCAGTGGCGCGGCCGGGCGCGCCGGCAGCGCAGCCGCTGGCCCGGTCGCGCTGCCGGCGACGCGAAGCGGTCCGCTGGGCAGCCAGCGCAGCAGCGTGGCGTACAGGCGCTCAGGATCCACCGGCTTGGGGATGTGGTCGTTCATCCCGGCCGACAGACATGCGTCGCGATCCTCGCCGAACGCGTTGGCCGTCATCGCGATGATCGGCGTACCGCCTCCGGCTCGGGCTCGGATCGCGGCTGTCGCGGCCAGGCCATCCATCACCGGCATCTGCACGTCCATCAGGATCGCCTCATAGCGCCGGGCCAGCGCCAGATCGACGGCGCGCGCGCCATTTTCGGCGGTTTCGACGATCAGACCGGCCGAACTCAGCAGCTCCGCCGCAACCTCGAGATTGATCGGGTTGTCCTCGACCAGCAGCACCCGCTGACCGCGGTGGTCACGCTGCAGCACGAGCTCGGATTCGCTGGCCTGGGCGGCTGGCAGCGCCGGCGCCACGCCCTGTCCGCGAAGCACTCTGACAAGGGCATCGTGCAGGAGCGACGCGGTGATCGGCTTGACCAGCACCCCGTCGTATTGCACGGCACGCGCCTGCTGCCACATCGCCGTGTCGTTGAAGGCGGTCACCAGGATGCTGGGCGGGGTGCCAGCCCCCAGGCGCAGACGCAGCTGGCGCAAGGTTTCGATGCCATCCAGGCCCGGCATGCGCCAGTCGATCATCAGCACGTCGTAGGGTCGGCCGGCGAGCATCTCCGCATCGACGCGGTCCAGTGCGGCCTGGCCGCCGGGTTCGGTGTCGACGCGCAGGCCGAGTGCCTGCAGTCGATCGCCGATCGCCAGCAGTGCCTCGGGCAGATCGTCGACCAGCAGCACCCGCAATCCGTTCAATGGGATCGGCGCCGCACCGTCGCCGGCTTCCCGTGCGCGATTCACCCAGGCAGTAAACCAGAAGGTGCTGCCCACCCCGGGCTCGCTGCTGACGCCCACTTCGCCGCCCATCATCTGGGCGAAATGGCGGGTCAGCGCAAGCCCCAGCCCGGTGCCGCCGTAGCGCCGGGTCGTGGTGCTGTCCGCCTGCTCGAAGGCGCCGAACAGATTCCCGAGGTGCCCGGGCGCGATGCCCTCGCCGGTGTCGCGCACCTCGAAGCGAACCTGCAGGCGTTCGCCGTCCTCGGCCAGCAGTTCGCCGCGCAGGCGGACCCAGCCGCGGTCGGTGAACTTGACCGCGTTGGACAGCAGGTTGATCAGCGACTGCGACAAGCGCTTGGGGTCGCCACGCAGGCGGTGGGGCAGATGATCGGTATCGAGCACCAGTTCGAGCTGCTTGTCGCGCGCCTGGCCGCTGATCATGCCGAACGCGTCCGACAACAGTTCATCGAGCGAGAACTCGGCATCTTCCAGGACCATCTTGCCGGCCTCGATCTTGGACAGATCGAGAATGTCGTTGATCACCTGCAGCAGGTGCTTGGCGGCCGCGTCGACCTTGCCCAGGCGCTCGCGCTGCAGGGTGTCACGCGTATCGCGCGCCATCAGATGGGTCAGGCCGATGATGGCATTCATCGGAGTGCGAATCTCGTGGCTCATGTTGGCCAGGAACGAACTCTTGGCGCGCGTCGCGGCCACCGCCTCTTCGGCACGCTGGGCCAGCTCGACATTGAGCGCCGACAGCTTGAGTTCCGCCAGCTTCAGTTCGGTGACATCGGTGAGCACGGTATTGAAGCCGCGGACCACGCCATCGGCGATGTCGGGCGTGTAAGTGACGAGCGCGTGGGCGAGCGTTCCGTCGGCCCTGACCAGACTGCGCTGAAACGTCTGGGTGCGGCCCTGGATCGCCTGCATGACGAACGGCTCGTTTCGCGTGTACAGATCGTCGCCCAGCAGATCCTGCATCCGAATGCCGACCATCTGGTCGGGCCGCTTGCCGAACCAGCTGACATAGGCTTCGTTGGCAAACTGGCAGCACAGGTCGACGCCCCAGTATCCGACGGGGCCGGGGACCGCGTCGGCAATCGCGCGCAGCAGTTTCTGCTGGTCGGCCAGTGTTCTGTTGGCCTGTTCCAGCTGGCTCGTGCGCTCGGCCACCAGGATCTCGAGCTCGTCGCGATGGCGAGACAGTTCGTCGGCGGAGCGCTTGCGTTCGGTCACGTCGAGGAACGAAGTCACTACCGCCATCAGCTGCCCCGATTCCGGGCTGCTCACCGGCACCGCACTGAACTCGTACCAGCGCGTGCTGCCGGCACCGCCGCGAACCTGCAACATCACACTCTCCTGCGCCGGGGCTCCACGCAAGACCTTGCCGGTCGGCGTATCGGTCGCTGCGATCGGCGTGCCGTCGGCCTGCAGGAATGTCCAGTCGTGAGCCCCCAGCATCTGGCCCTGCCACTCGGGCAAAGAGATGCCGGCGATGCGCTCGGCTGCCGGGTTGCAGCTCAACACGGCGCCCCGCGCGTCGCAGACCACCACGCCCTCGGCCAGGACTGACACGACCGCGCGGTATCGGGCTTCGCTCTCGCGCAAGGACGCTTCGCGGGCATCGCGGCTGTCGAGCATGTGGTTGAACTGGGTCGCTACCGCGGCCAGTTCGGCGGGACCGGCGCGGGCGGCGCGGACCGTCAGGTCGCCGTCGGCGATCCGGGTGGCGACCTCGGCCAGCTGAGCGATCGGCACCCGGATGCTGGCACCGATCCGCCAGGCCAGTGCCAGCGCGGCCAGCAGCACACCGAGCCCGATTCCCAGCGATCGCTGGCGCGTGGATTCATGCTCGGCGACGATGTCGGCCTGTGGAACGCCCGCGGACACGCGCCACCCGAAATCGGGCAGCGTGCGCAGCGCGAACACGCGCACCACGGCATCGCGCCCGGGAACGGTGACATAGCCTTCGCGCAGGCCGCGGGTCAGATCGGGTTCGTTCGGATCGGGGCGCTTGCCCACGAAGTTGACCGCCTCGGCCGAGCGCACCATCACGGCCCGAGACTTGTCGAGCACGGTCACCAGCGCGTTCTTCGGTACTCCGGCGGTCAGTTCTTCGCTCAGGCGAAGCAGGTCGACAGGCAGTTGCAGCAGGCCGATCTTGCGGCCGGCGTCGTCGCGGATCGGATAGGTCAGCACGGTGACCCAGCGGCTGGTCCGGGGCCAGAACACGGCATCGCTGGCCTGCAGCGTGTCGCTGCGCAAGCCTTGCTGAAACCACGGGAACTCGGGCCGGTTCACATCCGGAATCGGCTCGCTGATCGATGAGCACACCGGCTTGCCCTGCAGGTCGCGCACGACCAGCGTGGCGAACGCCGGATACAGTTCGATGTACTCGGGAATCAGCGGGTCGCAGCGCTGCGGGTCGAGCGCCCGAACCAGCGGCCGCTTGGCAAGCCGCGCGAGCATCGAGCCGGCATGCAGCAGATAGCGCTGCAGGTTGTCGCTGGTGCTCGCCGACAGCAGGCCGACCTTGTCGCGCGCCGCCTCATAGGCATTCTGCTGATCGGTGTACAGCAACCAGGCCAGCAGGGCCGCGGCTGGCAGCCAGACGGCCAGCACCAGCATCAGGATCCGCTGAGGGACGGGCAGGCTGCTCCAGGGCCGCAGCATGGTGTCCAGATCAGGCCTGGAGCCGGAACTGCTCTCCACCCATCAGATCCTGCTCGAGGTACTGCAGGCGATACGTTTCGAAGGGGATCGAATCGGCCGCTTCGATGGCCGCCTGCTCGGCCATCGATTCGCGCGCCATCGCCTCGAAGCGGGCCACGCTGCCAGGATTGTCGCCCGTGTCGCGCAAGGCCTGGTTGTGCACGACCGACTGGTGCAGCGCGAACTTCAGGTACGAATGCAGGTGGCTGTCGGCCATGGCACCGATGACCTGGGCCGAGGGCGCGAGCGCCGGTGTGGCCAGGGTCCGGAAGGCCGACGCCAGCGCATCGCGATGGGCGCCGCCGAGATGGGCGGCGTCGAGCGCCTCGGCGATCGGCGCGCATTCGGCAAGCAGCTGCTCGCCCCATTCGCGCACCGAAACCGCCTCCCCCCGCCGAACCAGACGCGTCTGGGGGTCCCGCCCGCGATCGGCAGCCCGATGCTGATTGACGACCAGGCTGGCGATTTCTTCCGGGCTGTCGGGCGGGCTGTCGCTCAACAGGCAGTGCAGCAGGAACACGTCGAGCAAGCGCATCGTCGCGGCGGTGATTCCGACCGGCTGGAAAGGGTCGATGTCCATGCAGCGCACTTCGACGTATTCGACGCCTCGTTCGCCCAGCGCATGCAGCGGCCTTTCTCCAGGGCGAATCCGCCGCTTCGGACGGATCGTGCCGTAGAACTCGTTTTCGATCTGCAGCAGGGTGCTGGCCAGTTGCTTGTATTCGTCACCCTCGCGAACCCCGAGGGCTTCGTAGGGCGGATAGGGTTCGGTCAGCGCGCGATTGAGCGACCGGGCATATCCGAGCAGGCTGTTGTAGCTCACGGGCAAAGCCGACTGCGCCTCGCTCTGGTAGCCCAGCGGGCCCATGCGCAGCGACGTGGCGTGCGGCAGGTACAGCGTGTCGGGGGAAAAATCGGCCAGCGCGTGCTGGCGTCCGGCCACAAAGGAGCGGCACACGGCCGGCGACGCGCCGAACAGATAAAGCAGCAGCCAGGAATGGCGCCGAAAATTTCGGATCAGCGAAAAGTACGACGCATTGCGGTAGGCCTCGATCGATCCACTGGCCTGTCGGGCCGACTGCAGCGCGCTCCACGCGCTCTGGGGCAGCGAGAAGTTGTAGTGGATGCCCGAGATCGTTTGCATGCGGCGGCCGTAGCGGTGCGACAGCCCGTTGCGATAGACCGTCTTCGAGCGTCCGACATTGGAGCTGCCATAGCGGCCCAGCGGGATGTCCTCGTCGCGCGAAGGCAGCCGGCAGGGCATGCTGCTGCCCCACATCAATTCGTCGCCCAGGTGGCGAAAGACCGCCTGGTGGATCTGCGTCAGTTCGTCCTCGCAGGCCTGGGCCGTGGTGTGCACCCCGGTGATCAGCTCGAGCTGCGATTCGCTGAAGTCGGTCGTGATGTGCGGGTGCGTCAGGGCCGAACCCAGACCCGCCGGGTGCGGGGTGAGCGCCAGCCCGCCGTCGCGCGTGGCGCGCAGGCCTTCCTTTTCGATGCCGCGCAGCATCGAGGTCAGGGTCTCGGGCGTGAGCGCACGCAGCGATGTCAGAAAACTATTCAAGAGCGGTCCCCAGTGTCCAGGAAAGCCTTTTACCTCATTCCTGCGCAACGCGTTGTGACGGGCCAGCCGGGCCGGGCCGGCGGCCGACCACACATTCGATAGAATTCTGCTCCATGAACGAGACAATTTCAGGAGTTCGCACCCGATTTGCACCCAGCCCCACCGGCTTCCTGCACATCGGGGGCGCCCGCACGGCCTTGTATGCCTGGGCTTTCGCGCGCCATCATCAGGGCACTTTCATTTTGCGGATCGAAGACACCGACGTCGAACGCAGTTCGCCGGAGGCGGTCCAGGCGATCCAGGACGGCATGGCCTGGCTGGGGCTGGCCCACGATGAAGGTCCGTTCTTCCAGATGCAGCGCATGGCGCGTTATCGGGAGGTGATCGGGCAGATGCTTCAGGCAGGGACGGCCTACCGCTGCTGGTGCTCGCGCGATGAACTCGACGCGATGCGAGCCGCCCAGGAGGCGCGCGGCGAGAAGCCGCGTTATGACGGGCGCTGGCGCCCCGACGCCGGCAAGGTGCTGCCCGCACCGCCGAACGGTCTCGATCCCGTTGTCAGATTTCGCAATCCGAAAGATGGCGCCGTTAAATGGAATGACCTGATCAAAGGTCCGATCGAAATCGCCAATGCCGAACTCGACGACCTGATCATCGCGCGATCCGACGGCACGCCCACCTACAATTTCTGCGTGGTCGTGGACGACTGGGACATGCGCATCACGCAGGTCATCCGAGGCGACGATCACGTCAACAACACCCCGCGCCAGATCAACATTCTGGCGGCGCTGGGGGCAGTGCTGCCCCAGTATGGGCACGTGCCCATGATCCATGGCCCGGATGGCCAGAAGCTGTCCAAGCGCCATGGCGCGGTGTCGGTCATGCAGTACCACGATGACGGTTACCTGCCCGAGGCGGTGATCAATTACCTGGCGCGCCTGGGCTGGAGCCATGGCGACGAGGAGGTCTTCTCGCGCGAACAGTTCGTGCAGTGGTTCGACGGCCAGCACATCAGCCGCTCACCGGCCCGGTTCGATTTCGACAAGCTGCGCTGGCTGAACAATCACTACCTGAAGGCAATGGCCAATGAGCGCATTGCCGCCGATGTCAGTGTTCGGCTCGCGCGGCGCGGCGTGCACACCCGCGAACCGGCGAACGCGAAGATCGACCTCGCGGCGGTTTGCGGCCTGCTCAAGGATCGCTCTTCGACGCTCGAAGAAATCGCCGAACTCGCCATGATGTTCTACCAGGTGCCTCACCCGAGCGCCGAACAGCTGACCGAGACCCTGAAGCCGGAGATCCGGCCTGCGCTGGACGCCTTTGCAATGGCCTGCACAGAGGTCGAATGGACGCGCGAGGCGATTTCGGCGGCCATCAAGCAGGTGGTGTCGGCCCAGCGCCTGAAGATGCCGCAGTTCGGCATGCCGATGCGTCTGCTGGTGTTCGGCCGTGCCCAGACGCCGGCGCTCGAGGCGGTGCTGGCGCTGCTGCCGCGCGAGACCGTCGTGCATCGCCTGCGCGTGGGTTTGTCGCACGCGTTGTAGGCTGCGGCTGCGCTTCGGAGCAGGTGCGCGCGAGGAGCAGGCGCGCGCGAGACGCGCCAGTGGCGGAACGGTGGGTTCGCAGACGAATTCCGCGGGCTGCGAGCCGTCGGGCGCCATCGGCAGATAAAATGCCGGGTCGGCCTTTGATCGGATGGTTCTACTTTTATGTCGGGCAACAGCTTCGGACACCTCTTCACCGTCACGACCTTCGGCGAATCCCATGGTCCGGCCATCGGCTGCGTGGTCGATGGCTGTCCGCCGGGCCTGGTCCTGTCGGAGTCCGACATCCAGCCCGAGCTGGACCGCCGCCGCCCCGGCACATCGCGGCACGTCACCCAGCGGCAGGAGGCCGACCGGGTCGAGATCCTGTCCGGTGTGTTCGAAGGCCGCACCACGGGCACCCCGATCGGGCTGCTGATCCGCAACGAGGATGCCCGCAGCAGGGATTACGGCAACCTGGCGGTCACTTTCCGGCCCGGACATGCCGACTACACGTACTGGCAGAAGTACGGCGTGCGCGATCATCGCGGCGGCGGCCGGTCGTCGGCGCGCCTGACAGCGACCGTCGTGGCGGCGGGAGCGATCGCCCGCAAGTGGCTGCATGAGCACCACGGCACCCGGATCCGGGGCTGCATGCGCCAGCTCGGCGAGATCGATATTCCCTTCGACACCTGGGACGAAGTGCCGCGCAATCCGTTCTTCGCGCCAGACGCGCAGATCGTGCCTCGGCTGGAGGCCTACATGGACGACCTGCGCCGCGATGGCGACTCCTGCGGTGCACGCATCGTCGTGGAAGCCGAGGGCATTCCGCCGGGTTGGGGCGAACCGCTCTTCGACAAGCTCGATGCCGACATCGCCTTCGCGATGATGGGCATCAATGCGGTCAAGGGGGTCGAGATCGGCGACGGGTTCGCCAGCGTCGCGCAGCGCGGCAGCGAACATGGCGACGAGCTCACGCCCGAGGGTTTCGCCAGCAATCATGCCGGGGGCGTTCTGGGCGGGATATCCACCGGCCAGCCGCTGCGCGTCGCGATCGCGATCAAGCCGACCTCCAGCATCCGCACCGAGCGCCGCTCAATCGATCACCAGGGAAATCCGCTGACGGTCCAGACCCTGGGCCGCCACGACCCCTGCGTGGGCATTCGCGCCACCCCGATCGCCGAGGCCATGCTGGCCCTCGTGCTGATGGATCACGCGCTGCGGCATCGCGCTCAGAACGCCGACGTCCGGCTCGAGTCCGCTCCTATCGCCGGGCAGCGGCCCTGACGGCGCATCGGCAGGCGGTGACGGGCGTCAAGACGCTCTTTTTCGCCTATTTTTCACTCGTTGGGGCGATGTCGCCCTACCTCGGCCTTTATTTCGCGGCCTGGGGCCTGTCGATCACCCAGATCAGCCTGCTGCTGGCCATGCCCCAGCTGATGCGGGTGGTGGCGCCGCCGTTCTGGGGTGCCTGGGCCGACCGGGCGGCCGACCGGGCGAACCTGCTGAAGGTCAGCGCGGGCGGTGCGCTGCTGGCCATCTCACTGATCGCGTGGGCCCAGGGAGCCTATGGCTGGCTGCTGGTGCTGGTGTCGCTGCTGTACTTTTTCAACGCCGCACAGGGGCCGATCGCCGAATCGATGGCGCTGGCAGCGGCCGGGGGCGACGCAGGCCACTACGGCCGGATGCGTCAGTGGGGCTCGATCGGATTCATTGCCGCGGTGTCGGCCACCGGCCCGCTGCTCGACTGGCTCGGCGCGCGCTGGCTGACGGCTCCGATGGGTGCGCTTGCACTGCTGGTGTTGCTGGTTTCCTGGCGTGTCGCACGCGGCAGTCGAAGCCGCGCCGCGGCGGCGTCCGGTGCAGCGGCGTCCGGTGCCGCGGGCGTCGATCCCGCAGGCGTCGATCCCGCGGTACCCGAGCCGCATGCCGAGGTGCCGGTGCCGCGGCGCCAGCCGTCGGTGTGGCGCCGGCTGCGCGAACCCCGGATCGCCCTTTTTTTCGTGTCCTGCGGGCTGATGATGTTTGCCCACGCTGCGCTGTACGCCTTCTTTTCGCTGTACCTCGATCGCCATGGGTACGCCAAGACCTGGATCGGTGCGATCTGGTCGCTGGGTGTGGTCGCCGAGATCGCGTTGTTCCGCTGGCAGCGCGGGCTGTTCGAGCGCTTTGGCGCCTTGCCGCTGCTCTCGTTCAGCATGGGCTGCGCCGCGTTGCGCTTCGCCCTGATCGGCTGGGGCGAAGGCCAGTGGGGCATCGTGCTGGTGTCGCAGCTGCTGCACGCGATCACCTTCGGGGTGCACCACAGCGCGGCCATGGCCTTGCTGCACCGCTGGTTCGAGCCCGCCGAACAGGGCAGGGCGCAGGCACTGTTCGCCACGCTGGGCTATGGCGTGGGCGGCTCGATCGGCGGCCTGGCCGCCGGCTGGTGGTGGGATCATGTCGGCCCGGCGTGGGCGTTCTATTCGGCGGCGCTGGCCGCCGCGCTGGGCTGGCTGGCAGTGGCAGCGTGCCGGCGCTTCGAGTACGCTGCCGCTGCGCCGGAATCCCGGCTGGTGTCCTGATGTCCGACAGGCATGACGAGGAGCCTTTCGAGGTGAGTTCACGGCTGGTCCCCGATCGATCGGGCGGTGCCCGCGCCGAAGGCGGACGGGCGGGCGCGCGCTCGGGTCGGCGATGGATCGGATGCGCATGGCTGCTCGCCGCCAGCGTGATCGCGCTGTCGGCCTGCATGGCGCCGCCCGGCATCGCGCCCGGACCGTCGCCGCGGGTGCCACGGCCCGGCGCACAAGTCTCTGCGGATGACATCACGCCTGCCGAACTGGCGCGGGCCAGCGCCCTGCAATGGCAGCTGCTGGCCGAGCGCGGCGCCGTTCCCGACGGACCCGCGAGCCAGCGGGTGGCGGCGACGCTGCGCCGCCTGATCGCGGTGGCGCCGTCGATCGATCCGGGAGCGCCGCAGTGGCCGGTCCGGGTGATGGTGCTGGCCGACCGGCAGGCCGACGCCTGGTGCCTGGCCGATGGTGCCTGCGTGGTCACCCAGGGACTGCTCGAGCGTGTCGGCGCCAGCGACGATCATCTGGCCGCAGCCCTGGCCCACGAGCTGGCGCACACGCTGCGCGGCCATGCTGCCGAACGCCTGGCCCTGTTGCGCCAGACGGGAGCGCCGGCCGCACCGGCCGACTGGCTGATGCAACCGTATTCGCGGGTCCATGAGGTCGAGGCGGACCGTCTGGGGGTCGAACTGCTGGTGCGCGCGGGGTTCGATCCGTCAGCGCCGCTTGGTTTCTGGGAGGGCATTCGCGAGGGCGCATCCGGCACGCCGGTCGTGCCGTTTTCGGCGCGTCACCCGGTCACGCCTTCGCAATTGCGGGATCTGACCCTTTATGCCGATCGGCTCGAGCCCTTGAAGCCGCGAGTACCCGCCAATCGCTGATCATCGTGGCATAATCGAAGGTTCCGGAAAACCGTGAGGCGGCCCCCAGGGCCGTGTGCCTGCGATGTCGCTTGTAGCCCGTACGCTTTACGACAAACTTTGGGATGACCACGTGGTCCATCGCGAAGACGATGGCACCTGCCTGCTGTACATCGACCGGCACCTGGTGCACGAGGTGACCAGCCCGCAAGCCTTCGAAGGCCTGCGTGTCGCAGGGCGGCAGCCCTGGCGTACCACGTCGGTCGTCGCCACCGCCGATCACAACACGCCCACCACGGGCTGGGAACGCGGCATCGACGGCATCGAAGACCTGACCTCGCGCGAGCAGGTGGTCACGCTGGACCGCAACATTCGCGAGTTCTCGATCGGCACCTACTTTCCGTTTCTCGATCAGCGCCAGGGCATCGTGCATGTGATCGGGCCCGAGCAGGGGGCCACTCTGCCTGGCATGACGGTGGTCTGCGGCGACTCGCACACCAGCACGCATGGTGCGCTGGGCTGCCTGGCCTTCGGCATCGGCACCTCGGAAGTCGAGCATGTGCTCGCCACCCAGTGCCTGGTCGCCAAAAAAATGAAAAACATGCTGGTCGAGGTCGAGGGACCCCTGGGCAAGGGGGTCACCGCCAAAGACCTGGTGCTGGCGGTGATCGGGCGCATCGGCACGGCCGGCGGTACCGGCTATGCCATCGAGTTCGGCGGCAGCGCGATCCGTTCCCTGTCGGTCGAAGGCCGCATGACGGTCTGCAACATGGCCATCGAAGCCGGCGCGCGTTCCGGCATGGTCGCGGTGGACGATGTCACCCTGGCCTACCTCAAGGGGCGCCCGCTGGCACCCGCCGGCGACGACTGGGAGACCGCAGTCGGCCAATGGCGCCACCTTCGTTCCGACCCGGGCGCGCGCTTCGACCTGGTGGTGCGCCTGAATGCCGCCGAGATCCGCCCGCAGGTCACCTGGGGCACTTCGCCCGAGATGGTCGTGGCGATCGACGATCGCGTGCCCGACCCCGATCGGGAAAAGGATCCGGTGCGCCGCGAAGGCATGGAGCGCGCGCTGGTATACATGGGCCTCACCCCCAACACCCCGATCGAGAACATCCGCATCGACAAGGTGTTCATCGGTTCGTGCACCAATTCGCGCATCGAAGACCTGCGCGCCGCGGCCGCGGTCATCCGCGGCCGGCGCAAGGCCGATACGGTTCGCCTGGCCATGGTCGTTCCCGGGTCCGGGCTGATCAAGCGCCAGGCCGAAGCCGAAGGCCTCGACCGCATCTTTCGCGACGCCGGCTTCGAATGGCGCGAACCCGGTTGTTCGATGTGCCTGGCGATGAACGCCGATCGCCTCGAACCGGGCGAACGCTGCGCAGCGACATCCAACCGCAACTTCGAAGGCCGCCAGGGCAACGGCGGGCGCACCCATCTGGTCAGTCCCGCCATGGCTGCGGCTGCGGCGTTGGCCGGGCATTTCGTTGATGTTCGCCGCTTCTGAAACCACCCAAGGAGATCCTCATGTTCAAGCAACTGTCCCTCGTTCTTGCCGCCGTGCTGACCTTGCTGACCCTGAGCGCCTGCAACACCATGCAAGGTGTCGGCCGCGACATCGAGCGAGCCGGCGAAGGCATCCAGGGCGCCGCCAAGAAGTAAGCGCCGGCCGCTCCAGGGCGGCCACGCTCCCCACCGTTCACCTCCTCATTCAGGCAAAGCGCGCGATCATGCAACCGCTCACCGTCCACCGCGGCCTGGTCGCGCCGCTCGACCGGGCCAACGTCGATACCGACGCCATCATCCCCAAGCAGTTCCTGAAATCGGTCAAGCGCACGGGTTTCGGGCCCAATCTGTTTGACGAGTGGCGTTATCTCGACCACGGCGAGCCCGGCATGGACAACAGCCGGCGGCCGCTCAATCCCGATTTTTCGCTGAACCAGCCACGCTTTCGCGGTGCGTCCATCCTGGTCACGCGCAAGAACTTCGGTTGCGGTTCGTCGCGGAGCACGCCCCCTGGGCGCTCGAAGATTTCGGATTCAGGGTCATCATCGCGCCCTCGTTTGCCGACATCTTCTTCAACAACTGCTTCAAGAACGGCGTGCTGCCGGTCCGCCTCACCGAAACCGAAGTCGATCGCCTGTTCCACGAAGTAAATGCCTTCCCCGGGTTCGAACTGACCATCAACCTGCCCGAGCAGTTCGTCGCGACGCAGGACGGCGGGCAGCGTTTCGAATTCGACGTCGATCCCTTCCGCAAGTTCTGCCTTGTCAATGGCTTTGACGAGATCGGCCTGACCCTGCGCCACGCCGACAAGATTCGCGAGTTCGAAACCAAGCGCATTAGCGCCCAGCCCTGGCTCACCAAGACTTTGGTGCGCTGAACCGGGACCAGCGGTCTCTCGATCACGAGAACCAGCCTGGCCCCGCCAGGCTGGCAAGTGGCGCTGGCCGCGCGTCAACCCAACACCGTTGAAAGGATAGTTCCGATGAAAGTTGCAGTGCTGCCGGGCGATGGCATCGGCCCCGAGATCACCGCTCAGGCGGTCCGTGTCCTGAAGGCCCTGGGCAATCAGGGTCTTGCGATCGAACTCGAATCCGCACCGGTCGGCGGGACTGCCTTCGACTTGAGCGGCGACCCGCTGCCGGCTGCCACCATCGCGGTTTGCGAGTCGGCCGATGCCATCCTGTTCGGATCGGTCGGCGGTCCTCAGTACGACACGCTGCCTCGCGCGCAGCGCCCCGAACAGGGCCTGCTGCGCTTGCGCAAACATTTCGATCTGTTCGCCAACCTGCGCCCGGCCATCGTCTATCCGGAGCTCGCGCACGCGTCCACCCTGAAGCCCGAGGTCGTGGCGGGACTCGACCTGCTGATCCTTCGCGAGCTGACCGGCGACATCTACTTCGGCCAGCCGCGCGGGGTTCGCACCAACGAAGCGGGCGAGCGCGAAGGTTTCGACACGATGCGCTACACCGAAAGCGAGATCCGGCGCATCGCCCACACCGCGTTCCAGGCGGCGCGCAAGCGCTCCGGGCGCGTGTGCTCGGTCGACAAGGCCAATGTGCTGGAGACCACCCAGTTCTGGCGCGACGTCGTGACCGACGTGCACAAGGAATACACCGACATCGCGCTCTCGCACATGTATGTCGACAACGCCGCGATGCAGCTGATCCGCAATCCGAAGCAATTCGACGTGATCGTCACCGGCAACATGTTCGGCGACATCCTGTCCGACGAGGCCTCGATGCTGACCGGTTCGATCGGCATGCTGCCCTCGGCGTCGCTGAACGCCAAAGGGTTCGGCCTGTACGAACCGATCCATGGATCGGCGCCCGACATTGCAGGCAAGGGGCTGGCCAATCCGCTGGCGACCATCCTGTCGACTGCGATGATGCTGCGCTACTCGCTGAACCAGCCTGCCGCGGCCGACCGGGTCGAGGCGGCGGTGCGCAAGGTGCTCGCACAGGGCCTTCGAACTGCCGACATCGCCGAATCCGGGCGCCCGACGGTCGGGACCCAGGCGATGGGCGATGCGGTGCTGGCCGCATTGGGATAATCCACACGACGCGTGAGTCCGGGAGAAATGCGATGGTTATGAAAGTGGGCATGGTGGGTTGGCGGGGCATGGTCGGATCGGTGCTGATGCAGCGGATGCGCGAAGAAAACGACTTCGCCCTGATCGATCCGGTGTTCTTCAGCACCTCCAATGTGGGCGGGCAAGCGCCTCTGGGTGGCGAACGCCTGCAAGACGCGATGTCGATCGATGCGCTCAAGCGGATGGACACCATCATCACCTGCCAGGGCGGCGACTACACCACCGAGGTGTTCGGCAAGCTGCGCCAGGCCGGCTGGAAGGGCTACTGGATCGACGCGGCGTCGACCCTGCGCATGAAGGACGACGCCATCATCATCCTCGACCCGCTGAACGACCACGTCATTCGCGAAGGCCTCGCCAAGGGGGTGCGCAACTACATTGGCGGCAACTGCACGGTCAGCCTGATGATGATGGGTTTGAACGGGCTGTTCCGCGAAGGCCTGATCGAGTGGATCACCGCGATGACCTACCAGGCGGCCTCGGGGGCCGGCGCACAGAACATGCGCGAACTGCTCTCCCAGATGGGGGCTGCGCATGCGTCGGTTGCGGGGCTGCTCGCCGACGAACAGTCCGCCATCCTCGATATCGACCGGACGGTCGCCGACACCCTGCGTTCGGCCGACTTCCCAACCTCGCAGTTCGGCGTTCCGCTGGCCGGCAGCCTGATTCCCTGGATCGACAAGGATCTGGGCGACGGCATGTCGCGCGAGGAATGGAAAGGCGATGCCGAATGCAACAAGATCCTCGGGCTGCCCGGCTCGGGTGCGGGTCACATTCCGGTCGAGAGCCTGTGCGTGCGCATCGGCGCCATGCGCTGCCACAGCCAGGCGCTGACCATCAAGCTCAAGCGCGATGTGCCGCTGGCCGACATCGAGGCCCTGGTGGCCTCGGGCAATGAATGGGTGCGGCTGGTCCCCAACAACCGGGAAGCCAGTATCCGCGACCTCAATCCGGCTGTCGTGACCGGCCAACTCGCGGTGCCGGTGGGGCGGCTGCGCAAGCTGGCCATCGGCCCCGGTTATCTGAGCGCGTTCACGGTAGGCGATCAGCTGCTTTGGGGGGCGGCCGAACCGCTGCGCAGAATGTTGCGGATTTTGCACAATTGAGATGCATCCGCATGGGACCCGATTCTCGCGGGCGGCGCGTGACAAAATGCGCGCGCCGGGCGTGTCGAATGTCCTCTCGGCTGCCCTAGACTTCCGCCTGTCCGCGACACTTTGTGTTGCTTCGCGGGACGGTGTAAACCTATCAATTGGTGTGAGCTTGCCTCGATAAGTGGCTGATGTTACGCTCAAAACTCTTCTGTGTGACCCCGGGGAAACGCGTGGCTGCTGCTAAAAAAACCGTGCCGGACACGGGCTTCAATACGGCGCCCAAGCGCCTTGCCGCGGCAATCGCCCTGGCACTGTTGACCGGTGCCGGTTCGGCCTGGTCGGCAGGACTTGGTCGCCTGTCCGTTCAATCTGGTCTGGGCCAGCCCTTGCGGGCTGAGGTCGAGATCACCGCGCTCAGCCGCGAGGAGGCTGCCTCCCTGAATGCCCGTCTGGCGTCGCCGGAGGCATTTCGGCAGGCAGGTCTCGAATTCAACGCGGCCTTGTCGGGCCTGAGATTCACCGTCGACCGGCGCCCGGATGGCCGGTCGTTCGTCCGCATTTCGTCGGCGCAGCCAATCAACGAGCCCTTCGTCGACATGCTGCTCGAATTGAACTGGGCCACCGGCAAGTTCGTTCGCGAGTACACCTTCCTGCTCGACCCGCCCGAATTGCGCTCCACCCGAGAGAGCATCGAAGGTGGCGCGGGCCAGTCGACGGTCGTCCCGCCGGTCGCCGCTGCGGCCCCGGCCGCTGCCTCGACGGCCACCAGTGCGCCAGTGTCCACGCCCAGTGCGCAGGCGACGCCGCTGCCGCGCCGCGAACCTGCTGCTGCTGCGCCGGCCGCACCCGCTGCTGCGGTCGCTGCGGCACCCAAGGCGCCCGCACCGGTCGTGTCGGGCGACGACATCCGAGTGCGCGCGGGCGATACCCTGAGCGGTATCGCCGGTCGGGTCCGTCCGGCTTCGGCATCGCTCGACCAGACCCTGGCCTCGCTGTACGAGAACAATCCGCAGGCCTTCGCCGGCAACATCAATCGCCTGAAGGCGGGCGTCACCCTGAAGATGCCGTCGGCCGATCAGATCGCGGCGGTGGATGCGGCGAAGGCGCGTGATCTCATCCGCGCGCAATCCAGCGATTTCGCGGCATACCGCTCGCGGCTTGCCGATGGCGCACGCGAGGTTCCGGGTGCGAAGGCCGGCCAGAGTGCAAGCGGTGCTGTGGGGGCTCAAGTCGACGACAAGAGCGCGAGTGCTGCCAATCAGGACCAGCTGAAACTGTCCAAGTCGGGCGTGAGTGCGGCCGCGGGTGGCACCAAGGCAGGTGCCGGCACGGCCGTCGGCCAGAATGCGGCCGAACAATCCGTTGCCCGGGATGCGGCTCTCAAAGAGTCCGCGTCGCGCGTCAAAGAGCTCGAGAAGAACGTCTCCGACCTGCAAAAGCTGCTCGAACTCAAGAACAAGCAGCTTGCCGATCTCCAGAAGCAGGCTGACGAGGCGAAGGCCGCCGGCAAGGTCGCCGCCGCTCCGATGGCGAAAGCCGAAGCGCCCAAGGCCGTCGCTGCGCCGGAGGCCCCGAAGCCCGAACCGGTCAAGGCCGAAGCGCCCAAGGTGGCCGAACCGGCCGCGCAGGCACCCAAGGTCGAGACTCCTAAGGTCGAAGCGCCTAAAGCGGACGCTCCTGCGGCAGACACGCCCAAGGCCGACGCTCCCAAGTCCGAACCCGCTCCCGCCGTCGCAACGGCGGATGCCGCTGCGAAGGTCGCACCAGCGCCCAAGGCCGAGACGCCCAAGGCCGCCGCGCCAGAGACCAGCTTCGTCGACGATCTGATGTCCAATCCGCTGATGTTGCCCGGATTGGGTGCCATCCTTGCACTGGGCGCCGGCTACGGCTGGTATGCCATGCGTCGGCGCAAGAAGGTCGAAAAATTCGAAGACAGCCTGATCGCGGCTGACGGAATTGCCGCCAACTCTCTGTTTGGCTCGACGGGCGGCCAGAGCGTCGACACGAGCAGCGCCTTTGCGTCGGCGACCAAAGACAGTGGTGTCGACGTGCATGCCACCGAGGTCGACCCGATCGCCGAGGCCGAGGTCTACATCGCCTACGGCCGCGAAGCGCAGGCCGAAGAGATCCTGCGCGAAGCGCTGCGCAAGCAGCCGGAACGGCAGGCGATCCGCGGCAAGTTGCTCGAGATCTATTCGGGACGCAAGGATGTCGTCTCGTATGGCGTGCTCGCCGCCGAAATGCACCAGATGACCGGCGGCCAGAACGAGGAGTGGCCCAAGGTCGTGACGATGGGCCTGGCGATCGATCCGACCAATACGCTGTATGCCGGACGCGATGCCGGGTCCGCGGTGGCCGATCCGATGCCCAGCGACGAGCCGGCCGTGGCCCAGTTGGTCGAGCCGCCTCTGGATGCCTTGCCCGAAGACGAGCCGCGCCTTCCCGCGGCGCCGGCGATGCCGACCGCCCATGCTGCCCCGTCGTTCGCCGAGACGCTGCCGATGGATCCGGCAGAGCTCAACGCGAAAGCGCTCGAAGAGCCCGAGATCCCGGCCCTCGACTTCGATCTCGAACTGGACACGACCATCGGGAAGGCCGGCGAAAAACTGGTTTCCTCGCGTGATCCGGCCGAGGACGAAGCGCAATCGGATCTTTCCCGTGCCGTCGAAGGCCGATTCGAACTCCCCAGTCTCGATCTGGGCGAAGACATGCCCGCCAAGACGGCGGACAAGGTTCGGGGTAACGCCTTTTCCGACGGGCTCGAAGAATTCAACATCGATCTGCCGGCGCTCGAAGGCATCAGCAAGATCGCACCGTCCGACAGTGGCGGCGGCCATGCGGTGGCCGAGAAAATCGGTGCCGACCTCGACTTGTCGGCCATCGGTCTGGATCTCGAACCCGCTTCGGCTCCGGCCTCCGCATCGGCCCCGGACGGGGTGCGCTGGCAGGAAATGGCCACCAAGCTCGACCTGGCGTCGGCCTACGAAGAAATTGGCGACAAGGAAGGCGCGCGCGAACTGCTCGATGAGGTGGTCAAGGGCGGCGATGGCGACCAGCAGCAGAAAGCTCGAGCGATGCTCGCCAAGATTGCCTGATCTCCTGTCTCGATCGGTTCTCGGGGAAGCCTTGCTTCCCCGTTTTGTTTTGGGTCGACGGACTTGACGGCGGAGCCTGCCGTGCAGCGCATCGCGCTTCGCCTCGCGTACGAAGGCCTGTCGTTTCAGGGATGGCAGACCCAGCCCGGCGGACGTGCCGCCCAGGACGTGCTCGAGCGAGCCTTGGCCGTGGTGGCCGGCCACCCGGTGGCGACCATCTGTGCCGGCCGAACCGACGCCGGCGTTCATGCCCTGGCACAGGTGGTGCACTTCGACACCGCGTCGGGTCGTCCCGATACGGCGTGGACCCGCGGCGCCAATGCGAACCTGCCCGCCGGCATCGCCGTGCAGCAGACGAGTGTCGTGGATGCCTCGTTCCATGCCCGGTTCAGCGCCACTCAGCGTTGTTATCGTTACCTGATCTGGCGCAGTGCGACCCGCCATCCGCTTTGGGCGGGCAGAGCCGCCTGGGTGCATCGACCCCTGGATGTGATCGCCATGCGTCAAGCCGCGGTCCATCTGACCGGCCAGCACGATTTTTCGGCATTCCGCTCGTCGCAATGCCAGGCACGCTCGCCGGTGCGCAACCTGAGCGTGCTGGAACTGACCGAGCGGGACGAATTGTTGTGCATCGACGTGCAAGCGAATGCGTTCCTGCATCACATGGTCCGCAACCTGGTCGGCGCCCTCGTGTGGGTCGGGATGGGCCGGCGACCGGCCGACTGGGCGGCCCAGGTGCTGCAGTCTCGTGATCGGCGCCAGGCGGCATCGACCATGCCGGCACAAGGCTTGTACCTGACCGGGGTACAGTACAGCCTGCCCCACGATCTCGGCTGCTGGCCGGCACTGTCCGTGCCATGACGCCCGTGTCTGACTGATTTGGCCTGCCTTGAATTCCGACTCGCCCGTATTGCGCACCCGAATCAAATTCTGCGGTTTCGTCCGCGAGACCGACGTCGATGACGCCGTCGCACTGGGGGTCGATGCCGTCGGCTTCGTGTTCTATCCGCGCAGTCCACGTGCCATCGATCCGCAGCATGCGGCTGCCTTGCGGCGTCGTCTGCCGTCGTATGTCAGCGCGGTGGGTTTGTTCGTCAACGAAGAGCCGGCCATCGTGCGCCAGGTCGGCGCGGCGGTCGGCCTGGACGTGATCCAGTTTCATGGCGATGAAACCGCGGCGCAATGCCGCGAAAGCCTGATGCCCGGCTGTCCCTACTGGCGTGCGGTGCGCATGCGTTCGCCGAACGATTTGCTAGAATCGACGCTTCGTTTCGACGATGCGGAGGCTTTTCTGCTCGATGCCTTCAGTGATGCCTTCGGTGGCACCGGCACCCGATTCGACTGGTCCTGGATTCCGACGGCACGCAAGGCGCCGCTGATCCTGTCGGGTGGGCTCGATGAGCACAGCGTCGCGCAGGCCATCCGGCAGGTCTCTCCCACCATGGTCGATGTCTCCAGCGGCATTCAAGGCAGCGATGCCCGATGCAAGGACAGCGACCGAATGGCCCGTTTCGTCGCGGCAGTCCTTGCTGAGGATGCCCGACGCCTCTCTGAATCTCCCGGTAGCGCTTCATGAAACCCTACGATCTTCCCGATGCCCGCGGACACTTCGGCCCCTACGGTGGCATCTTCGTGGCCGAGACCCTCATGCACGCCCTGGAAGAACTGCGGCTGTGCTATGCGCACTACAAGGACGATCCCGAGTTCGTCGCCGAGTTCCGCGATGAACTCGAGCATTTTGTCGGCCGCCCCAGCCCCATCTATCACGCCCGGCGCTGGTCGCAGATGCTGGGCGGCGCGCAGATCTACTTCAAGCGCGAAGATCTCAATCACACCGGTGCGCACAAGATCAACAACACCATCGGCCAGGCGCTGCTGGCCAGGCGCATGGGCAAGCCGCGCGTCATCGCCGAGACCGGGGCAGGGCAGCACGGCGTGGCGACCGCCACGGTGGCCGCGCGCTACGGCATGAAGTGTGTTGTCTACATGGGCAGTGAAGACGTCGCCCGCCAGGCCCAGAACGTGTTCCGCATGAAACTGCTGGGCGCCGAAGTCGTGCCGGTGGAATCCGGCAGCAAGACCCTCAAGGACGCGCTGAACGAAGCGATGCGCGACTGGGTCACCAACGTCGAAGACACCTTCTACATCATCGGCACGGTCGCCGGTCCGCATCCGTATCCGATGATGGTCCGCGACTTCCAGTCGGTGATCGGCATCGAGTGCAAGCAGCAGATGCCCGTGATGACCGGCCGCCAGCCCGACTATGTCGTGGCCTGTGTCGGAGGCGGCTCCAACGCGATCGGCATTTTCCATCCGTACCTGGACGTGCCAGGCGTCAAGCTGGTCGGGGTGGAAGCCGGCGGCGATGGTGTCCACACCGGACGTCATGCCGCCTCGCTGACCGCGGGCGTGCCGGGCGTGCTGCATGGCAATCGCACTTATCTGCTGCAGGACGAGAACGGCCAGATCATCGATACCCATTCGGTGTCGGCCGGCCTGGACTATCCGGGCGTCGGTCCGGAGCATGCCTGGCTCAAGGACAGCGGACGGGCCACGTATGTGCCGATCGACGACAGCGGCGCGCTGAAGGCGTTTCACGACTGCTGCCGCATCGAAGGCATCATCCCGGCGCTGGAATCCAGCCACGCGCTGGCCTATGCGGCGCAGCTGGCGCCCACCCTGGCCAAGGACCAGATCATCCTGGTGAATCTTTCCGGGCGCGGCGACAAAGACATGCACACCGTCGCGCTGCGCGCCGGCGAGCTTTCCTGAGGGTGGCCCCGATGTCACGAATCGAAGCTGCGTTTGCCCGTCTGCGCAGTGCCGGGCGAACGGCGCTGGTGCCCTACGTCACTTCCGGCCATCCGGCGCGCGACGCCACCGTGCCGATCATGCAGGCGCTGGTGGCGGGGGGCGCCGATGTGATCGAACTGGGCGTGCCATTCTCCGATCCCATGGCCGATGGCCCGACCATCCAGCGCGCCAACGAACAGGCGCTGGCTCTGGGTGTTGGCCTGCGCGACGTGCTCGGTTACGTGAAGGCCTTCCGGGCCCAGGACGACGTCACCCCGATCGTGCTGATGGGCTATGCCAATCCGATCGAACGGATGGGGGTCGAGCGTTTCGCCGACGAGGCGCGTGCCGCGGGTGTCGACGGAGTGATCGTTGTCGACTATCCGCCGGTGGAATCTCAATCGTTCGCGGCGCTGATGGGATCGCGCGGCATCGACCCCATCTTCCTGCTGGCGCCTACGTCGACCGACGAACGCATCGCCGAGGTCCTGACACTGGCGCGCGGCTACGTGTACTACGTGTCGCTCAAGGGAATCACGGGCGGCACGATGGACATCGACGATGTGCGTCGTCGCGTCGATCTGATCAAATCGCGCACCGGCCTGCCGGTCGGTGTCGGATTCGGCATTCGCGATGGCGTCACGGCCCGTGCGGTCGGCGAAGTGGCCGATGCGGTGATCATCGGAACCCGTATGATCCAGGTGATCGAAGACGGCGATCCCGCTGGCGCGCCCGAGCGCGCGCGGCAATTCACAGCCGGCATCCGGCAGGCGCTCGATGCGCCGGCCGCCGGCGCGAACTGAACCTCAGGGACACTCCCCATGACATGGCTCGACAAGCTGCTGCCGCCCCGAATCAAGCGCTCCAACCTGGGCGCCAAGCGCGTGCCCGAAGGGCTCTGGGTCAAGTGCCCGGCCTGCGACTCCGTGTTGTACGGCGCCGATCTCGAAAGCAGCCTGAGCGTCTGCCCCAAGTGTGGACATCACCTGCGCATGCGGGCGCGGCGCCGCATCGACTGCCTGCTCGATGCCGAGGGCCGGTACGAGATCGGCCAGGAAGTGCTGCCGGTCGATGTGCTCAAGTTCAAGGACAGCCGCAAGTACACCGAGCGCCTTCAGGAAGCGCTGGACGACACCGAAGAAACCGATGCGCTGGTGGTCATGGGCGGTTCGATCCGGACCTTGCCCGTCGTGCTGGCGGTCTTCGAATTCGAGTTCATCAGCGGTTCGATGGGCTCGGTGGTCGGTGAGCGATTCGCGCGTGGCGTGCAAGCCGCGATCGAACAGAAGGTCCCGTTCATTTCCGTCGCCGCATCCGGCGGGGCGCGCATGCAGGAGGGAGTGCTCTCTCTGATGCAGATGGCCAAGACCACCGCGATGCTGACCAAGCTGGCCGACAAGCGCCTTCCCTACATCTCGGTGCTGACGGATCCCACCATGGGTGGCGTGTCGGCGAGCTTCTGTTTCCTGGGCGATGTCGTGATCGCCGAACCGCGCGCGCTGATCGGATTCGCCGGGCCGCGGGTGATCGAGCAGACCGTTCGTGAAAAGCTGCCGGAAGGCTTCCAGCGCGCCGAGTTCCTGCTCGAGAAGGGGGCGATCGACATGATCATGGACCGGCGCGTGATGCGTGACGAAATCGCACGCATGCTGGCGATGCTGCTGCGCCAACCCAGCGACGCCGTCGCCTGAGCGTTGCCGCACTCTCTTTCGGAGTGGCTCGACTGGGCTGAGCGTGTCCATCCGCGTGGCATCGCGATGGGCCTGGATCGGGTCCGCGCGGTAGCCCGGTCACTCGGGATTGCTTTCGAATGCCCGGTGATCACCGTGGGCGGCACCAATGGCAAGGGTTCGACCTGCGCCATGCTCGAGTCCATTCTGCTCGCAGCCGGCTTCAAGGTGGCTCTGCACACGTCGCCGCATCTGCTCGAGTTCAATGAACGCGCGCGCTTCCTGGGCGAATCCGCGACCGATGACGCACTGGCGATGCACATGGCTGCGGTCGAACAGGCACGCGGCGATGTTCAGCTCACCTATTTCGAGTTCACGCTGCTGGCCATCCTGCGCTGGTTCCAGTCGTGCCAGCCCGATGTCGTGATCCTCGAAGTCGGTCTGGGCGGGCGCCTGGACGCGGTCAATCTGATCGATGCCGACTGTTCGATCGTCACCTGCGTCGACATCGATCATGTCGAGTACCTGGGCGGCACGCGCGACACCATTGGCTGGGAGAAGGCGCACATCTTTCGCACGGGCCGCCCGGCGATCTGCGCCGATCCCGTGCCACCGGTGAGCCTGCTCGACTATGCCCGCGAGATCGGTGCCGACCTGCGCCTGTTCGGTCGCGACTTCAATTATTCGGGCGATCGCCAGCAGTGGTCGTATGGCGGGCGCGATATACGCCGCAGCAGTCTGGCCTATCCGGCGCTGCGCGGTGCCAATCAGCTGCTCAACGCCTCCGGCGTGCTGGCGGCGCTCGAGGCGCTGCGCGACCGTCTGCCGGTCAGCCAGCAGGCCGTGCGCCAGGGCCTGGCCACGGTGGAACTGCCCGGCCGCTTCCAGGTCCTGCCGGGCCGGCCGGCCATCGTGCTCGACGTGGCGCACAACCCGCACGCGGCTGCCCATCTGGCCAGCAATCTCGACAACATGGGCTTTTTCACCGCCACCTGGGCCGTGTTCGGAGCGATGCGCGACAAGGACCTGGCAGGGATCATCGGTCATCTGCGCGAACGCGTCGATCATTGGCTGCCGGTGGCCTTGCCCGGCGCGCGGGCGGCCGGTACGGACGAGTTGATGGCGGCTCTGGCCCGGGCGGGTGCCGGCCCGGATGCGCAGCGCACCGTCGAGCCCTTCGCCACGCCCCGAGAAGCCCTCGTTCACGCGCAATCGCGGGCGGAGGAGGGTGATAGAATCGTGGTCTTCGGTTCTTTCCTCACCGTCGCCGACGTGCTTGCTTGGCGGCGTACTTCCGGCGGCACCCGTTAAGTCATGGCCTCGCGAAATCCGTCGGACGCTCAAAACGGCTCGCTCGATCCCGCGTTGCCGCAGAAAAAGCGTGCCCGTCGTCGTGTCGTCGGCGCGGCCGCGCTTGCCCTGCTGGCCGCCATCGTGCTGCCCCTGATCCTCGATTCCGAACCGCGTCAGGTTCGCGACGACGTGCAGGTGCGCATCCCTTCGCGCGAGACCCCGGTGACCGAACGCGCCGATGGCGGCGACAAGGCCACGCCGCCGGTTTCGCCTTCGCCGGGCCCTGCCGCCGGGACACCCGCGGGGTCGACAGCGGATCCGGCAACCGCCATCACGCCACCCCCCGACACCGCAGCCGGCACGGTCGGATCGGCGGGCGGTGCCACTGCGCCGGCCACAACAGCACCCCCTGGCGGGGCGGCGCCCGTTTCACCGGCGGCCCAGCCTCTGCTGGCAGACCCGGCTGCCGGTCCCGTTCGTCCCGAGGCGCGCGTCGCACCCGCGCCGGACCCCAATGCGCAGCCCAAGGCCGAGGTCAAGACTGAGGTCAAGGCCAAACCGGACCTCAAGCCCGAGGTCAAGCAGCCCCCTAAGGCGGAAGTCAAACCCGATCTCAAACCCGAAGCCAAAGCGGAGACTCGCGCCGGCGCGTTTCATCTCCAGGTTGGCGCCTTCGCCAGCGAAAAGGCCGCGGCAGAACAGGCCGAGCGGGTGCGCAAAGTAGGCGCCAAGGCCTACACCGAACGCGTCAAGACCCAGCAGGGAGACCGCATCCGGGTCCGGGTTGGCCCGTTCGCCACGCGGGAGGCGGCCGAGCAGGCGCGCAATCGCCTGCGTGCGGCGGGTGTCGAGGTCTCGGTGGTTGCCTACTGATGCGGCGGGCTATGTTTGCGCTGACATGTCGCTGCCCCCGCTGACCGGGTGGGACTGGTTCGTGCTGCTGTCGGTCGGACTGTCCACCGGGTACGGTTTCTTCGTCGGCCTGGCGCGAACCATCTTCGGCCTGGCCTCCTGGGTGGCCGCCCTGATCGGTACGCCGCTGCTGGCCCCTGTGCTGATCGCCAAGACCGGCTGGGGGCATTACGGGGCGGCGGTTTGGTTGATCGTCTTCCTGGCGCTCTTCGTGATCGTGCGTCTGGTTGGCCGGGCGCTGGCCAAAGGCTTGCGGGCCAGCGGACTGGGTGGCGTCGACCGCCTGACCGGCGCACTCTTCGGACTGGCGCGCGCCGCGGTCCTGATCGTCCTGGTGGTGGGTGTGGGGCGCCTGATGGGCGCTGACCGCGGAGCAGGGTGGGTCAATGCCACCAGCCGGCCGCTGCTCGATGCGATCGCCCACCAGATCGAGCCTTTTTTGCCGCAGCGCTTGAGCGGCATTCGAACGACCTGAAAGCGAGAGCGACGATGTGCGGCATTCTCGGCGTGGTATCCCGGACTCCGGTCAACCAACTGCTGTATGACGGGCTGCTGCTGCTGCAGCACCGGGGTCAGGACGCGGCCGGCATCGCCACCGCCATGGGCAAGAAATTCGGCATGCACAAGGGCAATGGCCAGGTGCGCGATGTCTTTCGGACCCGCAACATGCGTTCGCTGCCCGGTAATTCGGGCATTGCCCACGTGCGCTATCCGACGGCCGGATCGGCCGGCGATTCCGAAGAGGCCCAGCCGTTCTATGTCAATGCGCCATTCGGGATCACGCTGGTCCACAACGGCAATCTGACCAATTCGGAGCAGCTCAAGGACGACATGTTCCGGCGGGATCGTCGGCACATCAACACCGAGTCCGATTCCGAAGTGCTGCTCAACGTGCTGGCCAACGAACTGCAGGCGGCTTCGGTGGGTGAGCAGCTCGACCCTGACGCCATTTTCAAGGCGGTTGCCGAAGTCCATCGACGGGTGCGCGGCGCCTACGCGGTGGTCGCCGAGATCGCCGGTTATGGGGTGCTCGCGTTCCGCGATCCGTTCGGAATCCGGCCGCTGTGCTACGGCGTGGCCGAGACCGACACCGGCACCGAGTACCTGGTGGCGTCGGAGTCCGTCGCGCTCGAGGGGCTGGGTTTTCGGATGGTGCGCGATGTGATGCCGGGCGAAGCCGTGTTCATCCATCTGGACGGCAGCTTTCATTCGCGCCAGTGCGCCGAGAACACGGTGCTGGCGCCATGCATCTTCGAGTACGTGTACTTCGCGCGCCCCGACTCCGTGATCGATGGCGCCTCGATCTACGGCACCCGACTGAAGATGGGCGAGTACCTGGCCGAACGCATTGCCAGCGAACTGCGCCTGGGCGACATCGATGTCGTGATGCCCATTCCCGACACATCGCGCCCGTCGGCAATGCAACTGGCGATGAAGCTCAATCTCGACTATCGCGAAGGTTTTGTGAAAAACCGCTATGTCGGGCGCACCTTCATCATGCCGGGCCAGTCGGTGCGCAAAAAATCGGTACGCCAGAAGCTCAATGCGATGAGCGTCGAATTCAAAGGCAAGAACGTGCTGCTGGTCGACGATTCCATCGTCCGTGGCACGACCTCGCACGAGATCGTCCAGATGGCGCGCGACTCCGGCGCCAACAAGGTGTACTTCGCGTCGGCCTCGCCGCCGGTGCGCTACCCGAATGTCTACGGCATCGACATGCCCACGCCGGGCGAACTGATCGCCAACGGCCGCTCCGATGACGAGATCCGGCGTGCGATCGGCGCCGATGCGCTGGTTTACCAGAACATCGAGTCGATGAAGCGATCGGTCACCGACGTCAATCCTCGGCTGACGCGCTTCGAGGCCTCCTGCTTCGATGGGCAGTACATCACCGGCGACATCACGCCCGAGTACCTGGACCGCATCGAGGCCGCTCGGGTCGCGGCGCCACGCGGCACCGAGGACGAGATCGCCAAGGCCCAGATGAACCTGCAATTCACGGTGGCGGGCGACTGAGCACGAGTCGCCCGGGCGCCGTCGGGCGGTCGGGCCGTTCGGGGTTTTGAGCCTTTGGTATACTCCGCTCCCCCGGAGGGATGGATGAGCGGTTTAAGTCGCACGCCTGGAAAGCGTGTTCAGGTTAATAGCCTGACCGGGGTTCGAATCCCCGTCCCTCCGCCAGAATCCATCAAGACTACCTCGGACCATTCCGGGGTGTGCATGCCGAGTCCGACGCATTCACGGCGCGTGCCGGCCCGGCCGGGCGCGGCGCGTCGGATTCGCTGATCGACGGCCGATCGGGGCTCCAATCCATGACACCGCGCATTGCCTGGATAGCCACACCGATAGTGCTCGCGCTGGTGCTGGCCGGCGTTGCGTTCCTCGCGTCCAACGGCGGCGCCGATCCTGCCTCCGTGCTGCGGCCGGACGATGCCAAGCTGCTGATGGCGGGCGAAAGAATCTACATCGAGCGCTGCGCGTCCTGCCACGGTGCGCGACTCGAAGGCCAGCCGGAGTGGCGCACCCGTGGTCCGGACGGCCTGCTGCCGGCGCCCCCTCACGACGCCAGCGGACACACCTGGCATCACGCGGACGATGTGCTGTTCCGCATCACCAAGTACGGGGTGGCCAAAGCCGCGAACCTGGCCGACTACCGGTCCGCCATGCCGGGCTTCGAGGGCGTCCTGAGCGACGAGGACATCCTCGCGGTGCTGTCCTGGATCAAGTCACGATGGCCGGCGTCGATACGCAGGCAGCACGACGAAATCAATGCGCGCCAGGCGAGCCAGTCGGCTCGCTAGACCTCGCGCCGATCGCCGGACCGGGGCGCGCACCTGCACATGCCCCTACAAAGTGCGGCTGCTCAATCTGGCGGCCTGCGCGCGCAGTAGAATTTGTGACTCGGGCCAGGCGTGTCGGCGGCCGTTTTGGCGCCGTGTGCCGGGCTTCAGACTGAACTATCCAACGCAGGAGTGTCACATGCCCAGCGCAACCAACGACAAACTCGTGGCGGACGTCAAGATGGTTCTCGACGACGCCGAATCCCTTCTCAAGCAGGCGGCCGATTCCACGGGCACCGAGGCGGCCGCGCTTCGCGCGCGCGGCATGAGCATGCTGCGCGAGGCCGGTGAAAAGGCCCATCATCTCCAGGAGGTCGTGGTCGCCAAAGGCAAGGCAGCGGCGCGCGCCACGGACGACTACGTGCATGATCACCCTTGGCGTGTGGTCACGCTTTCGTTCGGTGCGGGCCTGCTGATCGGCCTGCTGCTGAATCGGGCCCGATGAGCGCTGTCCCGCTTTCAGCACGGAGACGGTCCGCTTGAACAACAAGGCTGCGTCACCCGGCCTGTTCGAAACCCTGCGCGAAGTGGGGGTCGCGATGCTGGCGATTGCCCACAGCCGCGCCACGCTCGCCGGCATCGAACTGGCCGAAGAGCGCGAGCGGCTGGTGCGCCGGATGCTGCTGGCGGTGCTGGGCATACTCGCCTTGGGTTTGTCGGCAGCCGTGTTCACCTTGCTGATGGTGGTCATCTTCTGGGACACCTGGCGGGTACAGGTGCTGGTGATCTTCTTGTGCCTTTACGCGGCCCTGGCAGTCTGGTGCATGGCTCGAATGCGCGCGGAGGCGGCACAGGCGCCGATCCTGCTGGAGCGGACGCTGACCGAGCTCGAACACGACCTGGAAGCCCTGAAACGATGACCAAGCCGCTCGCACTGGCCGTACGCAAGGAATTGCTGGTGGCGCGCGCCTCGCTCGAACGGGCCGAACTGGTGCGCGCCCTGGACCGATTCGGACAGGCGCGGGAGCCGTTCGAGCGAATTGCACGATTCGCGTCCGGCCTTGGCGGCGGTGCGGCGCCGACCGGGCTGCTGAGTCTGTTCGAATTCGCGCGCGCCCATCCGCTTCTGGGCGCGACCGCGTCGCTGCTGGCCGGCCGGCTGCGCCGCACAGTGGCCGGGCGATGGGCGATGCGAGGACTTGCCCTGGGCGCCGCGGTCATCGGCATCGTCTGGGTGCTGGGTCGAAAAGGCCAACGCGACTGAAGCGGGATCGGCAAGCCCGGGTCGCCCGCCGACCTCGGGTCACCTGACCACTCGGGTCGTCTGCCTGCTCGGGTCGCCCGCCTCCTCGCACCGGTTTTGCCCCGTCGCGGCTGGACTGTTGCTGCGCTCCCTGGGTACCCTCTGGGACTTCGCGCCCACCGACACGCCTGCAAAGCCCGCCCATGACCCACTCCTGCGACGATCGCGACCATCCGTCCCCGACGACCGACTTCGATGCGCTCATCATCGGCGCCGGGCTTTCAGGGCTGTATCAGCTGTACCGGGTACGGGAACTGGGCCTGTCGGCGCGCGTCATCGAGGCCGGCAGCGACGTCGGCGGCACCTGGTACTGGAATCGCTATCCCGGCGCACGCTTCGATTCCGAGAGCTATACCTATGGCTACTCGTTCTCGCCCGAACTGCTGCAGGAGTGGAACTGGAGCGAACACTTCGCGCCCCAGCCCGAAACGCTGCGCTACGTCGGGTATGTCGCCGACAAGTTCGACCTTCGCCGAGACATCCTGTTCAAGCGCCGCGTGGTGTCCGCGCACTGGCAGGAAGAATCCCGTGCCTGGCGGGTGGCACTGGACACCGGCGAGGTGATGACCGCGCGCTTTCTGATCACCGCGATCGGCGCGCTGTCCGCGCCGACGCTGCCGCGCATCGAGGGGCTGGATTCGTTCCAGGGAATCTCGTGCCACACGACCCACTGGCCGCACGAGCCGGTGAGCTTCGAGGGCAAGCGGGTGGCCGTGATTGGCACCTGGTGCCACCGGGGTGCAGACGATCCAGGAGGTGGCCAAGACCGCGGCCCACCTGACCGTCTTCCAGCGCACGCCCAACTGGTGTGCGCCTCTGCACAACGGCCCGATCACCGAAGCACAGCAGAGCGCGCTGAAGAGCAGCTATCCGGAAATTTTCCAGCGCTGCCGGGACAGCGTGTCGGGCTTCATCCACAACCCGGACCCTCGCCGCACGCTGGAGGTCAGCGCCCAGGAGCGCGAGGCCTTCTGGGAGCAGCGCTATGGCGAGCCGGGCTTCGGCATCTGGGTGGGCAACTTCCGCGATGTCCTGATGGATCGCGACGCCAATGCGCTGATGTCCGACTTCGTCGCCCGCAAGATCCGGCAACGGGTGAAAAACCCGGCGGTGGCCGAGAAGCTGATCCCGCGCAACCATGGCTTCGGCACCCGCCGCCTCCCGCTGGAGACCCGTTATTACGAGGTCTACAATCAGGCCAACGTCGAACTGGTGGATCTGCACGAGACACCCATCGAGCGCGTCACCGCGAGCGGGATTCGCACGTCGGCGCGCGAGTTCGAGTTCGACATGATCATCTACGCGACCGGCTTCGACGCGCTGACCGGCGCCTACGACCGCATCGACATCCGTGGTACCGGCGGGCAGCGCCTGAAGGACCAGTGGACGCCGGGCGCGCAGACCTTCTACGGCATCCAGAACGCCGGATTTCCGAATCTGCTGATGGTGATGGGCCCGATGGGCGCACTGGGCAATATTCCGCGCAGCATCGAATACAACGTCGAGTGGGTCGCCCGCCTGCTGCAGCACATGCAGGCCAGGGGCCTGACCCGCGTCGAGCCCCGGCAGGAAAGCGTGCAGGCCTGGATGGACGTGTGCCGCCAGGCTTCGGTGGGGCTGCTGTCCAACGAGGTGAATTCGTGGATGACCGGCGTGAACGCCAATGTTCAGGGCAAGAGCACCCGGGTGCTGGCCCGGTACAGCGGCACCGGCCCCGACTACCGGGCCCGCTGCGAGGCGGTCGCGGCGGGGGGCTACCTCGAACTGCAGCTGTCGTAGCACGAACCCGGCCGCGATCCCCGCCACCTAGCCAGGTGTCGGGCTTGCTGCCATACTTCTCTTGACAATCAAAGCAATTCTGGAGATGCACCCATGTCGATCCGCCCTCCGTTTTCCCTTCGTCCGCTGGCGGCTCTGTGCGTTTCAGCCGGCGTGATCGGCCTGTCCGGACCGGCATCGGTCCAGGCGGCCGACAAAGTGAAGGTCGGATTCGTCAGTACCCTGTCGGGCCCGTCGGCCGGGCTGGGAGTGGACATCCGGGACGGTTTCCTGCTGGCGGTGAAGCTGTCGGGCGGCAAGCTCGGCGGTCTGCCGGCCGACGTGATCGTCAGCGACGACCAGTTCAAGCCTGACGTGGGCAAGCAGCTGTTCGAAAAGAACATCAAGCGCGACAAGGTCGACTTCATGACCGGTGTGGTGTTCTCGAACATCATGCTGGCGTCGGTTCCCGAGGCCTTTTCCAGCAAGACCTTCTACATCAGCCCGAACGCGGCGCCATCGCCTCTGGCCGGCAAGGAGTGCAATCCGTATTTCTTCGCAGTGTCGTGGCCCAACGATGCGTATCACGAAGCGGCCGGCGCGCACGCCACCCGCAAGGGCTACAAGAATGCCTATCTGCTGGCGCCCAACTACCAGGCCGGCAAGGACTCGCTGGCCGGCTTCAAGCGGCACTTCAAGGGCAAGATCGGCGCCGAGGTCTACACCAAACTCGGCCAGCTCGATTATTCGGCCGAACTGGCTGAAATCCGGGCCGCCAAGCCCGAAGTGCTGTACGTGTTCCTGCCCGGGGGCATGGGCATCAATTTCATCAAGCAGTTCGTCGGTGCCGGCTTGTCGAAGGACACGATCCTGCTGGTTCCCGGCTTCGGCTCCGACCAGGACATCATCCGCCCGGTGGGCGACTCGATGCTCGGCCTTTTCGATGCGGCGCATTGGGCCCTGGACTTCGACAACGCGGCCAACAAGAAGTTCGTCGCCGAGTTCGAGAAGGAATACAAGCGGCTGCCCTCGCTGTTCGCCTCGCAGGGGTACGACGCAGCGCTGCTGATCGATGCCGCGGTGCGCGACGTCAAGGGCAAGATCGAAGACAAGGACGCGGTGCGCAAGGCCCTGCGCGCCGCGAAGTTCGCCTCGGTGCGCGGCGAGTTCAAATTCAACACCAACCAGTACCCGATTCAGAACTACTACCTGCGCGTGGTCGGCAAGGATTCACAAGGCCGTCTTGTCAACAAGACCCTGGGCGAGCCGATCTTCCGCAACCACGGCGACGCGTATGTTCAGGATTGTGCGATGAAGTGACCGCGGGCCGACGATGTCCGGTCTGCTGCTGATCGAGCAGTCCCTGAACGGACTGCAGTTCGGGTTGATGCTGTTCCTGCTGGCGGCCGGGCTGACGCTGGTGTTTGGCATCATGGACATGATCAACCTGGCGCATGGCTCGATGTACATGGTGGGCGCCTTCGTCGCCGCCTGGCTGGTCGAGCTCACCGGATCCTTCCTTCTCGGGGTCGTACTGGCGGTGCCGCTGACCGCGCTGTTCGGCATGGCGATGGAGTCCACGCTTCTGCGCACGCTGTATGCCCGCGACCACCTGTCTCAGGTGCTGGCCACCTTCGCGCTGATCCTGATCCTCAATGAATCGGTGCGCATGATCTGGGGCTCGGACCTGCCGCTGTCGGCCCCGGCAGCGCTGGCCGGACCGGTCGAACTGATGCCCGGCCTGTCGTACCCGGCTTATCGGCTGCTGATCATCGCGGTGGGTCTGGTGCTGGCCCTGGCGCTGTACGGGCTGGTCGCTCATACGCGGGTCGGCGCGCTGGTGCGCGCCGGCGCATCCAACCGCGAGATGGCGATGACCATGGGCGTGAACATTCCACGGCTGTTCACCGCGGTCTTCGGCGTTGGCGCGGCCTTGTGCGCCGTGGCGGGCGCGCTGCTCGGCCCGCTGTTCGCGGTGCAGGTCGGCATGGGCGAGAGCATCCTGATCCTGGCTTTCGTGGTCATCGTGATCGGGGGTATCGGGTCGGTGCGCGGCGCATTGGTCGGCTCGCTGCTGGTGGGCATGGTCGACACCCTGGGGCGCACCCTGATGCCGCATCTGTTTCGCGAGTTCCTGCCGCCCCAGATGGCCAGCGCCGCGGGGCCTGCGGTGGCGTCGGTGATCGTCTACCTGCTGATGGCGGTGGTGCTGTTCGTCAAGCCCGAAGGGCTGTTTCCGGCGCGCGGATGAACACGCCTTCGACACGCCGCCTCGCTCTCGAAACCGTCGTCGCCTGGCTGGCGCTGGTGCTGGCCCTTGCATTTCCGTTCGCGATGCGGGCCATCGACGCCGAGTTCTACATCAGCGTGGCCAGCCGCATCGGCATCTATGCGATCGCGGCCACCAGCCTGAACCTGCTGCTCGGCTATGGCGGACTGGTGTCGTTCGGACATGCGGCGTTCTTCGGTCTCGGCGCGTACTGCGTCGGCGTGCCGATCGCCGAAGGGTTCGCCAACGGCTGGCTGGGTTTCGGGCTGGCGATGGGCGTGGCGGGAGCGGCGGCACTGGCCATCGGGGCGATCTCGCTGCGCACGCGGGGTGTCTACTTCATCATGATCACGCTGGCCTTCGCCCAGATGCTCTATTACCTGGCCAATTCGATCAAGGCTTATGGCGGCGACGAGGGACTGAACATTTCCCGCCGCTCCGACTTCGGATTCGGCCTGGATCTGAAGGACGACACCACGTTCTACTTCGTGGTGCTGACCCTGCTTGCGGCGGTCCTGATCGGGCTGCGCCGCCTGGTGGCTTCCCGCTTCGGGCGTGCGATCCAGGCGATTCGCGATGACGACGTGCGTGCCGAGTCCATCGGCTACCCGACCTTCCGGTTCAAGCTGCTGCTGTTCGTGATCGCGGGTGCGGTGGGCGGTCTGGCCGGCGCGCTGATGGTCAATCAGCAGAACTACGTCAATCCCAACCTGCTGTACTGGACGCAGTCGGGCACCCTGATGATCATGGTGATCCTGGGCGGTGTGGGCACGGTGTGGGGCGGGCTGATCGGCGCCGCGGTACTGCTGATCCTCGAAGAGACACTGTCCGCCTACACGGTGCACTGGCAGTTCTATGTCGGCTGGATCCTGCTGATCGTGGTGCTGTTCGCGCCGCGCGGTCTGGCGGGCCTGCTGGTCCGCCCCCGGCGATCGGATTGACCTGCGATGGCTCCCGCTCCGACTCCGGAACCATTGCTCGAGATCCGCGATCTCGTCAAACGATTCGGCGCGCTGGCCGCCACGGACCGGCTGAGCCTCACTGTCCGGCGCGGCGAGGTCCACGCGCTGATCGGCCCCAACGGGGCGGGCAAGACCAGCCTGATCGCCCAGATCGCCGGCACGCTGTCAGCGGATGCCGGACGCATCGTGTTCCAGGGCCGCGACATCACACGGCTGGCAGCGCACCGGCGGGTTCGCCGCGGACTGGTGCGATCGTTCCAGATCACGCGCCTGTTCACCCGTTTCAGCGTGATCGAAAACGTGGCACTGGCGGTGCAGGCGCGCAGCGGATCGAGCCTGTCGTTCTGGCGACCGGTGGCCGGCGAACGCGCGCTGCGCGAAGAAGCGCTGGCGGTGCTCGATCTGGTCGGCCTGGCCGATCGGGCCGAGACGCCGTGCGGGCAACTGCCCCATGGCGAACAGCGCTCGCTCGAAGTGGCGCTGGCGCTCGCCACCCGACCGGCACTGCTGCTGCTCGACGAGCCGCTGGCAGGCACCGGGCCGCAGGAGTCCGAACGCATGGTGACCCTGATCCAGCGGCTGAGCCAGCAGGTGACGATCCTGCTGGTCGAACATGACGTCGACGCGGTGTTCCGGCTGGCGGATACGGTCTCGGTGCTGGTCGCCGGGCGCGTGATCGCCTCGGGCCCGCCGGACCTCGTGCGTCGCGATCCGGAAGTGCTCATCGCGTATCTGGGCACGGAAAGCGCCGCGCAGGGCGAGGGCGCGCGATGACCGAAGCGCTGCTGCAGGTGCGCGCACTGGAGACCGCCTATGGCGCGAGCCAGGTGCTGTTCGGCATCGACCTCGATGTCCGAGCCGGCGAAACGATCGGCCTGCTCGGGCGCAATGGCATGGGCAAGACCACGCTGGTGCGTTCGATCTTCGGTCTGGCGCGTTCGCGCGGCGGCAGCATCCGTTTCGATGGTCGCGAACTGATCGGCCTGAGCCCGGACCGGATTGCGCGCAACGGGCTGGCGCTGGTGCCCGAAGGCCGGCAGGTGTTCCCGAACCTGTCGGTGCACGAGCACCTGACGGCGTTTGCGGCGCGGCGCGGGGCGGGCGGCGAACCCTGGACTGCGCCCCGAATCTACGAGCTCTTTCCGCGCCTGGCCGAACGCCGCGCCAACATGGGCAACCAGCTGTCGGGCGGCGAACAGCAGATGCTGGCGATCGGGCGCGCGCTGGTCACCAATCCGCGCCTGCTGATCCTCGACGAGGCGACCGAGGGCCTCGCGCCGCTGATCCGCGAGGAGATCTGGCGCTGCCTGCGCCAGTTGCGCGAGGCCGGCCAGACCATCCTGGTGATCGACAAATACGTCCATCGGCTGGTCGACATCGCCGATCGCCAGCTGATCGTCGAACGAGGTCGGATCGCCTGGAGCGGCAGTTCCGCCGAACTCGACGCCGACCGCTCGCTCTGGTCTCGTTATTCGCGTCTGAGGCCAGGTTCGGGCTGTGCCGACCCCGCGGGCCACGCCGGGCTGGCCGGAATCCAGGCCGGACGCACTCGCCAGGCGCGCCTTCGCGGGCCGGCGGGAACGGCATAATCGACGCCTTCACAAGCCCACCGGACAGCCGCTCATGGACTGGAATACGCTGACCCTCGGCGAGGCGCTGCGTCAGACGGCGCGCCGCCATCCCGACCGAACCGCGATCGTCGGAATGGGACGCCGGATGAGCTTCGCGCAGCTGGACCGCGAGACCGACGAGGTTGCGCTCGGACTGCGTTCGCTGGGCGTGGGACGGGGCGATCAGGTGGCGTTGTGGATGACCAACTGTCCGGACTGGGTCGTCTGCTGGATGGCCTGTGCCCGGCTTGGCGCGGTGCTCGTGCCGATCAATACGCGCTACAAGACCGACGAGGTCGAGTACATCCTGCGCCAGTCCGATGCGCGGGTGCTGATTGCGATGGACAGCTTCTGGGGGATGGATTTCGCGGCAATGGTTCGTGGCCTCGTGCCCGAGCTCGGCAGCGGCGCCCCGGGTGAGCTGCGCTGTGCCGGCTTGCCCGAACTGCGCGCGGTGGTGTTGTGGAACGAAGCCGAGATGCCCGGCGCAACCCACCTGGGCGCGCTGCGTGCCGAGGGAGCAAGCCGGCTGGGGCAGGGGGCGCAGCTGGATGCGGCCGACCCGCACGACCCGGTCATCATCGTCTACACCTCGGGAACCACCGGGCACCCCAAGGGCGCGATGCACGGCCATTCGGTGATGCGCAATGTGGCCAACGTCGCGCGGGTGATGCACATCGAACCCGACGACGTGATCCTCGGACACATGCCGTTCTATCACGTGGCGGGCGCATTCACCGAGTGCGTTCCGACGGTGATGTTCGGCACGACCCTGGTCACGCTGGCGCAATGGATCCCGGACGAGGCCCTCGAGACGATCGAGCGCGAACGGGTGACCATCTTCGGCGGCATCCCGACCCACTTCATCGATTGCCTGGATGCCATCCGACGCCATCCCCGCGACGTCTCCAGCCTGAAGTCGGCATGGATTGGCGGCGCGCCGGTCACGCCCGACGTCGCGATGGCGGCGCGCGAGGAACTCGGGCTGCGCTCGCTGCAGGCGGTCTACGGCATGACCGAAACCACCGCGGCGACGGTGTTCAGCGAATTCGACGGTCCGCTCGAGATCCTGTGCGAGAACAAGGGACGCCCGATCGGCGACTTCGAGGTCATCGTCTGCGATCCCGTCTCGGGGCAGCCACTGCGCGCCGGCGAGGTGGGCGAAGTCAGGGTGCGCGGACACCTGGTGATGCAGGGCTACTACAAGAACCCCGTGGCCACCGCCGAGGCGATCACGCCCGAGGGCTGGTTTCGCACCGGGGACCTCGGCATGTTCGACGACGCCGGATTCCTGAAGATCACCGGTCGACTGAAGGAGATGTTCATCGTCGGCGGATCGAACGCCTATCCGGCCGAGATCGAACGGTTCCTGCAATCGTTCGAGCAGGTCCGCCAGGCGGTGGTGATCGGTGTGCCCGATCGCCGGCTGGGCGAAGTCGGCTTCGCGTTTGTCCAGCTGCATCAGGGCGCGACACTGGACAAGGCCACGCTGCTGGCCTCCTGCCGCCAGATGATGGCCGACTACAAGGTGCCCAGGCACCTGCGTTTCGTCGACGAATTCCCAAGAACGAGCACCGGCAAGATCCAGCGCTTCGTACTGCAGCAGCAGGCGCGCGAGCAGCTGGGCGCGGCGGCCAGTCGGCGCCGGCACGGCTGTGTGAGCATCCGGCAGGCACAACGGACAAAGGCAATGACACAGGAGACCACGACGATGGACATGCCCTTCGAAGCGCCGGCGGCCCCCGCCGGCAACGAATCGACCGATCCGCGCATTCCGGCCCGCGACCGGGTCGTGACGCGATCGCTGATGGAGCGCTGGAACCGCGAATGCCCCGACAAGGTCTTCATCCAGTTCGCCGACAACGCCGAACAATGGACTTATCGCCACTTCCGCACGCTGGTGATCCAGACCGCGATCGGACTGCAGCGTCTGGGCGTTGGCCAGGGCGACCATGTGCTGGTGTGGCTGCCCAACAGCCGCGAGCACCTGCGGGTATTCTTCGCGATCAATTATCTCGGGGCCGTGTTCGTGCCGATCAACACGGCGTACAAGGGCGCGCTGCTGGCCCATGTGATCGAGAACTCCGATGCGAAGCTGGCGGTCGTGCATGCCGATCTGATGCCCCGACTCGTGGGCGTCCCGCTGGCTCGACTCACCCAGGCGGTGGTGGTCGGCGGCGCGGCCGACTGCCCGGGGCTGAGCACGATGGCTTATGCGGACGCGCTGCTGCCGGCAAGCGGGGTGCTGGCGCCGCCGGCCCGGGCCATCGAGCCCTGGGATCCGCAATCGATCATCTACACCTCGGGCACCACGGGGCCGTCCAAGGGCGTGCTGTCCTCGTATCTGCACATCTACACCAACGCCGGTCCTGAAACCTGGACCTGCGTGACCGGTGAGGATCGCTTCATGGTCAACATGCCGATGTTCCACATCGGCGGCATGGGCGTGACCTTCGTGATGTTCGTTCGCGGCGGATCGATCGCGTTCGTCGATCGTTTCGACACCGCCACATTCCTGGACACGGTTCGCGCGACATCGACGACGGCGACGTTCCTGCTGGGCGTGATGGCGAGCTTTCTCGAGAAGCTGCCTGCGCGCGCCGACGATGCCGACACGCCGCTGCGACTGGTATTCATGGTGCCGCTGGCCGGCGACATCGCGGCGTTCTCGGGGCGCTTCGGCTGCGAGGTCTACACGATCTTCAACATGACCGAAATCTCCACGCCGATCATCTCGGATGCCAACCCGATGGTGCGCGGCACCTGCGGGCGCCAGCGCGACGGTGTCGATGTGCGGCTGGTGGACGGCAACGACTGCGAGGTTCCGGTGGGCACTGTCGGCGAGATGATCGTGCGAACCGACCGGCCCTGGGGCATGAACAGCGGCTACTACAAGAACCCCGCCGCGACCGCGTCCGCCTGGCGCAATGGCTGGTTCCATACGGGGGACGCGTTCAGGCGCGATGCCGACGGGTACTACTACTTTGTCGATCGCATCAAGGATGCCATCCGGCGACGCGGCGAGAACATCTCTTCCTTCGAGGTCGAGGCCGATGTCCAGGCCCATCCCGATGTGCGCGAGGTCGCGGCCATCGGAGTTCCCAATGAGCTCAGCGAGGAAGACGTCCTGGTCGTGGTGGCGCCGATCGACGGGCGTGTCATCGATCCGGCAGGTCTGCTGGAGTTCCTGCGACCGCGAATGGCGCACTTCATGCTGCCGCGCTATGTGCGCGTGCTCTCCGAACTGCCCAAGACTCCGAGCAGCAAGGTGATGAAACACGAACTGCGGCAGCAGGGCGTGACCGGCGACACCTGGGACCGCGAGCGCGCGGGTATCCAGGTGAAATCCGACCGCTTCAGCGGGACCGTTTCGTAACGGCGCGCAGTGCCTCGATCAGGGCGAGCGCCGGCGCCCCTGGACGGCGCTGGCGCAGCCGGCTGACGCCCACCGAGCGGGCCCACTGCGGCGCGGCGACCGGCAGCGCGCACAACTGGCCGGCGCGCTCCTCCCAGTGGATCAGCTCGCGTGGCAGGAATGTCAGCAGGTCGCTGCTGATCACAACGCTTTTCATCAGCACCGCGGAGGTCGTTTCGATCTCGGCCTCGACCGGACGCAGTCCGGCATTGAGCAGCAATTCGTCGAGCGCGCGCCGCTCGAGCTCCTGGCGCCGCGCCAGGATCCAGCGGGCGCCCAGCAGGTCGGCGGGTTTGACCTGACGTCGCCCGGCCAGCGGATGGCCGGTCCGTGCGATGACCGCGGCACTGTCGACCACGATCGGTTCATGGATCAGGTCGGGCGCGGACGCGGTGCGCGGCACCGACGACAGGGCGAACTCGATCTCTCCGGCGCGCAGCATCGGCATCAGGGCCTCGTTCAGCCCATAGAGCACCGTGGTGCGCACATCGGGGGCTCGCTCGTGCAGCAGGGCGAGGGCCGCCGGCAGCAGACGTGTCGCCTCGGACGGGCCGCATCCGATGACCAGCTTCTGGCGTCGGCTGTCACGGATACGGTCGATGTCCTGGCGGGCCGCCTGCAGCGCCTGCTCGATCACCTGTGCCTGGGCGATCAGCGCCTCCCCGGCCTGCGTTGGCGCGACCCCGCGGGGAGTGCGGGTCAGCACCGGCAGGCCCAGCGATGCTTCAAGCGCGTGGATGCTGCGCGTGAGCGCCGGTTGCGTCAAACCGAGCTGCGCGGCCGCCGCGGTCAGGCTGCCCAGGCGGCTGGCCGCCAGCAGGTGGCTCAAACGCAGGAACTGGGCATTCAAGTCCTGCATCGAAGGCAATGACAAGTGGCATCGATATGCATACGGATTATGGTAGCGGGCATAAAAGTAATGTCAATCGATCGATCCGCGCTCTACCATCGTGGCGTGACTTCACGACAGGACCTCCGCATGAACCTGCAATCCCTGGTCGAACCCGACCGAGTCCACCGCAGCGTCTACACCGATCCGGCCATCTTCGATCTCGAAATGGTGCGCATCTTCGAGCGGACCTGGGTGTATTGCGGCCACGAGAGCCAGGTCCCCAAGGCGGGGGACTACTGGAGCGTCACCATCGGTCGTCAGCCGATGGTCATGGTGCGTGACCGAGACGGTTCGATCCGCGTGCTGCACAACCGCTGTCCGCATCGCGGCGTGCAGTTGTGCGGCAATCAGAGCGGCAACACCGGCACCGGCTTCGTGTGCTCGTACCACGCCTGGTCGTTTCATCTCGATGGGCGGCTGCGCGCCCTGCCGCTGGCAAAAGGATATGAGGGCACGCGCCTGACCCGCGACAACCCCGACTGCAATGTCAAGACGGCGGCGCGGGTCGACAGCTATCGCGGCTTCGTGTTTGCCAGCCTGTCGCCCGATGGCCCCGGCCTGCTCGAGTTCCTGGGCGAAGCCAAGGTCGCGTTCGACGACATGTGCGACCGTTCGCCGGTCGGCGAGGTCGAGGTGGTGCCGTATTGCCATCGCGTGATGCAGCACTCGAACTGGAAGTTCTTCATGGAGAACCAGCTCGACGCGCTGCATCCGTCGGTCACCCACCAGTCGACCGGCGTGCCGGCGCGCCGGGTCGAGCAACGGGTCCGGGATGCGGGGGGCAGTCCGCCCCTGCACTTCCACTATCTGTCGGCCTTCGCGTCCAGCTTCGACCAGTGGGATTCGGTGCAGACCGTCAATTTCCCCAATGGCCACGGCATCCTGAAAGGCTACATGGGCCTGCGGCCCACCGATCCCGACACGCTCGAACACGAGGCGCTGCTCAGGCAGGCCTACGGCGCCGAGAAGACCGAAGAGTATCTGTCGCGCAACATCCATCACGTGCTGGTCTACCCGTACCTGTCGGTGCAGTCGCCGCTGCAGCAGCTGCGCTGCCTGCGGCCGGTCGCAGCCGACAAGACGCTGTCCGAGATCTGGCACTTCCGGCTGAAGGGGGTGCCCGAGGCCATCTACCGGCGCTCGATGTGGTACTTCAATCTGGTCAACTCGCCGGCCACGCCGATCAATGCGGACGACCTCGAGAACTGGACCAAGGCGCAATGGGGCCTGCAGTCGCAAGGCGGCGAATGGGTCAGCCTGCACCGCAATGCGGGCGGCGACACCAACGTGGGTGGTGTGCTGATGTCCAACAACGGCACCTCCGAGGTGGTGATGAGAAACCAGTTCCGGGCCTGGTCCGGCTATCTGGCCGATGCGAGCTGAACGGAGCCTGGCGATGACACAATCCAACAATTCGAGCGGCTCATCGGCAAGCCACACCCCGGCCGGTCTCGTGGGCAAGGCCCTGGACGGCGGCGTCATCATCAACGCCATCGAGTCGATGACCGGCGCAGAATCAATCGCACCGGACCACACCGGGCGCGGCCGGCCGGCCGTGCAGGGCACGCAGTACGTGCCGGCCGTGCCGCACACACCGGGCGACCTGCAGCGCGAAGTCGAGAACCTGCTGTACGTGCAGGCGGGGCTGCTCGACGCGAAATGCTGGCAGCCATGGATCGACCTGTTCACCGCCGATGGCGTGTACTGGATGCCGATTGCCCAGGAGCAGACCGACTGGGTCGGCCAGCCGTCGATCTTCGCCGAAGACAAGCTGATCATGGAGATCCGCATGGGCCGGCTCAACCACCCCAACGCCTGGTCGCAGGCGCCGATGTGGGGCACCAGTCATCTGGTCGGCAATGTGGTGATCGAATCGTCGACCGAGAGCACCGTGCAGGTCTGCTCCCGATTCCAGATGATGGAGCTGCGCCGGGACTCGGTGCGCCACTTCGGCGGCACCTACCGCCATACGCTGGTGCGCACTCAGCAGGGCCTGCGCATCCAGCTGCAGCGGGTCGATCTGATGAACGGGCAGGCCGTCTACGACTACGTGCTGCAGGCCTGGGTGTGAGCACGTCAGGTTCGCGTCAGCGCATGGTCAGTCTGGCGTAAGCGCGCCGTCAGGGGTGCGTCAGCGCCCCGCCTCAGACTCTCCCCCAAGGGCGCGCCGGCGTCCCAAAAAATCCTGAAGGGGGAGATTCAATGGCAACAGCAGCAATGAAGGGTGGCAGTCAAGCGCCGTCCGGAGCGATGACCGCCGAAGAGCGCAAGGTCATCTTCGCGTCATCGCTCGGTACCGTGTTCGAGTGGTACGACTTCTACCTGTACGGTTCGCTGGCGGCCATCATCGCCAAGCAGTTCTTCAGCGGCCTGGATGCCGGCTCGGCGTTCATCTTCGCGCTGCTCGCCTTCGCCGCCGGCTTCATCGTCCGGCCGTTCGGCGCGCTGGTGTTCGGACGCCTCGGCGACATGATCGGTCGCAAGTACACGTTCCTGGTCACGATCCTGATCATGGGCGCTTCGACGTTCATCGTCGGCCTGCTGCCGTCGTATGCCAGCATCGGCGTGGCGGCGCCGGTCATCCTCATCATCCTGCGCATGCTGCAAGGCCTGGCGCTGGGCGGCGAGTACGGCGGTGCGGCCACCTACGTGGCCGAGCATGCGCCGCACGACAAGCGGGGCGCGTTCACGTCCTGGATCCAGACCACCGCCACGCTGGGCCTGTTCCTGTCGCTGATGGTGATCCTGGGCACGCGGACCGCGATGGGCGAGGCGGCCTTCGCCGACTGGGGCTGGCGGATTCCGTTCCTGGTGTCGATCGTCCTGCTGGGCGTGAGCGTCTGGATCCGGCTGTCGATGAACGAGTCGCCCGCCTTCAAGAAGATGAAGGAAGAGGGCAAGACCTCCAAGGCGCCGCTGTCGGAGTCGTTCGGCCAGTGGAAGAACCTGAAGATCGTGATCCTCGCGCTGATCGGCCTGACCGCCGGCCAGGCCGTGGTCTGGTATACGGGTCAGTTCTACGCGCTGTTCTTCCTGACGCAGGCCCTGAAGGTCGACGGCTCGACCGCGAACATCATGATCGCGATCTCGCTGCTCATCGGCACGCCGTTCTTCATCGTGTTCGGCACGCTGTCCGACAAGATCGGCCGCAAGCCGATCATCATGGCGGGCTGCCTGATCGCGGCGCTGACCTACTTCCCGCTGTTCAAGGCACTGACCGAGGCCGCCAATCCGGACCTGGCCCACGCGCAAGCCAAGAACAAGGTGGTCATCACCGCCGACCCGAACGAATGCTCGTTCCAGTTCAACCCGACGGGCACGGCCAAGTTCACCAGCTCCTGCGACATCGCCAAGCAGGTGCTGGCCGCCGGATCGGTGAGCTATGACAACATCGCAGCTCCTGCCGGCACGGTCGCCAGCATCAAGATCGGCGATACCGAGATCACGGGCTACAGCGCCAAGGGCATTCCGGCCGACGAAGCGAAGAAGAAGGACGGCGAGTTCAAGAAGGCCGTCGCCGACACGCTGAAAGCGGCAGGCTATCCGGCCAAGGCCGATCCCGCGAAGATGAACAAGCCGATGATCATCGGCATCCTGGTGCTGCTGGTGATCTACGTGACGATGGTCTACGGGCCGATCGCCGCGATGCTGGTCGAGCTGTTCCCGACCCGCATCCGCTACACCTCGATGAGCCTGCCGTACCACATCGGCAATGGCTGGTTCGGCGGCCTGCTGCCCACCACCTCGTTCGCGATCGTGGCCCAGACCGGCAACATGTACAACGGCCTGTGGTACCCGATCATTATCGCCGCGATGACCTTCGTGATCGGCATGATCTTCGTGCGCGAGACCAAGGACGTCGACATCTTCAAGAACGACTGAAGACGCGACCATGTGGAAGATCATCATCGGTTTCGCGGCCTTTGCCGCCCTGGCCATCTTCATGCTGATGAAGGGCGGTGACATCGACATGTCCGGCGAGAAGCACGGCGCCGAGGCGACGACCACCGAGGCGGCCAAGAAGTAGAGGAGCAGTTCCCTTCGGGGCCTGGCGCGAGCCGGGCCCCGGTCGTTCGTGAACCGATGCGAAAAGAGCCGCGTGAGAATCGCAGTTTTGTCGGACCTTCACGCCAACATCAGGCGCTCGATGCCTGTCTTCGCCACGCGAAGCAGCAGGCCATCAGGCGCTTCGCCAGCCCACAGGCGACGTGATCGGCTATGGCGCCGACCCGGCACCGGTGATCGGAAGCAGGTCGGCAATCTGGTGGCCGATGGAGCGATCGCGCTCAAGGGCAATCACGACGAGGCGCTGTCACGTCCGGATGCCGCGCTCACCTCTGAAGCGCTGGCGGTCATCGACTGGACGCGCGTCCGCCTGAGCCCGCACCAGCTCGCATTCCTCGAGAGCCTGCCCCTGGTGGTGCGCGAGCACGGCGCTTGTTTCGTGCATGCCAGCGCAGACGCGCCACACGAGTGGCGTTACGTCAGCGATGGTGGCGCAGCTGCGCGCAGCATCGAGGCCGCCGACGCGATCTGGTGCCTGGTCGGCCATGTCCATGACCAGATGCTGTATTACCAGGGCGCCGGGCGCCGGCTGATGGCCTTCACGCCGTCGCCCGGCATGCCGGTTCCGGTGGGGCGCCACCGTCGGTGGTTGGCCGTGGCCGGCTCGGTCGGACAGCCGCGCGACGGCAACACTGCCGCGGCCTACGCGGTGCTCGACACGGGCGCCGCGTCGCTGACTTTCTTTCGCGTGCCGTACGACCATCCGGCGGCCGCAGCCAAGATTCGGGCCGCCGGGCTGCCCGAGCGTTTTGCTCGCCGCCTCGAAGGCCTCAAATGACAAAAGGAAACTGATTTTGGATACCCGTTTGGAATCGGGCAGTGTGCTCGACGGATTCACCCTCGGCGATTGTGTTCACGACGGCGGCATGGGCTTCATCTATCGGGTCACCGGACCGCAGGCCGACTTCCCGATGATGATGAAGGTGCCCCGCATCGGCCAGGGCCAACCGGTCGAGGGAATCGTCGGCTTCGAGATGGAGGTGATGCTGCTCGAACGAATCCGCAGTCCGCATGTGCCGCGATTCGTGGCCGCCGGTGACCTGTCGCAGACGCCTTACCT
>JADJVQ010000061.1 GCA_016710525.1 Burkholderiaceae bacterium
CCATCGATCTGCGGCGCAAAGATGTCCGCCAGCTGTCCAGCGCGCAACTGCGCGCCGATGCGCGTCTGATGCTGCAGGACATCCTGCGGCATGAAGACGCGCTGCCGGCGCACCTGAACGAGCCTGGGCTGATCGAAGACACGCTGGATGAGGTGGTCGGCCTGGGTCCTCTGGAGCGACTGATGGCCGACGCCGCGGTCAGCGAGATCATGGTCAACAGCGCGCACGAGATTTTCGTCGAGCGGGCGGGCGTCTTGCAGGCGACAGCCTTGAGCTTCAGCAGCGAGGCGGCCGTGCGGGCTGTCATCGAACGCATCGTCGCCCCGATCGGACGGCGAATCGACGAAAGTTCGCCGATGGTCGATGCGAGGCTGGCCGACGGGTCCCGGGTGAACGCGATCATCCCGCCGCTGGCGGTCAAGGGGTCGGCGCTGACGATCCGGCGCTTCGGGCGCCAGATGCTGCATCCCGACGATCTGGTGCGGCTCGGTTCGGCCAATGAGCGCATCGTCGCGTTCCTGAAGCAGTGCGTCGTCTTGCGCCGCAACCTGGTCATCGCGGGCGGCACGGGGTCGGGCAAGACCACGCTGCTCAACCTGCTGGCCAGCTTCATTCCGCCGCACGAGCGTCTGGTCACGATCGAGGATGCGGCCGAACTCTCGCTGAACCACCCCAATCTGGTCCGGCTCGAGGCAAGGCCTGCCAACAGTGAAGGCCGCGGCCAGGTCGCCATCCGCGATCTGGTGCGCAATGCGCTGCGCATGCGTCCGGACCGGATCATCGTGGGCGAGTGCCGCGGCGGCGAGGCGCTCGACATGCTGCAGGCCATGAACACCGGGCACGACGGATCGCTGACCACCGTGCATGCCAACAGCGCGCGTGATGTCATCGCCCGGCTCGAGACCATGGTGCTGATGGCGGGCATGGATCTGCCGCTCGCGGCCATCCGCGAGCAGATCGCGTCGGCGGTTGAAATCATCGTGCAGCAGGCGCGCTCGGCCGACGGTCGTCGCCGCCTCGTTGAAATCACCGAGGTCACCGGCACCGAGGGCTCGCGGGTGCTCATGCAGCCGCTGTTCCGCTGGCGCCATGGCGTGTTCGAAGACTGCGGCAACGTGCCTCACTTCCTGGAGCGCCTCGGGCTCCCCGCGGCGGGCTTTCTGGGCGGCGGGCCCGATTCGGCGGGTTTCGACGCATCCGGAGCCTGCGCATGAGCTTCGATCTCGCCCTGTTGATCCGCGCCTTCTGGCTGGGCAACTGGCGGCCATGGCTGGCCGCCGCAGCAGCCAGCCTGGCCGTGATGATTGCCTTGTACCTGGCGTTCCAGGTCGTGGCGGGTTTGTGGCCGGTCTATCGGGCCCGCTTCGTGCAGGGGGTCGCACGCCATCTGCAGCGGGCCCACATCTATGTCGACGCCTCGCGGCTGCTGACGCTCAATATGGTGGTCGCCTTGCTCGTGACCATCGGCGCGCTGATCGCAAGCGCCAGTGTGGTGGTCGCCGCGCTGGCGGCGCTGGCCTGCGGCGTCTTGCCGCGGCTGGCCTTGTGGTGGCTGCGCCGCCGCCGGCTGATCGCGTTGCGCCAGCAGCTGCCGGACATTGCCATGCTGCTCTCCGGCGGCCTGCGCGCGGGCATGAGCCTGAATCAGGCGATGGCGCAATCGGCCGCCGAGGTCCCGCCGCCGTTTCGCCAGGAGCTCGAACTGATGCTGCGCGAACAACGCATCGGCGCCAGTTTCGACTCTGCACTGGCCGGGCTCGAACGCCGGGCGCCACTGGAAGAGACGCTTCTGCTCTGCGCCGCGCTTCGCATCAGCCGCCAGACCGGCGGCAACCTTGCCCAGACGCTCGAAGCCTTGGCCGATTCGCTGCGCCGAAAGATCGCGCTGGAAGGCAAGATCCGGGCGCTCACCGCACAAGGCCGGCTGCAAGGATGGGCGATGGGCATGCTGCCCGCCTTGTGTGCCGGGGCCCTGGCCCTGATCGAACCGGATGCGATGAGCCTGCTGGTGTCCACCGCGTTCGGCTGGGCCACCTGCGCCGCATTGCTGATCATGCAGGGCATGGGCCTGTACTTCCTGCGCCGCATCGTGAGGATCGACGTATGAATCCGGCGCCGATGTCCGCGGGCCTCGTGTCTTTCAGCGGCGATTCTGGACTGCCGATGCTGGCGATCGTTGCCGCGCTGGCCGCATCGGTGGTCCTTGCGGTCCTGTGGCTGGCAGGCTTTCTGGCGGCGCGCCCGGCGCACACACAATCCGCTGCCGGTCCGCAGCCCAGGCCGCCACTGCTGTGGCGATGGGGCGCGCCCCTGATCGACCCGCTGGCTGCGCATCTCGGTGCCTGGCTGGCGGCGCATACCCGATTCGCCATTCTCGATCGCTTGCGCCGAGCCGGCCTGGAGGCGGTGATCGGCGCGGACCGTTATGCCGCCGGCAAGGTGCTCGCGGGGGCGATCGGCATCGTCGTCGTGTCGGTGGCGTGGAGCCCCGCGGGTGTGGCCCCGTTTTTCGTGCTGTGCGCCGCGGGCGGGCTGGGTTTCCTGCTGCCCGACACCTGGCTGTCCGACCGCATTGCGCAGCGCCAGCGCGCCGTGCTGCGCGAACTGCCCTTTTATCTGGACGTCATCACGCTGGCGGTGGAGTCGGGCCTGAATCTGGCCTCGGCCCTGTCGCAGGCGGCCGACAAGGGGCCGCCCGGGCCGTTGCGCCAGGAGTTCGAGCGGGTCCTGCGCGACCTGCGAGCCGGGCGCGTCCGGGCCGAGGCGCTGCGGGCCATGGCCGAGCGCCTGGCGCTGCCGGCGGTGGGCAGCCTGGTCTCGGCACTGATCGTCGCTGAACAGCAGGGCAGTGCACTGGCGCCCATCTTGCGGGCACAGGCCGAGCAGCGTCGCAACGAACGCTTTCAGCGTGCGGAGAAGCTGGCGATGGAAGCGCCGGTCAAGATGCTGCTGCCCCTGCTGGTGTTCATTTTTCCGTGCACGTTTGCCGTGCTGCTGTTTCCGATCGTGGGTCGCATGCTGATGGAGGGGTGGCTGAAATGAAGATCGTCAAAGCGGAAGGATTCGTGGCCCGGCTGGTCGGGTGGCTGGGGCGTCGCAAGGCGTGTCCTGACGAGGCGCTGTGGCTGGTGCCGTGCCGTGGCGTGCACACGCTGGGCATGCGTTTCCCCATTGACCTGGTGTTCCTGGATCGGAGCGGCCGGGTGCTTCGGATCGATGAATCGGTGAAGCCCTGGCGTTGCCGATGGCACGGCCAGGCGCATTCGGTGGTCGAATTGAAGGCGGGTGGGGCGGCGGCCCGCGGGGTGACGCTGGGCACTCGCCTGCGCCATACCCGTGGCGTCGACTGGAATGCCCTGAGCACTGCGGCACCGATGGCATTCCTGCCGGCTGTGCTGGCACTGCTGATCGGCATGCAGGGCGATCCCTGCCAGGCAGGGGCGCCGCTGCTCGAGGACCCGCCGGCTCCGGAACCCGTGTCGATCGAATTCCAGCCCGAGTGGAAGGCGGATCCCGAGCAGCTTTTCGACGCCCTGCCGGCGGCAATGCCCGCGGGCGCATCGGCGGGCCTCGTGCAGGCATCGCCGGTGAGCCCGCGCGCCTTGCTGGGCCCGATTCATTTGCTGCGCTCGCTGGCACCCGAAACAATCGCGCGCCTGCTCGACGAGGCCGAGAGTCTGTACCGCGGCCGTCAATGGGTTCAGGCGCTGGAGGCATATCGCGGTCTGATCGAACTGGATCCCCGCAATCGGACAGCGTGGTTGCGCATGGGCAATCTGCATCACCAGCGCAATCAGCTGGCGTCGGCCGCGAGCGCCTACCGAAAAGCAGCGCAGCTTCCGGCGCCGGCGCCGGAAGCGGGCGGTTTGGAGCCCGCAACGCGCGAGGCGACGGACGTGCGCGCCAAGGCGCTGGCCAATCTCGCGGCCGTGAATCTCGAACTGGCGCGTGAGTCGCTCAACGAACTCCAGACCCTGCGATTGCCCATTGACTCGGTCACTGCCGGCATTCGCGACACAGCGGCGGCCGAATGGCGCCAGCTCGACCAGTCGGTCCGAACGCTGGATGCGGGGGCGATGCCTGCCCGCACGAGTTCCATCGATGGCGCCTGGCTTTCCGGTGCCGGGCGGGCCGGCATTCCGAGCCTCCGTGGTGCCGCCGGCAGCGCCGGCGATCGCGTTCCCGCGGGCCGGTCGGCTGTGCGTGGTCTCGTGCCGGGACACGGTCCGCGGGCCACCGTCGAGTACCTGCGCGATGCGCCGGGCGCAGCGACTCAGGATGGGCGCGATCCATCGCCCGGGCATGCCAGGGAACCGCGTGAGCGCCCGGTCTTCCAGCGATAGGCCGGTGCGGGCCTCGCGCGCCCGCGCGCCGCTCGCAGCTTGCGGTGGGTGCCGGCAAGCCGGAGCTCCCGCGGTTTCGCCGCACTCGAAGCGCTGCTCGCGTTGCCGATCGTGCTGTTCGCCGGTTTGTCGGCGCTGCAGTTCGGCCTGGTGCTGCATGCCCGCCAGGCCGTGCAGCACAGTGCCACCGAAGCCGTGCGCAGCGGGGCGGTCGGTCATGCCGCGCCACAGGCCATCGAGGCCGGGTTGGCCCGCGGCTTGAGTCCCTGGTTGTACGGGGCCGATGGCGCGGCCGATCATCTGGCCGCGGTTGCCCGAACGCAGGCGCATCTGATTGCCGGCCAGGCGGCCGGCTGGGTGCGCTGGCGCCAGCTTTCGCCCACCCAGCGCAGCTTCGATGACTGGGCCGTCCCCAGTCTGGATGCACAAGGCCTGCCGTTGCCGGACTCGCCAGAGATCCCCACCGACAATCTGGTGGCCAGGGGCCTGCGCAGCGATCCCCGAGTCGGTGCCAGTTCCGGCCAGACGCTGGCCGATGCGAATCTGCTGAAAATCGAGTTCACCTATGGCGTGCCGCTCACCGTACCCCTTGCCGGTCGTTTGGGCGCGTGGGTGATGCGCAGCATCGACGGTTGCGCGGCTGCCCAGGCGCGTCGGCTGGGCGCCTTGTCACTGGGCCTGGCGCCGACGTCCGCGTCGCCGCGGGCGTGGACCTGCGACTTCTACGATGCTCGCGATGCCGGCGGGCGTGCTCTGCCGCGCTGGCCGGTCCGGGTCTCGTCCACCGCTCGGCTGCAACAGCCCGCGCGGCATGCCGGGAACACCCCCGACGATCAGGCACTGGCCGAAGCGGCGAGCCTGGGTATCGGCGAAGTCGCGTTGCGGCCTCTGGTGCCGCTTCGCCCGCAAACCCCCGGTCCGGGTGACGGAGGGGCCGTCCGGGGAGGGGGGAGGGACGCGCGATGACGGGTTTCTGCAACTGGGCGGGCAGACGCCCTGGCCTGCGCCAGGCATGTGCATGGCACCGTGACGTTGTCACTTCCAGCGGGACCTGGGGCGTGTGATAGCTTCGATCAGCACCCTTCACCTCGGGCAATTCCATCATGGACGCCGCGTCACCTTCTCGATCCCGGCCTGGTTCGGGCGCGACCTCGGCCGATCGCCGCCGGTTCGTTCGGTCCGCGGGCAACGGCGTGCTGGCATCGGCGGGTGCCGGGGCAATCCGCATCCCGATGGCCGTGGCCTCTGCGCTGAGCGTGCCGGCCGGGGCCACACAAGGGCGGATCATCCGGGTCGATCCGCACGGGGACATCAAGCTTCCCTCCCAGGCTGCGCGGCTGGCCCGGGATGGCGACACGGTCGAGATCGATCCGGGAATCTACCGCGCCGACGTTGCCGTCTGGCCGCAATCGCTCCTGCAGATCAGGGCCCGGATTCCCGGGACGGTCCGGTTGCTGGCCGATGGCGCCGCCGCCGAGGCGAAGGCGATCTGGGTGTTGCGCAATGGTTCGTTCGACATCGAAGGCATTGCCTTCGAGGGCGCTCGTGTCGCCGGCGCCAATGGCGCGGGCATCCGCTTCGAGAACGGATCGTTGCGCCTGGCGGCCTGCCGCTTTGCCGATAACGAGGTCGGCATGCTGACTGGCAACGAACCGGGTGCGCGGTTGACGGTCGAAAACTGCGAATTCGAAGGGCGCCGCACCGGGAACCGGTTCGGCCACAACCTCTACGTGGGCCGCATCGCCAGCTTTCGGGCGACGGACAGCTGGTTTCACACCGGGTTCCGGGGGCATCTGCTCAAGACCCGCGCGGCGTCGAGCACCGTGATCCATTGCCGGCTGATCGACGGCCCCCACGGGCAGGCCAGCTACGAGCTCGAGTTTCCGGAGGGCGGGGACGTTCTGGTGCGGGGGACACGCATCGTGCAGGAGTCGGGCACCCAGAACCAGGTCATGGTGTCCTATGGAACCGAAGGTTACCTGCACCCGATCAACCGGCTTCAGATGCTGGACAATTCCCTGGAGAATCGCGCGGTGGCGGGCGTGTTCTTGAGAGTCGCACCCGGCCCGGTCAAGGTGCATCTCGAAAACAATCGCTTTCTGGGGCCGGGCGAATTGCAAGGAGTCTCGGTTTGACCGAAGTGTCCCATTTCGCTTCTGATCCGGTGCGGCGGCGCCTGGCGCTGTCCGTTCCCCTGTCGCTGGCCAGCCTGTGGTTGCCCGGGTGTGATCAATCGTCTTCCACGGTCGCGCAACCGCCCGCCTCGGGCCCCGCGGCCGCACCTGCCGCACCTGCCGCCGCAGCCGCCGCAGCCGCCGCTGGTTCGCCGGCGTCCGTCAAATCGGCGTCCAATTTCCTGACTGCCGATGCGCACTGGTATCGCGAACTGCTGCTCGGCGGAAACGCCCGCCCGCGGCTGAAAGCGGCGGTTGCCCCGAACGGGTTCTATTCTCCGAATATCACCCGGGACTGGAAGGTCACGGGCGAGCAGCGGGGCACCCTGATTACCCAGACGCGCGCCATCTATGTCATGGCTGCCGGGTATGAGGTCAGCGCCGAGCCTGCCTTTCAGGATGCGCTGGTGCGAACCGCCGATTTTCTGCTGCTCAAATGCCGCCACCCCACAGAACCGGGCCTGTGGGTGAAGGAGATCGCTCCCGACGGCAAGATACTGGATCCGGAAGTGCATGTTTACGGGCAGATGCAGGCGATTTTCGCCCTTGCGCACGCGTACCGATCGACCAATGAAAAGCGCTTTCTGGATGCGGCGCTGACGACCTGGCTGAATGTCGATATCCGGGCGCTGGTCTCCGGGAAGCGGCCTGATTATGCGCTGACCGGCCTCAATGTCGCCATGCACACGTTCGAGGCCATTCTTGCCCTGAATCGGGCGTCGCCGTCCAGGGTGCTGCTCGATGATCTGAATGTCATCGGCGAACATATTCTGAAATATTTTCTGAATGAAAAGGAAGGTTATTTCTACGAACACCTCACCGAAGACCTGAAGCCCCTTCCCGGCGGCGAGATCCGGGTGGGTCATAATTTCGAAATGGCTTTCCTGTTCAGCCGGGCAGCCGCGGTCGGGCTGCCGGCGAAATTCCACGAGGCGGGCGGCCGGGTGGTGGATTTCGCTGCGGCACATGGCATCCACGCGACGAATGGCAGCGTGCCCCATGAACTGACCTACGATCGGGCCGTGCGTGATCCGCTGCTGGTATTTTGGTGCCATGCCGAAGCGCTGAGAGCCATCGCCCATTTCGTGGTCCAGCGGCAGCGCGCCGCGCTGCGGCCGAAATTCGATGCCGTGCTCGGTTTTACCAAGGCGCATTTCATCGATCCGACCTACGGCGGCTGGTATCGAACCGCCGACCGGCCCGACCAGGGGAAGGGATCGGATTGGTTCGCGGGATATCACGAGGCAATGCTGTGCACCGAAATACTTCGCCTGACCGACCAGCGTTTCAAGTCGGGCCAGGAAATGCTGTTGTAGGCGGCCCGCGCTGTCGGGGGTTTTCCCGTCCAACGGAATCGGCCCATCCAGCGGAATCGGCCCATCCAGCGGAATCGGCCCGTCCCGGCGGGGCCCTTCGTCGTTTCGTGTGGAAGCCAACATTCATAATGCTGGCTGATAGCCGGGCCCCCCAAGTTCCGCAGTTGATTGCGTAAGTGATTGATTTGGCAGGACCTGCCATCAAGAAAATGACACTACAGGGATCGAGCGAGCGGTTTTGGGAGGTTCAATTCCTCGAACAGTCGGGTCTCCCGAGTTCGACACCTTGCGCCGCCGATTTCGGCGTCTTTCTTGAAGAAACAATGACTTGGGAGCGTGCTGCGGGAATTCTTGTGGTGGCACGTTTTTCGTAATCTGGCCGTTGTTGGGATTCTTGCGTGTGTGTGATACCGTGGCGGCATGTTCGTCAAGGTCACCACCTCCGGCCCGCGTCGCTACGTTCAGCTCGTCGAGTCCTATCGCGACGACGCCGGGCGGGTAAAGAAGCGCACCGTCGCCACGCTGGGGCGGGCGGATCAGTTGGCCGGTGAACTCGATTCCGTCATCGATGGCCTGCTCAAGGTGGCCGGCCGCGAGCCGATGGCGGCCAAGGTAAGCGCGACACCTGTGCTGGCCGCCTCGTCGCTGTCCTTTGAGACTGCTCGCGCGCTGGGCAATGTCTGGACGCTGACCGAACTGTGGAAGGAACTGGGGTTCTCCGATCTGCGCCGCGTCTTTCGCCGCACCCGCCACACCATCGACGTCGAGGCCCTGATTCGCATCATGGTGCTCAACCGGCTGTGCGACCCGGAATCCAAGCTGGGCGTCTTGCGCTGGGTGCAAACGGTGGCCTTGCCTGATGTCGAGGTCACGGAACTCACGCATCAGCAGCTGCTGCGCAGCATGGACGCGCTGATGGATAACCAGGACGCAGTCGATGGAGTGATCTCCTCGCTGCTGCGCCCCTTGGTCGACCAGGACTTGTCGGTGGCGTTCTACGACATGACGACGATCCGCTCCGAAGGGCTCGCCACGGTGGCCGGCGATGTTCGTCAGTTCGGCATGGCCAAGGAGGGCTTGATCACTCGTCAATTCATGCTGGGCGTTGTGCAGACCAGCGAGGGCTTGCCGATCTATCACGAGGTCTTCGAGGGCAACACCGCCGAGACCAAGACGATGCTGCCGATCGTCAAGAAGGTCATGCAACGCTTCCCGCATCTGCGCCGCCTGGTGCTGGTGGCCGATCGCGGCCTGCTCAGCTTGGACAATCTGGAGGCGCTGCAGGCCATTCACCTGAACCCGACCAAGGGGCAAGGGTCGAGCCAAGGCCAGGCCCTGGAGTTCATCATCGCGGTGCCGGGCCGGCGATACACGGAGTTCGCCGACTTGTTGGAAGACTTCCAACGCACGTGCGACCAGGGCGATACCGAGACCACCGGCGAGATCGCCTGGAACGGTCTGCGCCTGGTGGTCGCGCACGACCCGGTCGTGGCACTGGAGCAGCGTCAGAATCGCCGGGCCAAGATGGCCGAACTGGAAGCCTTGGCCAGCGGCTGGGTCGGCAAGCTCGAGGGTCAAGACGAGGGCGTCAAGAAGCGCGGCCGCAAGCTCTCGGACAGCGGCACCAAGGCGAGGTTCTATCGGGCGGTGTGCGAGGCCCACTTCGCCAATATCATCAAGGTCGATCTGAAGGCCGAGCTGTTCAGCTACGCCATCGACGAGGATGCCTTGCGCCTGGCCGAGATGATGGACGGCAAGCTGCTGGTCGTGACCAACGTGCAGGACCTGGAGCCCGGCGCGGTCATCGAGCGTTACAAATCCCTGGCCGACATTGAGCGCGGCTTCAAGGTGCTGAAATCGAGTTGGAAATCGGGCCGGTGTATCACCGGCTGCCGGAGCGCATTCGGGCGCACGCCTCGATCTGCTTCATGGCGCTGATTCTGCACCGCGTGATGCGCATGCGTTTGCGCGAGGGCCAGACGGGACTCACGCCGGAGCGGGCGCTGCAATCGCTGAAACGCATCCAGCATCACCGGGTGTCGATCAACGGGGCGCAGCCGCTGTCGGGCGTATCGACGATGACGACGGAACTCAGCCAGGTGCTCAAGGCACTGAAGGTCAAGACGCCCACCCAAACGCAGCAACTCAGCCTGTTGTAGGGGCACGTAGAGGTGGCTCCGGTTGTCAGAACAGAAAGACGACTTTGATAAGTGGATTCCTGCCGGAGTACCCGCGGTGAGAGTTGTCCATGGCGGCGGGCGGGCGTCGCTTGCGACGAACGCACGACCGACGCGGTGGGCAACTCGGATTCACCGTTCATGCTGCCTGTTTCATCGCCGGCAGCGTCGCAAGTAAAAACTCGTCCGGGGTCTGCGTGTCGAGCGACGAGTGGGGCGCACGGCGTTGTAGAAGGCGAAGTAGCGTCCGATACCTGCCTTGGCCTGGCCGACCGAGTCGTAGGCGGTGCAAGTAGACCTCCTCGTACTTGACCGAGCGCCACAACCGCTCGACGAACACGTTGTCGCGCCAGGCTCCCTTTGCCATCCATGCTGATCTGCACGCCAAGGGCCAACAGGGGCGCTGTGGAAGTCCTCGCTCGTGAATTGGCTTCCTTGGTCGGTGTTGAAGATCTCAGGCTGCCCATGCTTGGCCAGCGCCTCTTGCAGCGCCTCCACGCAAAACGCAGTTTCCATGGAAATCGACACCCGGTGAGCGAGCACCCGGCGGCTCGCCCAATCGACGATGGCGCACAGATAGAGCCAGCCGCAGGCCATCGGGATGTACGTGATGTCGGTCGCCCAAACTTGATTTGCACGGTCGATCTTGAGCCCGCGCAGCAGGTACGGGTAGACCTTGTGCCCGGGGTGCTTCTTGCTCGTGTTGGGCGTCTGGTAGAGCGCCTGGATCCCCATGCGCGACATCAGGCGGCGACGTGCCGCCGCCCGACCGGGAAGCCCTCGCGGTTCAGAAATCGCGCAGCATCCTGGCGCCCACGAACGGGTGCGCCAGGTGCAAGACATCGATGCGTTTCATCAGGCGTTGGTCTGCCTCGCTGGCGGCCCGCGGCAGGTAATACACGTTGCCTCGGCTGATGCCGACCAATTCGGCCTGCCGGGTGATCGGCAGGAGTGTGGGTGCGGTCGATCATCGCTTTGCGCTCAGCATGCCGGCCTTGGTGAGCGCGCCTGATAAAAATCGTTTTCCAATGCCAGCTGGCCGATCTTGGCGTGCAGGTCTCAGATCAACCGTCGGCTCAGCCGACGATTCCGACCCGAACACGCTGGCCGCGCGCTCGAGCAGCTGGTTCTTCCAGTCGACGATCTGGTTGGCGTGCACATCATGCTGCTTGGCTAACTCGGCCAATGTCTTCTCGCCTCGAATCGCGTCCAGCGCCACCTTTGGCTTGAACAGCGGTGAGTGGTTCCTGCGGGGTCTTCTGCTCATGGTGATCCTGCCTTCTCGGGCCTTTGGCCCGCATCGATATCGCAGGGTACCCACTTATCGCCGTGTCCGGATTTCCGGCGCCACCTCTTTGTGCCCGGGTTGCTTCTTGCTCGTGTTGGGCGTCTGGTAAAGCGCCTGGGGGTCCCCAGGCGCGACATCAGCGTGGCGACGTGCCGCCGTCCGAACTCGAAGCCCTCGCGGTTGAGGAAGTCGCGCAGCATCCGCGCGCCGGCAAACGGGTGCGCCAGGTGCAGGACATCGATTCGCTTCATCAGCCGCTGGTCGGACTCGCTGGCAGCGCGTGGCAGGTAGTACACGTTGCCTCGGCTGATGCCAACCAACTCAGCCTGCCGGGTGATCGGCAGGGTGTGGGTGCGGTCGATCATCGCTTTGCGCTCAGCATGCCGGCCTTGGTGAGCGCGCCTGATAAAAAATCATTCTCTAATGCCAGTTGGCCGATCTTGGCGTGCAAGTCCTTCAGATCAACCGTCGGCTCGGCGGACGATTCCGACCCGAAGACGCTGGCTGCGCGCTCGAGCAGCTGGTTCTTCCCATTGACAGACGATCTGGTTGGCGTGCACGTCATGCTGCTTGGCCAACTCGGCCACGGCCTTCTAGCCCCAACCGCGTTCAGGGCCACCTTGGCCTTGAACAGCGCTGAGTGGTTCCTGCGGGGTCTTCTGCTCATGGTGATCCTACCTTCTCGGGCCTTTGGCCCGCATCGATATCGCAGGGTACCCGCATATCGCCTTGTTCGGATTTTCGGCGCCACCTCTGCGGCGTGATTGGAACGCGCGGTTCACTTTCGATGTCGAAGTGTAACCAGGACAGTGTCAGTTGCGTGCCCAGAATCGCCGGCAGTGCAGCGAGCATGACCGTACCGGCAGGCGCCGGCGCTCCGGCATTGACCGAAGCGATCCATTCGCTCGCCCCGAATACAACACTGAACAGCATCAGAAGCGGACCGAGGATCAACTCAATCGAGGCCAAGGAGAACCCGCGAACGAAATATGTATAGAGCATGCGGCGCGCGAAATTCGCACTGTGCCCTTTGAGGAAGCTGCCAATGATGCGCATCGGTCGAAGGCTCGACTGCTCGTCCTCGTAAACCGCTTTCATCGGGAAGTCGACGACCACCGCGCGCGCAAGCGCGAGGTGGTACAGCATGTCCGATTCGAAGAAGTAGCGCTTGCTGATTCTGGTCAGGTCGCAACGTTCGAGCGCCTGGCGGGACACCGCCGTGAAGCCATTCGTCGGATCGAACACCTGCCAGTAGCCTGTGGACAGCTTGGTCAGGAACGACAGCCCTGCGTTGCCCACGAGCCTGACCATGGGCATCCGCTTGACGCCGTCGAGAAAGAAGAATCGATTGCCTTTGACATAGTCCGCAAGCCCCAAGAGGATCGGCGCGACGAGCCCAGGCACGAGTTCGGGGGCCATTTGGCCGTCGCCGTCGATCTTGACCACGATCTGGGCGCTGTCATGCAGCGCGTGACGATACCCTTCGGCGACTGCGCCGCCGACACCCTGGTTGACCGGCAGCCGAATTACCACAACCCTCGGATCGCGGCATACGTTCTGCACGAGGTCTGCCGTGCCCTCGGGGCAGGCGTCGTCGACGACGTAGATGCGGTCGACCTCCGGTCCGATCCGCTCGATAACCTTCAGGACCTTGCCACGCACCCGGAAACATGGAATCACCACGGCGATGCCACCCTTCGGAACGATCACGAGCTCCCTGACCGCCGAGGAGGCGGTGGGGCCAATCAGGCTCTCACCTTGCATAGACGACCACCATCAGACCGACCATCACCAATCCCGTCCCCACGATGAGGCCGACGGAAATCCGCTCGCCCAGCAGTGAGTGCGCCAGGACCGGTGTGACGACAAAGGCCAGTGCCACGAACGGATACGCGCGCGACAGGGGCACCTTCGAAAGTATCCACGTCCAAAGCAGCGTCAGCGCCGCGTAGAGGGCGATCGCAATTGCGAACTTCGGTTCGACCAGCAAGGACACGAGGAAACTCCCCCCTCGCTCGCGTGCAGCCTCGGCGGACAGCTTGAACAGGATCTGCCCCGACGCGAGCATCACCGAATAGACGACGAGCAGGACCACGAGCCAGGGTGTCACTGCGGTCTCCCTGTTGTGGCTCCAGACGCCGACGCACGGACGACGATTACGCTGCCGCGCGGCTCGGCCAGCTTGGCCCTCAACCACTCGGGAATGAACCATGCGCCGCGAACCGCTGGAACCAGTGGCGAGGGCAACGCCGCCGGGCCTTCGATCCTGCGCACCACTGTCCATTCGGGCCTAATCTGAAGCGCCGGCAGCATCGACTCCGGAGTGAGCCGATTCGGCATGGCGATACGCGAAGGAACTACGAAGTAGAGCGCACCATTAACTGGCGGCGCCCCTTTGACACGCTCCGGTGGAACATCCGCCCAGTTCAGGAACTCGGCTGCATAGACCGCCGTGTACGGGTCCGTGAACACCGTCTCGCGCGACGCCGCCGCCGCGAATGCGGCGAGCTCGCGCTCCGCTAGCCTCGGGTTCTTGTTCTCGAGCGCCATGCCGCCTAAATTGATCGCGACAATGCAAGTCGCAGCCAGCCAGAGCCTACGCGGGAGAAGCGCCCCGACCCGATGCGCGCAGATGAACGCTGCCGAGCCGACGGTGAAGAACCACGCCGGTGCGATGTAGTACCGGCCGAGCAGCTTGATACGAAATAGCGCCACGGCCACGAACAAGAACCAAACGACGCCGGCCCAGAGCGCGAGTCTGTGCAGATCGCAGACCGCAGGACTTGCACCGGAGACGGCCGGGCGTCGCCTGGCCAGGAAGAGGAACAGCACCGCGAAAAATGCCCAGTAGCCCAGTCCGAACATGTGCCGCGCAAGCACTAGCAGCAACGGATCGACGAGTGGGTGCACGCGAAAGGCGCCGCTATCGTCGACGCTGAAGGCAGCCACAGACGCACGGTCGTTCGATGAGGATGCTCCGTTCAGGAAGAGCGACAGGCGCAGCAGGGGATCTCCGCCGGCAAGCGTGTAATAGAGCGCCTCGGCCCCCAGCACTGTCAAGCCTCCTGCAGCAACCCACACGATCTGCATACGCCCGATCCGCCTACCCAGCAGGATCGCGCCGGCCACGAACAGTCCGAGTCCAATCACGGTCTCGCGGCCGCTGAACGCGAGCGCCATCGCAGCGCCGCAGCCAAACAGCGCCGCAACGCGCAGATCCTCGCCGCGCCATGCATGGAAGAACGACCAGAACGCGACCGAGGCCCAAAACAGCTCCGCGATGTCGGCCGATGCCGTCGTTGCAGACGTAACCACCACGGGGAACGTCGCAAATACCACGCACGCGAGAAACGCGACCGTCCGATCGGCGACCCGGCTAACGGCCACGAACGTCAGCGCAAGAGTCGCCAGGTAGTAGGCAGCGCTCGGCAGAATAACGGCGATCTCGCGGTCACCGAACAACAGGATCGACCATGCGATCGGCACCGAAACTGAATTGCGGATGCGGCCAAAGTAGTCGGGCAGGTACCACCCGGGCTCGAGCCACTTCAGGGCCGCCGAGTAGTAGTACTGATCATCGCTCGCAGTGAAGCCGACCCACCCGACGGAGAGCGCGAGCAATGCAATCAGCATGCTCGCGGCGAACTCGCGCGACAAGACTGCCCTCGACCAACCGTCCATCATGGAAACCTCGACTCTATCGTGCCGTGCTTGCGGTGCGACGCTGTGGTGCATGGTGGGTAGATTTCCGCGGATGACCTAAGTGGACTCAAACAAACCCGAGCGCGCCGTCGTTAACGCCTTTCGCTCGATACTAAAGGTATCGTCGCGCGGCAGAGCGTCTGTTCCAGTCGACGCGGCGGACAGCAAGCAGCGCCGCAACGCCCGGCGCCATCCTGTGCGCAGCGCCTCGGTGCCCTGGGCGGCACCGGCGGCCGGCCGCATGAGCGCGACGATCACCTGTCCAAGCGTCGGGCGTTTCACGCCAAACGTCGCTGCCTCTGGCACGAGGTGCGTGCGACAGAGCACTTCCTCGATCTCGATCGGGCTGACGCGATCGCCCGCAGGCACATGACAGGCAGCACCCCCAATATGCAGTCTCGGGCACATTGTTCCAGACACGACGCCGCCCCGTGCGCGCCTGCGACCACGCAAAAGGAAGCAGCGCCCGCGTGCATCGCCCGGTGCTCCACGATCTGAAGAGATTCGCGGTCTTGTCGGTGTCGATCATGCAGTGAGCGGCGTCCTTCGCGGCAACAGGCAGACGGCCGAATGCGTCCACGGCCGCACCCGGCTCGTCGCCGGGCGCGCCTGCTCCGACCGGCGATGCGCCGAGGATGCGGATCGTGTGGCGCAATTCGACGCAGTGCGGCAGCGATGGTAAGTGCGAGCTGCAACACGGTCGTGTCGTCGCCAGCACGCAGATGTAACGGTCGGTCAAGCTGCCGGCCATCCTCTCAGCCTTGAGAGGCGAGCCGATCGGCACGAATGCGCAGTCGGCGCGCGCTACGCCAAAGACCGTTCCCGGTCGCTTGAAGAGCCAAACGGCAACCGGGTTTTGTCTGGCGAGGCAAAGGCCAACCGCGGAGTGCGCGAACACTTCGCCACCCTGCGCCAATTTGACGTAGGGGAGATTCAATAATACGGCGACCAGCGCCTTGCGCTCGGGCGTGCTCGCCGCAGTCATGAGCAGTAGTTTGTACATCGGATTCAGAGGCCTCCGCGGTCCGGACTGTAGCGCAGCAGACGCCAGGTCCGTTGTTTTGGCACTGCCCTGGGATCCAACGGGCACAAGGCACTGACGAAGCGACAAGGATCGTGCGCCGCCTGGCCGAAATCGCCACGCGAAATGTTCGCTGCATGCGGACGGCAGGGATCGCAGATTCCGCCTGGGCGAAGATGGAATCGCCCGAAACTGGACGTACATCGCGATGCCCGACTCACTGTCCGAGCGCCCGCAGCGCCTGCACCTTGAACTTCAGCGGCGTGCCGTGCCAGGGCATGAATCGCGGCAGCATCATCGCGTCGCTGCGGCAGGTGCCCACGCCCCGTTCGGTCGAAAAACCAAACGAAAATCCGGCGCGTTTGGCCATCTCGACGTGCTGAAGGCCGAAATCGCGGCCCAGCTTGCCGTTCGGGTACGAAAAGAGCACCGGCGGCGCTGAGAGCACGGCCGCCAGGTCATCCCGGCCCGACTGAATGTCGGCAAAAGCGCTGGTGTCGTCCACGGCCAGCAGGATCGGGTGGGTCCGGGTGTGCCCGCCGATTTCCATGCCGCTGGCCTCCAGCTGGCGCACCTCCTGCGGCGTCATCATCATGCGCCCGCTCGGCAGCACGCCGCCGCTGGCCACGCAGAGCGCTTCGATGCGCTCTACCGCCGCCCACCGGGCGTCGGGCTCGAGGTACTTGACCGATTCCCTGACCTGGCCCAGCGCGTGCAGGCGATCGGCCAGGCTGGCGGTCGCCAGCCGGCCGAGCCCGGCCCAGCCCAGATCCAGTTCGGGGGCGGCAAGCACCCGAAAGGCCTCGCGCAGCCGGTCGTTGAACTGCACGCCCTCGCCCATGTAGCCGGTGGCGATGAAAAAAACCGCCGACATCCGATGGCGCAGCAGGATCGGCAAGGCCACATCGTGGTTGTCGCGATAGCCATCGTCGAAGGAAATGACGGCGGCTCTGGCGGGCAGATCGCCCCGCTGCAGGCGTTCGCAGGCCTCGCGCGGATGCAGCACCTGGAACTGCTCGCCGATCCACGTCAGGGTCAGCTCGAACAGGCGCGCATCCATTTCACCGGGCTGCATCGGGTCCGGCTGCTCGAGCACCCGATGGAAATAAAACGTCAGCAGCCGGCCCCGCTGTCCGCCGGGCGAGACCAGCCCGGTCAGCATCCGGATCGGATCGAACATGCCTACGATCCCGTGGCGGCCGGGACCGGGTCGCGCCCGGCCAGCAGGCGCGCATAAACCGCGTCGTAGCGGGCGACACTGGCCGGCCAGTTGCGCTGCGTTTCGACGAATGCGCGGCCCTGCGCGATCAGCGCGCGCTGCAGTTCCGGATCGCCGAGCAGGCGCAGCACCGCCTGCGCCAGGCTCGTGGCATCGTCGGGCGCAAACAGCATGCCGGTGCGGCCGTGATCGATCAGCTCGCGGTGGCCGCCGATGTCGGACGCCACCAGCAGACGCCCCTGGGCCATCGCCTCCAGCGGCTTGAGCGGCGTGACCAGGTCGGTCAGGCGGATCCGGTGCCGCGGATAGGCGAGCACATCGATCAGCGAGTAGTACCGGTCGATCTGCGCATTGGGGACCCGTCCGGTAAAGACCACCCGGTCGTTCAGCCCCATGCGCTCGACCTGCGCGCGCAGCGCCTGCTCCTGCGGTCCGCCGCCGACCAGCAGCACCTTGATCGCCGGGCGCGCCGCCACCATCGAAGGCAGCGCATCGAGCAGCAGCTCCAGCCCTTCGTACGCATAGAACGAGCCGCAGAACCCGATCACCTCACAGCCCTGCAGCCCCAGTTCGCCCAGCAGCGCCTCGTCCTTGCGGGTGATCAGCTGAAAGCGGCGGGTGTCGACCGCATTCGGGATGACGGTGACCCGGTCGGCCGGAACGCCGCGCGCGACGATGTCGGCCCGCAGCCCCTCGCAGATGGTGGTCACCGCATCGACGCGGCGCAGGGCCGAGGTCTCCAGCTGACGGGTGAGCCGGTAGCGGATGCCCCATTCAGAGCTGGTGCCCAGATCGACCGCGGCGTCCTCCCAGAACGCCCGCACCTCGTAGACCACCGGGATACCCAATTTGCGGCCGACCCGCAGCGCCGGCCAGGCGTTGAGCGCCGGCGAATGCGCATGCAGCACGTCGGGGCGGGTCTGCCTGGCCAGGTCCGCCAGGGCCGATTCGGTGGCGCGCATCTCGTCCAGCGGCCAGCCCATCGGCACGCGCGACAGCCAGCCCGGCGAATACGGCGTGCGGTGAAACTCGAACCCGCCGGCCTGCTCGGTCAGCGCCTCCGAGGCGCCCTGCTTGGGCGAGGTCAGATGCACGGTCTCCCAGCCCCGTCTGCGCTGCTCGGTGAGGATCGCGGCGGTGCGGAAGGTGTAGCCGCTGTGCAGTGGCAGCGAATGGTCGAGCACATGCAGGATCTTCACGGCGCGCGCTCCCCGAACGAAGCATCGGGCATGTGCGCACGAAGCCACAGCTCGAGCATCATCAGCACCCAGATCATCACGCCGAAATAGCCCGCGTGGCCGCCCTTGACCGCGTCGCGCAGCTGCTCGATGAATTCGGCACGCACGATGCCCCGGGTGGCCAGGCCGGCGAGCGCGTCGTCGGCCCGGGCCGCCAGCTCCGGCTGGGCGAGCATCCAGTCGCCGAAGGGCATGCCGAAGCCATGCTTGGACTTGGTCAGGATTTCATCGGGCAGGAACCCGCGCAGCGCTTCCTTGAAGAAATAGCGCAGCTTGGTGCGCTTGAGCTTTTGCGAGGGCGCCAGCCGCAACGAGTGGTCGGTCATCAGATCCGAGAGCATCGGAAACGCGACCTCGACGCCGGCTGCGTGACACATGCGGGTGACTTTGGGCAGGTCCCCGTCGCCCAGCGTGAACTTGAAGTCGAAGGCGAGCAGCCGGTTGATCTGCGTACCTGCATCGCTGCGCGCCCACACGTCGCGCTCGAGCGCCAGCGGCTGGAAACCGCGCCCCGACGCGATCACCGCCGGCTCGAACACCCGATCCACGCCAAACCGGTTCAACAGGTTGTACTTGCCGCCCAGGCGATCGGGCAGCGGCGTCTTGGCCTGTTCGATGTAACCGCGTGCCTTGCGGAACAGCGCGAACTCCGACGATTTCAGCGGCCCGAACAGCAGCGGCTCCAGCAGCCCGTTGCGCACGATCGCGGGAACCTGGTCATAGAACGCGAACAGCGCCTGCGTCGCATATCGCTCGTTGCCGCCATACAGTTCATCGCCGCCGTCACCCCCGAGCATGCGGGTGATGCCGGCTTCGCGGGCGAGCTGGGCGCAAAACAGCGTGGGCAGCGCGGACGCATTGCCGAAGGGCTGTTCGAACTGACCGGCCACGACATCGAGCAGCTCGCCCGCGTGCGACGGGTTCAGCACGAACTCGGTGTGTTCGGTCTTGAAGTGCTTGGCCGCCAGCCGGTAGTAGTAGCTCTCATCGTAGGCCTGGACATCGAACCCGATCGAGAAGGTCCGCACACCCCCGCCCAGCATCTCGCTGGCCATGCCCGAGATGGTCGAACTGTCGGTGCCTCCCGACAGGAAGCAGCCCAGGTTGGCGCGTGTCGTGCCCTCGGACGCCTCGGCCACCGACTGGCGCAGCGCCCCCATGAAGGCGGCCTTCTCCTGGCCGAAATCGAAGGGATTGGCTTCTTCGAAAACCGGCGACCAGTACCGTTGAACCGACATCGAGCCGTGCTCGAAGACGGCGTATTCACCGATGTCGAGCCGGCGTACGCCTTCGATGATCGACAGCGGCGCCGGAATGACATGAAAGAAAACATACGCGTGCAAGGCAGCGGCATCCAGCCGCGGCTTGCGTCCGAGCAGCGCGGCCACCCGCAGCGGTTCGCTGGCAAACGCCCATTGGCCGTCGTGCGAGCCGATGTACATCGCCAGCGTGCTGTAGCGGTCCACCGCCACCAGGCCGGTGTTCAGCCGCGTATCGGCAAAGGCCAGCGCGAACTCGCCCGTGATACGCGAGAGCACCTGCGGACCGTGGCGCCGGTAACCCGCGGCCAGTGCCGCGATCAGTCCGTCGGTGCCGGCCTGCGCGCGCAGGTCGGGATCACGGAACAGCACGCGGCCCAGGCACGCCACCCGCAGGCCATCGATCTCGCCGGACTGCGATTGGAGCCCGGAACACTGCAGGCCTTGCCCGGGCGCCGCCAGGCCGAAGCCGCCCTCCAGGGCGGGATGCGATGAGGACCTCATGGCCGTCAGACCAGCACTTCGAGCGGTTCGGGGTGCGACAGGAATCGGGTCGGACTGGCGCTGGGCCCGTACGCACCCGACTGGAAGACCACCACCAGGTCTCCGACATCGGCCAGCGGCAGGGACATGCGATCGCCCAGCAGATCCAGCGGCGTGCACAAGGGGCCGACCACCGACTGGACCGCGCACTGCGCACGCCCCATGGCCGTGCCGATCGCGACCGGATAGTTCTTGCGGATCACCTGGCCAAAATTGCCGGACGCCGCCAGGTGGTGATGCAGGCCGCCATCGACCACCAGGAAGACCTGCCCTTCGGACACCTTGCGGTCGATCACCCGGCACACATAGACACCGGCCGGCGCAACCAGGTAACGCCCCAGTTCGATCACCAGATGGGCATCGGCCGAGGCCCGCGCGGCCTGCGCCATCGGCGCGAGCGCATCGAGCACCACCGAGGTGTCGAGCGGCTTGTCGCCCGGGAAATACGGCACCCCGAACCCGCCGCCGATGTTGATCCAGCGCACGCCCGAACGCAGCGAGCCGGCCAGCTTCAGCCCCAGTTCGACCGTCAGGCGCTGCGCTTCGATCAGCGCCGCCGCGTTCAGGTTCTGGGAACCCGAGTAGATGTGAAACCCGACCAGCGCCAGGCCATCGGCCTCGATGCGGGCGGCCAGCGCCGGGATGCGCGCTTCGTCGATGCCAAAGGGCTTGGCGCCTCCGCCCATCTTCATGCCCGAACCTTTGAGTTCGAACGAGGGATTGACCCGCAGCGCCAGTTGCGGCGCGACGCCCAGGCGATGACCCGCTGCCAGGGCCTGATCGAGCTGCCGCTCGGACTCGAGATTCAGCGTGACACCAGCCGCAACCGCCTGGCTGATCTCGGCCTCGGACTTGCCTGGACCCGCGAACGAAATCAGCGACGGCGAAACGCCGGTGTCCAGCGCCACGCGCATCTCGCGGCCCGAGGCCACGTCCAGCCCGTCGGTGAACTGCGACAGCAGCTGCACGACCGCGGGCATCGGGTTGGCCTTGATCGCGTAGTGCAGATGCACGCCGGCCGGCAGCTGAGCGCGCAGCGCGCGTGCGCGCGCTTCGAGGATCGAGCGCGAATAGGCATAGAACGGCGTCGCGCCCACGCGTTCGGCCAGGCGGCGCAGCCCGATGCCGCCGATGACGAGTTCTTCGTCGACGACATCGAAGCCTTCGAGGGATGCGTGCAGGGGAAATTCGACCAATCTCATGCCTCTTGTGCGAACAGCGAGACGCGCGCGCCGGCCAGTTCCTTGCGGTCGATCTTGCCGTTGGCATTGCGCGGCAACGCCCCGTCGTGCCAGTCGATGTGATGGGGAACCATGTACAGCGGCAGCGCTTCCTTGCAGGCGGCCAGCAGCGAGGCCGAATCGGCCGCACCGCCGGCGGCCGGCTGGGCGACCACCACGATCGCCTGGCCCAGCACCGGATGGGACACGCCCAGCGCCGCCACTTCGGCCACCAGGCCGGTCCGATAGATCACCTCCTCGACTTCGGTCGGACTGACGCGATAGCCGGAGGTCTTGATCATCTCATCGCGACGGCTCACGAAATACAGAAAGCCCTCTTCATCACGCCGCACGGTATCGCCGGACCACACCGCCATCTCGGGCATCACCAGCTCGCGCCGCTGCCCTGGCACCGGCTTGAATCGTTCGGCGGTCTTTTCGGGATCGTTCCAGTAGCCCAGCGAGACCAGCGCGCCCCGGTGGACCAGTTCGCCGGGCTCGCCCGGCGCGCATTCGGTTCCGTCTTCGCGCACCACCAGGATCTCGGCGTTGGGAATGGCCTTGCCCATCGAGTCGGGACGCAGGTCGACCTGCTCGGGCGGCAGATAGGTGGAGCGGAAGGCCTCGGTCAGTCCGTACATCAGGTACGGCTTGGCGCGCGGCACGCGGCGGCGCAGCTCGGCCAGCGTGGCGGTGGGCATCGCACCGCCCGAATTCGTGAAGTAGCGCAGATGCCCGTCGATGTCTGCCGGCCACTGCAGCGCGGCGAGCTGTATCCACAGCGGCGGCACCGCGGCCATGCCGGTGATGCGCTCGCGGGCCAGCGTCTTGAGCACATCGCCAGCCAGCAGGTAGTTGTGCAGGACCGCGCAGGCGCCGACCGAAAAAGCGGTGGACAGCTGCGACAGCCCGTAGTCGAAGGACAGCGGCAGGACCGCCAGCAGCCGGTCGTCGGCGTGGTTGCCCAGGTAGGTGGTCACGCTGTCCACGCCCGCCACCATGTTGCGATGGGACACCACGACACCTTTGGGCCGGCCGGTGCTGCCCGAGGTGTAGAGGATCGCCGCCATGTCGGTATCGATGCAGCGATGGGCCGGCCCGGCACCGGCACTGCCCAGGTCGTCGAAGGCATGCACGCCGATGTGTCCGTGACGCGCGGGCGCGGCGGCCTTGACCGCGGGACCCTTCATCAGCGCGACGTCCTGCAGGTCGGGGCACTGCGCCGCGAGCGCCGTCATCGAGGCCCAGCGCTCGGCGGTGGTCACCAGCAGCCTGACATTGCAGTCCTGCAGGATGTAGGCCGCCTGCTCGGCTTTCAGGATGGGGTTGATCGGGACGAAGACGCACCCGCCCGCCGATGCACCATACATCGCGACGACCGTCTCCAGACGCTTGTCGGCCCAGACGGCCACCCGGTCGTGGCGCTTCAGTCCCAGGCCCGCACAGGCACCGGCGAAACCGATGACCGCCTGTGCCAGATCGCCATAGTTCACCGAGACCGAACGGTCCTTGATCGCCTCCCGTTCAGCAGACTTCGACGCCGATTGCAGCAGACCCTCATGTATCAGATTCACCATCTTCGATCCGCGACTCAAGAACCCGGATTCTGACCCATCGGGTGATGCGCACCCGTTGCATTTGCCACGAAAGGGGACGCTCGGCATCCGCTCACCGGTCAACGGCGATACGCCCACTTCACGGCCCGCGGCCACTGGCCGCAGGACGCGCGGCGGCCGTTTCGCGCGGGCAAACGGTCACATGGCTCCCAGGGTGGAACTGCTAGCATTGGCACGCCCCAGGCCGATCCCCCTTGAACCAGGAACTGCTGGAACAACCCATGCAGATGTGTCGATGAGTCACCTATTTCTCTGGGTCGGACAGAATCCCGAAGGACGTCTCGAGGCTGCCCGCCACCATTTCGTCGAATGGAAGCAGGTGCGGCCCGATGCAACCCTGATGTCCGCATCGTGCGCGCTGCTGGTCGCCGGATCGCGGGCGCGCCCGGCCGGCCTGCGCCGGCAATCCGCGGATCCTCTCGCGCCGGCGCTCGCCTGGTGCGGACACAGCTGGCCCGCCAGCGGGCCCGAGCCCGATCAGACCCCGGTCCCCGCGCCAGCCCAGTTCACCGACGCGATGGCGGCGCTGCGCAGCCGCCTCGATGGCATCTACGGTCTCGCCCTCCTCGACCCGGCTCGCGGCGAGGCGGTGGTGGCCTCGGATGTGCTGGGATCGTTTCACCTCTATTGGCGCAAGCTGTCCGATGGTGTCGCGATCTGCTCGAGTGCGCTGCTGCTGGCCCGGCTGGGGCCCGCTGCCCTGGACCCGGTCGGCGCGCAGGAATTCTTGAGCCTCGCGGTACCCAACGAAGAGCGTTCGTTGTGGAAGGACGTGTTCAAGCTGCGCGGCGGCACGATCCTGAAGACCGGCCCCGATGGCAGCGTGTCGATCATCCCGCATCGACCGCTGATCGAGCGGCTGCGCGACACCGAGGTGCCGCTGGCGGGCGCGCTCGAGAACATGCACGGCGCGATCGGACAGGCGCTGGCGATGCTGACGGGCCACGGCACACCGGTGACCGACCTGACCGGGGGCAACGACTCGCGCGCACTGGCGGCCGCGCTGCTGTCCCACGGCCATCCCTTCGTCTCCACCGTGACCGGTCCGGACGACCTCGACGATGTGCGGATCGGCGCCGAACTGGCTGCGACCGGCGGGTGGCGGCACGACCATCGCCAGCCCGCCCCGGCGCCCGACTGGACCACGCTGCAGGATTCCCTGCGGCTCACCGACGGCGAATTCGACGCCTTCGAGTTCGCGGGCATCGCGCGGGTGCATCACGAACACCGTGCGCGCGGCTATGCGCTGAGCATGAACGGCTCCTACGGCGAGACCGGCCGGGGCTATCCCTGGCGGCTGGGTCCCAAGGCCATCTTCATGCCGGACATCCTGGCCGGCCGGCTCACCTCGCGATCGCCGATCGATGCGGCCGCCCAAAGCGCGGACCGATACCGGGTGCCGCAAAACGGGCTGTTCCGCGAGGACGTGCGCGTCGACTGGCCGGCGCACGGCCGCGCGATGATCGAACGGCTGATCGGCCGCTATCCGGGCCTGTCGCAATGCGCCCAGCTCGATCTGCTGCACATCGACCTGCGCATGGAGCGCTGGCAGGGGCGCATCGCCAGCAGCACCAACCAGATCTGGCCGGCGGTGTCCCCCTGGGGATTCCAGGCGCCGCTGGCCGCGCTGCTGACCGCCCATCCGCGCGCGCGCCGCAACAGCCTGCTCAGCCGCGCCTACACCGCCCGAATGGCGCCATCGCTCGCCGACATCCTGCTGTTCACCGGCAATCCGGCACGGCCGTTCCAGTGGCGCCACGCGCTGTCGTTCGCGCCGGCAGTCGGCTGGTATGCCCGGCGCGCCAAGGAAAAACTGCAGGCCAGGATGCATGCCGCGCCCGCGACGCCGCCGCCGTCGATGGCGCAAAGGCAGGCCCCCGCGCTGACCTCGGGCCCGCTCGCGCAATGGCTGGCCAGCCCGCTGCTGGCCGCGACCGGACTGATGCACGAAGAGGCCCTGATGGCGGCGCTGCGAACCGACCAGCCCCGTTCGGCTGCCGCGGCGACCCTGTGGTGCCGTCTGGCGACCCTCGAGATGGCGCTGCGGGCGGTCTCGGGCGACGCCTCGCTGCCGGACCTGGCCAAACGCACGGGCACCCGCCGCAGCCTGGCCGCAGGGTCCTGATGCCGATGCGCAACGTCCTGCTGATCGCCTTTCACTTTCCTCCGCTCACCGGCAGCAGCGGCATCCAGCGCACGCTGCGGTTCGCCCAGTACCTGCCGCAGTTCGGCTGGAATCCGATCGTCCTGACCGTCAGCGCGAGCGCCTACGAGCGCTCCGATCCCGATTCGGTGTCGCAGATTCCGCCAGGCTGCGAGGTGGTCCGGGTACCGTGCCTGGACACCGCGCGGCATCTGTCTTTTCGCGGCCGCTACCTCGAGCGGCTGTCGCTTCCGGATCGCTGGGCGAGCTGGACCTGGCTGGGCGCCCGGATGGGTGCACGCGTGTGCGCCCGCCGCGATGTCGCCGCCATCTGGAGCACCTATCCGATCGCCAGCGCCCATCGGCTCGGCGCCCTGGTCGCCGCGCGCACCGGGCTGCCGTGGGTGGCCGATTTCCGCGACCCGATGGCCCAGGACGACTACCCGCCCGAGCCCGCCCGATGGCAGGCCTTCCAGCGCATCGAGAGCGCCGCGGCGCAGCAGGCGGCGCGGCTCGTCTTCGTCACCGCCTCGGCACTGCAGACCTACCGGACCCGCTACGCCCAACTGCCGCCCGAGCGCTTCGCGCTGCTCGAGAACGGCTACGACGAGGCGGTGTTCGAGCAGGCCGGCGCACTGGCCCGCAGCCCGCGCACGGGCGGGCCGCTGGTGCTGCTTCACAGCGGCATCGTCTATCCGTCCGAGCGCGACCCGACCTTCCTCTTCGAGGCGCTGGGCGCACTGAAGCGGGCGGGACGGATCGAGCCGGGCGAGTTCGTGATCCGCTTCCGGGCGGCGGTGCATGACGACCTGCTGAACTCGCTGGCCAAGGCCAACGGGGTCAGCGAGTTCATCGAGATCGCACCGGCGATCCCCTATGTGCAGGCGATCGCCGAAATGCTCGAGGTCGATGGCCTGCTGGCCATGCAGGGGCGCAACTGCAACGATCAGGTGCCGGCCAAACTGTACGAGTACTTCCGGGCGGGGCGTCCGATCCTGGGGCTGGCCGACCCGCACGGCGACACCGGCCGGGCGATGCTCGGCGCCGGTGTGAAGTCGGTCTGCGCGCTCGAAGAAGCGGCAGACATCGGCACCACATTGCGCGGCTTCCTGGACGCCGTCCGCGGCGCCGCGGTCACCCCTGTGGACAGCCAGTTGGTGTCGCGATTCTCACGCCGCGCGCTGACCGGACGGCTCGCCGCCATTCTCGACGAGGTTTCCGCCTGAAGGCGCCGCCGCCGCGACCTCCGCCGCGATGTCCGTCGCCGCGGGCGCGGCGGGCTTCCTGAACCGGTCGCGCAGCCGCTTGGCGGCATGGATCGCCCAGCCGGCCAGCGAACGGGTGTCATACACCTCCAGCCCCCAGTACTGCCGGCGCTCGCTCATCCAGTCGCGCTTGTACGGATCGTCGCCAGAGCCATAGTCGATGATGGCCGATCGGTCGACATCGATCGCCTGGCGAAACATCTCGACGGTCAGGATCAGGCCCGGCGAAAACTCCTTGTAGTCCTCGTCGTAGGCGAGCTTGTAGATGAGGCTGGTCTCCCCCTGGCACAGCCAGAGCTGGGCGGCGACCGGCAGATCGCCGACGAACAGCACACCGAGGCGCAGCCAGCCGCGCCGGGCCGCCAGGTCGATCAGCCCTGGGATGAAATCCGGGTACGGCTCGGGCACCTTCCAGCTCTTGGCATACACCGCCAGATAGGCATCGCGGATCGCCGCGCGGTCGTCGCCCCGGCCGTCCGAGAGCCGGATCGTCACCGGATGCGCCTTGCGCAGCTTGGTGTTGCGCCGGCGGTAGGTGTTCTTCAGCTGCGACGGGCGTTCGGCGAAATACGCCTCGAAGCTGCGCTGGCCCACCCGTTCGATCCAGTTGCCGAATGCGCTGTACCGGTAGGTGGTCATGCCCGCCTCGCGCAACTCCTGCTCGAGCTGGCCAGCGACCGTTTCGTCGAGCGGATCGAGCCGGATCAGGCGGCCTGAGACGCTTCTGAGCGCGCCCGCCACGCGCGCGCCGTCGCCGGGGCGCAGCCGCCCGCCTGCCGACAGGGGCCGGAAGTCCAGCGAATAGAAATTCGTCAGACTGGTGAGCATCGGCACCGGCAGACCCGCGGTGACGAGCTGCTTGCGCACCAGCGGCAGCGCCAGATCGATGCCCTGCGCGTTCAGCGCGCAGACGACCTGCGGGACCAGATCCGGATCGCAGGCCGATCGTGCGAACAGCGCGAGCCAGTCGGGATCGGTGAACAGGCCGTGCGCATTGGCGGCGAGAAAATCCCGGCAGCCCGCGGGCAGACCTGTGCGCAGATCGAATGCGGTGTAATCGGTGGCGCGATCCGCCGTTGTTGCCGTCATGTCGTGGACCAGACTTTCGAATTGAGCCGGATGCGGTGCGGCGCCGGACACGGGAGCAGGCGCGCCCGCCCTTCGATCAGCGCAGCGGGCGCCGTACCCGGGCGCCTCAGCATCCGAGCTGGCGCGCGAGTTCTGCCACGATCCGCTGCGCGGATCGGCCATCCCAGAACATCGGACGCTGCCCGACCTTGCCACCGGAGTGCAGCACCTGGCGGGCCGCGGCGACGATGGCCTCGGGAACGGTCCCGACCAGCGTATTGGTGCCTTCGCTGACCGTCACCGGCCGCTCAGTGTTCTCGCGGATGGTCAGACAGGGCACACCCAGCGCGGTCGTTTCTTCCTGGAGTCCGCCGCTGTCGGTCATCACCAGCGCCGCATCCTTCCACAGGTTCAGGAAGTCCATGTACGACAAGGGCGCGGTGAGCTCGATCTGCGGGGGCACCTGGATGCCGTGCCGCTCGATGTTGGCACGGGTGCGGGGGTGCACCGGAAACACCAGCGGCAGGTCGGCGGCCACGCTGGCCAGCGCACCCATGATGCCGCGCAGCACCTGGGCATCATCGACGTTGGATGGCCGGTGCAGCGTGACCACGCCATAGCGCGGGTGCTTGGCCTTGATCGCGCTGCTCTCCAGGCGGGTCAGGTCGGCATCGCGCAGCAGATCGACCTGATAGAACAGGTTGTCGACCATCACATGGCCGACGAAGAAGATGCGCTCGGCCGGCTTGCCTTCGCGCAGCAGGTTCTCCTGGCCAGCCGGTTCGGTCACGAACAGCCAGTCGCTGATCGAATCGGTCACCAGGCGATTGATCTCCTCGGGCATGCGCAGATCGCCGCTGCGCAGGCCCGCTTCGACGTGGGCCACCGGCAGCTGCAGCTTCTTGGCCACCAGCGAACAGGCCACGGTCGAATTCACATCGCCGACCACCAGCGTGCAGTCGGGACGCTCGCGCAGCACGATTTCCTCGTAGGCCAGCATGATGCGCGCGGTCTGCTGGGCATGGGTTCCGCCGCCCGCCTCCATGTGGTGGTCGGGCGCGGGAATGCCGAGCTCCTCGAAGAACACGTCGCTCATTTCACGGTCGTAATGCTGACCGGTGTGAATGATGCGGAACTCGAATGTGTCGGCCTGCTCGCGCAGCGCACGCACGATCGGCGCGATCTTCATGAAGTTCGGGCGCGCACCGGCGATCAGATGAATCAGCTTTCGCATGGCATTCACGTTCACGAAAAGTAGAGGGGTCGCACCCTGGGGTCAGGCCTGTCCGCTGACCGGACGACCGATCGAGTGGTACTCGATCCCGTAGCGGGCGACAACCGCCGGATCGTAGAGGTTTCGGCCATCGAAGATCACCGGCACGGCAATGCGCGCCTTGATTTCGTCGAACGGCGGCGAACGAAACTCCTTCCATTCGGTCACGATCACCAGCGCGTCGGCGCCGCGCACCGCCTCCAGCGGCGAGGCCGCCAGCGTCAGGTCCGCACGTTCGCCATACAGGCGCCGGCATTCGTCGGCGGCGATCGGATCGTAGGCTGCCACCGAGGCGCCCTGCGACCAAAGGGATTCCATCACGGTGCGCGACGGGGCCTCGCGCATGTCGTCGGTATTGGGCTTGAAGGCCAGCCCCCACAGGGCAATCCGCCGGCCGGCCAGCGAGCCGAAGCGGGCGAGCGCCTTGCGCACCAGCGAGCCCTTCTGGTCGTCGTTGACGATCTCGACGGCCTTGAGCAGGCGCAGCGGCGCCTTGAAGTCCTCGGCGGTGCGGATCAGCGCCTGCACGTCCTTCGGAAAGCAGGATCCGCCGTAGCCGGTGCCGGCATAGATGAACGACCAGCCGATGCGCGGATCCGAGCCGATGCCCTGGCGGACGTCCTCGATGTCCACGCCAACCGCCTCGGTCAGGCGCGACAGGTCGTTCATGAACGAGATGCGGGTGGCCAGCATCGCATTGGCCGCGTACTTGGTGAGCTCGGCGGCGCGCCGCGACATCACCAGCGTGCGTTCGTGATTGCGCTGGAAGGGCTGGTAGAGCTCGCGCATGATGGCCTCGGCCTCGGCGTCCTGCACACCGAGCACGATGCGATCGGGCTTCATGCAGTCCTCGATCGCCGCGCCTTCCTTGAGGAACTCGGGGTTGGAGACCACCGCGAAACGCAGGTCCGCGCCGCGCGCCGCCAGTTCCTGCGCGATCGCCTCCTCGACCTTGTCGCCGGTGCCCACCGGCACCGTGCTCTTGTCGACCACGACCCGATAGGCCGGCATGTACCGGCCGATGTTGCGGGCCGCCGCCAGCACGTATTTCAGGTCCGCCGAGCCATCTTCGTCGGGCGGCGTGCCCACCGCGATCATCTGGATGACGCCGAATTCGGCGGCCTCCTTGGCGTCGAGCGTGAAGGACAGGCGACCGGCCTCGACATTGCGCCTGACCACGATGTCCAGCCCCGGCTCGTGGATCGGGATGATGCCCTGGCGCAGGCGGCTGATCTTGCCTTCGTCGATGTCGAGGCATTTGACGTCGTTGCCCATGTCCGCCAGGCACGCGCCGGTGACCAGGCCGACATACCCGGTGCCTACGATGGTGACCTTCATGTTCGCTGTTCCCCGCTGTTGATGCCGCCTTGGGCGGTCAGTTTTTCGAATATGCCGACCAGCTGATCGACCCGGCGCTCCCAGGTGTTGGCCTGCGCGTAGCGCCGGATCTGCTCGTGATCCCAGGTCTGTTCGAGCGCCTGGGCCAGCGCGGCGAAAAAGGCCGCTTCGTCCCAGTACGGAACCAGGATGCCCAGCGACGGATCGCTGACGACTTCCGCATTGCCGCCCACGCGGGTGGTGACCACCGGCAGGCCGCAGGCCATCGCCTCGAGCAGCACGTTGGCCCATCCCTCGTACTCGGTGGCGAGCGCGAAGACATCGGCCGCGCTGTAGTACCAGCGCAGCTCGTCCGGGGTCTGCCGCCCGCACAGGCGCACGTTCTCGCTGACGCCGTGCTGGGCCGCGAGCCGGATCAGCTCCGGGCCGGTATCGGCCTGCGCCGTCGCGCCCCCCACGATCAGATAGCGGATGTCGGGATACCGCGCCTTCAGGCGGGCAATCAGCGGAATCACGCGCTGAAAGCCTTTGAGGGGAATCCGATTGCCCACGCCGACGATGACTTTCGCATCCGCGGGCAGTCCCAGGTGTTCACGGGCTCGCGCCCGGTCCAGCGGCATGAAGCGCGTCAGATCGACCCCGTTGCCCACCCGCTCGAAACGCCCGGCCGCCTGGCCCAGCGGCACGCCGACATCCTGGACCAGGGACTCGCTGACGACGATCAGTTGCGCGGCTCGCGCCAGCGCCTCGCGCAGCGCCGGCTCCCGGTTCGTGCCCAGCAGGCGCTGGTCCTTGCTGCCGCGCAGGCTGATCGTCACCGGCAGCCCCAGTTCGCGCCCGATCCGCGTGGCCGCGTACCCGTCCGGATACGCGAAGTGCGCATCGATCACGGTGGCATGCAGCGTGCGGGCCACCCGCCGCACGGTGCGCCGGGTGCACATCGCCATCAGCCATCCGTCCAGGCGCTTCAGGATGCCCGGGACCGACAGGAAGCGCGGCCGATGGACCTCGATGCCCGACATCACCTCGAAGCGGGCCGCCGGCGGCCGGAAGCCGGGCCGGAACCTGCGAATGATGCCGTCCAGCGGCGACCACGCCTGCGGCGCCACGACCGCCAGCGGCAGGCGCTGAGCGACCCTGAACATGCGCTCGCGGATGAAAACGCCGGCATTGGGCGCCGTGTCGCTGGGAAACAGGCTGGAATACACCAGGACCCGGGCGCGCGGGGCGGGGGAATCGGCGGTCACGAAACGGTCGTCACTCGGCGGACAAGACGTCCGCCGCGCCGGCGGGGTGCACCCGGACCGCGCTCCGGTCGATCAGCTGTCCGACCTTCTCGAGCTGGCTGTCCCAGCTGTAGTGGCGCAGCACGAATTCACGGTAGGACGGCCGTTCGGGGCCACCGAGCGCGGCCAGCACCTTGCGGGCGAAGTCCGGCGCATCGTCGGCCGTGGCCTGGGCGATGTCGGCCGACTCGCGCAGGCCCTCGGCGGCGGGCCCCGAACAGACGACCGGGCGGGCCATCGCCAGGGCCTCGAGCACCTTGTTCTGGATGCCGCGCGCAATCCGCAGCGGCGCAACCGCGACATCGGCGTAGCGCAGGTAAGGCCGTACGTCGGGCACCCGGCCAGTCACCTCGACCCCGGCCTGGCGGCCCAGCGCGACAACCGCATCGGTGGGGTTGCTGCCCACGATGACGAACCGGACGTCGGGGCGGCTGGCCCGCACCGAGGGCAGCACATCGGCGACGAACCACTGGACCGCTTCGACATTGGGCCAGTAGTCCATGGCGCCGGTGAACACGATCACCGGTCCGCCCGGTGCGTAGGGCGAGTCCATCGCCACGGCCGGATCGAAGTAGGTGGTGTCCACGCCATTGTCGAAATGCGAGATCCGGGCGGCCGACTCCGGCGCGATCCGGCGAAAGAGATCGGCCTCCGATTGGGTGACCAGCAAGGTCGCATCGAACGAACGCGCCACCGCCCGCTCGTATTTTTGCAGTGCCGCCGCTTCGCGCCGATAGACCCAGGCGCGCGGCCCGCTGGCCCGCGCCGCGTACTGCGCCCACTTGTCCGAATCGACATCGACGAAGTCCGCGATGCGATTCAGGGCCGCATGGCGATCGCCCTCGACGAACTGGGCCATGGTCGAACTGAAGACAACCACCGAGTCGATCGACTCGCGCTCGATCGTGGCATCCACCCACGCCTGCATCCGACGGTTGCGGTAGTACGGCAGCGACAGCGCTTCGCCCGTCAGCAGACCGCCCAGGCTGGCGATCTTGCGGCGGGTCGAATGAATCGGGATCAGCAGCGACTCCTGGCACAGGCCGTCGACGACCGGCTTGTACTGGAAATCGAACGGATCGTCGACGAAGGCACCCAGGAACACGCGGTACCGCCCCGACAGGTAGCGCAGCAGGTGATAAGAGCGGATCTTGTCCCCCTTGTTGGGGGGATAGGGGATCCGATGAACCAGAAAAAGAACACTGAGCATCGGGAAGACGGGGAAGTGCAGGCGTCGGCCTTAGCGAAGGCCGAAGTAGATGTTGGCCGTCAGGAAGCCCTGCTTGCTGCCGCAGTCGAAGCGCTTGCCGCTGAAGCGGTAGCCGTGCAGCCCCGGCGTCTCGACCTGCTGCGCGAGCGCGTCGGTGAGCTGGATTTCGCCGCCGCTGCCGGGCTTGAGGTTCTCGAGGCATCCCATGACGCTGGGGTGCAGGATGTAGCGGCCCACCACCGCGAACGTCGAGGGCGCATCTTCGACCGCGGGCTTCTCGACGATGCCCCTGACCTTGGTCACCATGCCCTGGCTGCTCTCGGGATCGATCACCCCGTACTTGCTGACTTCGGAGCGCGGCACCTGCTCGACCGCGATCACGCTGCCGCCGGTGGCTTCGGCCACAGGGAGCATCTGCTTGAGCACGCCATCCGGATGGCCGTCGATCAGATCGTCGGGCAGCAGCACCGCAAAATGCTCGCCGTCGCCGATCATGGGTCGCGCGCACAGCACCGCGTGGCCAAGGCCGAGCGGGGTGTGCTGGCGCACGAACAGCACCTTGACGTGCGCGGGAATGATGTTGCGCACGACTTCGAGCGCCTCGAGCTTGCCCTTGGCTTCGAGTTCGGCCTCGAGCTCCGGCGCGCGGTCGAAATAATCCTCGACGGCCCGCTTGCTGCGCCCGGTCACGAATATCAGCGTATCGCAGCCCGCTTCGATCGCCTCGTCGACCGCATATTGGATGATCGGCCGATCGACGATCGGCAGCATTTCCTTGGGAATCGATTTGGTGGCGGGCAGAAACCGGGTGCCCATACCGGCGACCGGAAAGACGGCCTTGCGCAGTCGCATTGAAGCTCCTTCGGGGTTTGATGCCCGCATTATCGCCCCGAAGCCCGGCCGGACATCCGGGCGCTCGGCGGCATTCGACTGCCGGCGCGGCTTCGGTGCTCTGCGGCATGCCCGCGCCCGAACGCCCGGACGAAGTGTTGTTCGTCCGCATCACCCAGTATGCCTGATCGAGGTTTCAGCCGAATGACCCCATCCGAACCGCCGTGCAGCGCCTGCCGGCCCTGCGCCAGGCGGGGCTGGCTAGAATCGCGGGAATTCTTGGAGAAACAGTATGTCCCCCCTTGCCATCGAGTCCGCATTGCGCGGCATTCTTGAGTCGGCGGTCGGAAAACGCGCCCTGCCCGAATCGCTGAACGACGCCAGCGAATTGCTCGGTGCGATTCCCGAACTGGATTCCATGGCAGTGCTGGGCGTGCTCACGCAGATCCAGGACGATTTTGGCGTTCAGATCGAGGACGATGAAGTTTCCGCCGACCTGTTCACGACCTTCGGCGATCTGAAACGGTTCGTCGAGGCCAAGCTGGCGTGACCCATGAGCCGTCCTTGCGGCCCGGTTTTGTCGCAGGCTTCGAAGGCGGAAACCGTTTTGTCCTGACGCTCGCGCCGGCGCCGCTCACACCGGCCCGCGGCGTGATCCTGTGTCTGCCGGCGTTCCTGGACGAAGGCAACCTGACCCGACGGGTCATCGTCGAGCAAGCGCGGCGTCTGGCGCCCCTGGGCTGGACCGTGCTGATTCCGGATCTGTACGGCTGCGGCGATTCGGCCGGCGCCACCGCCGATGCCCGCTGGCCGATCTGGCAGGCCGATCTGCGGCGCTGGGCGCGGCTGGCCGATGCGCTGGCCGCGAACCGCCCGCTGGTCGTCTGGGGCATTCGGATGGGCGCACTGCTGGCCGCCGAACTGAGCCAGGCGATCGACCGCCCGCACCACCTGCTGTTGTGGCAGGCGCCCGCCAGCGGGCGGGCGCTGATCGACCCGCTGCGCAAACTGTCTCTTCTCGCCGAGCGGGCCGCGGTGCCGGCCCGCACCGACGTTTCGCCGGGCGGCCCCGAGCAGCCGCAGACCCGCCTCGCCGAGCGGGCCGCGGCCGACCCGAAGGTCGCAGCCGCCAAACCCGCGATGCCGGTCCCGGCGCAGGCGGCTCCAGCACGGGCAGCTCCGGCACGGGCGGCTCCGGCACAGGCGGCTCCGGCCGGCGAAGCGCTCGCCGGCTATCAGCTCGATCCGACGCTGCTCAGTGACCTGCAGGCATTGGCCTGCACCCCGCCGGCCCAGGCGCAGCCCGGCAATCGGGTGCTGTTCGCCCACACGCAACGCGTGATCCGCGACGACCAGCCGATACCGCCGGCCTTGCAGAAGCTGATCGACAGCTGGCAGCAGCAGGGCTGGGACACTCAGGCCGCCGTGGTGGCCGGCGAGCCCTTCTGGGCCTCGATGGAACCGAGCACGCCGAGCGCCACCTTCGAGGCCACTGAAGCCTGGCTCGCCGGCCTCGCGTCCCCGCCAGCGGCCGCTGCCCTGCCGGATCCGTCCGGCGCCGGCACGCTGGCGCTGCACGAGAGCCAGCAGGTCGCTGAGGTGTCGGAGCAGGCGATCGTTCTCGCGGGCAGCCAGGGAGCACTGATCGGCATCCTGACCCGGCCCGCGTCGAGTTCGCGGGCGCCGCGCGCGGCGATGCTGATCGTGCCCGGGCAGCCGCAGACCCGGACCGGCTCGCATCGCATGTTCGTCGAACAGTGCCGCTGGCTGGCCGCGCATGGCTTCGCCAGCCTGCGCTTCGATGTCGGCGGCTGGGGCGACAGCCCGGGACTGGCGCGGGCCTTCGAGCAGTCCTGCCCGGACATCGCCATTGCCGCGGGCGCGCTGCGGGAGCGCACCGCGGCCCCGGGCGCCCCGCCCGACCTGTGGCTGGCCGGCCTGTGCGACGGCGCCTCGGCGGCGCTGCTGGCGCTGCCGACGATCAGACGCGGCGGACATGAGGTCAGCGGCGTGCTGATGATCAACCCCTGGGTGCGCAGTGAAGCGAGCCTGGGCCAGGCGATGATCAAGAACTACTACGCGAAACGGCTGTTCGATCCGGACCTGTGGAAGCGGCTGCTGAGCGGGAAGATTTCGGTGGCCAACCTGGTGGCCGATCCGCTGCGACATCTGCGGGCCAGCTGGAAGGGTGCGAGCAGGAAACCGGCTGCCCCGCCGCCGGGCCCTGCCGGTGCTTCGGGCGGTGCTTCAGGCGGTGCTTCTGCGGCCGGCGCTCCTGCGGCCGGTGCTCCTGCGGCCGGTGCTTCAGCCGGTGCCCCTGCGGCCGGCGCCGCGCCCGCGAATGCCCCGGTGGCCGACTTGCCGGGCGAGCTGCTGCAATGCCTGGAGGCCTTCCGGGGTCAGGTGGTGACGCTGCTGTCCGGTGCCGACCTCACGGCGGCCGAAGCGGAGTCCCTGATGTCCCGGGACCCGCGCTGGAAACGCGCCCTGGATGGCCGGCGTTCCACGCTGATCCGGATCGAAGGGGCCGACCACACGTTCTCCAGGCCCGAGCACTGGCAGCAGGCGCTCGACGCCATGGCACGCGTCTGATCGGCCGAGGATGGCAGGGCATGGCCCCGCGCCGGCTGGGTCGCGGCGCGGTGGTTTCAGAGGGCCGCGTGGGACTTAAGCAGGCTGGGCCTTGCGTCGTTCGGCTCGCGACAGAAAGTACGCCTCGATGGCGAGCGCCGCCAGCACGCCCAGAATCGGCATAATGGGCTCGCGGTAGCGGAAAATCACATAAAACAGCACTTGATTAGAAATGATCCTCAGCCTTCCTGATTACCCGCTGCGACGCGGCCGGCGCCTCTCGCGGTTTCGACGAGCAGTCTGAGGACCATCCACGAGGTTGAATCGATGATTGAATCGGTAGGCGAACGCACCGAGATACCTGGCGGCGTACTTGCGGAACTTGAACGCGTGGTACGCCCCCGACAAGGTCGTCTTCAGGTTGCCCACGATGGTGTTGACCCACTTGAACTGAGGCAAGTCTCGGGGCTTGAGCTGGCCCACCACGAAGGGCGCGTGGATGCAGCCCGCGTCAGTGACACCGGCAAAACATGCCAGACCATCAGAGGTGACGACGGAGCCGGGCGACAGATTCGCCTTGGCCCACTGAGCGATGGCCTCGCGCGAGAACGTCGCCACTGGGCTGAGCTTGAGATGGATAGGGTGGCCCTGCTCGTTGACGGCGACCGCCGCCACGAAGGGGACCTTGTTGGGCGATCCGCGCCCAGCCTTGGCGCCATTGATTTCACCGCCGAGATAGGCGTCATCGATCTGGACGGGACCAGCGAGGCGTTCCTGATCGTTGCTGTCGGCCATCGCACGCATGATTTTGGGATGCATCAGCCATGCGGTCGGGTAGCTCACGCCGATGTGGCGCTTGAGTTCGAGGGCCGCCAGCCCGGTCTTGGCCTGGCTGATCAGGTAGATCGCCAGAAACCACCGGGTCAACGGCAGCTTGGTGTTGCCAAACAGCGTGCCGGCGGTCAGCGAGGTCTGCCGATGGCAGGCATTGCATTGATACGGGGCCTTGGTGCCGCGATTGACGACGCAGTGGGCCGTGGCAGCGCAAGCCGGACAGGCGAACCCATCGGGCCAGCGCGCTCGCGCCAACGCGTCTGCGCAGTGCGCCTCGACGCCAAAGTAACGAATGAAGTCAGGCAGCGACATGCCGGGCTGAAATTGAATGGGGTTGCTGGCCATGACGGTCAATCCTCGAAGAGAAGTGACCAGCGTAGCCAGCGACGGGCTCACCGACTGAGCCTGGCTGGATATTGCTAATCAAGAACCGCCTTGTTGCTGACGATGCCCTCGCTGCGGATCTTGACCCGCAGCGCATCGAAGAACACCACCGGGTGCATCGCCTCCAGGGTCCCGTTCTGCCAGGCTGCCGCCTCAGCCACGACCTCGTCGGTGACCGAGCTGATGAAATCCGGCGAGAGCTGCGTGCCGTAGGCCTCGGTAAAGAACTCCTGGAGCTCGCGCACGCTCATGCCTCGGGCGTACATAGCGATGATTTTGTCGTCGAAGCCAGTGAATCGGCGCTCGTGCTTGGGGATCAGGATCGGCTCGAAGCTGCCGTCCCGGTCCGAATGGACCACCCTCTTGGCCGAAACAACCTATTGAAGCTTCACATCTAGAGCCGATTGAAATGGTTCGAAATCTCGAACTCATCGGTCTATTTTATTGACACGTTCGACCGCAGGTTATAATATGCGGTTGCTCTCGAGGGAGGTTGAACTATCGACTTTCGATTGAATATTTGATATTACGCTCGCGCTTTCTGCGCTAGTCAACGTCC
>JADJVQ010000062.1 GCA_016710525.1 Burkholderiaceae bacterium
ATGATGCAGCAGTACCTGCGCATCAAGGCCGAGCATGCCCATCTGCTGCTCTTCTACCGGATGGGCGATTTCTACGAGCTGTTCTTCGAGGACGCCCAGCGCGCCTCGCGGCTGCTGGGCATCACACTGACCAAACGCGGCGCGTCGGCGGGCGTGCCGATCCCGATGGCCGGCGTGCCGGTGCACTCGGTCGAGCAGTACCTGGCGCGCCTGGTGCGCCTGGGCGTGTCGGTGGCGATCTGCGAGCAGATCGGCGACCCGGCCACGAGCAAGGGACCGGTCGAGCGCAAGGTCACCCGCATCGTGACGCCGGGCACGCTCACCGACGCGTCGTTGCTGCCCGAGCGCGAAGAGCGCCTGCTGATGGCCGCGCATCTGCGCGGGCGGGTCGTCGGCCTGGCCTGGATGGCGCTGGCCAGCGGCGAATGCTGGCTGGCCGAAACCGACCTGGCCGGCCTGCCCGGCGAACTGGAGCGGCTGCGCCCGGCCGAGATCGTCACCCCCGAATCCTGGGACCTGGCGGCTGCGCTGACCAAGGCCCTGGCCGGCGACGCGCTGCGCGACATCGCGGTGGCGCGCGCGCCCGACTGGCAGTTCGACGACAGCCGGGCGCGGCGCCAGCTGAGCGAACTGCTGCAGGTGGCCGACCTGGCGGGCTTCGGCGCAACCGAGGTGCCGCAGGCCGTCGGCGCGGCCGGGGCGCTGGTCGACTACGTCAGCCGCACGCAAGGCCGCGCGCCCTCGCATCTGCAGGGACTGCGCGTTCATCACGGCGAGGCGCTGCTGGTGCTCGATCCTGTCGCACGGCGCAACCTCGAGGTGGTCGAGACCCTGCGCGGCGAGAGCTCGCCCACATTGCTGTCGGTGCTGGACCATTGCGCGACCAGCGCCGGCGCGCGGCGCCTGCGCGCCTGGCTGCAGGCGCCGCTGCGCTCGCAGGCCGCGACCGCGCAGCGCCACCAGCGCATCGGCGGCCTTGTGCAGGGCCTGGCGCAGGCGCTCGCCCGGCGCTTGCCCGCAGTGTCGACTTCGAACGGGTCGCGGCGCGCATCGCGCTGCGCAACGTGCGCCCGCGTGAACTGGCCGCGCTGCGCGACGCCGGGCAATGCGTGTACGAGATCAGCGGCCTGCTGGCCCCGCAGTCCGCGCACTTTGCCGAGATGATCGGCGTGCTGTCGCTGCCCCCGGATGCGCTGGAACACCTGGGCGCGGCTCTGGCCGACGAACCCTCGGCGCTGGTGCGCGACGGCGGCGTGTTCCGCACCGGCCACGATGCGGCGCTGGACGAACTGCGCGCGATCGATGAAGGCTGCGATGCGTTCCTGGCCCGCATGGAAGTGGCCGAGCGCGAACGCACCGGCATCGCCAACCTGCGCGTGGGCTTCAACAACGTGCACGGCTTCTTCATCGAGATCAGCAATGGCCAGGCCGACAAGGTGCCCACCGACTACCGGCGCCGCCAGACGCTGAAGAACGCCGAGCGCTACATCACGCCCGAGCTGAAGGCCTTCGAGGACAAGGCCCTGTCGGCCAAGGAACGCGCGCTGGCCCGCGAGCGCGAACTGTACGAGCAGCTGCTCGACACCCTGGCCGCTTCGGTGCCCGCATGGCAGGCCATCGGCCGCGCGATCGCCGAGATCGACGTGCTGGCCACGCTCGCGCTGCGCGCGCAGGCCCTGGGCTGGGTGTCGCCCGAGTTCACCAGCCTGCCGGGCATCGAGATCCGCGGCGGCCGCCATCCGGTGGTGCAGACGACGGTCGAGCATTTCGTGCCCAACGACTGCGTGCTCGACGAGCGCCACCGGATGGTGGTGCTGACCGGCCCCAACATGGGCGGCAAGTCCACCTACATGCGCCAGACCGCGCTGATCGTGCTGCTGGCCTACTGCGGCAGCTGGGTGCCGGCCGAGGTCTGCCGCCTGGGCCCGATCGACCGCATCTTCACCCGCATCGGCGCCTCCGACGACCTGGCCGGCGGCCGCTCGACCTTCATGGTCGAGATGACCGAGGCCGCGGCCATCCTGAATGCCGCCACCGACCGCTCGCTGGTGCTGATGGACGAGATCGGCCGCGGCACCTCGACCTTCGACGGCCTGTCGCTGGCGCACGCGATCGCCTCGCGGCTGATCGCCCACAATCGCGCGTTCACGCTGTTCGCCACCCACTACTTCGAGCTCACGCGGCTGGCGCAGCGCCATGCCGGCGTGTTCAACCGCCACCTGGCGGCGGTCGAGCACCGCGGCGGCATCGCGTTCCTGCACGAAGTGCGCGATGGTCCCGCCAACCGAAGTTATGGTCTGCAGGTGGCGCGGCTGGCCGGGCTGCCCGGCGCGGTGGTGCGCTCGGCCGGCCAGATGCTCGAACAGCTCGAACTGCAGGCGCGCGCCGACGATGCCCAGATCGACCTGTTCGGCGCGAGCGACGCGCCGATGCGGCGGACGCCGCTCGCGCGGACGAATCGGCGCATCGCCCGCCGGGCCATCGTCCGCCACGGCGCCGATGCGGCGATGCGACCCAGCGACCTGCGTCCGACGCGACCGACGGACCGACGCGTCCGGCATCGACCCTCCGACCTGCGAGCCAGCCTATCGCGCCGCAGCAGCACGATGGGTACCGCCGAGCGCGCGGTGCTCGACCGGCTGGCGAGCCTGTCGCCCGACGAGCTCACGCCGCGGGCCGCGCTCGAGCTGCTCTACGAATGGCGCGCGCGGCTCAATGATGACTGACCCGACCCGGCGTCGCGGCCGCCGGCGGCCTCTGGGCCTGTCGCCAGGCGGTACGTCTGGCGCGCAGCCGGCCTGCCCGGCGCGCCGGCCGCGGCGCGGCGCCCCGTCTGCCCGGCACTGCCCCGCCAAAGGCGTTCACCTTCACGGTGATCGGCGACACCCCCTACAGCACGCTCGAGGAAAGGTCGCTGCGCGATGTCCTGGCGTCCCAGGGATCGGACATCGCCTTCGTGCTGCATGTCGGTGACCTGAAGAGCGGCTGGGAGCGATGCTCGGACGAGCTGCTGCGCCATCGCCACGCGCTGCTTGCCGCCTCGGCCCGGCCACTGATCTTCGTGCCGGGCGACAACGAGTGGGTCGACTGCATCCGGGGGCCCGCGGGCGGATTCGAGCCGCTCGATCGGCTCGAGCTGCTTCGCCGCCTGTTCCATGGGCGCGACCCGGCGCCCTCGAGCGGCCTGGACGGATTCACCCGGCAGGCGCCAGCGGCGCCGGGCATGGCCTTTCCGGAACACACGCGCTGGCAGCACCAGCGCGTCGGTTTCCTGACCTTCAATGTGCCCGGCAGCCACAATGCCCGCAGCGCAGACCCGCGGCTCACGCAGGCCAACGCCGCGCGCATGGCCGCCGTGCGGCGCTGGCTGGAAGAAACGCCCGCCTGGGCGAGTGCCGCCCGCCTGCGCGCGCTGGTGATTGCCGCCCACGCCAATCCGAATTTCGAGCGCGACAAGGCCGGCGAATCACCGGCGAAGGGCGACGACCCCGACGACGCCTATGCGTGGTGGCGCGAAGGGCTTCGCAGTGTGGCCGCGCGCATGCCGCTGCCCATGCTGCTGCTGCACGGCGACACCCATACCCATCGGGTCGACCGGCCGCTGCGCGACCGGGCCGGGCGCGCGTTCGGCCACGTCACCCGTGTCGAGTGTTTCGGCACGCCACGCGCGTCCCGCTGGCTGACCGTGTCGGTACCGGCCGGCGACCCGGCGGACTTCTCGGTGGCGGCGCGCGAACTGGAGTCGGTGCAGCGTCCCCCTGAGCCGCGGGCGCGCAAGAACCGGTCAGTGCAGGCGGCGTTGCTCGCGCGGGAAGTCGGCCTCTTCAGCGTCCGCCTCGTCGTCGTCGTCCTGCGCGGCCAGTCGCTCCTGCTCGATTTCGTCGTCGGTCGCCTGCCGGATCTCGGTGACCCGAAGATCGAAGCGCAAGGCCATGCCCGCCAGCGGATGATTGCCGTCCAGCACCACCGCCTCGTCGTTGAAATCGGTGACCGTGTAGATGCCGTCGTCGGATTCGGAATCGCCGGGGACGCCCTCGAAGGTCATGCCGACCTCGAGCTCATCGGGAAAATCGGCCCGTGCCGCCAGATTGACCCGATCGGCGTCATAGTCGCCGAAACCATCCTCGGGCTGCAGATACACCGAAGTGGCATACCCCGTCTTGCGCCCGACCAGGGCCTCCTCGATTTTCGGGAACACCGAGCCGAATCCGCCCTGCAGGTAGGTCAGTTCCCGTTCGCCCTCTTCAAGCGCGACGCCTTGCGAGTCGAACAGCCGGTAGCGAACCGTGACCCACATTCCATCACCCACCAACATCGCCCTCTCCCTATAATCGGCCGCCATGCGAACCCTGAATCCGCCTCTTGGGCCTCTGAGTGTAGACCAGTTCATGCGCGGGCACTGGCAGCGAAAACCGCTGCTGATCCGCGCTGCCCTGCCCGATTTCAAGCCGCCATTGTCACCCGAGGCGCTGTTCGAGCTGGCCACCCGGGACGATGTCGAATCCCGCCTGGTCAGCCAGCCGCGCGGCCGATGGCGCCTGGATCGCGGTCCCTTCGATGCGCAGGACCTGCCGGCCCGGACCCGGCGAGCCTGGACACTGCTGGTTCAGGGTGTCGACCTGCATGTCGATGCCGTGCACGACCTGCTGGCGCGATTCCGATTCGTGCCCGACGTCCGGCTGGACGACCTGATGATCAGCTACGCGACCGACGGCGGCGGTGTCGGACCCCACGTCGACTCCTACGACGTGTTCCTGCTGCAAGCCCACGGGCGCCGACGCTGGCGGATCAGCGCCCCGCGCGCCATCGAACTGCTGCCCGATGCGCCGCTGCGCATCCTGAGCCACTTCGAAGCGGAGCAGGAATGGGTGCTCGAACCCGGCGACATCCTCTACCTGCCGCCGCTGTGGGGGCACGAGGGCACGGCACTCGGCGAATGCATGACGTATTCGATCGGCTTTCGCGCGCCCTCGCGCCTGGAGCTGCTGCGCGGCTTCCTGGCCGACTGTGCCGACAGCGTGGGCGGATCGGACCCGCGCTTTGGCGACCGGGGGCTCGCGCCAACCCGCACGCCCGGGCGCCTGCCCGAGCCGATGACGCGCTCGCTGGCCGGCTGGCTGGCGGACTGGCGCCCCACCAAACGCCAGATCGACGACTACATCGGGCGCTTCCTGACCGAGCCCAAGCCCAGCGTCTGGTTCGAGGCCCAGGCGCGCCCCCCCGCCCTGAGCCCATGGTGGGAAGCGGCTCAGCGGCGTGGCCTGCGGGCCGACCGGCGCAGCCGTCTGGCGTATCGCGGACGGCACCTGTTCATCAATGGCGAGTCGTTCGAGATGCCTTCGGGCACGTCGGCCCGTCTGCGCCGGCTGGCCGACTCGCGCGAACTGCCGCCTGACGCATTGCGTGCCACGCCGGTCGACTCCGACTTGGCGCGGACCCTGCATCAGTGGTTTTGTGCAGGCTGGATCCATCACAGCCGCTGACAGACACCATGAAGGAAGCGCTCGAGCGCAGCTTCGAGGGACGCCAGGAATTCCACCGCGCGACGATCGAGGCCCTGGACAGCACCCGCCACGATCTGGTGCTGCTGGACCACGACTTCCGCGAATGGCCGCTGGGCACAGCCGAGGGCGAGCGGGTACTGCGTGTAGTGCTGGCCCGCGGGGCGCGGGTGCGGGTCATGGTGGTCAAGCCGGACTGGCTGGCGCGCCACGGCGATCGCTTCATGCGGGTGCGCCGCGAACACTCGGCCCGCATCGACGTCCGCGAAATTCCTGAAACCCTGCGGGTCGAAGAGAGCATCCTGCTGGGAGACCACCAGCATCTGGTGCGCCGCCTGCACCACGAGAGCCTGCGCGGGCGCCTGATCCTGGCCAGCCCCTCGCAGCTCGAATCCCAGCTGCCCCGCTACGACGCCATCTGGGAAGAATCGACCGACTGTCTGCCCGCCACGACCATCGGACTTTGATCCGAAAAGCGGAGGCGGCCCGCGCGGCTCCCGACAGAAACGTCGCATTCGCGCTGACAGGTATTGCTGCAGCGCAACGCGATCGTGCGCGACTTTAGTGCACCTGCTATACTCGCAGGCTGGCTGGGTGAGTAAAACAAGGTTGATTCTTTCCGCCTTCTGCCCGAAGCCCTGAGAGACATCAGTCTTTTTGCTCCTAGCATAAATTCCATTCCGGTCCCCATTCGCATTCCATTAGAAGGATTGAGCCATGAACAAGTCGCTCCTGGTCGCTACGTTGATCGCTGTTGCTGTCGCTGCTTGCGGCAAAAAAGAAGAAGCCCCCGCTCCGGCTCCGGCTCCCGCCGCTGCCCCGGCTCCGGCCCCCGCCCCGGCTCCGGCTCCGGCTGAAGCGCCCAAGACCGATGCCGCCCCGGCCGCTGCTGACGCTGCCAAGTCGGCTGACGCCGCCAAAGACGCCGCCGGCAAAGCTGTCGACGCTGCCAAAGACGCTGCCGGCGCTGCCAAAGACGCCGCTGGTGCGGCCAAAGACGCGGTCGGCGCTGCCGGTGCCGCCGCTGGCGCTGCTGCCGACGCCGCCAAAGACGCCATGAAGAAGTAATTCTTCTTTGCGGTAAAAAAAAAGCCGGCCTAGTGCCGGCTTTTTCTTTTGCCCTTGCGGATCGTCGACATCGGGCGTCCCGGGAGCCTTGTTCTGCGCCCTGCCCTCAGGCGCTCATCCAGGCGATGCCCTCGTCCTGGTCGGCAATCCGGACGTCACTCTCCGATGCACCCGCCCATGCGGTCGCAAGTGCACGTCGGGCCAGGTCGGGGTGATTGTTGCTGCGGCTGAGGTGGGCCGCCACCACCGTGCGCAGGCGGCTCTGGTCGATGGCCGCGAGCAGGTCGGCCGCCGCCGTATTTTCAAGATGTCCGTAGGGGCCTGAAATCCGCCGCTTGAGCATGCGCGGATAATCGCTCGCCTCGAGCAGGCCGGCATCGTGGTTGCATTCGAGCACCATCGCGTCCAGCCGGGACATCGCCCGCACCACATGGGCCGTGCCATGGCCCAGATCGGTCAGCACCCCGAGCCGCGTGTGGCCGTCGTCGATCACGAACTGCACCGGTTCGCGTGCGTCATGGGGCACCGCCACCGGTTCGATCCGCACGCCACACAGCTCCAGCGGACGGTGGGCATCGAGCAGTTCCAGGCTCAGGCCGGGCGCACGCTGCCCCAGGCCCGCCACCGCGGTGCCGGCCGTCATGTACAGCGTGGCGCCGGCCGCGACGGCCAGTCGGGCCGCGCCCCCGATGTGATCGCCATGCTCGTGAGTGACGAAGATCGCATCGATCTGAGCAGGCGCCACCCCCAGGCGCTCGAGGCGGCGGGTGGCCTCGCGCAGCCCGAATCCGCAGTCGATCAGGATTCGGCGCAGCGCGTGCGCCGGGCCGCACTCGATCAGCAGGGCATTGCCCTCGCTGCCGCTGCCCAGGCTGGCGAACCTCATGGGCGGTCAGGCGTCACGGGCAACGCCTGCCGGGTTCAGAGCGCCAACTGCTCGCGCAGCAGATTCAGGATCTTGGCGTGGGTCTGCCGATCCTGCTCGCTCGTGACGGGCTGCCCATCCTTCAGCAGCACGGCCACCTGCGTGACCTCGCCCTGGGCCGCGACCTTGACCCGGTACTGCTGGGCCGACGTCGCGCGCTTGTCGCCGAATTTGAACAGGCGGGCGAGCAGACCCGGCTGGCCCGAGCCCTTCGCCTCGACCTCGGGATCGATGTAGCGCACGTAGTAGACGCCTTGCGAACGATCGCGATCTTCGACCGTAAAACCTCCCCGGTCCAGCGCGAGCCCGACCCGTCGCCAGGCGCGGTCGAACCCTTCGCGCACCACGAGCTCCTGCGAGCCACCGGCACCGACCATGCGGGTGCGGTCGGAGGCGACCGGCGACGCACCCGGTGCCCCCGGGGCGACCGACGCGGCCGCGACCTGGGTGGTGGCCCGGGTCTGATCGGCGCCGAGCTTGACCAGCATGCGGCGCAGGAATTCGGCCTCGAGTTCGGGATCGGCAGGCCGTGGCGTCCAGACGGTGGAATCGCGATTCTGGGTGCTGAAGACCTCGGTCAGCCCGCGGTGCGTGATGAAGATCTCGGTACCCCCGCCTGCGGCCGGCTCCAGGCGGGTGCGGAACTTGTCGCGCTCGCCGGTGGAATACAGGCTGTCGAGGACCCGGCCCAGCGCATTGCGGATGAAATCCTGCGGCACCTTGGCGCGGTTCTCGGCCCAGTCGGTCTCGAGGATGCCCGCCTCGGGCATTTCGGTCTGGACCAGAAAACCGGACTCCTGCCAGAACTCGCGCACGAGCGGATACACCCGGTCCGCAGGCAGGTTCACCACCAGCCAGCGCTGATTGCCGAAACGCTCCACCCGCATGCCATCGACGGCGGGCAGCACCCGCGCCGAGTCGGCCGAGGGCCGCTCCACCGGGCGCGCGCCCTGGTAACCCGACAGCGTGCGCTGGCCAGGCTGGACGCGATCGGGAATGCTGAAGCGCTCATCGGCGCGCGGGCCGACCAGATCCGGAGGAATGTCCAGCGGCGGCAGCTTGCCCGCCGACTTGTACTCGATGCGCGACCCCTGGGTGAGGCTCTCGAAGCTGGCGCACGCGGACAAGACGGCCGCGCAGGCGACCAGGGCGGACAAACGAACAGACGACTTCATCGGAGAACTCCCGCGGCCAGCAAAGCGCCGCGTACGATCGGGTGGAAGCCTTCGGCCAGCGGCGTGAGCGGCAGCCGGATGCCTCCTTCGATGCGCCCCATCTGCTGCAGGGCCCACTTGACGGGAATCGGGTTGGCCTCGACGAACAGCTTCATGTGCAGGGGAATCAGTTCCCGGTTGAGCGCGCACGCCTTGACGAAATCGCCGGCCAGCGCCGCCGCGCACAAGCGGGCCATCGGACCGGGCGCCACATTGGCGGTGACTGAAATGACGCCATGGCCGCCCACCGCCATCAGGGCGAGCGCGGAGTCGTCGTTGCCGCTGTACACCGCGAAATGGGCCGGCAGACGAGCGAGCAGTTCGGCCCCGCGCGGCAGGTCGCCGGTGGCATCCTTCAAGCCGACGATGCCGGGCACCTCGGCCAGGCGCAACACGGTGTCGTTGCTCATGTCGCACACCGTGCGGCCGGGCACGTTGTACAGAATCTGCGGCAGGTCGACCGCTTCGGCCACGGCCTTGAAGTGGCGATACAAGCCTTCCTGGCTGGGCTTGTTGTAGTAAGGCACGACCTGCAGGCTGGCCTTGGCGCCGACTTCAGCGGCAAAGCGCGTGAGTTCGATCGCCTCGCGCGTCGAGTTCCCGCCGGTGCCGGCGATGATCGGGATTCGCCCGGCCACCTGCTCGACGGCAACCCGGATGAGCTCGCTGTGTTCATCGACATCGACGGTGGGCGATTCACCGGTCGTGCCCACCGCGACGATGGCGGCCGTGCCCTCTGCGACATGCCAGTCGATGAGTTGACGGTAGCGCTGCAGGTCGAGGCTGCCGTCTTCGTGCATCGGGGTCACGATCGCGACAATGCTTCCTTTGATCATGGTCGGTAACTTCCGTGCGGATGCCGGTTCGGCAAAGCCGCAATTCTAGCCGACGAAGCCCTGCCCGCCCGATTGGGGTTGGCCACCGGCCGGCTCCAGGGGGTAGCGCGTGAGCTCGACGGGTGCGCGAGCCGCCGCCAGCCGCTGCACGACGGCCCCGCTGCCGCGCGCCACGAAGCCGTGTTCGTAGGCCAGCACCAGCAGCCCATGGCGCGCCGCCCACCCGAAAAGCTCGCCCGGTTCGAGCAGGAACGCCGGATTGGTGGGGCGCCCAAAACGGGCGTTTCCCGCGGCGAAGGTTTCGTAGAGCATCAGCCCCCCCGGCGCCAGGCAGGCCGGCAGCAGGTCGAGCCGCGGGCGAAACAGGTAGTTGGCCACCACGATCGCATCGAACTGGCCAGCCGGCGCCAGTTCGGACGGCCAGGGCGCGCCCTCGAGATCGGCGCACAGGGCCTGCGCACCCGCCGGCAGACGGGCCAGCGCGTCGCGATCGCGATCCACCGCGAGCACGCCGGCCCCCCTGGCCAACGCCGCCACGGTGTTGCGTCCGTGGCCGCAGGCCAGGTCGAGCACGCGCGCCTGAGGCCCCAGAAAGGCCATCCATCGGACCATCCAGGCACTGGGCTGGGGGCGCGGGGGCGGGTGGGATACTGTGTTTTCGGTGACCATGGGCATCCCGGAAAAAGAGGCGTGAACAAGACGCAGTTTAGCGATCAGGCGGTGGCGCCGAGCCTTCGTTCCTCACCGGCGGGCGGGCGAGCCCGGCCTATCTGCCGGCACTGTGGCTGGTGCCCGTCAGCCTGGTGCTGGCCGCGGGCGCCGCCGCCGGCTGGCTCGGCTGGCCGCTGGCGCTGGGTTTGGTCTGCCTTGGAACCCTGGGCGCGGCCGCCTCGTCCTGGCATCTGGGCCGCCAGGAGGCGCTCCAGCTGGCCAGTCTGCGCCAGCGCGCCGCCGAGCTCCAGGAACTCAATGCCCAGCATGCGATGGCCGAGTACCTGGGCGCTTTCGGCACCTGGACCATCGAGCGCCGGGCCGACGGCAAGGGCAGCTCGCGTTTCGTCTGGAGCAGCGGCTGCTTTCGCCTGTTCGGGTTCCCGGCGGCAGGCGGCGAACCCGCGCTGCTGCAGTTCGCCGACGCCATCCACAGTGACGACCGCGAGCGCTGGACCCAGGCCCATCGGCGCGCCCTGCGCCAGGGCGGCGAGGCACGCATCGAATACCGCTTCCTGCCCGAGGGGCGTGACCCGATCTGGATCCGATCGGTCGGCCGTGCCGAGCGCGACGACAGCGGCCAGATCGTGCGCCTGAGCGGCATGGCGCAGGACATCACCGGCATCCGTGCGATGCAGCAGCAGCTGGCCGCCAGCGAGGCCAAGTTCCGCGAACTGACCCAGCTCAGTTCCGACTGGATCTGGGAATCCGACTCCCATCACCGCTGGTCCTATCTTTCCGAAAGCGCCAGCGTGGTCCTGGGCCGCTGGGTGCTGGCGCTGGTCGGGCGCGCGGTCTGGGAACTTCCGACGACCCAGCACGCCTTCGAGCAGCCCGACTGGGGCCGGCTGCGCGCCTCGATGGAATCGCAGGCTCCGATCGAAGACTTCGAGTATCCGGTGATCGACCCGGAAGGCCAGGTGCGCTTCCTGTCGATCAGCGGCCGCGCGATCTTCGATACATCCGGCCACTTCATCGGCTATCGCGGCGTGGGCCGCAACATCACTCGCGAAAAGCAGCAGCGGCTGCTGCTCAAGATCGAGAGCGACATCGCGACGATCATGCGCGAGCAGAGCGATCCCGAACGGGTGGTCACCGCGATCCTGATCACCCTGTGCGGGGTGATCGGCTGGAGCGGCGGCGCGCACCTGACGCGGCTGCCCGGGCGCGAGGCCTACAGCGTGCAGGAGCGCTGGGGCTATCCCGCGTTCACGCGGATGATCGCCGATCTGCCCGAATCGGTGCCGCTGCTGACCGGCACCGCCGAAGGCCGGGCCTGGGAGACCGGCCGCGCGCACTGGGCCAACGACCTGGCGCTGGAGCCGCAGCTGGCGCAGCGCTTCCAGGCCGAGCGGCTGGCCGCGCAGGCGATCTTCCTGGCGCCGATCCTCGACGAGAACGGCAAGGTGCTGTCGATGCTGCTGTTCCTGTCGCCGGCTTCGTTCAACGCCGAACGCTTTTTCGACCAGGTGGCCGAGATCCTGTCGCGCAATCTGTCGATGTACCTGCAGCGAAAGGCGGCCGAGCGGCGCCTGACGCACCGTTCGCTGCACGATGCGCTGACCGACCTGCCCAACCGGGTCTACCTGACCCACCAGCTCGAGACCCGCCTGGCGCGCCAGGAACCCGCGGCCGTGCTGTACATCGACCTCGACCGCTACAAGATCATCAACGACACACTGGGCCATTCGGTGGGCGACCAGGTGCTGATCGAGGTCGCCCAGCGCCTGCGCGACACGATCCGCAGCCAGGACGTGGCCGGTCGCATCGGCGGGGACGAATTCATCGTGCTGCTGTCGAACCTGGCGGAGCGCGCGGAGATCGAGCGCATCGCGCGCCGGATCCTGGGCGCCATCGAAAAACCCTTCGTGCTGATGAACCGGGCCTACTTCCTGTCGGCCAGCATCGGCGTGTCGATCTCGCCCGACGACGGCAGCGATGCGACGCTGCTGATCAAATGCGCCGACAGCGCGATGTACCAGGTGAAGTCCGAAGGACGCAACGATGTGCGCTTTTTTGCCGGCGGCATGTCCGACGAGCGCAGCGAACAGCTGCAGCTGGCCGGCGAGCTGCCCCTGGCCATGCAGCGCGGCGAGGTCGATCTGCACTATCAGCCGATCCTCGACGTCGCGGATCGGCGGGTGATCGGCTTCGAGGCGCTGCTGCGCTGGCAGCACCCCACGCGTGGACTGCTGCTGCCGGACCGCTTCCTGCCGGTGGCCGAGCAGAGCAACCTGATTCGCGAGATCGGGCTGTGGGCGCTGCGCCGGGCGGTCGAAGACCGCATCGAACTCGGCCTGGCCACCTGCCCGGATGCCGCCGTGTCGGTGAACATCTCGGCGCGCCAGTTCACCGAGGACGGATTCCTGTCCAGCCTGAATGCCCTGATGAACGAGCGCGCCTTTCCGCCCCGGCTGCTGCAGATCGAGCTCACCGAGAGCGCGTTCATCGAGCACCCCGAACGCACGGTCACGCTGATCGCCGAACTGCGCCGGCTGGGCGTGCGCGTGATCATCGACAACTTCGGCACCGGGTACGCGTCGCTGTCGTACCTGAAGAATCTGCCCGTCGACGGCCTGAAGATCGACCAGGTGTTCGTGCGCGGACTGCCGGAGGACCGCGGCAACGCGGCGATCGTCCAGGCCATCACGACGCTGTGCGCCAAGCTGGGCCTGCAGGCCATGGCCGAAGGGGTCGAGACCCTCGAGGAACTCAAGGCGCTGCGCTCGCTGGACTGCGACCGCCTGCAGGGCACGCTGATCGCCGAGCCGCTGCCGTACCCGCGCCTGGCCGCGTTCCTCGAAACCCTGCCCGAAGTCAGGCGCATGCATCTGGTGCAGGCCGGTGCCGCGCCGGCCGCCTGACCCGGCGGTCTGCCCCCCTGCCGCCCCATGACCGCCGCGCGCCCGCGAGTTGCCGACCGCGCCAGCACTCCCTGCCCCTGCGACACCGGCCGCCCCTACGCGGCATGCTGCGGGCGCTGGCACAGCGGCCCGCTGGCCGGCCAGGCGCCGGATCCGGTCAGCCTGATGCGCTCCCGATACAGCGCCTTCGTGCTCGACGAGCGCGACTACCTGCTGCGCACCTGGCATCCCAGCACCCGGCCGCACGCGCTCGCCCCGCCCGAGCCCGGCCTGCGCTGGCTCGGGCTGTCGGTGCGCCGCCAAGAAGTCCAGGATGGCGCCGAGGTGGTCGAGTTCGTCGCACGCAGCAAGCTCGCCAAACGGGCCAGCCGCCTGCACGAGGTCAGCCGGTTCGTGAAGGAAGACGGGCGCTGGTATTACCTGGACGGCGACCCCGGCGCCAGCGGCTGATCCAGCGACCCCGGTGCCAGCGACTGATCGTCAGCGCCCGGCCAGTCCCTCGAAAGCACCGACGGTGCGCTCGATCTCGGCGAGCACCGACCACACCAGCGCATCGGACGGCAGGCCTTCTTCGAGCAGGGCCTCGCGATAGGCCTCGATCAGGGCGCGGTAGTACCACATCGTGCCGTCGCGCCCGCCATTGAACCGCTCCCAGAGGCGCTCGCCGATGCGCCGGTAATCGGCCAGGATGCAGCGCGCGTTGTGCAGCTTGTCGCACATCGACACCAGCCGCACCGGAGCTGGCGCCGCGCGCAAGTGGGCGATGTAAGCCAGCTTGCGCTCGTTCCAGAGCGCGCGATTGCCATTCTCGCGGTCTTTTTCGGTCTGCGATTCGGCGTCCGAGCAGCCGACCACGATCGCCAGCACGGCCGGCCCGAAGCGCTGTTCGATGTCCCGCATCATGGCCTGCGGATCGTCGCCCGATCGGTCTTCGATGGCGTCGTGCAGCAGCGCGCCGATCGTCTCGTCCTCGCTGCCGCCATGCTCCATGACCAGCGCCGCCACCGACATCAGATGCGACACGTACGGGATGTCGGTGGTCTTGCGCAGATGCCCGCGGTGCACGTCGTCGGCCCACGCCAGCGCCTGGCCGAGCCGGGCGGTAAAGACTCGCGGACCATTCATCGTGCGCTCCTCAGCGGTACGCCAGGCCCATGGCCTCGCGGACATCGCGCATGGTTTCCTGAGCCAGCGCGCGCGCCTTGTCGCAGCCATCGGCCATGATGGCGCGGACCAGCGCGGGGTCGTCCAGGTAAGGCTGGGCGCGCTCGTGGAACACGGCCTGTTCGCTCAGCACCGCATCGATCACCGGCTGCTTGCACTCCAGGCAGCCGATGCCCGCACTGCGGCAGCCGCTGGCGGCCCACTCGCGGGTGGCTTCGCCGGAATACACCTGGTGCAGCTGCCACACCGGGCAGCGTTCGGGCTCGCCCGGATCGGTGCGCCGCACCCGCGCCGGATCGGTGGGCATGGTGCGGATCTTCTTGGTGACCGAAGCGGGGTCGTCGCGCATCGCCAGCGCATTGCCGTAGCTCTTGCTCATCTTCTGGCCATCGAGCCCGGGCAGGCGGGAGGCCTCGGTGAGCAGCGCCTGCGGCTCGGACAGGATGCGCCGGCTGCTGCCCTCGAGAAAGCCCACCAGCCGCTCGCGATCGGCCTGCCCCAGGCTGGCGGCGCCGGCCAGCAGCTCGCGCCCCTGCTGGGCGGCGGCTTCGTCGCCCTGCTCCTGGAAGCGGGTTCGCAGCTCCAGATACAGCTTGCCGCCCTTGCCGCCCAGCTTCTTGACCGACTCGCGTGCCTTCGCCTCGAATCCGGCCTCGCGGCCGTACAGGTGATTGAAGCGCCGCGCGACCTCGCGCGTCAGCTCGATGTGCGGCACCTGGTCCTCGCCCACCGGCACCCAGGACGCGCGATACATCAGGATGTCGGCCGACTGCAGCAGCGGATAGCCCAGGAACCCGTAGGTGGCCAGATCGCGGTCGGCGAGCTTTTCCTGCTGGTCCTTGTAGGTGGGCACGCGCTCGAGCCAGCCCAGCGGCGTGCCCATCGACAGCAGCAGGTGCAGCTCGGCGTGCTCGGGCACCCGGCTCTGGATGAACAGCACCGACTGCTTCGGATCGATGCCGGCGGCCAGCCAGTCGATCACCATCTCCCAGACACTGGCCTCGATGACCTCGGGCGAGTCGTAGTGCGTCGTGAGCGCATGCCAGTCGGCCACGAAGAAGTGGCAGGGGTACTCGCTTTGCAGGCGGACCCAGTTCTTCAGGGCGCCGTGGTAATGGCCCAGGTGCAGCGCGCCGGTGGGGCGCATGCCGGAGACGACTCGTTCGGGAGACATGGCAAGGCGGCCTTGCCGGTATGGCCGGCTCGGCGAGACAGAAAGACCCGCCGATTCTAGCGGATGGCCCCGGATCGGCGTGCTCAGGCGTCGGCGTGCTCAGGCGTCGGCCTGTTCAGGCGTCGGCCGACATCTCGATGCGCCCGTCGACCTTGCCGCAGCCCATCCGCGTGACCATCGGGGTGTCGCCGGTCATGTCGACCACCGTGGTCGGCGAGAAGGGCTGGCCGCCGGCATCGAGCACCGCATCGATGCGCCGGGCCAGCCGCTCGAGAATCTCGTCGGCTTCGTGCAGCGGATCGTCTTCGCCGGGCAGGATCAGGCTGGAGCACAGCACCGGTGCGCCCAGCGCGTCCAGCAGGCCGTTGGCCACCGGCGAGAGTGGAACCCGCAGGCCGATCGTCTTGCGCGACGGGTGCCACAGGCGGCGCGGCACCTCCTTGGTGGCCGGCAGCACGAAGGTGAACGGACCCGGCGTCCATTCGCGCAGGAACCGGTACTGCCGGTTGTCGACCTGGGCGTACACCGACAGCTCGGACAGGTCGCGGCACATCAGCGTGAGCAGGTGCTTGTCGTCCAGGCCGCGCAGCGTGCGCAGGCGGTCGACCGCGCCCTTGTCGTCGAGCTGGCAGGCCAGCACATAACAGGCATCGGTGGGCAGCGCGATCACCCCGCCGTCGCGCAGCACCTGGGCTGCCTGGCGCAGCAGCCGTTGCTGGGGGGTGTCGGGATGGAGAACGAAACGTTGGGTCATCGATCGGCCTGGAGGTCAGCGCCCGGCTCGGCGCTTCGGTCGGTGCCGCGGGCGACGCCAGCCTCGGCGCCGCGGACCGCGGCGGTCAGCTTCGGCGGCCCGCCACGGGCCAGTCGTACCAGACGGGCACCACCGCGTCGGGCAGGGGCGGCAGCTGGCCCAGCTCGACGTGGCTCTCGCCCGGTCCGTGGAAATCGGAGCCGCGGGAAGCCCGCAATCCGAACTCGCGCGCAATGCCGGCAAAGCGCCCGTACTGATCGCGGGTATGGCTGCCGCAGACCACTTCGATGCCCGTGCCGCCCGCCTCGCGGAACTCTTCGATCAGCGCCCACAGGGCGGTGTCGTTCAGCCGGTAGCGCCCGGGATGCGCCAGCACCGGCGTGCCGCCGGCGCCCAGGATCCAGCCCAGCGCCTGGGCGAGCTTGGCCCAGCGATGCGGCACGAAACCGGGCTTTCCCTCGGACAGAAACCGCTGGAACACATCGCCCACGTCGCTGCACACACCGGTTTCGACCAGGTGGCGCGCAAAATGGGTCCGCGAAATCAGCTCGGGATTGCCGACATAGCGCAACGCGCCTTCGTACGATCCTTCGATGCCCACCGCCTGCAGCTGCTCGGCCATTTCCTTGGCCCGCTCCTCGCGCCCGTCGCGGGTCCGGGCAACCCCGGCCACCAGGTCGGCGTCGAGCGGGTCAATGCCCAGACCGACGACATGGATGGTCTCGCCCGCCCAGGTGACCGAGATCTCGACGCCGGGCACATACGCGAGGCCCAGCGCATCGGCCGCCGCCTGGGCGCGCAGCTGCCCGGACAATTCGTCGTGATCGGTCAGCGACAGCAGCTCGACCCCCTGGGCATGGGCCCGTGCGACCACCGCCTCGGGCTCGAGCGTGCCGTCCGAGATGGTGGAATGGCAATGCAGGTCGGCATTGAGCCGCCAGGGGTCTTGGACGTTCACGGGGTGCTCCTGACAGCGTCGGCGGCGGGCGGATCCGCCGGCACCACGCGTGAAAGAAAGGACTCGACCAGCCGGGCCAGTTCGAGGGGCTGATCATGGTGCAGCATATGACCGGTGTTCGCGAGCTTTGTCTTTTCGAGGGAGCGCACCACGCTCAGGCGCTGGCGGAATTCGTCGCTCTCGATGAACGCATGCCACGCGTCGGTTCGATCGGCCAGCACCAGCAGCACCGGGGCGGTGATCAGGCGCCAGCAGGCCACGACCTCGTCGACCCGGTACAGCACCGGATTGATGTGCTTGTGGGCCGGGTCGCCCAGAATTTCGTAGCGCCCGCCCGGGCCCGGCGCCGACCAGTACCCGGCCAGGAAATGCGCCTTGTCCGCGCTCAGGCGCGGATTGTTCTTCATCAGCCGCTCGGCCACTTCGTCCTGCGTGGCGTAATCGCGCATCCGGGCTCCGGCCTGCAGCTCGTCCATCCACTGCGCGTAGCGCTCCGGCGCCTTGTCGGCGGCCGCGCCGCGCATGCCCACGCCCTCGAGGTTGATCAGGCGCCGGACGCGCTGCGGCCGGATGCCGGCATAGAGCATCGACACATTGCCGCCCATGCTGTGGCCGATGATGTCCATCGGCGCCTCGCCGGCGAGCTGGCGCAGCAGCTCGTCCATGTCGGCCAGGTAGTCCGGGAACCAGTAGCAGTCGGCCTGCGGCCGGTCGGTCTGGCCATAACCGCGCCAGTCGGGCGCCAGCACCCGCCAGTTGCCGGCCATCGCATCGACCAGGAACTGGAACGAAGCACCCACGTCCATCCAGCCGTGCAGCATCAGCAGATCGCCCGCACAGGGGCGCGCCGGGTCGGGTTCCCAGATCCGGACGTGGTAGCGCAGGCCGCGCACCATCAGGAAGTGGGATTGGCTGGCGCGTCGGGGCTGGTAGGTCGAAGCGGTGCTTGGCGGGAGGGCAGGAAGTGCGGACATGCCCCGATTATATGAACTGCGCCCTCACCCTGCCGGGCGCCGGGTCGGATCCCTTACACTGGCGAGCTTCGCAAGCTTCCTCCGGCGCGCGCCCGCGCACCGCTCCCACGCCATGGCCATCTACCAGCTCGACACCTTCGTTCCCGATATCGCGCCCGACGCCTGGGTCGCCGACAACGCCAGCGTCATCGGCCACGTCCGCCTGGCCGCCCGCTCCAGCGTGTGGTTCGGCGCCACTTTGCGCGGCGACAACGACCTGATCCACGTCGGCGTGGGCAGCAACATCCAGGATGGCGCGGTGCTGCACACCGACCCGGGCCGTCCGCTGCACATCGGCGACTCGGTCACCGTCGGCCACCAGGCCATGCTGCACGGCTGCACCATCGGCGAGCGCTCGCTGGTCGGCCTGCACGCGGTGGTTCTGAACGGCGCGGTCATCGGGCGCGAGTGCCTGATCGGCGCCGGCGCCCTGATCCCCGAAGGCAAGGTCTTTCCCGATCGCTGCCTGCTGGTCGGCGCGCCCGCCAAGGTGGTGCGCGAGCTGAGCGACGAAGAAGTGGCGGCGTTCCAGCGCGGCGTGCAGTCGTACGTCGAACGCGCGCGCCTGTTTCGCAGCAAGCTCACCCGGATCGGCTGAGGCGGCCCCGCCTATGTCCAGCCAGGACGCGCAGCCCGACAGCCTGCAGCGTTTTCTCCTCAAGGGTGCGCCCGTGCGCGGCGAAATCGTGTCGCTGGACGGCGCCTGGCGCCAGGTGGTCGAGCGCCACCAGTTGCCCGAGTGCGTGCGCGACTGCCTGGGCGAATTGTCGGCAGCCGCCCTGCTGCTGGCCGCCAGCCTGAAATTCGATGGCTCGCTGGTGCTGCAGATCCACGGTGACGGCCCCGTCGCCCTGCTGGTCGTCGAGTGCGATGCCGTCGGCAGCTTCCGCTCCACGGTCAAGATCCGCGAGGACGCGACGATCGCCGAGGACGCCACGCTGACCGAACTGGTCAACGTCAACGGCCGCGGCCGGTTCGTGGTGACGCTCGATCCGCGCACCCGCACGCCCAGCCGCCAGCCCTACCAGGGCATCGTGCCCTTCGAGGGCCGCACGGTGGCCGACGTGCTCGAGCACTACATGACGCGCTCCGAACAGGTGCCCACGCGGCTGTGGCTGGCCGCCGACGGATCGCGCGCCGCCGGCCTGCTGCTGCAGCGCCTGCCCGACGAAGGCGGACACGCCTCGGCGGGCAGCACCGACCCCGACGGATGGAACCGGCTCTGCCTGCTGGCCGATACCGTGAGCCGGGACGAACTGGTTGCGCTGGCGGCCCCCGACGTGCTGCGCCGGCTGTTCTGGCAGGAGCCCCTGCACGGCTTCGATCAGCGCGACTGCCGGTTCGCCTGCCGCTGCAGCCGCGACAAGGTGATCGCCATGCTGCAGATGCTGGGGCGCGAGGAGATCGAGTCGATTCTGACCGAACGCGAGTCGGTCGAAGTGCATTGCGAGTTCTGCAACCTGGCGTACCGATTCGATGCGGTCGACGCGGCGCGGCTGTTCGTGCCCGGCGCGCACCACACGGCTCCGGACATCCCGCAATAGCGATCGCGCGGGCGGCGCCGGCTTTGCGATCAGGCTGCGCGCGGACGCGCGGGCGTCACTGAACGGCCGCGGTCTTCACGTCCTGGCGTGCGCGATCGCCCTTGTTGATCGGGGTCTGCTTCGGGGCTTCGTTGAACTGCACGAAGACCTCGTCGGGACGCACCATGCCCAGCTCGTACCGCGCGCGCTCCTCGACCGCCAGCAGCCCTTCACGCAAGTCGCGGACCTCGCTCTCGAGGCCGGCATTGCGCTCGCCCAGCCGATTATTGTTGGACGCCTGCAGCATCACCTGGCGGTCGAGTTCCCACACGCGCATCCAGCCGCCCTTGCCCAGCCACAACGGGTATTGGATCAGCGCGAGCAAAAGCCCGAGGAGTATCCCCAGGACTTTCATCGATGGAATCCCGACGGTTTCGGGCAGGCGATCTGCATAGTCCGCATTGTAGCCAGCGCAACGCGAGGCCGGCGCCAATTCGCCGCCGGAGATGAAAAAACGGGCCGCGATCGGCGGCCCGGGTGTTGCGCATCACGCGATGCGCGCGGGGTTCGAAGCGTTGCGCGTGGTGTTCAGCGCAGGTTGTAGAACGCGCTGCGCCCCGGATAGGTGGCGATCTCGCCGAGGTCTTCTTCGATGCGCAGCAGCTGGTTGTACTTGGCGATGCGATCGGTGCGCGACAGCGACCCGGTCTTGATCTGCAGCGCATTGGTGGCCACCGCGATGTCGGCGATGGTGGTGTCCTCGGTCTCGCCCGAGCGATGCGAAATGACCGCCGTGTAGTTGTAGCGCTTGGCCAGTTCGATCGCCGCGAAGGTTTCGGTCAGCGTGCCGATCTGGTTGATCTTGATCAGGATCGAATTGGCGATGCCCTCGTCGATGCCCTGCTGCAGGATGCGCGTGTTGGTGACGAACAGGTCGTCGCCCACCAGCTGCACTTTTTCGCCCAGCACGTCGGTCAAGAGCTTCCAGCCCTCCCAATCGTTTTCGGCCATCCCGTCTTCAACGGAAATGATCGGGTACTTGTCGCACCAGGTGGCCAGCAGATTGGCGAAGTCGGCCGCGGAAAGCACCAGACCTTCGCCTTCCAGGTGGTACATGCCATCGCGATAGAACTCGGAGGCCGCGCAATCCAGGCCCAATGCGATCTGGCGGCCGGGCTCGTAGCCGGCGGCCTCGATCGCCTGCAGGATCAGGCGGATGGCCGCCTCGTGGTTTTCGACGCTGGGCGCGAATCCGCCTTCGTCGCCCACCGCGGTCGACATGCCCATGTCGTGCAGGATCTTCTTGAGCGCATGGAACACCTCGGCCCCGTAGCGCACCGCTTCGCGAAAGCTGGGCGCGCCGACCGGGATGATCATGAACTCCTGCAGGTCGAGCGAATTGTTGGCGTGGGCGCCGCCGTTGATGACATTCATCATCGGCACCGGCAAGGCCATCGCGCCGGACCCGCCGAAATACCGGTAGAGCTGCAGCCCGGCTTCTTCGGCGGCCGCCTTGGCGACCGCCATCGACACCGCCAGGGTGGCATTGGCGCCCAGGCGGGCCTTGTTCTCGGTGCCGTCCAGGTCGATCAGGATGCGATCGATGTAGGCCTGCTCGGTGGCGTCCAGGCCCATCAGGGCCTCGGAGATTTCGGTGTTGATGTTCTCGACCGCCTGCAGCACGCCCTTGCCCAGGTAGCGTGCCTTGTCGCCGTCGCGCAGCTCGATGGCCTCGCGCGAGCCGGTCGAGGCGCCCGAGGGCACGGCCGCGCGCCCCATGACGCCGGATTCGAGCAGTACATCGCACTCGACAGTGGGATTACCTCTTGAATCGAGCACTTCGCGCCCGATGATGTCGACGATCGAACTCATGTCTGAGTGACTCCGGGTCGACGGCCCTCGACCACCACCATGTTGAAGAATTCCGTGGCGCCCGCCCGCTTGGCACGGGCCTCGAGATACTTGGCCGAGTCGTAGAACGCCTTGGCCTGATCGTAAGTATCGAAGCGCACCACCACCATCCGATTGGGGTTCCAGGCGCCCTCGAGCACTTCGTGCCGCCCGCCGCGCACGACGAATTCACCACCGGCCGCGGCGATGGCGCCCGGCGACAGCGCCTGGTACTGCTTGTACTGCTCGGGGTCGCTGACCTTGACGTCGGCGATTACGTAGGCTGCCATTGGCGTTGCTCCATGAAGCCCGATCGTTTGACCGCGGCATCGAGTTCGATGAGGGTGGCGAGCAGCTCCGGCATCCAGGCCAGGGGCCAGGCGTTGGGACCGTCGGACTTGGCCTTGGTGGGATCGGGATGGGTTTCCATGAACAGTCCGGCCACGCCCGCGGCCACCGCCGCGCGCGCCAGCACCGGGACGAACTCGCGCTGGCCGCCCGACATGTTGCCCTGGCCGCCGGGCAGCTGCACCGAATGGGTGGCGTCGAACACCACCGGGCAGCCGGTCTCGCGCATGATGGCCAGCGAGCGCATGTCGCTCACCAGATTGTTGTAGCCGAACGAGGCGCCGCGTTCGCAGACCATGATGCAGTCGGCCTTGTCGGCATCGCCGCCGGCGGCCTGCAGGGCCGCCTCGCGCGCCTTGATGACCACCTGTTTCATGTCGCCGGGCGCGAGGAACTGGCCCTTCTTGATGTTGACCGGCTTGCCGCAGGACGCCACCGCGCGGATGAAATCGGTCTGGCGGCACAGGAAGGCGGGCGTTTGCAGCACATCGACCGCCGCGGCCACCTCGGGGATCTGGTCGACCTCGTGGATGTCGGTGAGCACCGGCACGCCCAGCGCGGCCCGCACGTCGGACAGGATCTTCAGGCCCTGCGGCCATGCCGGGGCCACGGAACGAGGAGCCCGAACTCCGGTTGGCCTTGTCGAACGATGACTTGTAGATGAACGCAATGCCCAGCGCGGAGGTCATTTCCTTCAGGCGGCCGGCGGTTTCCATGGCCATCTCGCGCGATTCGATCACGCAGGGGCCGGCGATCAGGAACACAGGCCGGTCCAGGCCCACCGAGATCCCGGCCAGGTTCATGACGCAGTGCCCACGACGCGGCGCTGCGAGCGCGCGATGGCGGCCCGCACATAGGCGCTGAACAGCGGATGACCGGCGCGCGGCGTGGAGGTGAACTCGGGGTGGAACTGCACGCCGACGAACCAGGGGTGGGCCAGCGGACCTTCCTGAGGCAGCTCCATCATTTCGGTCAGTCCCTCGGAGGGTGTCTTGGCCGATACCCGCATGCCGGCGCGCACCAGCTGCGGCACATATACGTTGTTGACCTCGTAGCGATGGCGATGGCGCTCGTTGACCGCCTCGCCATACACCGATTGCGCGATGGTGCCGGCCTCGACCGGGCAGCGCTGGGCGCCCAGGCGCATCGTGCCGCCCAGATCGGAGGCATCGTCGCGCCGCTCGAGGCGGCCTTCGCGGTCGAGCCATTCGGTGATCAGCGCCACCACCGGGTGCGGGCTGTCCTGGTCGAACTCGGTGCTGTTGGCGCCGGCCAGGCCGCAGACATGGCGGGCAAACTCGATCACCGCGAGCTGCATGCCCAGGCAGATGCCCAGGTAGGGAATGCCGTGTTCGCGTGCGAACCGGATCGCCCGGATCTTGCCCTCGACCCCGCGGCGCCCGAACCCGCCCGGCACCAGGATGGCATCGAATCCGGCGAGGGTTTCAGCGCCATCGCGCTCGATCTGCTCGGAGTCGATGTACTCGATGGCCACCCGGCTCTCGGTGTGGATGCCGGCGTGGATCAGCGCCTCGGTGAGCGACTTGTAGGACTCGGTGAGGTCGACGTACTTGCCGACCATCGCGACCCGCACCTGGTGGGTGGGGTGCTCGAGCGAATAGACGAGGCGGTCCCACATGGCCAGGTCGGCCGGGCGGGTCTGCAGGCGCAGGATCTCGCACAGGAGGTCGTCGACCTTCTGGTTGTGCAGCATGCGCGGGATCTTGTAGATGGTGTCGGCATCCCAGACCGAGATGACGCTGTCCAGCTGCACGTTGGAGAACATCGAGATCTTGGCGCGCTCGTCGTCGGGGATCACCCGGTCGGCACGGCACAACAGCAGGTCGGCCTGGATGCCGATCTCGCGCAGCTTTTGCACCGAGTGCTGGGTGGGCTTGGTCTTGAGCTCGCCGGCCGACGCGATGAAGGGCACCAGCGTGAGATGGGCGAAGCAGTAATTGCCGCGGCCCAGCTTCAGGCTCATCTGGCGCACCGCCTCGAGAAAGGGCAAGGACTCGATGTCGCCGACCGTGCCGCCGATCTCGACGATGGCCACCTGCGCGGCATCGGGCGTGCCGACACCGGCGCCGCGCTCGATGAAGGCCTGGATCTCGTTGGTGATGTGCGGAATCACCTGCACCGTGCGGCCGAGGTACTCGCCGCGCCGTTCCTTGCGGATGACGGAGTCGTAGATCTGGCCGGTGGTGAAGTTGTTCCAGCGGCGCATCGTGGCGTTCACGAAGCGCTCGTAGTGGCCCAGGTCGAGGTCGGTCTCGGCACCGTCTTCGGTGACGAACACCTCACCATGCTGAAACGGGCTCATCGTGCCCGGGTCGACATTGATGTAGGGATCGAGCTTTAACAGGGTGACTTTGAGGCCGCGCGATTCGAGCAGTGCGGCCATCGACGCGGCGGCGATCCCCTTGCCAAGCGAGGAGACCACGCCACCGGTTACGAAAACGAATTTGGTCATGTAGGGCAGCCGGTAAAGCGAGATTATACCGTCCCGCGACGGGCCCGGACTGTTCAGGGCCAGGGAAGCTCGGCCAGCACTTCCGCCCCGCCCGATTCGCCGGTGGCGATCCACAGGCGGCCCCGGCAGCGATCGGCCAGTTCGCGCATGGCCCGCAGGCCCGGGCCTTCGGCCATGTTCCGGCGTGGCAGGCCGCGGCCATCGTCGCTGATCTGCAGTGTGAGCAGGCTGTCGGTGCGCCGTGCCGACACCACCACCATGCCGGCGTGCGCATGGTCCACCGCATTGCCGATCGCCTCAGCCACGATCCGGCAGGCCGCGGTCTCGAGATCCGGCGAAGCCAGTCCGAAGGCGGCATCGTCGGCCGGCTCGAGCAGCAGTTCGAAACGCATCGCGGGCTTGCGCAGGCGCCAGTCGCTGACCAGCGCCCGCAGACCATCGGGCACGCCGGCAGCGGCATGCTGCGCCGGGCGGACCCGCCCCACCGCATCGCGGATCGCCGCGAGCATCGAGTCGGTCGACTGGACCATCATCGAGGCCAGCTGCGCCAGCGAGGGCTCACGATCGGCCAGCCGTCCCTCGAAGGTGGCGGCCAGGCTCTTGAGGGCCGTCGCGTGGCCGGCCAGTTCGTCGTTCAGCAAGCCGGTGAACACCCGGCGCAGATCTTCGGCCTCGCGCTCGAACTGCAGCGCCAGTTCGCGCGCCATGTCACGCTGCTGTTCGGCAATCAGGGCCTGGCGAAGGGCTTCATCACGTTCGGCTTCGGTGCGCTCGAGGCGGCGGGCATGCTCCGGGCTGCTGGCGGGGGACTGGCTGGGCTGGGTCATCGGGAATCCGGAAATCGGGCGGCGGGACGCCGCGAACCCGCCTGCCGACCGGCGACCGACCCTTGCGCGCGAGTCGGCGCAGGCAGCGGATCGGCGATCGCGGCACTGCAACATCGTCGATATAATCCGTCATTCGCCACAAAATTTCAGCGGCAGTCGCTGCCGCCCTGCGAGGACTCCGATGAGCAAGCTGTATCCAAGCGCGGCCGCCGCCCTGGCCGACGTGGTCAAGGACGGGCAGATGATCGCGGTCGGAGGCTTCGGCCTTTGTGGCATTCCCGAGGCCCTGATCGCCGCGCTGCGCGATTCGGGCGTACGCCAGCTCACCTGCGTCTCGAACAACGCCGGGGTCGACGGCTTTGGCCTGGGCCAGCTGCTGGCCACCCGCCAGGTGCGCAAGATGATCGCGTCGTACGTGGGCGAAAACAAGGAATTCGAGCGCCAGTACCTGGCCGGCGAACTCGAACTCGAGTTCACGCCGCAGGGCACGCTGGCCGAAAAACTGCGCGCCGGCGGCGCCGGCATCCCGGCCTTCTTCACCCGCACCGGCGTGGGCACGATCGTCGCCGAGGGCAAGGAGCTGCGCGAGTTCGGCGGCCATCAGTACGTGATGGAGCACTCGCTGGTGCCCGACGTCTCGCTGGTCAAGGCCTGGATGGCCGACCGCTCGGGCAATCTGGTGTTCCGGCGCACCGCGCGCAACTTCAATCCCAATGTGGCGATGGCCGGCAAGATCACCATCGCCGAGGCCGAGATCATCGTGGCCACCGGCGAGCTCGACCCCGACCAGATCCATCTCCCGGGCATCTACGTGACTCGCCTGGTGCAGAACGCCTCGCCCGAAAAACGCATCGAACAGCGCACCGTGCGCGCCCGCTGAGCCGCCAGGAGTAAACAGACATGCCATGGACCCGTGATCAGATGGCCGCCCGGGCGGCCAAGGAACTTCGCGACGGCTTCTACGTCAACCTGGGCATCGGCCTGCCCACGCTGGTGGCCAACCACGTGCCCAAAGGCATGGAAGTGTGGCTGCAGTCCGAGAACGGCCTGCTGGGCATCGGCCCCTTCCCGACCGAAGACGAGGTCGATCCCGACCTCATCAATGCCGGCAAACAAACCGTCACCACCCTGCCCGGCTCGTCGATCTTTTCCAGCGCCGACTCGTTCGCGATGATCCGCGGCGGCAAGATCAACCTGGCGATGCTGGGCGCGATGCAGGTCAGCCAGACCGGCGACCTGGCCAACTGGATGATCCCGGGCAAGATGGTCAAGGGCATGGGCGGCGCGATGGACCTGGTCGCCGGCGTGGGCCGCGTCATCGTCCTGATGGAGCACACCGCCAAGCGCAAGGACGGCGGCGAGGACTTGAAGATCCTGTCCGAATGCAACCTGCCGCTCACCGGCGTCGGCGTGGTCAATCTGATCATCACCGACCTGTGCGTCTTCGAGGTGGCCGGCGGTGGCCTGAAGCTGCTCGAACTGGCCGACGGCGTGACCGTGGCCGAGGTGATCAGCAAGACCGGCTGCCCGGTCGACACCTCGGGTGCCGCCGCGCTGGCCTGAGGGCCGTCTGCCGACCCGGCGCAGCGTCTGAGAGGGCCAGCCGCGGGCGGGCGCGCGATCGCGGGCGCGCGCGCGATCAGCGCCAGCGCCGTGCGACTCCCCAGACAGCCAAGATCAGCCCGAGCACGCCCACGGCCAGCGGGCCAAGCAGGCCGGCTTGCGAAACGGCCAGTCGGCCCGACTCCGGGTCGCCCGACACCTCGCCGATGCTCGACGGATTCCGGTGGAAGAACCGGATGGTGACGCTGCCGATCGTCACATGGGTTGGCAGCCAATCCGGGCCCAAGCCACCATTGCCGAAAGACAGCGGCACATTGTTGAATTCGATCCCCTCGCTCGGATAGCCGATCGGGGTGGCGCCGACGACACCAACACCGCCGCCATCGTCCCGCGCATCGCCGGAGGGCGAGGCGACGAGTTCGACCAGCGACAGGGAGTCGAGACGGAACATCATGGACGGGTCGGTCGGGCCCGGCGCACGGTCGTCATAGACCAGCCAGCCTCCTTCAGGAGAATTCCCGGCCGCCGATTCGCCCGGATAGCCGCGCGCGGACGCGTTCTCGCCCCCCGCGAAGTCGATGCTTCCGGCCGTCTGAGGCGCCAGATCGATGCTGAGCAGACTGGCGCCGGTCGAGCGGCCGTCATCAGGGTCCAAGGCACTGCCATGCCGCGGGCCGGTGCCTTCCAGGGCGGCATAGGCATGGCCGGGAAGCGACGCGCTGCCGCCGGGGGCGCCGGTCAGCAGCAGGCAGGCGGCCCACAGGGCGTTCGTAAGGGATCGATTCATGAAAAGCTCTGCGGCTCGGAATGCCGCTGCGCATACATCAGCAATATTCACGCCAGCGATAAGAATCAAGCACTTGCGGAAACACATCACTTGAACTGTCAAGTTGTCCGACGCGCGCCACAGCGCCTGGCGCCGGGTGCGGGCGCAAAATCGTGCCGGACTGTATCGTTCGGTTGACACCGAAACTGTCTATGAATTTTCACTCCCAACGCTCGCTGCTGCACAACGAACTGCATGCCCGGCCGCGCCCGCCGCTGGCCGCGCCGCATCGCATGTCGATGATCGCGCTGCTGCGGCCCAAGAGCGCGCCGGCCGACAGCCTGGCGCCGCTGCTGGGCTTGTGCCGCAACTACCAGATTGCCGGCCCCTCCCCCGAACAGAGCCATTTTTTTGGCGACTTCGGGTCGTTCCGCCTCAAGTGGGAGCGCCACGGCGAGTTCGACGATTACACCGTCTACCGCAGCGGCGCCGATCCGGCCAATCCCTTCGCGCAGCCCGCGATCGAAGCGCTTCCCCAGGGCTGGGTCGCTTCGCTGCCCGGCGAATGCATCGCGGCGGCCCATGTCACGCTGCTGGGCGAAGCGGCTGACGAGTCTCAGCGCATGCCCCCGCCGCTGGCGTTCGACAGCGATCGGCTGGTCGGTGCTGCCATCGGCGACTCGTCGACCCGGGTCTTCACCGATCTGCAGCTCGATGCGCAGGGTTTCGCGCGTTTTCTGTTCCTCGACATGACGATGAGCGCCACCCATGCCGGTCGCGAAGTCCAGCGCCTGCTCGATATCGACATGTATCGGATGATGGCGATGCTGGCGTTCCCGATCGCCCGGGAGACGGCTGGCGAACTCGATCAGATCGAGCGGCAGCTGACGTCGCTCGCCCAGCGCCTGGAGACCGCGCGGCCGGCCGACGAACCGGCGCTGCTGGGTGAGGTGACACACCTGGCGGCCATGATCGAGCGGCTGGCGGGCGAGTCGAGCTTCCGGTTTTCAGCGGCCCGTGCCTATCACGCGCTGGTGCGTCAGCGCGGGACCGAACTGCGCGAGGTTCGGCTGGCGGGCGTGCAGACCCTCACCGGCTTCCTGGATCGGCGCTTCGGGCCGGCCATGGCCTATTGCGAGAGCGTCGCCAGCCGCATCGACTCCGCTGCCCTGCGCGTGGCGCGCGCCAGCAGCCTGCTGCGCACGCGAGTCGAGATCGAGCGAGAAGCACAGAACCAGGCGATGCTCGCGACCATGAACCGGCGCGCCCACCTGCAGCTGCGGCTGCAGGAAACGGTCGAGGGTCTGTCCGTGGCCGCCATCACCTACTATGCGGCGGGCCTGTTCGGGTACCTGATGAAGGCGGGCAAAGGCGCGGGCCTGGCGATCAATCCGGACCTGGCCACCGGCCTGGCCGTGCTGCCGATCGCGCTGGGCGTGGCACTGGCGATTCGTCGCATGCGCCGGGCGATCCTGCGCCGCATCGAGCCGGGCACCGCGCTGGACCCCTGAGGTCGGCGCCCGCGGCCCTAGAAGGCGAATCCGTCGTTCAGAGGGCGAATCCGTCGTCTGCGGCGATCACCGCGCCGTTGATGAATCCGGATTGCTCGGAGGCGAGCAGCACCAGCAGTCCATCCAGATCCTGGGCCTGGCCCAGGCGCTTGCGCGGCAGCAGCGAGACCAGCTTGCGCCCGGCTTCGGTCTCCCAGTGCTGCTCGTTGAGTTCGGTGACGATGTAGCCTGGGCAGATGGCATTGACGTTGATGTTGTAACGGCCCCATTCGAGCGCCATCGCCTTGGTCATGTGCACGACCGCGGCCTTGCTCATGCAGTACAGGCCGATCTGCGAGAGCACCTTCAGTGCGGCCATCGAGGCGATGTTGATGATGCGGGCCTGCCGCGGCAGGGCGTCGTTGGCGCCGCCGCGCGAGCGCGCGATCATGCGCTTGGCCACTTCCTGGGCCACGAAGAACGCGCCCTTGGTGTTGGTGTCGAAGACGAAGTCATAGTCTTCGTCGGTGACGTCGACCAGCTTTTGCGTCGTGCTCACGCCCGAGTTGTTGACCAGGATGTCGATCGGACCGGCCTCGGTCTCGGCATGGGCCACCGCAGAGCGGATGCTGGCCAGGTCGGTGACGTCCATTGCCACCACGTGCGCGGCGCCGCCATCGGATTCGATCTCGGCGCGCAATTCCTTCAAGCGCTCGACACGCCGCGAAGCCAGGACCACCTGCGCGCCATTGGCGGCCAGCACCCGCGCGAAACGCGCGCCCAGACCGCTCGAAGCGCCGGTGACGAGCGCGATTTTTCCGGTGAGATCGAATGTGGTGGTCATGTTGCCGGCGACCAGGTCGCCGGGGCGACCGCCGCGGGGCCGACACATCGCGTCGAACCGGCCGACATGATCGCACACGCCCTTGTTCTGCCAGGCGGTCCCGTCATCGAATAACGGGCGGTTCCGTTTGCACCGCCCTCTCTATTCACCGAAAATTGCCGGATTCCCGACTGCATCGAAAGACAAGAATGGACATCCAGCGCGATTCGATGGAATTCGACGTGGTGATCGTCGGCGGCGGCCCGGCCGGACTGGCCGCGGCGATCCACCTGAAGCAGATGGCCGCACAGGCCGGCTCCGAGATCGGCGTGTGCGTCATCGAGAAAGGCTCCGAGGTCGGCGCGCACATCCTGTCGGGCGCCGTCATGGACCCGCGAGCCATCACCGAACTGTTCCCCGACTGGCAGTCGATGGGTGCGCCGCTGAACACACCGGTCGTCGAAGACCGGTTCCTGTTCCTGTCCGAGAACGGCGCGCGCCGCGTGCCCGACTGGATGCTGCCCGCGTGCTTCCAGAATCATGGCAACTACGTGATCAGCCTGGCCAATGTCGTGCGCTGGCTGGGCCAGCAGGCCGAGGGGCTGGGCGTCGAGATCTATCCGGGCTTCGCGGCCTCCGAGGTGCTCTTTCACGAGAACGGTTCGGTCAAGGGCGTGGCCACCGGCAACATGGGCGTGGGCCGCGATGGCGAGCCCACCGACAACTTCCAGCCCGGCATGGAGCTGCACGCGCGCTACACGCTGTTCGCCGAAGGCGCGCGCGGCCACCTGGGCAAGCAGCTGATCGCCCGCTACGACCTGGCGCACGGACGCGATCCGCAAAGCTACGGCATCGGCCTGAAGGAACTCTGGGAAATCGATCCTTCCAAGCACAAGCCCGGCCTGGTGATCCACACCGCCGGCTGGCCGCTGGCCAACGACACCTATGGCGGCTCGTTCCTGTATCACCTCGAAAACAATCAGGTCGCGGTCGGCTACGTCGTCGGGCTCGCCTACCAGAACCCCTATCTGTCGCCCTACGAAGAGTTCCAGCGCTACAAGACCCATCCGGCCATCCGCGAGTTCCTCGACGGCGGCAAGCGGCTGGCCTACGGCGCGCGCGCCATCGTCGCCGGCGGCATCAATGCGCTGCCCGATCTGGTGTTCCCCGGCGGCGCGCTGATCGGCTGCGACGCCGGCTTCCTGAACGCCTCGCGCATCAAGGGCAGCCATGCCGCGATCAAGACCGGCATGCTGGCCGCCGAGGCCGCCTTCGAGGCGGTCGGCGCGGGCCGCTCCGGCGACACGCTCGATGCCTATCCGGCTGCCTTCAAGGACTCGTGGCTGCACGACGAACTGCATCGCGCGCGCAACTTCAAGCCGATGATGGCCAAGGGCCTGTGGATGGGCACGCTGCTGGTGGGCATCGACCAGGTGGTGTTCAAGGGCAAGGCGCCCTGGACGCTGCACAACACCCATGCCGACCACGAGATGCTGCGCCCGGCCAGCGAGTTCACGCCCATCCAGTACCCCAAGCCCGACGGCAAGCTCACCTTCGACCGGCTCTCGTCGGTGTTCATCTCGAACACCAATCACGAAGAGAACCAGCCGATCCACCTGACGCTGAAGAACGCGTCGGTCCCGGTCGACGTCAATCTGGCCGAAGTACGCCGGCCCCGAGAGCCGCTACTGCCCGGCCGGCGTCTACGAGTTCGTGAAGAACGACGACAACACCGACCGCCTGCAGATCAACGCGCAGAACTGCGTGCACTGCAAGACCTGCGACATCAAGGACCCGACCCAGAACATCGTCTGGGTCACGCCCGAGGGCGGCGGCGGGCCGAACTACCCGAACATGTAAGCGGCGCGCATGCCCGGCCAGGCCGGGGAGCCGCCAGCGCCCGGCGAACCGGCGCGGCGGTAATACTTCAGCGCCGCCGCGTCGTCCTCGGTGCGCCAGCCGCCGTCGCAGGTGGCCGCAGCAGTGAGCGGGCCATCGCGCCCAGCGGCAGGCTGAGGCCTGCCGCCGCCGCCGCCTCATTGGCCAGCCGCACGTCCTTGGTCAGCACGTGCGATTGCGCGCGCGGCTCGAAATCGCCCGCCAGCGCACGCGGCATCCGGTCATCGAACATCCAGCTCTGGCCCGAGCTGGCCGAGATCAGCGCGGCCATCTGCTGCGCATCGAGCCCCAGGCGCTCGGCCAGCGCCAGCGCCTCGGCGCCGGCCATCAGGTGGATGCCCGCCATCAGGTTGTTGACCAGCTTCGCCTTGGCCGCATCGCCGGGTTGCGCGCTGATCACGAAGCGCTTGCCGGCAACCGCATCCAGCAGCGCCTTGGCGTGTTCGAGCGCGGCCGGGTCGCCCGCCAGCATCATGCTCATCGTGCCGGCCTGCGCACGCGCCGGACCGCCCGAAATGGGCGCATCGAGCACCGCCGCGCCGGTGGCCCTGATCGCGGCCGCGAAACGCGCGCTGTCGACCGGCGAGATCGTGCTGCACAACAGGACCAGCTTGCCCGGTGACAGCGCCGACAGCAGCCCCTGCGGCCCACCGAGCACCTCATCGATCTGTCCGGCATCGACCACCACGATGAAGATCGCATCGCACTGCCGGCCGATCGCCGCGGCCGATCCGGCAACCTCGAGGCCGGCATCGCGGGCCACCTGCTCGCGCGCCGGATCGATGTCCCGGATGGACACCTTGAATCCGCCTCGCGCCGCGCTGTTCGCGATGCCCATGCCCATCACACCGGCACCCACCACCCCGACCTGCTGATCATTTTCGTCTCTCCACCGGCGGGCGGCATCCCGGGAGCGGCGTGCGCGAACCGGCAAAAAAAACCGGTCCCGCTGGACCGGTCGACACGGCCCGGACTAGGCCGACACAGCACCGGGCCGCAAACCGAAAGCCGGCGACACCAGCCGGTGTCACCCCATCGCCGGAACGACCGGCAACCGGAGGAAATCAGCCGAACTGACGAGGCCGGCGCGGACCGCCGAAACCACCGCCACCGCTGCCTTCGCCACCACCGCCACCGCCACCGCGACGTTCGCCGCCGCCGCCGCCGCCGTAGCCACCACCCCCACCGCCGCCGTAGCCGCCGCCACCACCACCGCCGCCGTAGCCGCCACCACCGCCACCCCCGAAGCCGCCACCGCCGCCGCCGCCGCCGCGCCGGAATCCACCGCCGCCGCCGCCGCCGCCTTGCTGTTCACGGGCTTCGTTGACGACCAGACTTCGGCCTTCAAGCGAATGACCGTTCAATGCGCGAATGGCATTCTGGGCTGCGTCAGCGACCGTCATGGTCACGAACCCGAAACCGCGCGAACGGCCCGTCTCGCGATCGGTGACGATGCGGGCATCGGTCACTTCGCCATGGGCGCCGAACAGTTGGGTGAGCTGGGCGTCGGTCGCCCGCCAGGGCAGGTTGCCGACATAGATCTTGGTGGGCATCAGTTCATCCTCGAAACAAAACAAAACATTGCATTTCGAGGCGACGGGGTCAGCGAACCGAGAAATGCAATCCTAGCTTGGAGCCAGAGACTTGCTGAAACGCAAGCCAGAGCCTTGCGCGAGAACACTGTGCCATAAACACATTGGCCTTGCCTATCCCCTGCCGATATAGCCCCTGACGTCAGAACGGGAATCCACGCCGCGAGGAGCTGCGCTTGAATTCCGCACAAAACTGTATAAAAATACAGTCATGAGATCCCGCCGCGCGGTCCTCGGCACACAGCCGCCGCACGGCCCTCTCTCCAACGTCTCCACAGGCCCGACATGCGCGAACTGACCGCAAGACAACAGGAAATTCTGGCGCTGATCAAGCATCACATCGCCAACACCGGGTTTCCGCCCACGCGGGCCGAAATCGCGCAGCAGCTGGGGTTTCGTTCACCCAATGCCGCGGAAGAACACCTGAAAGCCCTGGCCCGCAAAGGGGTGATTGAACTGACCGCGGGGGCCTCGCGGGGCATCCGCCTCAAGCTGATGCCCAATGACCAGCGCGGTGATCTCACCAGCGCGGTCCAGATCGCTCTGTCGATCCCGCTGGTCGGGCGTGTCGCAGCCGGCAGCCCCATCCTGGCCCAGGAACACATCGAGGCCAGCTTCGCCCTCGATCCCAATCTGTTCGACCAGCGCCCCGACTACCTTCTCAAGGTGCGCGGCATGAGCATGCGCGATGCCGGCATCCTCGATGGCGACCTGCTCGCGGTACGCCGCACCCAGGAGGTCCGCAACGGCCAGATCGTCGTGGCCCGCGTGGGCGATGACGTCACCGTCAAGCGCTGGCGCCGGCGCGGCCATGTGGTCGAGCTGCTGCCCGAGAACCCCGACTACGCCCCCATCGTGCTCGACACCCGCCACGACGAATTCGCCCTTGAAGGCCTGGGTGTGGGCCTCATCCGGGGCGCGCAGTCGCTCTGACCCCTCTTTCGTCCGCGACGCAGGAAACCTCCATGCTGCCGGCTTCCGTCTGGCGTGCCCATGAACTCGGGCAGACTGCCGCACCGGGTCTGTCCAGCGGGTTTGCGCCGCTCGATGCCGAGCTGCCCGGCTCAGGCTGGCCCACCGGCATGCTCACCGAGCTGATCGCCCGCGAACCCGGCGCAGGCGAACTGCGCCTGCTGATTCCGCTGCTGCGTCAGCTCAGCCGAGAACGGCGCATCATCGTGCTGCTGGCGCCCCCCCACATCCCCTATGCGCCCGCG
>JADJVQ010000063.1 GCA_016710525.1 Burkholderiaceae bacterium
GGACCGCACGCGGGCTGGCGGCGGGCCCACCGGGCGCCGCGTCGCCGCTACCGGGCGTGGCGCTGCGGCTGCCAGCCCCCTCGAGCCGTCCCTTGAGCAGGAACTCGGTGCGGCTGGGCGGCACGAAGGCGTCGGTCGGCAGCACGGGACTCTGCCCGATCGGCTTGACCAGCCGCGGCGTGATCACGAACATCAGCTCGCTGCGATCGCCCTGGAACTCGCTGCTTCGAAACAAGGGACCCAGGATGGGCACATCGCCCAGGAACGGCAGTTTCCTGACCGATTCGGTGACGTTGTTCTTGATCAGGCCGGCAATCGCCAGGCTCTGGCCATCCATGAGTTGAACGGTTGTCTGTGCCCGCCGGGTCGTAAAGCTCGGCAAGACCGCGGTGGCGCCACCGACCGTGGTGAACGGCGAGCCGGTCTGGGACAGCTCGGACACCTCGGGCGCGACCTTCAGGTGGATTCGCCCCCCTTCGAGCACGATCGGCGTGAACTTCAGGCCGACGCCGAACTCCTTCTCCTCGAGGGTGATCGTGGCCACACCCGTTGCCGCGTTGGCGCGAGACACCGGAATGAAGATCTTGCCGCCCGCCAGGAAACTGGCTTCGTGGCCGCTGATCGCCACGATGTTCGGCTCGGCAAGGATCTTGACGAGACCGTCGCGGCTTTCGGCATCCAGAGTGAGCGCATTGCCGGTGCGCGAGATGGCGCCCAGTGCGCCCGCGCTGCCCGTCAGCAGATTGCTGAGGAGGGAATAACGCCAGCTGCCGCTGACCCGCGCTCCGTCGATCTTAGCCCCGAGCTTGTCGAGCAGGGTCTTGGAGACCTCGGCCACCGTCACCTCGAGCATCACCTGCTGCGCTTCGACGATCCGCAGCAGATTGACCACCCGGGGCGCCGTGTTCTGGCCCGCCCCGCCCCCCGAGACAGCCGACTGGCCGACGGCGATCCGTTCGCCCTGCTGGGCCTCCTGGTTGCCGGCGGTGATGGCCAGGGTCAGGCCGCGAGAATAGGTGCGGATGAAGGATTCGGCGATCTGCATCGCCTGAGCCGCCTTCACCGAGCTGGACACCAGTCCGGTGAGCACCAGGGAATCGGCGGCCGCGCTGACGCGGATGTCCTTCTCGTCCGGCAGCAGCTGCTTTGGGGTCCTGCAGGCGGACGCATCCGCGCTGACGGTGACATCGATGATGGTCGTGGGCGCGCCGCGGCGCCACATGATGACGTTGGTCGATCCGAAGGTCTTACCGAGCAGATACAGCTCGCGCGCGCTGATCAGGGTGACGTCGGCCACCGCCGGATTGCCGACCGATATCCGCTCGATGGGGCTGGTCAGGCGCAGCAGGGTCGACTTGCCGACGACCAGGTCCATCGACGGGCCGATCTCGGTCGGCGCCATCCCCTGCACGACGAGCGGCGGGGGCCCCAGCGGGGGCTGCGCCGGCGCGGGTGCCGAGGTGGTATTGCCTTTGGTGATGGCCGGTGGTCGCTGTACCGGGCTCTGGGCACCTGCCGACGACACGAGCAGTGCCGCCATCGCTGCCACGACGGTTGTTCTTTCATGGTGCCTTTCCCCGCTCCAGCTCGGTCGACGAACGTTGCACACCGCGGATCACATCGACGGCGATGCGCTCTTCCGGCACCTCCGGGGAGGTCGCGGTGGCCGGGGCGCCGCCGGCGGTCGGGTGACCTTCGGTGGCGCGGGCGCCTTGGGGCAGCGGCCGCCACGACCGGACGTTCCGGTGCGACGGCACGAACCTCGGCCGGGCGTTCGCCCAGCAGGTCCGCCTTGCGGATGCCGAGGGTCGTGGCCGTCTGCTTGTCGGTCTGGTTGCGCAGCACCAGCGAAAGATTCCCCACGCTTCTCGCCAGGTCGATCCGCTCGGCCTGTTCGGGGGTGACCTCGAGGGTGACAGCATTCACCACCCGGGGTTTCGTGTCATCGCGGCTCGCCTCCTGGGCCACCGCCAGCACCAGGATGCGCTCGAGCACGATCTTGGAGACCGGGCGATCGCGCTCGTCCTGGGTATTCACCAGGACATCGACGAAGTTGCCGGGCAAGGCAAATCCGGCCACACCGACGACTTCGTTGACTCTCACCGTGATCGCCCGCCGGCCCTGGCCGATGACGGCCGACAGACCACCCTTCGTGCCAACCGGCGCGAGCTTGGACTCGAGCACCGGCTCGTCCTTCAGCAACTGCCCGCGCAGCACCCGTCCGTCCAGCGCCTCGATCTTGTCGAAGGCGCCCGCCGGCAGCGCCCCGGCAGGCCAGGTCACCAAACGCAGCATGGTGGCGTTCAAGGGCTGCCCCAGTTCGATGTCGCGGCTGGCCACCACGATCCGGGAGCCGCCGACCGCATCGCTGCGTTCGTTCAGCCACCGCGCCGCCAGCACGACCGCCGCGATCCCGGCGACCAGGGACAGCAGCAACATCACGACCGCACGCGAGCCCTTCATTCACGCCCCCGGTATTCAGATCCATCGTGCGAACCGCGCTGGGCTCGAACAAATCTGCAGCGCTTTCGGCTGCGAAATAGAGATCCCAGGCCCAGCGAAGCACCTCGGGAGTCAGCTTTGGCTGATCCTCGAAATAATCGGCGCGATCCCGAATCTTTTGGACTAAGTCGAATGGATAGGCTGGCATCAGCGGCATTCCGGATTCCCGATGCAAACATCGATCACATAATCGGCAGCCGCCGGCTCATATTCGATGTCGACGCGTTTGCAGGCCTGCCTCAATACCCGCCGATATCCCGCCTCATCGAGCGCGTCCAGCCGAATCTTGTAACCCAGGCGCCGCACAAACGCCGGATCGTCCAGGCTCGTCGGGGAGTGGTTCGAGGAGAAAATCACCATGACATCGAACGGCACCTGAAAGCTCACTCCTGTGTGCAAAGACAAATAATCAACCCGCCGGTCCAGCGGCACGATCCAGCGGTTCAGCAGTTCGCGCGGCGCAATGCGCTGCCGGCCCAGGTCGTCGAGCAGGAGCATGCCGTTGTTGGCCTTCAGCTGCAGTGGCGCTTTGTAAAATCGGGTCACCGGATCCAGCTCGAGGTCCATCATTTCCAGCGTGAGCTCGCCGCCCACCTTCACCACCGGCCGCTGGCACAGCACCCACCGCGCGTCCGGCTGGCGTGCACGATCGAGCGACCCGCGGCCGCGCGGCCTCGATCTTGCGGTGCACCATGGGATCGAAGACTTGCACGATCTCGCCGTCGATTTCGATGGCATGAGGAACCCACACGACCCCTTCGACAACGTCCAGCAGGTGTTCCGCGAGGAACGTTTTTCCCGCGCCGCTGGGGCCATACAGAAAGATCGGCCGATGCGAATTCAGCGCAGCGCCGATCGAGACTACCAGTTCAGGAGGCAAGACGAGATTTCGGATGGCGGTTTCGAGAGTCGGCCTTGATACCGATGCCTCTAATACTCCTTGCCGTTGCACGCAGGCAACGTAATCGGCCAGCGACACCGGAGCGGGACCCACATATTGATTACGCCGCATCGCGTCGGCGACCCTCACGCGGCCCGCGTCGGTCAGCACGTAACGCACATCGCCATCGAAGCTGCCCCGGCGCGGGATCTCGACCAGACGTTCGGAGCGCAGGAACGCCAGCAAGGCGTCGATGATCGGAAGCGGCAGCGCGGCCAGTGCCGAGAGCTCGGCAATGGTGATGTCGCCGCTTCGCATCAGGTGTTTCAGCACCAGATCGGTGACTCCCGTTGGCGAAAGTCCGGTGGCTTTGAGGGATTCCGGGGGCTGCATGACCGGCGCGGACCCGTCTGCCAGGTCTGCCTGCGGCATGGCCGGGACCTCGCTCGCGCCGAGGGCGGGTGGATCGACGGCGGGCGGATTCAGGGCCTGGCCGATTCTCATGTGACCGCTCCGGACAGTTGCATCAGCGCCAGCGACGTTGCCCCGGCAGCGATCGCCAGACCAAAGGGAAGGCGGTCGGCGGTGTCGACCCGCGGATCAAAACGCAGCCGAGACCTTGAATCAAGTGTTGCCCTAACACCACAAAGCAGCAGACGAAGGTTGGCAACGGTGGCTTTGCGGCGGCCGCCATCAATCAGCCTCGCTGCAACGAGCACCGCCCCGGCGAGGAAGACCAGCAGCACGAGCAGGGCAAGCAAGTGCAATCCGAACACGGCACCCAGCATGGTCATCAGCTTCACATCCCCCGCGCCCATGACGCGCATCCAATGGAGCAGCAGAAATCCTGCAAAGGCTGCCAGCGCCGGAACCTGCGGCCGGCAGACCGAGCGCACCCGCCCCCGGAGATCCGAACAGACCGGAACCAGGCGCGGCAAATCCGTGCCACGCCAGCGCGCCCAGCAGGCCAGCGAGCACCAGAGAGTTGGGAATACGCCGAGCACGCCAATCCGACCAGCAGATCGCCACCAGCAGCCCCATCACCCCGGCACGCACGACCCAGACCAGGGCCGCAGGACCGAGCGAAGTCGCATCAGGCAAGGCGGCGCTCAAGCATCCACTCTGATCTGCGCGAGCCCTGTTGGCGGACCTTTCCTTGCCCGCCAGACGCGATCATCGGCCTGCGGGCACCCGCAAACCAGGCAACAACACTAGGGCCGCCCGGCGAATCGCGTCTGTTCACAGAGCCAGCCTGATCTGCGGCAGGCCGCGAGACATGTCGATTCATCAGACCCCGAGAGAACCGAGCACTGCCCGGCGATGCGGCTCACCGCCTGGCCGCAGGGCGGTCTGCCGAAACGGCAGGGACCTCGTCCTCGGAGAATCTGCCCGGGCCGCTCAGACGCTCGACAGCGTGGTGGCGATGCCATTGAACACGTTGTTGAGTCCGCCACCGACGGCCGTCACCGCGATCACGATGACCACCGCGATCAGCGCAGCGATCAGGCCGTACTCGATCGCGGTCACTCCCTCTTCGCCGCGGACAAACTGTTTCACTGACTTGATAAATCGATCCATGCTGAACTCCATGCTGGCACCGCCGAAGTCTTGGGGCGGATCAAAACCGTCAAAGGGGACGGCCACCCTCCTATGCCGAGAAACTGGCGGAAAGGGGGACCGAGTCTACATGCCGTTTGTCCAGTTGGACATCAACCAATTATGCGATACCGGCCAAAGCATCATGCACAGGGCCAAACGCAACATTGACAAAAACAACTGTTTCCGTCAGGAGGTAACGCACAATGCGATATATTCCGCGTTGTTTTCGAACGTCGGACGCACAGGCGTGATGTCGGGGCTTGCGCAACAACTGTTCATCGGAAACGCTCACCGCCATGAATCGGCAGGCAGTGCACGGAGATCGGTCATGATCGGCAGGCTGTCCGCATCGCGGGCCAGACAAAGGGGGGTGGCCGCTGTTGAATTCGCGTTCGCAGCGATCCTCTTTTTCACATTGCTGTTCTCGATTCTCGACTGGTCCTACCTCTTCTTCGTGAATCTCACCATGCAGCACGCGGTCCGCGAAGGGGCCCGCTACGCGGTCACGGGCCAAACCAACCTGTCGCCGACCCCCGGAGACCGATGCGCGGCGGCTCGCGAGAAGATCCGCGGCGAGTCGATGGGGCTCTACGACCAGACATCCTCCACGACGGTCTTCAAGACCATCGACTCGTCCGGCAACATCGCTGTCCTGGGCAGCGGGTCGTGCTACGGTGCCGGACAGCTGATCATCATCCAGGTGGACAGCCGGCTGTCGCCGATCACACCGTTCATTCGTCCTTTTTTTTTCGGCGACCGGAAACCAGTACCGGTTCTCGGTCAGCACGACCATGAAAAACGAGGCGTTCCCCTGAAGCCGTCCCAAGCCCCTCCCAAGGCCCCACGCCCGAACCAGCGCGCGCGCCTGGGGTCCCGCAACTTTCGCGCCCTCGCGCGGGGCGTGGCGCTGATCGAACTCGCTCTGGTGCTGCCGGTCCTGCTGCTGCTGGCCCTCGGGGTGATCGATTTCGCCCGCGCGATCCAGTTCAACAACGTCGTCAATCACCTGACCCGGGAAGGCGCCAATCTGGCCGCACGAAGCGGCGAGCAGCCGCAGTTCATCCTGAAGGCGCTGATGGACACCGCCGAGCCGCTGGAGATGAACACCTCCGGGATGATGTACATCACGAAGCTGACCGGACTGGTCGACGGGCGCGCGTCAGTCGACGCCCAGTACCGCCCGCTGACCGGCGGCGATCAGTCACTGGTCAGTCGGATCTGGGGAGGGTGTCCCGGCTGGGTCAGCGGCACGTGCTCTGTTCCGAACACCAGCCCGATCATCTCGCTGTCGGTGCCGCTGACGCTCGGGGAGACCGTCTATGCGGTCGAGAGTCTTTACGACTACACGCTGCTGACACGCTACGTGCTGAGCAGCGACCCCCTCCTTTACTCGCTGACCATCCTCTGAACGGTCGACCCGCGGAGCCTCTCCATGCGCGCACTCTCCCGAGCACTGCTGCGCCGCGGCCAGCGCGGCCAGATACTCATCCTCACCGGCCTGAGCCTGATCGTGCTGATCGGTGCGGTCGGCCTGGCCGTTGATGCCGGACGGGCCTATGGCGTCAAGGCACGCCTGAATGCCGCCGTTGATGCGGCCTCGATCGCGGCGGCCAGAGCGCTTGCGCAGGGTGCCGACGAGGATGCCCGCATCGCGAACGCCCAGGCGACCGCCGTGCGATTCTTCAACCTCAATTACCCGACGGACTTTCTCTCGTCCACGCCCTCGGCGCCGACCACCTCGGCGGTGCGCGAAGAGACAGGGCGCTGGCGGGTGCGTGTGTCCGCCACGGCGGAGATGCCGACGACGTTTATGCGGGTGCTCGGCCGTACCGAGTTAAACGTCGCAGCCATGGGCGAGGCAGTCCGGCGGGACCTCGATGTGATTCTGGTGATGGACACATCCGGGTCCATCGGGTCGGATTTCGGCACGCTGCAACAGGCAGCGAAAAACAGCTTTGTCAACAAATTCAACTCGGGCGTCGGCGGCGACAGGTTTGGCCTGGTGTCGTTCGCGTCGGGTGCCGTGGTCGACGTGCCGATCGACAAGACAGCCAATCGCGGATTCGACCGACCCACTGTGGTCAATGCGATCAACGCCCTCACCTCGATCGGCCCCACGGCATCGGCCGAGGCGATGCGTAAGGCGCTCGATGAACTCAACGCGGTGCCCGCCGCGAATCGATCGAGCCTGCGGGTCATCCTGCTCTTCAGCGATGGTGCGCCCAACCTCATTAATGGTACGTTCTTGCGCTCGACAGGCAGCACTGTCAGTGGCAACCTAGATTCAGTTTATCTATTTGGCCCGGAAACAAAACCAGGCGAAGTCTGGGCCGCGGATCAGCGCTTCGGGCCGTTTGCCGACTACCCTGACATCAATCGGCTGCCGAATCAGGGCTCAGGAAACATACCCCTCGCCAGCTTCAACAACCGCCGCGGCTTCACGGGGGCAAGTTACGCGCAGCCCTATCCTTACGAGAACAACGACTGCAATTCCAACAAGGCTGCGCGCAACATGCTCGAGAACATCGCCAACAGCGCACGCGGGCAAGATATCCGAGTCTATTCGATCGGCCTGGGGGCGAATCTGAATGCCCTCGAAGTCACGATCTGTGGCTACGATATGGCCAACGAAAAAGGCTCCACGATCATGAAGCGCCTTGCCAACACTGCCGACTCCGACACGCTGAATACCGGGCAGCCGCAGGGGCTGTACTGCCACGCCGCCTCCAGCAGCGAACTCGACCGGTGCTTCTCCACGATCGCCAGCGAGATCCTGCGCCTCACGCTCTGAGCAGACGGCGAACATCGACGCGCGCCAGATCCTCTACGATTGGGGCGGGCTCAACGAAGCCCTGTTCCGTGTCATCAACGCCTGGCACAGTCCGATGCTGGACGCGATCATGCTCACCGCTTCAGCGCTCGGCCATCCCAATCGGTATCCGTTCTACCTCGCGATCGCGCTGTGGTGCAGCTGGCGCTGGCCGGCACGGCTCGCTCCCCGCAATGTGGTCGTGTTCGCCGTGGGTTTCGTCCTCGTTTCCGTCCTGCTGGTACCGATGCTCAAGACCGGCCTGGGTCTCGCGCGGCCGCTGGCCGCGCTCGGCCCGGCAGCCGTGACCCTGGTCGGCGAGCCGGAAGCGAGCCCCGCGTTCCCCTCCGGACACGCGGCATTTGCCGTGCTCGCGGCTGCCTCGCTGACGCCGGGAACGGCCTGGGCCGCACGCGTTTCGCTGCTGCTCTTCGCGATCGGTGTGTGCCTGTCGCGGATTTCGGTGGGCGCGCACTTCCCGGCCGATGTGCTGGGCGCGGCCCTGCTTTCCCTCGCGGTCGTCAAGGCGCTGGGGGCCGCGTTTCGGATCGGCGCCTGGCGATGAATACTCCTGTTTCACTGAGGACCGGCGATATCGCGCCTTCGCGGGCGTTCGCGATCATCGCACTCGTCTACGCGGTGTCCACGGCGGTCACGGCCGGCCTGGCATGGGCGGTGGGATCGCCCTTCGTGCTGTGGTTCAGCGACGCGCCCCTGCTGCTGGGCGCACTGCTCGGATGCCTGCTGGTGCTGGGTATTCTCTGGGACGGCCTGCTGATCAGCGCGGGATTGCTGTGCGAGCGGTTCTGGCCTGCTCGCGGCGGCGCCCGAGCGAACCCGCCAATCACGGTAGCAGGCGTGCGCCGGATCCGCTTCTTCACCTGCGGACCTCTGCCGATTCCGGTGCTCCTGGCCACGGCCCTGACCGTTCTGGGCACATCGAACATCACACTGCTGAACATGAAACTGCTGCGCGACACAACGCAGTGGCGTGACGGGTTCTTCTGGCAGATCGAAGCACCGGTGCTCGAGCAGCTGCAACACTACGCAATCGACGTTCGCGCCTGGGACCGGCTCTACCACAGCGCCTGGGGCATCGAAACCATCGCCGCCTTCGCCCTGGTTGTCATCGGCAGGGGGCCGCGCATCGTGCTGCACTACTGCGTCACGCTGATCGTGCTCTTCTACGTCGGGCGCCTGCTGGGAATTCTGAACCCGGTGATGGGGCCCGCCTTTTTCCAGCCGGCAGCCTTCGGCTATCTCGAGGGATCCGCGACCGCCGAGGCGATGCGTCAGGTCGGAGGCATCCTGCGGCTTTCCGCCGAGCAGGCGGCCGGTCGCGGGGGCATCCTGCTGGGCGGCGTGTCGGCGATGCCCAGCCTGCATGTCGCGATGGTCTCGATCACCGCCTACTGGCTGGCGATCGCCAGCCGCCGCACCCTGTTCGTCACGGTGCCGTGGGTGCTGGCGGTGTGGACGGCCACCGTCGTGCTGGGCTGGCACTACATGCTGGACGGCGCGGGCGGCATCGTTCTGGCCGCGGCCAGCATTCCGCTGACCCGGTGGCTGCTGCGTGTTCTCGGTCCGCGAAACGCACCGGACGCGAGCCCGCGGGCGGATGGCCAACTCCCTGGCCAATAGCCGAACCCCTTGTTACAGGGCGTGAACTCCGGTAAACTCCGGGGAGTCGTGGCCTCCCGTGGCGTCGGCAGGGTTGTGTAACCCGCAGTTCCCTGTATCGATTCCCAACCGAGGAGCCACAGCCAACATGCCCGCAGTCAGGCCGCCCAACCAGGGTGGCCTTTTTGCTTTCAAGAGTCGCAACGACTTGCCTGGTGCCTGGCTCTATTGCAGACACCCATTGCCCGGCGCCAACGCCTCTGACCGCACGTCAGCCCCGTTGCCGACGTTCACCCATTCTCCCTTCCCTGGATAGACTGCCTTGATCGAAATCCTGAAGTGCCTGAAGAAACATGGTGAGCGCCTCGACTCCCAGATCGCCGACGAAATCGGCATCCCGCTGGAAGCCGTGCGCCAGCATGTCGCCGGCCTGGAGCGCACCGGCGACGTCATCGCCTGCAACCTGACGCGATTCAACAATGGTCTGCGCACCGACGCCTGGCTGTATCGGGTGTCCGGTTATATTCCGCCGGCGGCACCGGGCCGCAAGGCTCGGCCCGCGAAGTAAGCGGGCGGCCAGCGGGCGGCGTCCCGAACGCCGGGTTCGCGCCCGCGGACAGCAGCCTGGGGCTGCCGCCACCGGGCCGGTCATTAGCGGGTCGGCCAACAACGGGCCGGCCATCGAAGAGCCACCTCACTGAGGTGGCTCTTTGCATTCCTGGTCCACGGGCGGGCTCAGGCCCGCCAATGCGTCAGTTTGCCGCCGTGCGCCCCGCAGTCCACCGATCGAGCTTGGCACGCGCGTCGTTGGTCGCCGGATTCATGGCGGCATCGTGTCCGGGCAGCCTGGCCGTCAGCTCGATGACGTATCCGTTGGGGTCGCGAAAATAGATCGAGCGGATGAAGCCGTGGTCCGACACGCCGCGTACCTCCAGGCCCGCCGCCTTGCCTTTGGCGAACATGGCCTGCAGCGTCGGCATGTCGACTTCGAGCGCGATGTGCAGATCGAAATCGTGCTGCACCTTGAACTCGAAGGGCATATCGGGCGCTTCGAAGTAGGCGAGGTACGAACCGTCGCCCAGCTGATAGAACGTGTGCAAGGTGGCCGTCGGGCGGCCGCTCTTGGTCTCGTTGATTTCCAGCGTGCCGGCCAGCGGCAACCCCAGGAAGTCCTCGTAGAACCGGCGCGTTTCTTCCGAATCGCGGCAGCGATAGGCGTTGTGGTGCAAGCCGCGGATCATGGCAGCCTCCGTTGCAGGTCGACGATCAGAGGGCGATAGCGAGGGCGACAGCGAGGGCGACAATGAGGGCGACGCGCTCAGCGCTTGTCGCCCACCACCTTCCAGACCCCTGCCACCGCCTCCAGCGAGGCCTTGGCCATCAGGCCGGCGTCGTTGGCGATCGTCGTCAGGCGAAAACCCATCTGGATCATGCGCGCCGCATAGTCCGGCGAGCCGCAGTGAATGCCCGCATAGATGCCGCGTTTGCCGCACTCGGCGATCAGGCGTTCGTAGATCTTCAGGATGGTCGGATCCTCATGGTCGAGCTTGGGCGTGAGGCCGAGCGAAAAGGCCAGATCGCTGGGCCCGACGTAGATGCCGTCGATGCCCGGCACGTCGAGAATCGACTCCAGATTGTCGATGGCCTGTTTGGTCTCGATCATCGGGATCACGAGGACTTCGTCGTTGGCGATTTTCTGGTAGTCGCTCGGCACGCCATAGCTGGCATGGCGGATCGGCCCGTTGCTGCGCGTGCCATGCGGCGGGTAGCGGCAGGCCGAGACCATCGCTTCCGCCTGCTCGCGGGAATTGATCATCGGCGCGATGATGCCCCAGGCGCCGCCGTCGAGCGCCTTGCCGATGATGCCGGGCTCATTCCAGGGCACCCGCACCAGCTTCGTGACCGGGTGCTTGTCCATCGCCTGGAAGCACTGGATCATCGACTGGTAGTCCTGCACGCCGTGCTGCATGTCGACGGTGACGCTGTCGAAGCCGCACTGCGCCATGACTTCGGCCGAAAACCCCGAGGGAATGGCGAGCCAGCCGTTGACGGCCGCCTTGCCCGCTTTCCAGCGGGCCTTCAATTGATTGGTGCTCATCGTGCCGGATCCTTGCCTAAAATGGGATGATGGGGGGACTGCGATGCTGGCGACGATTATAGGTCGGTCACCGTCCGTCGGCAGGCTGGCAGAGCGCCGCGATGCAGGCCTCGCGCAGATCCCAGGCGGCCTGCTCGGACAGGCCATGCGCGGGAGCCCATTGCGCCAGTGCCTGCCGGTGCAGCTGCGGCTTGCGCTCGGCGAGGACCTCGGGGGCCAGGAAATACTCGGCAGCCAGCGACGCGAAAGGCGAGGCCCGCCCCCGCGGGGCGCCCGAGAAATCGATCCGCTGGTGGTCGATGGTCAGGTAGCAGCGGGCTTCGGGTATGGCGTCGACCGACGCGGCCGCCAGCACGGCACCCACCCCCGGCGTATTGGCCTCGGACATCGCATACAGGCCGACGGTCAGCATCACCTCGAAATGCTCACAACCCTGGGCCACGGTTGCCAGCAGCTGGTGCTTGGAGCTGCCGGTGCCCCGCCCCTCGCGCAGCACGGCCAGCGGATCTCCCGACCGGACGACCCGCCCGTACGGCAGGGCGGCCAGGTGACGGCCCAGGCCGTCGAAGCTCGAAAACCCCAGCGCAACCACGGCCTCGGCCACGAGCGTCGAGGGGCTCGCCAGGGCGCCGCGATGCGACGCGGCATCGGCCTCGAGCGAAAAATCGAGCGGACTGTGGAAATGCATCCGGCACTCCTTGGCCAGGCTTCAGAACATCCGGCAGCCGGTGATGGCGTTACGGCACACGCGGGCCAGGCCCTGGAGCCCGCGGGCTTCGTTCTCGGCCTGTGGATGGCCCCGCTCGGCGGCCACCTTGTACCAGCGCAGTGCCTCGGCCCGATCCTCGGGCGTGCCGATGCCCGACTTGTAGAACATGCCAAGGTGATATTGCGCCTCGACATGGCCGGCGTTGGCGGCGTGCCGGCACCACGCGAAAGCCTGCTCGCGCTCGCGGCCGCGTACCCGGGAATCGATGCTGGTCCCGTACCGCGGCCGGCCCGGCCGGCCGCGCCCGCCGCGCGCCGCCCCGGGCCGGCGCCGGCCCGCCGCCGCCCCGGCGGCGGCGCCGCGGCCGCGCCCGGCGGCGACGAGGCCCCACACGGCCTGGCGCGACAGGCGCTGAACCGGCGAACCGGCATCGGCGCCCGCCCGCCCGGCCCGCCGCATCACCACTGGTTGCGCAACTCGCGCAGCTTGACGAAGACCGTCTTGGGATCCGGATTGGCGGGCAATTCGGGAAAGCGTTCACGCAAGGCCGCGATGACACCCGCACTGGTGAGCCGCAGGAAGGTATTGAACTGCTTTTCTTCGCGCAGCGTCGTGACGATGGCCTGCGCGGGGTCATGGCCCGTGACCCTGGGCAGCAGTGCTTCGGCGGCGCTGTTGCCGGGCTCGCGCGCCAGCGTGAACTTCAGGTTGTTCTCGAGGTAGTCGTGGCCGGGATATACGCGCGTGTCGTCGGGCAGCTGGGACAACTGATCGGCGAAGGTGGCGTAAAGATCCTCGGGATTGCCGCCGTTGTGGCAGTTGCCCGCGCCGGCATTGAACAGGGTGTCGCCGGAGAACAGTGCCGGCCGTTCGGTGCGCGAGCACAGACAGATGTGGCACATCGTATGGCCGGGAGTATCCAGGCATTCGAGTTCGACCGTCTTGCCGACCTTGATGACGTCGCCTGCCTTGACCCCGCGGTCCACGCCCGGGATGCTTGCGCCGGCCCGGTGATGGGCGATCACCCTGGCACCGGTGGCGGCGACCACCGCCGCATTGCCCCCGATGTGGTCGTGATGCTCGTGGGTGTTCAGGATCTGGGTGATCTGCCAGCCCTTGTCCCGGGCGGCGGCCAGGCACTTCTGGTGGTCCAGCGGATCGATGGCCAGTGCCTCGCCCGTCTCGGGGCAGGCCACAAGGTAGTTGTAGTTCCGGTAGGCATTTCCGGTCCAGATGCGCTCGACGATCATCATGGGCTCCCAGGGATGGCGCCAGTGTAGGTGACATTGTCCTGGGGCACATGCCGCCACCGTGTGCCCTGGCCTTTTTCCTCCAGGTGATGGGCCAGCGTGCTGAAGCTGCGCGGGATCATCACGAAGGCGGCTGCGCACCCTTCGGGCAGGCCGAAGTCCAGGACCAGGGCGGCCACGATGCCATCGATGTTGATCGGGATCGGACGCCCCTTGACCCGAGCCAGTTCGGCCTCGAGCGCCACCAGCAGCCGGCAGTACTGTCCGGCGGCCCCGGTCTCCCGGGCAACGTGCAGCAGTGCAGGCGCCCGAGGATCCCGGGCGTGCGCCGGAATGCCGAAACCGGGCATGCGCCCGCCCGAGGCCAGCGCCTGCGCAACGAGGTGGCGGGCGGCAGCCTCGACGCGCGCGTCGTCGGCATCGGGGTCACCGGCTGCGGGCCGGGCCAGCGCCTGCGTCATCAGCCGCGCCAGAGGGTCGCCGGCGCCCCCGGTGATGTCGCCGAACATCAGGATGCCGCCCGCGATGGCCGCCGGAATGGAGGTGCCGTACGAGGCGAACGCCCGGCCGATCATGGCCGCCGGCGTGACCGCGTGATCGACGCAGGCGGTGAACACCGCATCGAGCGTGCGCGCCTGTCCTGGCGTGGGCATGCGGCCCGAGAGCATCAGGAACACGGCCTGCGCGAAGCTGGCGGTTCGGATCAGATCGCTCAGCCGGTGTCCGCGAAGAATCAGTTCTTCTTCCGATTCGTTGCTGACGATCTTCGAGATGGCGGTCTCGTAGTGGTGCATGTCGGACATGGAGATCCTCGTCGTAGGGCAGTCAGGGCACCGGCCGGGCAGGCGGAGCCGCCGGATCCCAGCATTTGGCCAGCACATCGCCCGGCCAGGGCACCGGCTGATGGGTGGCCCGGTCGATGCCCACATGCACGACCCGCCCACGCCCGGCCAGGACCGGCTCGGCAGCACTGAGATCCCATATCTGCACAGCGTGCTCGAGGCTGGTACGGCCATGCCTGACCGCTTCGATCCGGCAGAGCACCTCGCCTGGCACCAGCACCTGGCGCAGGAAATCGTACTCGCAGCGAGCCATCATCGCGCCGAAAGTGGGATGCTCGCCGCGCAGCCCCATCGCGCGGTACCAGCCCTGGAATGTCTTGTTGATGAAGGCGAAGTAGCGCGCGTTGTTCACGTGCTGCGAAAAGCGATCTTCAGGCCGATCGTCCTCGGTGAGTGTGATGCGCAATTCGAACGTCTGCAGGGGCGCCATGGCGACGATGGTAGCGGACCCCTTCCAGTGCTCCGGCCGGCGCCGACGCAATTCTCGACATCCGATCGCACAACCATGCGTCGGCTCGGTCGGCGGGGGCGCGCAGAGGCTCAGCCGGCGCGGCCGCGTCCTGGCTCAGCCGGCGCGGCGCGCGATGGGATTGTCGGACTTGAACATCGGGTATTCGCGTTCGTTCCAGAAGACCTTGCCGCTGGGCCCGCCCGCCGGCAGTGTCGCCAGCAGGCGCGCCGTCGGGTAGGTCACCTCGGGCAACTGCATCTCGGGGCGGTCACGTCCCCAGATCGCGGTGCGGGTGGGCCCCGGGATCAGCATGTTCACGAGGATGTCGGCATCGGACACCTCTTTGGCCGTCACCCGCGAGGCGGCCCACATCGCCGCCTTGGCCGCGGCGTAGGCCGACGTGCGCGCCACGTCGACTTCAGCGTTGCGCGAGATGGTGTTGACGATGCGCCCCGTTCCCTGCCCCCGCATGACCGGAATCGCCGCGCGCATGCCGTTGATGCAACCGAACAGATGGACAGCGATGTGGCGCTCGAAGGCGCCATCGGGCGCTCCTTCGACCGTCTGGTTGTAGGCCAGGCCGGCGTTGTTGAACAGCGCGTCAAGGCGACCGGTCTGGCGCACCGCGTGATCGATCATGGCCTTGACCTGCGCCGCATCGGCGACATCGACCACGAACGGGTGCACCCCCAGCGGCGCCAGTTGTGCCAGTCCGGCGGCGTTGATGTCGGCCGCCACCACGGTGGCGCCATCGGCCACGAACCCGTGCACCCAGGCACGCCCGATGCCGCTGGCCGCTCCGGTGATGACCACCGTCCGGCCTGCCAAGGCACCAGGCATTCCGCTCGGCTCGGCGCTCATCAGTCCCCATGGCGTCGTCATCGGGCGGCCTGGTCCGGCATCGCCGTGAGCTCCAGCCCCGGCATCGTGCCGTCCTGGCGCCACTTGTCCAGCATCCGGATGAACACCATCGGCCCGCGCCAGAACTGGGAGTTGCGCGCGGTGCGCTCGTTGGGCCTGCCCTCGTTGTTGTAGTAGCCCGGAGTGCACTCGTTCAGGAAGGGCTGGCGGGCGCGCGACAGCTTGACGATGGTGTCGACCCATTCGGCTTCGGCCTGCGCACTGGCTTCCAGCGTGCGCACTTTGCGCGCCTTCACCTCGCGGATGATGTGGCCGATGTGGCGCGACTGCTCGTCCAGCATGTGCTGGAAGTTGGCGCTCTGCCCGGACTGCTGCGTTGTCATCACGAACAGGTTGGGAAAGCCCCGGCTGAACAGGCCGTGGAAGGTCGATGCGCCGCCCTTCCATTTGTACGTCAGCGTGAGGCCGCCGCGGCCGCGCACTTCGAAGCCCAGGCGCCGTGTGAAATCGGTGCCGACTTCGAACCCGGTGCCGAAGATCAGGCAGTCGAGCGGATATTCGTTGCCGTCCACGACCACGCCGCGCTCGGTGATCCGCTCCACCCCCTTGCCCCGGGTGTCGACCAGGTGCACGTTGGGCCGATTGAACGTGTCCAGGTACTGGTCGTGGAAGCACGGCCGCTTGCAGAACTGGTTGTACCAGGGCTTGAGCGCCTCGGCGGTTGCGCGGTCCTTGACCACCGCATCGACGCGCGCCCGCACGCGCTCCATCTTCTGGTAGTCGGCGATCTGCACCAGTTCGTCGGTATTCTCGACCGCGGCGCCGTTGGCAGGCTGACGGCGCGCGGCCAGCAGGATGGTGGTGATCAGATCGGTCCAGCCGTCGTTGACCAGGTCCACCTCGAAGCGGCCACCGGAGATCACGGTGGTGAAGTTGTCCATGCGCTCGCGCTGCCATCCGGGCTTCAGGCTGCGAACCCAGTCGGGGTCGGTGGGACGGTCGTTGCGCACGTCCACCGAGGACGGGGTGCGCTGGAACACGAACAGCTCGCCGGCGCCCGCGCCCAGGTGCGGCACGCATTGCACCGCTGTCGCGCCGGTGCCGATGATGCCGACGCGCTTGTCCTTCAGGCCGTTCAGACCGCCGCTGGAGTCGCCGCCGGTGTAGGCATAGTCCCAGCGGCTGGTGTGAAAGCTGTGGCCCTTGAAGCTGTCCACCCCCGGGATGCCGGGCAGCTTGGGCAGGTTCAGTGGCCCGCCGGCCAGCACGACGAAGCGCGCCCGCAAGGCATCGTGACGATCGGTGGTGACCAGCCAGCGGTCTTCATCCTCGAGCCAGCGCATGTCGGTGATGACGGTCTGGAACAGCGCCGACGGGTACAGGTTGAAATGCCGGCCGATGCGACGCGAGTGCTCGAGGATCTCGGGCGCGCGGGCGTACTTGCCCACCGGCATGTAGCCGGTCTCTTCGAGCAGCGGCAGGTAGATGTAGCTTTCGGTATCGCAGGCCGCACCGGGATAGCGGTTCCAGTACCAGGTGCCGCCGAAGTCGCCGCCCTTCTCGATGATGCACAGGTCTTCGACTCCCGCGGCCCGCAGTCGCGCCGACGCCAGCAGGCCGCCGAACCCGCCGCCCACCACCAGTGCCTCGACCTCGCGGACCACCGGCGCCCGCGTGAAGGCGGGATCGGCGTAGGGGTCTTCGAGGAAATGGGCGAAACGGCCGGTGATCTCGACGTACTGCTCGTTGCCATCGGCCCGCACGCGCCGGTCGCGTTCGAGGTCGTACTTCCTGCGCAGGGCCTTGGGGTCGAAGCCCAGGTCGTTGACGGTGGGCTGGTCTAATGCGCTGTCGGCCATGGAGGGTATCCGGGAGGATCCAGAAAAGGGGCCTGAGGGCGCGCTGGCGCACACCGCAGGACGGTCGACCTCAGTTTAGGTCGGCGCGCGATCGGCGGGTACGGGCGGACGGCCCGGATTGCAGGAAACGGCACCCCGCGCCGCGCGGCGCGGCTCAGTGCAGCTTGACCAGCGGGGTGCTGCGCTTGATCAGATAACGCGCCAGCGCGAGGACCCCGGTGCGCAGCGTGCCCAGCACCGCCTGGTGGTGCATCAGGTGCAGGCTGACGTACATCAGGCGCGCGAACAGGCCCTCGATGAACCAGCTGGCCCTCAGGGCGCCCATCAGGCTGCCGACCGAGGTCTGGCTGCCCATCGAGACCAGCGATCCGTAGTCGGTATAGACATAGGGATCGGCTGACGGAACCAGCCCCGCCGCTTCGCGCAGCAGACGCCGGCAGAGGTAATCGGCCTGCTGATGGGCGGCTTGCGCGCGCGGGGGAACCAGCTTCCCGTCGGCGCCCAGGCAGGCCGCGCAGTCGCCCAGCGCATAGACGCCCGCCGCCCCGCCGGTCACCTGCAGCCGGCCATCGACCTCCAGTTGACCCGCCCTGCTGACGGGCAGTCCAAGCGTGCCCAGAAAGGCCGGCGCCCTGATGCCCGCAGCCCAGACGCACAGGTCCGCGGGATAGCGATGGCCGTTCGCATCCTCGACCTGGTGCTCGTCGATCCGGATGACCCGGCAGCCGGTGACGACGCTGACATGGCGCTGCGCCAGCAGCGCGGCAGCCGCCTTGGACACCCGCTCGGGCAGCGGCGCCAGAATGCGCGGCCCGCCCTCGAGCAGCGTGATCGTGACGTCCCGGTTGGGATCGAGCTTGCGAAAGCCATAGGCCGCGTGCACGCCGCTGGCCTCGCGCAATTCGGCCGCCAGTTCGACCCCGGTCGCGCCGCCCCCGATGATCACGATGTCGATGCGCGCCTGCGGATCGTGGGCCTTGCGCAGTTCGGCCCGCGCCAGCAGCTTGAGCATGCCGAGCCGGAACCGTTCGGCATCCTCCGGCGCATTCAATGAGATGGTGTGTTCGGCGGCGCCCGGCACGCCGAAGTAGTTCGACGTGCTGCCCACGGCGATCACCAGCGTGCCGTAGGACAAGGTGCGTTCGGGAACCAGCTCGTCGCCCGACTCGTCCCGCGCGGCGCCGACGGTGAGGGTCTTCGCGGCGCAATCCAGTGCGGTCAGCGCGCCATAGACGAACGTGAAGCCGTTGTCGTGCGCCAGCATCTGATAGGACAGCCCCTCCTGGTGAATATCCAGCGTGCCGGCAGCCACCTCGTGCAGCGACGGTTTCCAGATGTGCGACAGTCGGGAATCCACCAGCGTGACCGCCGCCGGGCCCAGCCGCCGGCCAAGCTTGCAGACCAGTTCCAGCCCGCCGGCCCCGCCGCCGACGACCACGATGTTTGCCGCCATGTCTGCCCTTGTGCGTGATTCGAGCGGGCTCGATTCACTCACAAACCCCGCACGCTTTCAATTGACGCCCGGCCGGATGCCCGATCTAGGATCTCTTGAGGATCTCGCGGCCGATGATCAT
>JADJVQ010000064.1 GCA_016710525.1 Burkholderiaceae bacterium
CATCCTGCGCGATATCAACAAGCGCGGAAACGAGGCCTGACATGAGTACCGCCACCTCGACATCTGTCCGCCCCGCCCCCCGTCTGTTCACGTACGGCAGCATGGCGCGCGACCGCAAGCGCGCGCTGATCTGGTCGTACTTCTTTCTCGTGGTCTTCGCGATCTTCTTCCTGACGCCACCGGTGTACATGCTGATCACGTCGCTGAAATCCAGCGCCGAGATTTCGGCCGGCGTCAGCCCGTGGATCGTGGCCTCGCCCACGCTGAGCAACTTCACCGGCCTGCTGACCGATCCGGTGTTCATCCGGTTCTTCTGGAATTCGGCCATCGTCTCGATCATCGTGGTGACCGTCACGATGATCGTCAGCGTGCTGGCCGCGTTCTCGCTGGCGCGCATGAAGTTCTGGGGTTCGGCCACGCTGGCCACCGGTGTGTTCCTTACCTACCTGATCCCCGACACGCTGCTGTTCATTCCGCTGTTCAAGATGTTCGCGTGGATCAAGGACACGACCGGCATCGAACTCATCAATCAGTGGTGGGTGCTGATCATCCTGTACCCCACCCTCACGGTGCCGTTCTGCACCTGGATCATGATCGGCTACTTCGCAAGCATCCCGAAGGAGCTCGACGAAGCCGCGATCATCGACGGGGCGAGCTGGATTCAGACGCTGTTCCAGATCTTCATTCCGGTTGCCATTCCCGGAATCATCGCCGCGACCATCTTCGCGTTCACGGTGTCGTGGGCGCAGTTCCTGTATCCGCTGGCCTTCACGACCTCGGCCGATCAGCTGGTATTGCCGGTGGGCATCATCACCACGCTGATCAAGGGGGACGTCTTCAACTGGGGCCAGATCATGGCCGGCGCGCTGCTGGGGGCGGCCCCGCCGCTGATCATCTACGCATTCCTGATGGACTACTACATCGCCGGTCTGACGGCCGGTGCGACCAAGGGTTGAGACGCGCAGCACAGTCAGTGACAAAGGAGCTCAGGCAATGGCGGTTGTGACGCTGAAGAAGATCGTCAAGTACTACGACGAAACGCTGGCCGTGCGAGGCATCGACCTGGAGATTGCCGACAAGGAGTTCCTGGTGCTGGTCGGCCCGTCGGGCTGCGGCAAGACCACGACGCTGCGCATGATCGCGGGCCTCGAAGACATCTCCGATGGCGAGATCCTGATCGGCGACACGGTCGTCAACGACGTGCCGCCCAAGGACCGGAACATCGCGATGGTGTTCCAGAACTACGCGCTGTATCCGCACATGTCGGTTCACCAGAACATGTCGTTCGGCCTGAAGCTCAAGCGGGTCGCGCGAAGCGAAATCGACCGGCGCGTGCAGGAGGCCGCGCGCATCCTCGACATCGAACCGCTGCTCGACCGCAAGCCCAAGCAGTTGTCGGGCGGGCAGCGCCAGCGTGTGGCGATGGGCCGCGCGATCGTGCGCGATCCGGCGGTGTTCCTGTTCGACGAGCCCTTGTCCAACCTGGATGCGAAGCTGCGTGTGCAGATGCGCACCGAGATCAAGAAGATCCACCAGAAGGTGCGCACCACCACGGTCTACGTGACACACGACCAGGTCGAGGCGATGACGCTGGCCGATCGGGTGGTGGTGATGAACCACGGCGTGATCGAGCAGGTCGACACGCCGCAGCAGCTTTATCACAACCCGCGCACCAAGTTCGTCGCGGGCTTCATCGGTTCACCGGCGATGAACATGATCCCGGCCAGCCTGCTGGACTCGGGCAGCGGCCTCAAGCTGGACCTGGGCGCCGGGGTGCAGCTGCAGGTGCCCGCCGAGCGCACGGCGCAATACCGGCCCCATGTCGGCAAGGCCAGGCTGCTGCTCGGGCTGCGGCCCGAGCACCTGACCGACACCGCCAGCCTGTCGCAGGCCGGGGGTGTTGCAGAGGGCCAGACCTTCTCGCCGATCATCGATGTCAGCGAGCCGATGGGCATGGAGACGCTGGTTTATTTCCAGCTGCAGGGCATCACCGTCTGCGGCAAGGCCAGCCCCGACGTCGAGGCGCCCTCGGGCAAGCCGATGCAGCTCACCGCGAAGCTGCAGAACATGCATCTGATCGACGACGAGAGCGGACTGGTGCTCTGAAGGCAGGCCCGCTGCGCCGGTGGCGGCCGATCGGACGGCAGGCACGGCGCTGCGCGGGATTCCCGCGGCCAGCGCGCACTCGACGATCCCCTGCCAGGTGTCGTCGGGCAGCGGCACGCCGCCCGCCAGGCGCTGCGCCCGATACCGCTCTTCCGTTTCCCCGGGCATGAGGATCTCGTCGTCGGCACTGGCGGCCTTCGAGCTCTTCACATAGTCGACATAGCGCTGCACTTCGCCGGGGAAGAACATCGCCGGGTCGAGCCTGGCCGGATCGATGAAGATCGACAGCATGCCGTTGGCGAAAGGCCGGCCTTCGGCCGTTGCACCGGTGCCCGAAAGCGCACCGCCGAGCAGCTCGCACATGACGGCAAGGCCGGAGCCCTTGTGGTCGCCGAACGCGCGGATCGCGCCGGCACCCTTGCGGTGGTCGCGCGGCCCTACCGGCTCGTAGCTGCCGTACAGCAGATGCGGGTCGTCGCTGACCTCCCCGTCGGGCCCGATCAGGGCATCGGACGGAATCTTCTTGCCGCCCTGGCTGGCGACGAGCACCTTGCCCTCGGCGACGATCGAGGTCGCGAAATCGAGGATCAGCGGCGAGCGTCCGGGCCGCGGCACACCGACGCAATACGGGGCGGTCGAGAATCGGCGCTCGATGCCCCCGAAGGGCGCGACCAGCACGCTGCCGGCGGCGTTGACGAAGTGCACCGACACGAGCCCCTTGGCGGCGGCCATTTCGGCGAAGTCTCCGACGCGGCCGATGTGTCCGGCATTGCGCAGGGCGACGGCGGACAGCCCCATCGCCAGGCACTTGTCGATGCCGATCGCGGTGGCGGCCGGCGCGACCGTCTGGCCGAAGCCGAACTTGCCGTCGACGACCGAGATCACCGGGGTGTCGACCACCACCGCGATGGTCTGGTCGGGCACCGTGGCGCCGCTGCGCACGTTCATCACATACCGCGGCACACGCACGACGCCATGGCTGTCATGGCCCGACAGGTTCGCCGACACCAGGTAGTGGCCGATCCGCCCGGCCTCCGCGACCGAGCAGCCTGTCTTCACGAAGATCTCGGCGACGAATCCCGCCAGTTGGTCCGCAGCGATGTGGATCACGCGAGGCTCCTGTTCCAGGTGGGGCTGAGCACGATTTCATTGATGCAGACGTGCCTGGGCGCGAGCACGACATGCATGATCGAAGCGGCGAGATCCTCGGGCTGGAGCAGGCGCGCGCGCTCTTCGGGCGTGACCGGCACCGGGCGCTTGTCCAGGATGGGCGTGGCGACCTCGGCAGGGCAGATCACGGTCGACCGGATGCCGTGGCGGAACTCTTCCAGATTGATGCCGTAGCTCATGGCGACCACGCCATGCTTGGCCGCCGAGTACACCGTGCCGGACACCTTGCTGTGGAAGCGGCCTGCCCACGACGAGGTGTGGATCAGCAGCCCGTCCTTCTGCCTGCGCATGGCCGGCAATACCGCTAGCGACGCATAGAACGCTCCCGACAGGTTGGCGCGGACGATCTCGTCGACGCCCTCCGGGGTCAGCTCGGCCCACGAGCGCTTCTGGATGTTCAGGCCGGCGTTGTTGATCAGGATGTCGATGCGGCCATGGGCCCTTTCGATGTGGGCGGCGATGGCGTACACGCGTGCCGACTCCATCATGTCGCCGGTCTGCACTTCGGCGCGGCCGCCAGATGCCGAGATGCGCCGGGCGACGCTCTCCAGCGGTTCGGCGCGCCGGCCGGTGAGCACGACCAGCGCGCCTTCCGCGGCCAGCGCCAGTGCGGCGGCCTCGCCGATCCCCGATCCCGCGCCTGTGACCCAGGCGACCTTTCCGTTCAATTGACCCATGCCTGTGCTCCTCCTGGTGAGGGCCCAGTGTCGCTTTCGGCTGGCGGGATCGCAAGACGCGCAGGGCCACAACACGGAAGGCACTGTCTCGGGCGGTCATGCCGAGGGTTTGCACGAGGTCATCCACCACCGGTCAGCTCACCGAAAACCTCGGCCAGCATCCGGTGAATCTGCAGGCTGATGAACACGGCCCCGATCGGGTCGCCGAAGCTGCCCACGGTGGGCGGCCCCACCAGCCGCAGCATCGCTCGGGCCACGCCATCACGGCCCACCGCCCGACAGGCCGCATCCGCCTCGAAACCGAGCCCGCAGGGATCGCGACGGATCCATCCGCCCTGCACCAGCGAGGACAGAAACGGATTGCCGGCCAGCCCCGCCACCGGGTCGAGCCCGGTGCAGTTGATCACCGCATCGTAGGTCTCGGTCACGTCATCGCCGTCGCCGCGACGCCGCATCGTCACCTCGATGGCTTCGCCATCCGGCGACACCGTCACGGCCCGCAGGCGCGCTGCCCCGAAAAGAACTCGGCCCTGCGCGCAGGCGGCCTCGACCATCTCCTCGTTCTGCGGTGGCGCGCGGAAGCGATGGACGTCGTACCAGGTGCGCAGCCGGCCGATGAACCGGCGCTTCTGCGCCACCGGCAGCGTCGGCCACAACTGCCAGACCGAGTCGCGGATGTCGTCGAAGGCCTGATACCAGGCACCGCCGCCGGCCTGAACTTCGCGAATGCGCAGGCGCAGGGCCCGCAGCCACCGACGAACGTCGGGGGGCGTCGCAGCGGCGCTCAGCCAGGCGGCTGGCAGGCCGTGGACACGATCCAGCGCCATCGCCGCAGGCATGGCTGCGATGGCCTGCAAGGATTGCGCCCGCGCGAGCACCGGCGCCACTGGCGCCTGGGACCTGGGCCGCAGGCCGCGCCGCGACACCACTTCCACCGGGCCCCGATGGTCACGGCGCAGCAGTGAGGACAGCACATCGAGCGAGGTCAGACCGGCGCCCACCAGCAGCACCCGCGCCTGCGGATCGATGCCGCTCAGGCGCGCGGTATCGAGCGGGTTTTCGATGATGCGCGGATGGCCGGCCAGCGCCGGCGGGAAGGGCGGCTGCAGCCTGGGCAGTGGATTTCCGGTGGCGACGAACACCTGGTCGGCCGGCAGGCAATCGCCCGCCGCGGTCTGGACCGCCAGAGGCTCGCCGGGCAGACCGAAGCCGACCGCGGTGTCGCGGCAATGCCGGATGGTCGAGCCGGTCGCAGGCCAGTGCGCATGGTCGCGCAGGGTCTGTTCGAGGTAGCGGCCGTAGTCGCTTCTGCGGATGTACGCCGCGCCATCGGGGCGCATCGCCTGCGGATCCTGCTGCAGTATTCCCTGCTCGAGACACCAGCGGCTCAGATGCCAGGCATCTTCGGGCAGCAGCGAGTGGGAGAAGGTCGGCGCGTTCAGCCGGTGATCGGGGTCGACGGCGCCATAGGCCAGGCCGCGGCCGACGCGTTCGGCCGGGTCGATGATCGTGATGGCCAGCGGCCTGACGCTGCCGCGGACAAGCTGGATGGCCAGGCAGGCGCCGGAGAATCCGCCGCCCACGATGACCAGACGGCAGCCCATTGCCGGAGTGGTGGATGCATTCATCCACCGTCTCTTAACACGGCCGCCGGCCGCCGCGCGAGATCACATCGTCAGCTCGTGCCGCCCGACCACCATCCAATGCACTTCATCCGGGCCGTCGGCAAACCGCAGGTGCCGCACATCGGTGTACATGTCGGCCAGCGGCGTCCACTGCGAGATGCCGGTTGCGCCGTGCATCTGGATCGCGTCGTCGATGATCTTGCAGGTTCGAGCCGGCACCATCGCCTTGACCATGCTGACCCAGATCCGGGCCTCCTTGTTGCCCAGCACATCCATCGCCTTGGCGGCCTTCAAGACCATCAGCCGCATCGACTCGATCTCGCAGCGCGCCTGCGCGATGATCTGCATGTTGCCGCCGAGGTGGGCGATCTTCTTGCCGAAAGCCTCGCGGCTCAGGCCGCGCGCCACCATCATGTCGAGCGCCTTCTGCGCCTTGCCGATCGTGCGCATGCAGTGGTGGATGCGGCCCGGGCCGAGCCGCACCTGGGAGATCTCGAAGCCGCGGCCTTCACCGAGCAGGATGTTCGCCTTGGGCACCCGCACGTCGTTGAAGCGCATGTGCATGTGGCCGCGCGGCGCGTGATCGTGACCGAACACATGCATCGGCCCGAGGATTTCGACTCCCGGGGTATCCATCGGCACCAGGATCTGCGACTGCTGCTTGTTGGCCGGCGCATTCGGGCTGGTCTTCACCATCACGATCATGATCTTGCAGCGCGGATCGCCGGCGCCGGAGATGTAGTACTTCTCGCCATTGATGACCCACTCGTCACCGTCGAGGCGGGCGGTGGTCGATACATTCTTGGCGTCGGACGACGCGACATTCGGCTCGGTCATCACGTAGGCGGAGCGGATCTTGCCGGCGAGCAGCGGCTTGAGCCATTGCTCCTTCTGCTCCTCGGTGCCGACGCGCTCGAGCACTTCCATGTTGCCGGTGTCCGGCGCGGCGCAGTTCATCGACTCGGACGCGATCGGGTTCTTGCCCAGCTCGGCGGCGATGTACGCATAGTCCAGATTGCTCAGGCCTTCGCCCGTGTGCGCATCGGGCAGGAAGAAATTCCACAGGCCTTCGGCCTTCGCCTTGTCCTTGGCCTTCTCGAGCACGTCGAGCTGGCCCGGGGCGAAGCCCCAGCGGTCGGTCTTGCTTTCGGCAAGCCGGAGGTATTCGACCGATGCCGGCTCCACGGTCTCGGCAATGAACTTGCACACATGCTCATACAGGGGGCGCCCCTTCGCCGACATGCGCAGATCGTTCAGATCATTGTCGGGACTGAGGTCGTAGCTGGTACGGCGGGCCTGATAGTCGATCTTCATGGATTGATGCCTCGCGTAATGGGTATGGATCCAACCGGGCGGACTTCATCGGGAAGGCGACCCGGGTTGACGGCAGTCGAGCACTGCTTCGCGCTCGCGTTGCCTCAGCCTGGGATGTTACCCGGCGGGGGCCTGCCGCCTGTTCCGGACGAAGGGGGCAGCGTGGTCGAACGGGAGTCCTTGCAATTTGCGAACCGCGGCGACAGAGCCGCCCACGCTCGGCAAATCGGGCGACCAGCGAGGCCGTCATGCCGCGGTAGGTCACCACCGCGCGCGCGCGCTGCTCGTCGATGGCCTCCCAGTGCACCGGGCCGCCCGGCAGCAGCGCCATCGGGTACAGCGGGCTCTCGAGCAGCCAGCGGCGCAGCGAGATCCGGTCGAGTTCCGCCCAGCCTTCAGACGTCGATGTTGCGCGCCACCAGCGCGTATTTCTCGATGAACGCCCGGCGCGGCTCGACATCGTCGCCCATCAGGGTGGAGAAGATCTGGTCGGCCGCGATGGCGTCTTCGATCTGCACCTTGAGCAGCCGGCGCGCCGTCATGTCCATGGTGGTCTCCCACAGCTGGTCGGCGTTCATCTCGCCCAGCCCCTTGTATCGCTGGCGGCTGACGCCGCGATCGGCCTCGGCCAGCAGCCAGCGAATGGCGCCGCGGAAGTCGCCCACCGCGTGGGTGCGGGCCTTCTCGCCCTCGCCGCGGCGGATTTCGGCGCCGTCGCCGATCAGGCTGTCGACCGTGAGCGCGCACTCGGCCAGCGTCCGGTAATCGGCCGACAGCAGGAAGTCGGCATCGAGGTGGCTGACCTTGATGTTGCCGTGCACCTTGCGCTCGATGACCAGCAGCCACTTCTCGTGCTTTTCGTCGAAGCGGCTGCGCACATTGACGGTGTCGGGCGTCTGGCCGGGCAGCGAATGGCCGCGCATGGCGGCGACCAGCTCGCGGGCGCTGGCGTCGGACGCGGCCTCGGACGACAGGTCGATCTGGGTGCCCTCGAGGATGCAGCGCAGCGCATCGGTGTCGATGATGCGGGCCAGGCGGTCGATGACAGCCTCGGCCACCAGATAGCGGCGCGCCAGTTCGCCCAGGGCTTCGCCGACGATGGGCGTGGCATCGCGCGACGGGATCAGCGCGGCGCCGTCCAGCGCGTGCTTGAGCGTGTACTGGTTGAGCTCGTGGTCGTCCTTCAGGTAGCGCTCGTCCTTGCCGTGCTTGACCTTGTACAGCGGCGGCTGCGCGATGTAGATGTGGCCGCGCTCGACCAGGTCGGGCATCTGCCGATAGAAGAACGTGAGCAGCAGCGTGCGGATGTGGCTGCCGTCCACGTCGGCATCGGTCATGATGATGATGCGGTGGTAGCGCAGCTTGGAGACGTCGTAGTCGGCCGGGCCGATGCTGGTGCCCAGCGCCGTGATGAGCGTGGCGATCTGCTCGGACGAGATCAGCTTGTCGAATCGCGCGCGCTCGACGTTGAGCACCTTGCCGCGCAGCGGCAGGATCGCCTGGAACTTGCGGTCGCGCCCCTGCTTGGCCGAGCCGCCGGCGGAGTCGCCCTCGACGATGAAGATCTCGCACAGCGCCGGGTCTTTTTCCTGGCAGTCGGCCAGCTTGCCGGGCAGGCCCACGCCGTCGAGCAGGCCCTTGCGGCGGGTCATGTCGCGCGCCTTGCGGGCGGCGTCGCGGGCGCGGGCCGCATCGACGATCTTGTTGCAGATGATCTTGGCGTCGACGGGTTTTTCCTGGAGGAATTCTTCGAGGGCCTTGGCGACCAGTTCTTCGACCGGCGCACGCACCTCGGAGGACACCAGCTTGTCCTTGGTCTGCGAGCTGAACTTGGGCTCGGGCACCTTGACGCTGAGCACGCAGGTCAGGCCCTCGCGCATGTCGTCGCCGGTGGTCTCGACCTTGGCCTTCTTGGCGAGGTCGATCTCGTCGATGTACTTGTTGATGACCCGCGTCATGGCCGCGCGCAGGCCGGTGAGGTGGGTGCCGCCGTCGCGCTGCGGGATGTTGTTGGTGAAGCACAGCACCTGTTCGCTGTAGCTGTCGTTCCATTGCATGGCCACTTCGACGCCGATGCTCAAGCCGGCGTCGGTATCTTTGCTGCCCGAGGCGTGGAACACCGTGGGGTGCAGCGCGGTCTTGTTCTGGTTGATGTATTCGACGAAGCCGCGAACGCCGCCGGCGAAGGCGAAGTCTTCTTCCTTGCCCTGGCGCTGGTCGACCAGCTTGATCTTCACGCCGTTGTTCAGGAACGAGAGCTCGCGCAGGCGCTTGGCCAGGATTTCGTAGTGGAACTCGATGTTGTTGAAGATTTCTTCATCGGCCATGAAGTGCACTTCGGTGCCGCGCTTCTCGGTCGTGCCGGTGACCTTGTGCGCATCGGCGTGCCGGGGCCATGCCGTCGCCGCCACGCCTCGGGAGGCCACCTGACAGTTCGCGGTTCTGGGCACACCGCGCACGAACTCCATGTAGTGCACCTTGCCGTCGCGGCGGATGGTCAGGCGCAGCCATTTCGACAGGCCGTTGACGCACGACACGCCGACGCCGTGCAGGCCGCCCGAGACCTTGTAGCTGTTCTGGTCGAACTTGCCGCCGGCGTGCAGCTCGGTCATGACGATCTCGGCGGCGCTGCGCTTGGGATCGTTCTTGTCGTCCCACTTGATGCCGGTGGGGATGCCGCGGCCGTTGTCGGTGACCGAGATGGAGTTGTCGGTGTGGATGGTGACGACGATTTCGTCGCAATGCCCGGCCAGGGCTTCGTCGATGGCGTTGTCGACCACCTCGAACACCAGGTGGTGCAGGCCGGTGCCGTCGGAGGTGTCGCCGATGTACATGCCGGGGCGCTTGCGCACCGCCTCCAGGCCCTCGAGGATCTGGATCGAAGTGGAGTCGTAGCTCTTGTCGGCGTCGGTCATTGGGGGATCCTGCAGGCGGGGGTGGCGGCAAAGTACCCGCGTGTAGCACAATCGCTTGACCGGGCTGGTGGCAGGGCGCGAGGCTGCGGCGCGCTAGATGCGCATCGGCATGACGACGTACTTGAAGGTTTCGTCGCCCGGCACCGTCAGCAGCGCGCTGCTGTTGGGGTCGCCGAAATCGATCGCGACCTGCTCGGTCTTGAGGTTGCCCAGCACGTCCTGCAGGTAGCCGACGTTGAAGCCCACCTCGAGCGTGTCGCCGCTGTAGTCGACCTCGATTTCTTCGAGCGCTTCTTCCTGCTCGGCATTGCTGGTCTGGATGCGCATGGTGCCGTTGGACAGGGCCAGGCGCACTCCGCGGAACTTGTCCGAGGTGAGGATCGAGGCGCGGCCCAGCGAGGCCGCCAGCACGTCGCGCTGGATCAGGGCACGCTTGCGGTAGCCGGTGGGAATCACCCGCTGGTAGTCGGGGAACTTGCCCTCGACGAGCTTGCTGAGCATCTCGACATCGCCGAAACGCACCCGCACCTGGTTGGCCGCGACATCGATCTGAACCGGTTCGTCGGTGTCGCCGAGCAGCCGCTGCAGCTCGAGCACCGTCTTGCGCGGAATGATGACTTCGTTGCGGGCCAGCTGCGCGCCCTCGACCACGGTGTGGCAATAGGCCAGGCGATGGCCGTCGGTGGCGATGACCCGCACCGCATCGTGATCGGTGACCAGCAGCAGGCCGTTCAGGTAGTAGCGGATGTCCTGCTGGGCCATCGAGAAATGGACCATCTGGAACAGGTGCTTGAGCTGCTTTTGGGGCAGCGAGAACGAGGCTGAAAAGCTCTCGTTGACGGCCACCGTGGGGAACTCCTCGGCGCCCAGCGTCTGCAGCGCGAAGCGGCTCTTGCCGGCCTGGATCGTGGCCTTGCGCTGGTTGACCGCGATGCTGACCTCGGGGCCTTCGGGCAGCGCCCGCAGGATGTCGATGAGCTTGCGCGCCGACAGCGTGGTGGCGCCTTCGTCGCTGCCCGAACTCAGCGATGCGGTCGTCTGGATCTGGATCTCGACGTCGGTGGCGAGGAAGGAAACCGTCTCGCCTTTTTTCGTGATCAGCACGTTGGCGAGGATGGGCAAGGTGTGCCTGCGTTCGACAATGCCGGCCACGGTGGTCAGCGGTTTGAGGATCGCATCGCGTGTAGCTCTTATGAATTGCATTTGTCTTATATCCTCTTGGTGTTGTTCATGAGGAAAGCGGGTTTGTGTGGACAACTGGCGCAGGGCCAGCATTGGCGCGGCTTTGCGGGCAGTGCAAACGTGTGCACAAGCGCGAACCGGTTTTGTGGGTAACCCGGGACAGCGCCGCCGCTGGCCCGGAATAACAGGCGGGTTGTGCACATTGCGCCCCGTCGCTGTACAGGGGTTCCGCACAGGCATTCAGGCGCATGATTTCATCCGCGCAGGGTCTGTTCGAGCACGTGGATCTGGTGGTTCAGATCGGGATCGTGCTGGCGCTGTTCGGCAATTTTGCGCATCGCGTGCAGCACCGTGGTGTGGTCGCGGCCGCCGAAGGCCTCGCCGATCTCGGGCAGGCTCTTTTGCGTGAGTTCCTTGGCCAGGTACATGGCGATCTGGCGCGGCAGCACGATGTGCGCATGGCGGCGCTTGCTGTACATCTCGGCGACCTTGATCTTGAAGAAGTCGGCGACGGCCTTCTGGATGAACTCCACCGAGATCTGGCGGCGGTTCAGGGCCAGCAGATCTTCGAGTGCCTCCTTGGCGAGGTCAAGGGAGATCGGCTTGTCGCGGAACCCGGCGAAAGCCACGACGCGCAGCAGCGCGCCTTCGAGTTCGCGCACATTGCTGCGCAGATGCTTGGCGATGAAAAACGCGACGTCTTCGGGCAGGGCCGAACCCTGGGTCTCGGCCTTCTTGAGCAGGATGGCCACCCGCATCTCGAGCTCGGGCGGCTCGATGGCGACGATCAGGCCCGAGTCGAAGCGCGAGATCAGGCGCTCTTCGAGCCCCGAGATTTCCTTGGGGTAGGTGTCGCAGGTGATGATGATCTGCTTGCGCGCGGCATACAGGGCATCGAAGGTGTAGAAAAATTCTTCCTGGGTGCGCGGCTTGCCGGACAGGAACTGGATGTCGTCGATCAGCAGCAGGTCCAGCGACTGGTAGTACTGCTTCAGGTCTTCGGAGTTCTTGCGCTGGATCGAGCGCACCATTTCGTCGAAGTATTCTTGCGCATGGATGTAGCGCACGCGCGCATTGGCGCTGCGCTCGATGTACGCATTGCCCACCGCATGCATCAGGTGGGTCTTGCCCAGGCCCACGCCGCCGTACAGGAACAGCGGGTTGTAGGTGCCGGGGCGCTCGACCACCTGCAGCGCGGCCGCCCGCGCCATCTGGTTGGCCTTGCCGGTGACGAAGCTCTCGAAGGCCAGGTCGGGTCGCAATCGGGTACGGTCGACCACGGGCGGTGTGGCGCCTGGGCCGCCTGCGGGATTGCCGACCAGCACGCCACTGGCCTGGGCCTGGGCGGCCAGCGCCGCCTGGCCGGGCGAGCTGGCGGGCGCGGCAGGCGGATGGGCGGCGCGTGGCGCCCGGGCGGCTGCGTGGAGTTCGAAGCTCGACCCGGGCTTCGGGATCGATGGCTGGCCGGCGAGCTCGGCGATGCGGTTGCCGAACGGGACTGCGCACCCAGTTCCACCTATCAGCCCTCCGTCGTGCGGCGAAAGCGCACGCACGGCTTCCTTACACGCATGAAGACTCGCGGCGGTCGTGATGTCATCCGCGCGCGCCGAGCCAAAGGCCGCAAGCGCCTCGGGTGTCGCGCCGCTGGCCCGTGCCGGTCCGGGCTCGGCGTCGACACGAGTCGCTGCTGCACTGCTGGCGCGGGCCAAGCAGCGCGCTGATTCGTCCACCGAGCATTTCGGAGTGGCGCTATGCCGGCACGCCGATCGCTCTCGGCTGGGGCTTTCGGTCCCGAAGCGGCTGCTGCCCGATGCCGTCGACCGCAACACGCTCAAACGCGTGGCGCGCGAGGCCTGGCGTCTGGTCGAATGGTCGCCTGCCCGCAAGCCCGACCTGGCCATGATCAAGCTGCGCCGGCGCGAGACCCAGTGGCTCTCGATGCCACGAGGGCAGCTCAAGCGTGCCTGGCGGCAGGAGATCGAGCTGCTGATCCGACGCGCGGTCGCGCGATCGCAACCGTGAGGCGTGCGACGGATGCCGAAGCGCGCGACGAGCGCCTGCTGAACAGCAGCGTGCGGTGCTGCGCGTGCGGCTGATGGGCGGATTCGCGCATCCTGATGGCCCGATCCGGTGTACCGTAGGCGATCAGTCCGCTGCTGGCGCCGGCCTGTCGCTTTCATCCGAGCTGTTCCGAATACGCCCTCGAGGCGATCGGCACGCACGGTCCCGTGAAAGGGAGTTGGCTGGCCGCGCGACGCGTGTGTCGATGCCACCCCTGGAATCCCGGTGGAGTCGATCCGGTACCGGCTCGCGCCAGCCCTGAGCTGCGCGCAGGCGGTGGACGGTGGCCGCAGTCGCTGCGGACCCCGTCGTCGCAACCCGCCAAGATGGAATGATCCCAATGCAACTGCAGCGCACCATTCTCTGGATTGTGTTTTCGATGTCCCTGCTGTTCCTCTGGGACAGCTGGCAGCGGCACAACGGCAAACCGTCGCTGCTGATGGGCATGGGCACCCAGACCGAGACCAAGGCCGGTGCCAAGGGTGCGCCGCCCGCGGCGCCAGGCACCCCGCCGAGGCCAGCGTGCCGCGCGCCAGCGGCGGCGGCGAGGTGCCGGTGCGCGGGCGCGGTCGCGCCGCCGGCGGCACGCCCGGTGCCGAGCGCCGCCGGGCGGCGCTGATCCGGCTGCGCAGCAACGACACGCTGGCGCTCGACGTCGACCCGGTCGGCGGGCAGATCCGGCGCGCCGAACTGCTCCAGCACAAGGCTGGCTCGAGACGACCGGGCAACGACGGGCATGGTGCTGCTGGAAGACCATCCGGGCAAGGTCTATGTCGCCCAGTCGGGCCTGGTGGGCGGACCGGCCGGCGAAGGCTTCCCGACGCACCGCAGCACCTTCACCGCGACCGAGGCGCCGCTGGTGCTCGAAGCGGGCGCCCAGTCGGTGTCGCTGAAGCTCACGGCCGAGTCCGGCGGGGTGAAGCTAGTGCGCACTTACACGCTGGCCCGCGGCAGCTATGTGGTCGATGTGAAGGATGAGGTCACCAACCTGGGTGAGGCACCGGTCAAGCCGACGCTGTACATGCAGCTGACCCGCAACGGCGAATTCACCAGTGCGGCCAGCCCCAGGGCGAAAGGCCTCGCCAAGTTCCGGTACGGCCACCTACCGGCCCGGTCGTCTACACCGAAGCCGACAAGTTCCAGAAGGTCGACTTCACCAACATCGAAAAGGGCAAGCCGGACTTCGGCAGAGCGCCAAGCAATGGCTGGCTGGGCATGATCCAGCATTACTTCGTCTCGGCCTGGGTGCCGACCGACAAAGAGCAGCGCGAGTACTTCGCCAATCGCATCGACAACAACCTGTATGCGATCGGGGCCCTGCAGCCCCTGGGCGATATCGCGCCCAAGGCCACCGCCAGCGCCCAGTCGCGCCTGCTGATCGGACCGCAGGACCAGCGCATGCTCGAAACGGTCGCCCAGGGCCTGGACCTGACGGTCGACTACGGCTGGCTCACGCCGGTGGCCAAGCCCATCTTCTGGCTGCTCGAGATGTGCCACCGGGTGGTGGGCAACTGGGGCTGGGCGATCGTGCTGCTCACGATCATCATCAAGACGATGTTCTTCCCGCTGCAGGCGGCCAGCTACCGGTCGATGGCCCGCATGAAGGCGGTCACGCCGCGGATGATGCAGCTGCGCGAGCGCTACGGCAGCGACCGGGTCAAGCTGAACCAGGCGATGATGGAGCTGTATCAGCAGGAGAAGATCAATCCGCTGGGCGGCTGCCTGCCGATCGTGGTGCAGATTCCGGTGTTCATCGCGCTGTACTGGGTGCTGCTGGCCTCGGTCGAGATGCGCAATGCGCCCTGGATCGGCTGGATCCACGACCTGGCGCTGCCCGACCCGTACTACATCCTGCCGCTGATCATGGCGGCCACCATGTTCATCCAGGTCAAGCTGAACCCAACGCCGCCCGATCCGGTGCAGGCCAAGGTGATGATGTTCATGCCGCTGATCTTCTCGGTGATGTTCTTCTTCTTCCCGGCCGGCCTGGTGCTGTACTGGCTGGTGAACAACTGCTACTCGATCACGCAGCAGTGGTACATCACGAAAATGATGGCGAACGCGGCGGAGAAGAAGAAAGGCTGATCCACGGGGCTTTGTTGCACAGGGAAAGAGGGCCGGCTCGGATGCCGGCCTTTTTTTCGCGTCGTGATCCTGCATGCGATCCAGCGGGAATGACCGCTCGCCCCGGTACTTCGGGCAGATGACAGTTGCCACTGCCGCTAGACTTCGCTTCATGCTGACTGACTCCAACGCGCCGATCGCGGCCATTGCCACCGCACCGGGACGCGGCGGCATCGGGGTGATCCGCGTATCGGGTGCCGGGTTGTCCCCGGTGATCCGAGCACTGCTGGGCGAATCGGGCGCCGCGCGGCTGCAGCCTCGGGCAGCGCTCTACGGTGCCTTCCTGGCGGCTGATGGCGGCGAGATCGACCGGGGACTGGCGCTCTATTTCCCGGCCCCGCATTCCTACACCGGCGAGCACGTGCTGGAACTGCAGGGGCACGGCGGCCCGGTGGTGATGCAGATGCTGCTGGCGCGGGTGCTGCAGGCCGGCGCGCCGCTGGGTCTTCGGCTGGCCGAGCCTGGCGAATTCACCCAGCGCGCGTTTCTCAATGACAAGCTCGATCTGGCCCAGGCCGAGGCCGTGGCCGACCTGATCGATGCCAGCACCGAGCAGGCGGCGCGCTCGGCCACACGTTCGCTGGCGGGTGTGTTTTCCCGGGCGGTGCACGCGCTGGTCGAGGCGCTGGTGAACCTGCGGATGCTGGTCGAAGCGACACTCGACTTCCCGGAGGAAGAGATCGATTTTCTCGAGCGCGCCGATGCGCTCGGACAACTGGCGCGGCTGCGCGCCCAGCTCGAGGCGCTCCTGGCCCAGGCGCGCCGCGGTGCGCTGCTGCGCAACGGCCTGGAGGTGGTGCTGGTCGGCGAGCCCAACGTGGGCAAATCGAGCCTGCTCAATGCGCTGGCCGGCGCCGAGGTGGCGATCGTCACGGCCATTGCCGGCACGACCCGCGACCGGGTGACGCAGGCCATCCAGATCGAGGGGGTGCCGCTGAACATCATCGACACCGCCGGCCTGCGCGAGACCGCCGACGAGATCGAACGGATCGGCATCGAGCGCACCTGGCAGGCGGTGGCGCAGGCCGATGTGGTGCTGCATCTGGTCGCGGCCGGCGCAGCCGGCACCAGCGGCGCGGGAGCCGGCATTGCTCCCGAACTGATGTCGCGGCTGCCGCGGGGAGTGCCGATCGTTCGGGTGGTCAACAAGATCGACCTGCCGGGCCAGCCAGCGCGGGTCGAGCGCGATGCGGCGGGTGCGGCCATCGAGTCGGTGTGGCTGTCGGCGCGGACCGGCGAGGGCATCGATGCGCTGCGCTCGGCGCTGCTCGAGCTGGCCGGCTGGCAGCAGGCGGGCGAGTCGACTTTCATCGCCCGCGAGCGGCACCTGGTGGCCTTGCGCGCCGCGCAGGACCATCTGGCGCTGGCGCACCAGAACGCCATGGCACAGGCTGCGCAGCTCGATCTGTTCGCCGAGGAGCTGCGGCTGGCGCAGGAACGCCTGAGCTCGATCACCGGGGAGTTTTCGGCGGATGATCTGCTGGGAGTGATCTTCAGCCGGTTTTGCATCGGGAAGTAGCCGGAGAGTCGACATGAAGAGCATTCGGCAGCGCGCCATCGATGGGCTGCAAGTGGGGGACAGCTTCACCGTTTCCCGAACCTTCTCGGAGCAGGACATCCAGGACTTCGCGCGGATTTCGCGTGACTACAATCCGGTTCATGTCGATCTGCCTTTCGCGCGACTGCGCCAGTTCAGCGCGCTCGTCTCCCACGGTCTGCTCACGGCCAGTCTGCTGACCGAAATTGGCGGACAGATCGGATGGCTGGGTGCCGGGATGGACCTTCGTTTCAAGCGCCCGGTCTATGCGGGCCAGGCCATCACCTGCCGCTGGACCATCACCGCGATCGATGCGCGCGGCCGGGCGCGTGCGGCCATCACGATGACCGATCCGCAAGGGGGCGTCGTCCTGGAGGCGGAGACGACGGGAGTCATCCCAGGGGACGCGGAGCGTGCCCGTCTGGCCGCGATGGTCGCCGAGGGGGATCCGACCAACCGCGCGGGCTAGCAGAGCGCCATCGGCATCGGGCCGTTCAGCGCGGTCCGGGCGGGGAGGCCCGGGTCCGACAGGTGTCACGCTACAAGGGAACTCGATGGCCACACGACTGGAACAGCTCAGAGCGAAACGGGAAGCCCGGGCGGGCGAATGACCCGGCGTTCAAGTACCATTCCGGCGCGTTGTGCGTTACCCAAAAACAGTGTCCCCAAGGAGGAAAGCATGTTCAGTCACGTGATGGTCGGTGTCAGCGATCTCGAGGTTTCGAGGAAGTTCTACGATGCCCTGCTCGGCACCATTGGCGTCGGCCCTGGCTTTGCCAACAAGAACCGGTATTTCTATCGCAGCGCGACCGGCAACTTCGCGATCACCACCCCGATCAACGGCCAGCCGGCGACCTATGCCAACGGCGGCACGATCGGGTTCGCGATGTCCTCGCCCGAACAGGCCGATGCCTTCCACGCGGCCGGTGTCGCCAATGGCGGCACCACCTGCGAAGACCCCCCGGGCTATCGCGAAAGCCCTGGCGGCAAGCTCTACCTGGCCTATCTGCGCGACCCGGACGGCAACAAGATCTGCGCGCTGCACCGCCCGGCGAAGTAAGCCGGTTGCCCCTGCCGTGCCTGAGCGCGCGCAGGGGTTGATGCCAGGCACGGATCGTTGCCGGTGACGAGCACGGTCCGCTGGCGGATTCGCGACCGAAAACGGCCCCCTGGCGTGCCCGGACTTCGGCCAGGGCTGCTACCGTCGACGCTGTCGCGCGGCCGCTCGCGCATCCCTGAAGGGCGATCGACGTGAGCCTGCCGAACTCTCCCCGACCTGATCTGCAGGTTGTCCTGGACGCCCAGCGCGCCCTGCTCGACGCCGCGCGTCCGGAAGCGGTGGCCCGCCAGCATGCGCGCGGCCGCCTGACGGTGCGCGAAGTGATCGCCACGCTGGCCGATGCCGATTCGTTCGTCGAGTACGGCGGGCTGGCCCGCCCGGCCGTCAGGGACATGACCGGTCCGGCCGATGGCCTGGTGATGGGCACGGCCCAGGTGCAGGGCCGTGCCGTGGACCTGGTGCTGTACGACTACACGGTGCATGGCGGGACGCAGAGCGCGATCAATCACATCAAGATTGCCCGGATGTTCGAGCACGCGATGCGCCATCGGCTGCCCGTCATCTGCTGGCTGGAGGGCGGAGGCGCCCGGACGCAGGACATGCTGGTGCCGGCGCGCGGCGCGTCGGCCACGTTCGTGGTGTTCGCGCGCCTGTCCGGGCGGGTGCCGACCATCGGCATCGTGCCCAGCCGGGCGTTTGCCGGTCATGCCAACCTGGCCGGCATGTGCGACCTGCTGATCGCGGCGCGCGATTCGGCCATCGGCATGGCCGGGCCGCCGCTGGTCGAAGCCGCGATGGGCATCAGGCTGACCCCGGAGGAGATCGGTCCGGTGGACGCGCATGTGCAGTCGGGGGTGGTCGACCTGCTGGCCGACGATGACGCGCACGCGATCGAACTGGCCAAGCGCTACCTGGCCTACTTCGGTCCGGCGGCGCCACCCGGTGAAGCGCCGGACCCGGAGCCACTGCGCCAGCTTGTGCCTGAAAATCCTCGTCGGGCCTACGATGTGAAGAAAGTAATTGCTCACATAGCAGACCTGGACAGCGTGCTCGAGCTCAAGCCGTCCTATGGCAAATCGGTCGTGACCTCGCTGGTCCGCTTTGCCGGCCGAGCCGTCGGCATCGTCGCCAACCAGCCGATGCACCTGGGCGGCGCGATCGACAGCGCGGCCTCGGTCAAGGCTGCCCGGTTCGTGCAGATCTGCGATGCCTACGACATTCCGCTGCTGCTGCTGTGCGACACGCCCGGACTGATGGTCGGACCCGAAGCGGAAAAGACCGGCCTGGTGCGCCACAGCGGGCGCCTGCTGTCGGCGATTGCCAACGCCACCACGCCGATGATGACGGTCGTGCTGCGCAAGGCTTATGGCCTGGGCTACTACGTGATGGGCTCGCAGCCGCTCGAGCCCGCCGTGCTGCTGGCCTGGCCGAGCGCCGAATATGGCGGCATGGGCCTGGGCGGTGCGGTGAACATCCTTCACAAGGCGGAGCTCGCCGCCTTCACCGATCCGGCCGCTCGGGCGAAGCGGCATGCCGAGCTCACCGACGAACTCAAGCGCGAGCACGCCGCGGTCGAGGCGGCCGGCAAGTTCATCTACGACAACGTCATCGATCCGGCGGACACCCGCGAGATGCTGCTGCGCACCTTGCGGACCCTGGCGCCTGCGGCGGCGCGCAGCGAACGCAAGCGCGTGATCGAACCGTTCTGAACGGACCGGGTGAGCCGGGCCACGTCATGTGCATGCATCGGGCATGCCGAAGCGGACGCGCGGCGGTTTATCCTATCGCCGGCCCATTCTTTGGCGCGGCGGCGGCCCGCGCGAACAACGGACAGACGACACCCCATGACCCATTGTGACCACGATTCCGGCGGCAGCCGGTGAGGGAAGTGCTGGCGTTCGCCTCCGGCGTGCTCCGCGATCCGGCCAATGTCGGCGCCGTGCTGCCCGCCTCCCGATGGCTGGCGCGGGCGATTGCCCGCGAGGTGCTGCGCACCCGCTGCCAGATGGTGATTGAAATCGGCGCGGGCACCGGGGCGGTCACCCGGGCCATCCTGGCGCAGGGGTATCCGCGGGACCAGCTGTTTGCCCTCGAGCGCGATCCCCAGTTCGTGCGCTGGCTGCGCCAGAACCTGCCCGCGGTGGGCGTGGTCAAGGCCTGTGCATCCGAAGTCGACCGGGTCGTCAGGCCCGGCATTCCGACCACGATCGTGTCGTCGCTGCCCTTCAAATCCATGCCGCAAGCCGAGGCGCAGCGCTGCGCCAGCGCGCTGGCGGCGGCGCTGTGCGGTTCACCCGGCTCCCGGCTGGTCCAGTACAGCTACGGGTTCGGAGGGCTTCCGCCATTCGCCGCGACGGCCGAGCTGCGCTGGGCCAAGGCGGGCGTGGTGCTGCGCAATGTGCCGCCGGCGACGGTATGGACGCTGCAGCGCCCCTTGAGGCCGCGGACGCCTAGGATCGCGGCCGCCGGGACCCGCTGAAACGGCCCTGCCGGCGCGCCGGGCCGTGCGACACTGCGCCGCGTGATGCCGCCTGTCCGTTCCTCCGCTGTCTGGCCGGTGCTGCTCGCACTGCTCGTCGGCTTTGCGGCGGGCGCCTTCTGCGCCTGGCTGAAGACCCCCCTGCCCTGGCTGATCGGGCCGCTGTTCGCCTGCGCTTTCGCGGCCTCGCGCGGCCTGCCGCTGGCCAGCCTGCCGGTCGCGCGCAGTGCCGGCCAGTGGGTGATCGGCACCGCCCTCGGGCTTTTCTTCACCACCGACGTGCTGGGGCGGCTGGCTCAGAGTGCGGGCCTGGTGCTGGCCGGCCTGCTCTGGTCCCTCGCCGTCGGCCTGTCGCTGGCCTGGGCGCTGCGCCGCTATGCCGGTCTGGACGGCGCGACCGCGTTCTTCGCGGGCGCCATCGGCGGCGCGTCCGAAATGGCGCTGCAGGGCGAGCGCCATGGCGCGCGGGTCGACATGATCGCCGCGGCCCACAGCCTGCGCATCCTGCTGGTGGTGAGCGTGGTGCCCTTCGCCTTCCAGTGGCTGGACGTGCACGGTTCGGACCCGGCGCAGCGGACGGTCATGGCGGTGAACTGGTGGCCGGGTTTCGCGCTGCTGGTGGCCTGCACGGTGGCCGGCGCGCTGGTGCTGCGCCTGCTGAAGGCGCCCAACCCCTGGATGATCGGACCGCTGGTCGTGTCGGTGGGGCTGAGCGCCGGCGGCATCGTGCTCAGTGCGGTGCCCGGCTGGGTCGTCAGCGTCGGTCAGGTGTTCATCGGCATCGGGCTGGGCACCCGGTTTGCGCCCGGCTTCTTCGACCGCGCGCCGCGCATGCTGATCGTGGTGGCGGTGTCGACGGTTCTGGCGATCGTGGCCTCGGCTGCTTTTGCCGCCGGTTTGTCGTGGTGGTCGGGGGTTCCCTGGGCCACGCTGGCGCTGGCGACCTCGCCGGGCGGCATCGCCGAGATGGCGCTCACCGCCAAGCTGCTGGAGCTCGGGGTGCCGGTGGTCACGCTGTTCCACCTCACCCGGGTGCTGATGCTGGTGCTGCTGGGCGGCAGCTTGTACCGCTGGCTTGCACCGCGATTCGGCTGGCCCCACGATGAGGTCTCGCCCACCCGCCCGCCACGCCCGACCGATGACGATGACAACGAATGACCCCCGGCCCGATCCGATCGCGCAGGCCCGCGACTGGCTGTCCGATCTGTTCGCGCCCTGGGTCCAGGCGCTGCGCCTGGCGCCTGTCGCGGTGGGCCCCGATGCCGTGGTGCTGCGGCTGCCGTTCGACGAGTCGCTGTGCCGGGTCGGCGGCACGCTGTGCGGCCAGGCGCTGATGTCGGCCGCCGACACCGCGATGGTGATCGCGATCTCGGCTCAGCTGGGCGAGTTCCGGCCGATGACGACGGTATCCCTCACTACCAGCTTCATGCGTCCGATTGCGCAGGGCGACGCGCTGATCACCGCCCGGGTGATCAAACCGGGGCGAACGCTCACTTTCGGTGAGATCGAGATTGCGTCTGCGTCTGATGGAAAACTGGCGGTGCACGCCACCACCACTTACGCGATGCTCTGAACCGGCTCGATCCCTCGGAGGAGGGTGTCAGGGCGCGAGCCAGCGGGCGCTCAGGGTCTCGCCGGCCCACGCGAACCCGGCACGGCGATGGCCTGCCGGATCGATCAGCAGCCAGTCCAATGAGTCGATCGACAGGACCAGCAGCGCGAAGCGCTGCACGCCGGCATACAGCGCCTGGCTGTGGGCGGGCAGGGCCTGCCAGGCGAGCGCGGCGGCGGCGTCGCCCTGATGCACCCGCATGCGGCCGTGGGCGCGCAGCTGAGTGCGGGCCGCGCCGTCATACAGAACCAGGCAGGCACGGGGGTCGCGCGCCAGCTGGGCGAGCTTGCCGGCCTGCGCATCGCTGTGCACCTGCAGTTCGCGGCGCTGGCGCACGGCGGCGCGCAAGACCACGGTGCGGGCGTCCGGGGCGCCGTCGGCCGCGATGCTGGCGAGCACCGGCCAGTGACAGCCGTGCTGCGGATCGGCAACGCCGGATTCCATCAGCCGCCAGGCGCTTTCCAGTATCGTCCCGAGAGTCGGATCATTCGTCATTCCGGCAGCATACGGCTCGGCGCGCCATCGGGCGAACCCGTGCGAACCGTTGCCGGCCGGGCCCCGCAACTTCTTGAAGGAACGACTGATGACAAACAGGAACCTGAACGGGCAAGTGGCCTGGGTGACGGGTGGCGGCACGGGCATCGGCCTCGAAACGGTGCGGGCACTGGCGCGCGCCGGCTCGGTGGTGGTGGTGTCCGGCCGGCGCCAGAGCGAACTCGATGCCGCGGTGAGCGCGGTGCACGAAGCCGGCGGCGTGGCGCATGCGCTGGCGCTCGATGTCAGTGATGCGGCGGCGGTCACCGCGGCCGCGGCCCGCATCGTGGCCGATCATGGCCGCATCGACATGCTGGTGTGTTCCGCCGGCGGCAATGTGCCCAACCGGTACTGGAACGCGCTGACCCCGCAGGCCTTTGCCCAGGTGATCTCGGTCAACCTGAATGGCGTCGCGTATTGCGTGGGTGCGGTGCTGCCGGCCATGCGTGCGGCGGGCCGCGGGTCGATCGCGGTGGTGTCGTCGTGGGCCGGCTGGCGGTATCTGACCTTCACCGGCGCGGCCTACGGCGCCAGCAAGATGGGGCTGGCGCCGCTGGTCGAGAGCATCAACGACCAGGAGGGGCCCAACGGCATCCGGGCGACGCTGGTCTGCCCGGGCGAGGTGGCCACGCCGATCCTGCGCTCGCGCCCGAAGCGCCCGCCCGATGCCGACATCGCCCGGATGCTCAAGCCCGAGGATGTCGCCGACGCCATCGTGTACGCGATGGGCGCGCCGGCCCATGTCTGCCTGAACGAAATCGTGATCGGGCCGGTCTGGAACCGGATCTACACCGGTGCCGACGACCTGAAGCCGCCGCGCTGACCGGGGAGCACCGCTGCCCGTGGCGCTGGCGGACCCCGCGGGCGGATCGGCCTTCTGGCGTCGGGCCGCTCGCGTGGCGTCAGGCTGCTTCGGCCGGCACCGCGCGGGCGAGCAGCTCGCGCCATTGCGCGTCGCTTGCGGGCCAGCCGTTCGGGCCAACCCGCTGCAGCTGGCGCAGCACCTGCGCGATCTGCCAGGTGGGTGGCTGCCCGAAAGCGGGCGGCACCTCACGCCACAGGCGGCGGATCAGGTTGTCGGGCACCTGGAAGCGCTGCGACAAGGCCTCGATCACCGCCCGGTCCTGGCCGGCATCGATGGCCCGGCGCAGTACGCCGGCCCAATGCAGGCTGTGCGCGCTGGCGGTGCGCGCCACCAGCGAGCGCAGATCGTAGCCGCCGTCGCGGCTGTTTTCGGGGGCGAGATCGAGCGGCACCAGGGTCTGGGCAAAAAAGGTCGCGAAGCCCGGCAGCCGCGACAGCACATGGGCACGCGCCGCCGCATGACGCGAATCGAGCTGCAGCCAGTTGTAGCATCCCAGGTGGCGTCCGGCCCGGGTCTGGCCGAGTTTGGCCATGGTCACGGGGTCGAGGCTGGACTCCAGCAGCGAGGCCACCCGGGTCTCGAAGGCCTGTTCGCGCAGGTCGGCGGCGCGCAGCGCCCGGCCATAGAACGCGAGGTCGACGATGTCGTCGCGCAGCGCGGCCCGCAGGGCGGCCTGGAAGTCGGGGAATCGCGTGTCGCGGTCGAACAGGCTGGCCGGCACCTGGGATTCGAGGCGGTGCTCGGTATCGAGGTGGCGCGACCAGTCGTCGCCGCGCTGCTCGAGCACGGTCAGCATCTCGGAGGCCAGGGTGCCGAACAGGGTATCGAGCACCCGGGCGGCATCGACGGTGCGCGCCTGATCGGCCGTGAGCAGCTCGACCAGCAGCTTCAGGGTGCGGTCCGACAGGAGCGAGCGAAAGTCGTGGAACAGGCCGTCGCGGTCGATGCCGACGAAGCGGGCGTTCATGCCCCAGGCCCTCGCCAGCTGCGCGAAGATCGGATTGGCCATCAGCGACAGCCGCGACGCGATCGGCAGCAGCAGCACGAACACCCGCCAGTCGGACGACGGATTGCGCCACACGAGTGCGCGCGGACTGTGCAGGTAGACCTGGGCGAGATGGGCGAGTTCGGGCCCGACGCAGCCGGCATCGGACAGTTCATCGTCGACCGCGAAAGCGTCGACCCGCAGGGCTTGAAAGTCGGTCATGCAGCGGCCAGGCGGCACCCCGGGGTGCCGAGTCGGGGGTCAGTCCGCCCGTTTGGCGATGAACAGCAGTCCGCCGCCGAACACGATGAGCGCCGCGGCCATCAGCGAGCGGGCCACCGAACCGCGCCAGATGGCTTCTGCGGCAAATAGAGTCCCGGCGGCTACCAGGAAGCGGGCCGTGCCGGCGGTGCGCTGGGCGGGACTGAGTTCGGGCATCGCGTCCACTTTACCTTAGAAGAGCGGCGATTGGCGCTTGCCATGACGCAAGCGATGGCTTTGCTCAATGGTGACGACCCGGTCACCGGGAAGTACATCGATTCTGTCGCCAGCGGCGATCCTGCCCTGACGGACGACGGCGCAATAGGCGCCGGTGTAGCCGCTCTGGATCATCATTTTGGAGGCCCAGGAGAACCCCATCCGGATGTTGAACTTGAAGCACGGCGAGCGCGGGCTTTCGACCCGCAGTTCGACCTCGCCGATGCGCAGCCGATCGCCGACCCACAGCGCGGGTTCGAGCAGGCCCTCGATCAGCAGGTTCTCGCCGAGCGCGCCCGGCTCCAGCGGCTCGGTGCGGCCTGCCTGGCCGCGCACGGTCTGCCAGAACGCGTAGTGTTCGTGCGGATACAGGTAGACCGCCTTGTCCAGGCCGCCATGCACGCTCAGGTCGACGACCTCGTCGCCCGCCACGCCCATCGCGCCCACTTCGACCGGTACCGGGTCGGCCAGGCGGCTGATCGACTGTTTGGCGATTGCGCTCATCACCGGCACCGCACGATCGCCGCCGTCACGCGCTGCCAGGGTCGCGGCGCGTCCGACGCACACCGCCAGCACGCGGGCGGGCGAACTCACGAGGCGTCCTGCGCGAGCAGGGAGGGGTCCAGGTTGGCGCCGCACACCAGCACGCCGATGCGCTCCTGCGGCGTGGGCCGGTAGGCGCCGCTCAGCAGCGCCGCAAATGCGGTCGCGCCGCCGGGCTCGGCGGCAATGCGGGCTTCGCGCCACAACCACTGCTGGGCCTGGCGGACCGCCTCGTCGCTGACCAGGAGCGAGTGCGCGATATGGCGCTGCGCGATCGGGAACATCAGCGAGCCGGCCCGGCGCGCGCCCAGCGAATCGGCCGCGATCCCCGACACCTCGACATCGACCGGCCGCCCGGCGGCCAGCGCCTCGTGCAGGGTCGGGCAGCCCTCGGTTTCGACCGCGATCACCTTGACCTGGCCCTGATACCAGGCCGCCATACCGCCGATCAGGCCGCCGCCGCCGACCGCGACCAGCACGGTGTCGAGGTCGGGCGCCTGGTATTGCCACTCGCGCGCGACGGTGCCCTGGCCCGCCAGGGTGGCCGGGTGGTCGTAGGCGTGGGACTCGATTGCACCGGTGGCCTCGCGGAACGCGTTGCAGGCGGCCAGCGCGTCTGCATAGGCTGCGCCGCCCACGTGCACGTCGGCGCCCATGGCCTGCAGGCGGTCGCGCTTTGCCTGCGGGGTGATCAGCGGCACAAAAATGTGCGCCGGCACGTTCAGGCGGCGTGCGGCCAGCGCGACGGCGATGCCATGGTTGCCCCCGGATGCGGCGGCAACACCGGCCGGCGGGACCCGGGCCGACAGCAGCCGGTTGAAAGCCCCGCGAGCCTTGAAAGTCCCGCTTTCCTGGAGGTATTCGAGCTTCAGGCCGATCCGCCGGTCCTCCCAGGTGACATCCAGGCAGGGGGTGATGCGGATGTGCGGGGCGATCCGGCGGGCGGTGGCGGCGATTTCGGCCGGCCAGGCGAAGGTGTCCGCGGTGTCGGGCATGCAGGCTCCAGAGGTCGGTCGGGTGTCGACGCGCGCGTGCCGTGAGGAGGGCGGGCGGTGTGCGACTGGCAGGTCAGTCGGTTTGCAGGACCAGTCCTGGCAGGTCGACGCCATCGATCCGGGTCTGCCAGCGCTGTCCGGGACGCAGCACCTGGGCGTCGGTCAGTGTGCCGGTTGTGATGATGGAATGCGCCGGGAGAGGAATGTCGCGGCGCAGCAGCTCGGCGACCAGGTAAGTGAGTGCCTGCACCGGCCCGTCGAGCACGGCGCTGCCCGAGCCCTGTGCGATCGGCTGGTCGTCGCAGAACAGCTGCAGCCGCAGTTCACTGAGCTGTCCGGGTCCGCTCACCACGGAGCGCGGCAGGCGGGGTCCGATGTGCAGGGCGCCGTGCAGGCCTTGGGCGGCCATCGCCTGCGCGCCGTTGAACCGCCAGCCGGGCCAGGGGCTGCTGACGATCTCGAACCCGTGGGCGATCCAGCCGATGCAGTCGAACACGTGTCCGGGTTCGGCGCGCTGCGGGGTGTGAGCCAGTTCGAGGACGATTTCGGGTTCGAGCCGGGGCAGGCTGTGACGCGCGCAGGTCACCCGGGCCAGCGGACCGCCCAGCTGCACCACGGTGCTGTCCCAGACCGGGGCCCAGATCGGGTGGTGCACACCGTACAGCGGCCAGATGCTGCGGTTGGTGAAACCGATCTTCATGCCGAGTTCGCGCTCGCCGCGGGCCCGCCGCAGCGCATTGATCTCGGTCTGCAGGGCCAGGCCGGCGTCCGGGTCGGTCAGCGGGAATGCGGCCGGATCCAGCGTCGAGCCGTTGTCCCAGGCCGCCAGCAGCGACCGGGCCGCCGCGCTGGTCACTCGGAACCGTTGGCCGCCGCGTGGAGGGCGGTCGCGTCGATGCGAAAGAAGCGGCCCTGGCGGTCCATGTCGATGAGCATGCCTTCGCGCCGGAATGACGCGACGGTGCGGCTGGCGGTTTCGGTGGTGATGCCCAGCATGGCGCCGACGTCTTCACGCGGGGGCAGCATCAGCTGGCCGTTGACGTCGCTGCCGACCAGGCGCAGCAGCAGCCGCGCCAGACGCTGGCGGGCGTTGCCCGAGGCCAGGTCGGCGATGAAGTCGTCGGCGGTCTTGAGGGCCTCGTGCCATTTGCGCACCAGCTGCTGGTGCAATCGCGGAGACTCGTTCTCGAGGCGCTGGATCACACCCAGCGGGATCCGGCAGGCCTGGACCTCGGTGACGGCGATGGCGGTGGAGTCGTACGAGGCGTTGGCGGTGGTTTCGAGGCCGGCGATGTCGCCGGGACCGACCAGCCGGATGATGCGCTGCGACCCGTCGGACTGGTATCGCACCAGCTTGACAAGACCCTTGCGCACCGTGAAGACGTACTCGCCCTGCGAGCCCTCGGCGAACAGCGTGGTGTGCGCCTCGGCGACGAGATCGTGGATGGGCTGATTGATCAGCTGGAAATCCGAGCTGTTCAGGTTGGCGAACAGCGATTGTTCGCGCATGCCGCACGAGGCACAGTCATTTTCGTGCAGGGGATGAATCTTGACGTGCATGGTTTCCTGCGTCGACTTGACATTTGTCAATGGCGTGACCGGATTATCCACTCAATCCCCCGGCAATGCAGCGAATAATGCCCGCTGACTACCAATCGCCACGTTCGCCGGGCCGGGCATCGGGACGCTGTTCGCGGGCCAGCAGAGCGGCCAGGCGGTCGCGGCCCTCATTGGCCAGCGCCAGATAACGGCCCTCGGTCTCGCCCTCGATTGCGGCCTGCTCGCGCAGCAGCGCTTCGTCGTGGCGGCGAAACTGCTCGACCGCCTGGCGTGCCAGGTAGGGGTGTTCGCCCAGCGCGATCAGCGCCGCCTGAGCCGCCTGGAGCGAGGCGCCGAAGGTCTCGCGCACGATCGGCACGCCCTCGCGCACCAGTTCGAGGGCGTCGAGTCGTCCGCGCACGCGCGCCAGGATCTGGACTCCAGGGTGGCGTTCCCGCACGTGCCGCGCGGTGGCCCGCACCGCCGCCGGGTCGTCCATCGCCAGGACCAGCAGCCGGGTGCTGGCGACGCCGGCGGCCTCGAGCACGTCGGGTCGGGCGGCATCGCCGTAGTGCGCGCGAAAGCCGAAGCGGCGCAGCAGGTCGACCTGGTTGGGATCGTGGTCGATGATGGTCACGGTGCATCCCCGCCCGAGCAGCAGGCGGGCCACGATCTGGCCGAAACGTCCGACCCCCGCGACGATGACCGGATTGCGTTCTTCGATCGGGTCGGGAGCCCGGTGGCGACCGGGCGACAGGCGCGGCCGGATCCAGCGCTCGAAGACCAGGAACAGCAGCGGCGTGGACAGCATCGACACCGCGACCACCGCGTTGGCCAGAGCGGCCAGGCGGGGCTCGAGCACGCCGCTGGCCGCCGCCGGCCCGAGCAGCACGAACGCGAATTCGCCAACCTGCGAGATCGACAGCCCGAAGATCCAGGCGTCTTCGCGCGACAGTCGGAACAGCCGGGCCAGCAGCAGCAGCACGGCCAGCTTGAGGACGACAACGACCAGGGCCAGGGCGGCCACCCGCAGCGGCGAGGCCAGGATCAGGCCGACGTCGATCGACATGCCCACGGCCATGAAGAACAGCCCCAGCAGCAGGCCTTTGAACGGATCGATGTCGACCTCGAGTTCCATCCGGTATTCGGAGTCGGCCAGCAGCACACCGGCCACGAAGCTGCCCAGCGCCATCGACAGCCCGACGGCCTGCGTCAGCCAGGCGCTGCCCACGATCAGGAACAGAGCGAAGGCGATGAAGATCTCGCGCATGCCGATGGCCGCGATCCAGCGCAGCACCGGGCGCAAGGCCAGCCGCCCGATCAGGACCATCGCGCCGATCACCAGAACCGCCTGGCCCAGCCGGAGCAGTGAAAACCCGCCGTCTGCGCCGGCACCGGGGGCCAGCGACGCCAGCACCAGCAGCAGCGGAATCACCGACAGGTCCTGGAACAGCGCCACCGCAAAGGCAGACTGGCCGGCTTCGGTCTTGGTGAGATTGCGTTCGGCAAGCAGCTGCAGCGCAATGGCGGTCGAGCTCATGGCCGCCGCCATGCCCAGCACCACCGCGGCGCGTTGACTCTGGCCCATCAGCGCCGCCAGCGCCGTGACCGCCGCGATGGTCAGCCCGACCTGCAGCGCGCCCAGGCCGAAGATCGCGCGGCGCAGCGACCACAGCCGCTGCGGATTGAGTTCCAGCCCGACCAGGAACAGCAGCAGCACCACGCCGAGCTCCGACACCTGGGCGACCGTGGTCGGGTCGGTGACCAGGCGAACCCCCCAGGGTCCGATGGCTGCCCCGGCCACCAGGTAGCCCAGCACCGAGCCCAGGCCCAGCTTGTGGAAGACCGGCACGAACAGCGCCGCGGCGCCGAAGTAGACGAGGGCCTGCAGCAGGTAGTCGGTGTGGTGCATGGGTTCTGCCGGCGGGCCGGCACTTTCTTCAGAGTCCGGTCAGCCAGTGGCGGTAGGTCTGCGCGGCCGCGTCGCGTTCGGCGTCATTCAGGTGATCGGCGCCGTGCGTGACGAAGGGCTCGAGCCAGTTCATCGCGCACAGCGTGGCGGTGCGCTTCAAAGGGGTCATGAACTCCGCCAGGGTGTGCTGGTGCAGGCCCCTGGCCTCGTAGCTGGCGGCCTGGCCGCCGGTGGACAGCGCGTGGCCCCAGCGCTTGCCGGCCAGCCGGTTGCCGCCGCTGCCGTAGGCCCAGCCTTCCAGCAGCACCTGGTCGATCCAGTGCTTGAGCATCGCGGGCATGCCGTACCAGTGCAGCGGATGCTGCAGGATGATCGTGTCGTGGGCGTCCAGGGCGGCCTGCTCGGCGGCCACGTCGATGAAAAAATCGGGGTAGCGGCCGTACAGGTCGGTGGTCGTCACGCCAGGCAGGCCGCGGGCGGCCTCGAGCAGCGCACGGTTGACGCGCGAGTGCGGCAGATCGGGGTGGGCGCAGACGATCAGGACGGCCATCGCCGGATGATAGTGCCTGCCGCCCGCAGTCGACTTCGTCACCGCTTGGGCACACAATGCGACCCCCGGGTTGCCGTCATGCGAAAACCCGTGACTTAGTGCGTTGAAGGCGCCGCCGGCCGATGGCATCGTGCAGCACCCATGGGCGGCGGCTCAGGAGCATTTCCTGGCCGGTGTAAAATAGTGGGTTTCGCTGCCAGTTTGACCTGCCGGACGAGACACAGGGCAGCTGGCGCAGCTTTCGGCGCTCGCGGGCAGGCCATCAGGCCGGGTCCCGCCGGCCGGGGGCACGAGACCCGATTCTGGATCAGACGGAGCTTTGCATGAACCATCCAAATGCGGCGGCTTTTCAAGCCGGTGCGGCAGCGGCCCTTCAAGCAGGTGCCGCAACCATCCAAGCCGCGCACGTCGCAGCTTCAGGCGCCAAGGGTGACGCCCGGATTCTGACTGGCGCCCCCGATTACGTTCAGCACGCCGGGCTGATCGAATGGGTGGCCGGCATCGCCGCGCTGACCCAGCCCGACCGCATCTACTGGGCCGATGGTTCGAAGGACGAATACGACCGCCTGTGCGCCGAGATGGTGGCCGCGGGCACGATGCGCAGACTCGATCCGGTCAAGCGGCCCAACTCCTACCTGGCCTGGTCCGATCCCAACGACGTGGCGCGGGTCGAAGACCGCACTTACATCTGCTCCGAGCGCGCTGAAGATGCCGGGCCGACCAACAACTGGGTGGCGCCCGCCGACATGCGCAACACCCTGAGCGGCCTGTTCGCCGGCTGCATGCGCGGGCGCACGATGTACGTCGTGCCGTTCT
>JADJVQ010000065.1 GCA_016710525.1 Burkholderiaceae bacterium
CGTCAGGTTGGCCGATGCCGAGGCGTAGCGGCCAAAGGGGATCTGGCCGGACACCTGCAGATTGACCATCCGGAAGCTGTTCTCGGAAAAACCCGTGGTGCGCGAGTCGCCCAGCGACAGTCCGGCGAAGCCGATCATGCCGCCCTGCGACAGGTGGCGAAGGTTCACACCCAGGTTGTGGGTAAGGATCTGCGAACGGCCGTCGACCGTGTCGCTGCGCATCGCCAGGGCCTGATTGGCGTTGAGGCCCCAGCTGGTGCTGTCGGTGATCGGGAAATTGCGCGTCAGCGAGTGCGTCAGGCTGGCGCCCATCAGGCCCGGTTACGGTCCGTACCGCCCGCCTGGTGCGCTAAATTGGCATTGACCCCGGCCTGATAGTTGAATCCCCCGATCGTCCGCGGATCGAAAGTGTAGCCGGTGATCACCGACTCGGTGCTCAGGGTCTGCGTGAGCCCGGTCGACGCGAACTGCGACAGCGACACCGCAGCACCGACGAAATTCAGCCGCGCCGAGCTGTCCGACAGCGAACTGCTGACCACCAGGTACTCGTCAGGGCGATAGCTGTGGGCTACCGATAGACGGGTCGCATTGGAGCCGCCCTCGTCGATGCTGCGCGAGTTCTGGGTACGCAGGGCCACCCCATCGACCATGTGATCAGCGAAGCGGCGCGTGAAGGTCGCCTGCATCACGTCGACCCGATCGGTACCCAGGCGTTCGCTGGTCAGAACGCTGCGATCGTACTGCCCGGTGTAGGTCGCATCGCCCGCCTCGTTTCGGTACGATTGGCGAAGCGTCAGCCGCTGGGACCGTGTATCGGCACTGTTGAACGTATCGCTGGTCCGCCCGTCGGCAATCGACAAGTTGCCATTGAACGGGAAACGGCTCTGCGGAAACACCGCCACGGCCAGACTGCCGTTGAGCACCTGAGATTTCGAGCCCTCGTTGCCCCCGGTGGATTCGACGCCTTCGGCGCCGCCGCCGTTCAGCTGGGCGAGTCCCACCGCCACCGATGAATTGACCTGGACAAACCATGGCTGCCAGATATAGCTGGCTGCCCGCAGGCTGAGCAGCTGCAGGTGCTGCATGCGGCGTGACTGCCCATCGAACGTGCTGGCGCGCTCCTCGAGCGACAGCTGGCCGTCCCACCGGACCGGCGCAAGCGCCCATGACGGCGAAGCGGCGGCGTCGCCCGCCTGCCCTCTGGCGCCCGGCGGGGCGGGCGGGCGCACACCTGGCAGACGGGTCGGGCGCTCGGTCGGGCGCTCGGTCGGGAAATCGGCCGGTGCATCGGCCGGCAGATCGGTCGCCGGATCGGCCGGCGCCTGCGCATGCAGACCACCGACGCCACATGGACCCAGGACGAGACCCAGCAGCAGTGGCCGCAGGCGTGCTTCGATCAGCGGGCGCACGTTGCTTGACGATCCCGGGGACCCGCGGGCCCTGGGGCCCCGCGGAGCCGACCGCCTATTGGGCGGCGGCGGCTTGCACCGGCGGGTAGCGCGTGGCGTCGACCACGGTCACCGACGCGTCCTTGCGAAGACCCGCCACGAAGTCCGACCATTGGCGTTCCGACGCTTCGCGCGCCCACAACTGCCCGGCGCGCTCGCGCACCTGGTCGAATTCGCGCAGCCGCGCCGACTTGCGATCGACGAAGCGCAAAACGGCAACGCAATCCAGCACGACGTGCGGATCGCTACCCTGCCCCGGCGTCAGTCCCGCGAGCTTCTCGGCGAGGCCCTCAGGCAGCATGCCGCGATGCACATAACCGACGTCGCCACCACGCTCGGCGCTCGAATCGGACGAGTGCAGACGCGCCATTTCTGCAAAGTCCGCGCCACGCGCGATGCGCTCACGAATTGCGTCAGCCTCTTCGCGAGCCTTGTCCCACACCGGCTTGCGCGAGGAAGGGTCGACCTTCAGCAGGATGATCGAAAATCGCAGCTGCTCCGGCTCGGTGAACAACTCCGGGTGGCTTTCGTAGTACGTACGCGCGGTGCGCTCGTCCGGCGCAGGCACGGCTCGAACCTGGGCACTGAGCCGCTCGAGCGCGCTTTGCCGCTCGAGTTCACGGGTCAGGGCCGGCAGCCGCTCGGCTTTGATCTTCGGCCACGACGGGCTGGACTGATAGCGCTGCTCGTACTCGGCCAGCTGCGCCTGCACCTTCGGGCCATCGGGCGCCACGCCGCGCCGGGCCACTTCCTCGGTCAGCAGGACCCGGTTGATGATCTGGTCGCCGACCTCCCGGCGCACTTGCGCCACCTCGGCCTCCGGCGCCTTGCGGTGATAGAACTTCTGACGCTGAACCGTCGTCCACAGCGCATCGTATTCGGCCGTGCTGATCGACGTGCCGCCGACAAGCGCGAAGACCGACTCCTGGGTGACGCCGTGTTTGCTCGCGCCCCCTGCGGCTGGCTTCGCATCGGCCGCCAGGGCGGGCGCACCGATCGCCGCGAGCGCGAAGATCACCAGCCGTGCTTTCGCCTTCATGGGTGAACTCCTCAATGACACACGGGGCGACGGGCATCAGCCCCCGCCCCGTGTGCACGTGCCAGTGAATCGGATCAGGCGGTCACTTGACGTGGCAGGCCAAGCAGACCGCGCTACCTGCGTTCGAGATCCGCAGGAAGGTCGCACCTGCCACCTGACCATTGGCGGCCGAAGCACCCTCGGACACATGCGGATCGTGGCAGCTGGCACACTCGACCGAGGGGCCGGAACCCGCGCCTTGGCCATTGACGTTTTGAAAAAAGGTGCGGTTGTAGAGAATCATGTCCGTCTTTTCGCGGTTCGGGTTGCCACCATCAGTGTTGACCCAGAACACCTGAGTGCCGTTGATACTTGCGTTGCTGGGCGGGGCGGAGTCTCCGGTCAATGCAGCGCCAAATCGGACTGGCGGCGTTCGGGCCGCCACCGCAGTAGGCGATGCCGATCGGGTGATCGTCGACCAGGTTCGTGCCCAGCTTGGCAACACCGAGCAGCTTGCCTGTCGCGTCGACTCGCGTGGTGGCACTCCAGGTCCAGTTGAGACCATCCACACCACCGCCGGTTGGATCCAGTTGACCACTGCCAGGTGCGTTGATGATGTTGTCCATCGCCTGGGTACCGTCATGGCAAGAGAGGCAAGCCAGCGACACCGAGCCGACCGACAGCACCTCGCCATCCAGTGTTGACGAGTTGGTCGAGTTATACGTGGTGTAGCTGCCCGTCGCCGTCGTCTGTTTGTTCCACAGGGCGCCTGCGCCGTCGTATTCGACTGGTGAGGCGTGTGGCGAAGACGCAGACTCCGGTCGTCGGACACTTTGTTCGCGCCGGCGATGGTGGTGTTGCTGCTGCTCGGGTTGTGGCGCGTTTTTGATGCCGGTCTGCGCGTTGGCCTGCGCGCCCGCCAGCACCACTGCGAGCACGCAGGCAGCTCTGACGAGGGTGCGGAACAATCCGCCCGATCTCAAGCGACTCATTTGGTCTTCCCCCTAACGATCACCCGAGGTTCGGCCGCTCGCTCGCGGTGCCCACGGGATCCGGGTGCAAACCCCGCCGGCTCCAGGGGTCAATGCATCAATCATGCCAATGCGTCGATTGGGGGCTGCCAGGGGGAAGTCACCGGACAGCGCCGGACAACGCTTCTCGCCCCCAGGAACCCGGACGCCGCCATCCCTGAATTCGAGAACAGACGGGCCTTTGCCAGGCTGTTCTCAGCGTGCCGCCGACCGGGCACTGCCGGCCGGCGCGGCGAAGCCTTCTTCGACCTTCAGGCGCGCCGGCCGATAGACGTCGACCTTGCGGAACCACTGGTCGACCATGTAGACACGGCCGTCCTCGTCGACATACACGCCCGAAGGCAGCATGTAGCGGGCCGGGCCGTCGCGCTCGGAGCGTTCGCCCACGAACATCAGCAGTTCGCCCTCCGGATTGAACAGCTGGAAGTTCCCGAAGGCAGTGTCGACGACGTACACGTTGCCCTGCGCATCGGTGGCCAGCTCCTTGGGCCGGGCAAAATTGCCCAGCTGCCGCCCGACCGCCCCGAAGCTCTGCAGATAGCGGCCGTCGGCCTCGAACACCTGCACCCGGAAATTGCCGCCGTCGACCACGTAGATCTGGCCGCCCTTGCCGATCGCGACATCGCGCGGCAGGTTGAATTCGCCCGGGCCGCTGCCGCGCTTGCCAATGTCGAACAGCGCGCGGCCGTCCTGGGCGTCGAGCACGCGGACCCGGTGATTGCCCGAGGACACCCCGCCGATGTCCACCGCGTACACGCGCGCGCCGTTGCGGTCGACAGTGACGCTGGCCAGGCGGTCGAACAGCTTCGCGCCGCCCAGCGTGCGCAGGTGCTTGCCGTCACGGTCGTAGACCTTGATCGTGCCATCGCCGTTGTCGCTGACATACAAAATGCCGTTGGCGTCGATGTCGATGCCCAGCGGTTTCTTCAGCGCGCCCGGGTCGTTCTCGCCTACCGTGAAATAGCGCCCGGACGGAATGTCGAAGACCTTGACGAAGCGTTCGACCGAATCGGACAGGAACAGCCGGCCCCGATGGACCGCGATCGAGTACGGCTTGGACAGCGGGGTGCCGGTCCGGGCCTCCCCGGTCAGCGCCTGGCGCAGCCGCGATTCGCTGGACGCGGGCTGGACGTCGGCGCTGGAATAAATGCTGCGCTCGTAGACGAACCGGGCCTCGTCGGACGGCGGCGGGAAGATCAGCCGGTTCGGGCCCGCATCTTCTTTCCGGTCGGGCGTCGGTGCGCAGGCGGCCATCGCCAGCGACAGCAGGACCAGTATCGAGGCCCGCAGCATCCGGGACGATCGGGTATTCATGGGTGACTCCACGGGAGTTCGTCGGGGTCGGGTCCGCACCGGGGCGACGGTCGGGCACGCGGCACGGTTCATTTCTGGTGGCAGACCAGGCACAGGCGGCTGCCTTCGGTGCCGACCCGCAGGAACAGGCGGTTTTGTGAGTGCGGATCGTGGCAGGTTCCGCATTCGACGAACGGCAGGTCGTCGAACTCGGTGCCGGCGCGGCGGGTGTAGAGCGGCAGGTCGGCGCGCGTGCGGCGCGCCGAGGCGGCTCCCAGCGGCGCCCACCAGACCACCCGGCCATCGATCACCCCGCTGACGGGCCGGTGGAAGTCGCCCGTGGAAAGCAGGAAATTGGCCTGCCGGAACGGCCCGCCGCCCGGCGGCGCCACATAGCGGGGTACCGGATCGGCGCCTTCGCGCATCTTGGGCGTGCCCCGGTAGGGGATGCCGTAGGGGTGGTCGTTGATCAGCGCGGTCACGGTCGGCGCCTGGCTGGCGTCATGGCAGGACAGGCACACCACCGACATCCCGGCAACATCGAAGCCCATGCCCACCGCGAGCGGATCGTCCTGGGTCGCATAGGCCTGGAAGCCCAGCCCCGGCTGGACGCTGCGATACCACTGCGGCCCATTGGGCGAGGCACGCTCGCCGAAAGGGTGTGTGGCAGTAGACGCACAGGTCGCTGCCATCGGCCGGCCGATCGGCATGGCCTCGTCGAAAGTCGTGAGGGCCGCCCGCCAGCGAGGTCCGCTGGGCCAGCGCGGCCGGTGCGCCCGCCAGCGCCAGCGCGGCGAGCCACGCGCCTAAAACCACGAATCCACCGGTTCGGGGGGACGCACGGGTTCGGCGGGCAGGCCCCACGTCGAATCACTTCACAGGAAGCCAGCATGTGCTCGACAGCCGCTTTAATGTCAGCGTCGGCCAGCAGACGTTGCCCGCCTTCGGGGCATCGCCCCTTTGCCTTTCACCACGGTCGCGACCAGCGTCGACACCGGCCCCAGTCGCGCGGCCCAGGCGGCCTTGTCGCCGGAAAGCGGGCGCTTGGCAACCCGCTCGCATGGCAGACGCGCAGGTGCTGGCGTAGACCTTGGCACCATCCGCCGCAAAGCTCGCGCTAGCCATCAGGGTGCCAAGCGCAACGGCGAGCGAGGCCACGGTCAGGAATTTCTTCATCGTTTTCGACTCCATCTTCAGGGGGTTGTCCGATCGTTGTCGGAATGCCGGATGCCCGCGACATCGCGAAGTTCACCGCGACACTGCAGACCAAATAGCAATCCGCATGCCGGACGGCGCGAAATTTGCATGTCGAGTGTCCGAGGAGAGGACCCACCATGCGATTGCAGCCGTTCGTGAGACACCCGGAGAGATCGATTCCCGAATTGGAGAATTCGACGGCGTGCGAACCGGCCAGCCGCGCCGGCGCCACGGCCGGGTGCCGTCTGGCGCGCCTTGCAGCTCGTCTGCTGCAGCTCGGTCGGCTCAGGGCGGCCTGGCTGGTCGCCAGCCTGATGATCAGCGCCAGCGCGCAGGCCGCCGAACCGGTTGCCGCAAAGGCCGGCGCCCCCGCCGCCGTGCGCGCGGACCTGCTCTATCACAACTACTGCTCGGTCTGCCACGGCGACCGCGGCGACGGCCGCAGCCGCGCCCGTGGCAGCCTGGTGCCACCGCCCCGGGATTTCACTTCGCCACAATCGCTGGGCGAACTCACGCGCGATCGCATGATCGCCGCGACCGCCGCGGGCAAACCGGGCACCGCGATGGTCGGCTGGTCGACCCAGCTCGGCCCCCGCGAAATCGAGGCCGTGGTCGACTACGTGATCGACACCTTCATGAAACCGCGCACCCTCGCCTCCTTCGAGACCGGGCGAGCGCTGTACGCGCGGTCCTGCGCGTCGTGCCACGGCGCCGACGGACAGGGCGGCCCGGCCGGCGTCGGACCGACGGGCGCAAGCGTCAGCGCGGCCCGCAATTTCACCGCGCCGCGCGCGCGCACCGACCTGACCCGCGAGAGCGCATGGTGTCCACCGTCACTCACCACGGCTGCCCGGTTCGGCAGATGGCCGGTTTCGCCACCCAGATATCGGCCGCCGAGATCGGCGCGGTGGTCGACTTCGTGCGGGCCGCCTTCATGGGCGCCAGTCCGGCCGACGCCAGCGGCACCTCGGCCCACCGCGGGCGATCGGACGTGCATGCGGCGGTGCCGGGGATGGCACCCCTGGCCCCAGCGCCCTCGAGCGCCCCGCCGGCCGGCGGCATGCCCGCATCGCCCGCCGTCAAGGCCGACATGAGTCTGCCACTGCCGATGCAACTCGTCGGACAGGCGGCCCGCGGCCGCAAGTTCTACAACGAGAACTGCGCAACCTGCCACGGCGTCAAGGGTGACGCCCAAGGCCCGCGCGCCTACTTCATCCGGCCCAAGCCGCGCAACTTCCTGTCGGCCGACAGCCGCGCCCAGTTCAACCGGCCGGCGCTGTTCGCCGGCATCTCGATGGGGCGCGTCGGCAGCGAAATGCCCGCCTGGAACAAGGTGATCGGCGATCAGCAGATTGCCGACCTCACCGAATACGTCTTCCAGAGTTTCATCCGCCCCGAATCAGGACCACGCCGATGATCAGCCGCGTTCGCCGATGGCTGGTCGCCTTCGCCGCCGCACTGCAGGCCTGTCATCCCGCCGTCCCGGCATCGGCTGCGGCATCGGCTCCGGCCGCGGCCCTGCCCGTGGCGCGGGCTGCGTCGACTGCGACGCCACCGCCAGCCAGTTCGGCAAGCGCCCAAGGTTCGTCGGGCGAAGCGCACGAGGCCGGGCGGCGCATCTGGAACTTCCGCTGCTACTACTGCCACGGCTACTCGGGTGATGCCCGCACCCTGGCTGCCAGCTTCATCGACCCGGCGCCGCGCAACTTTCGCGCCACACCCCTGCCCTCGCTCAGCCGGGAATCGATGCTGGCGTCGGTGCGCGATGGCCGGCCCGGATCGGCAATGGTCTCGTTTGCCGGTGTCCTGAGCCGATCGGAACTCGAACAGGTCGTGGACTTCGTGCGTGAAGAGTTCATGCGCAATCAGGCGGTGAACACCCGATACCACACGGCCGAGAATGGCTGGCCGAACCACGACCGGTATCGGGTGGCCTATCCGTTCGCGATCGGTCAGATCCCGCTGGACCGGCCCTGGGATCAGCTGGACGCCGATCAGACGGCAGGCAAGCAGCTGTTCCTGGGCGCCTGCGTGAGCTGCCACGACCGCGCGACCGTGTCGACACCGGGCAAGCCCTGGGAAATCTTCGGGGTGTCGTACCCACCGGGCAACTACACCGAGACCCACGACGAAGCGCCGGCGGCGCCCGGGAGCGCGCCGCCTGCGGCGGCCCTCAGCCGCGCCGGCCACCCCGCAGGCAGTCGACCCCTACGAACTCCATGAAACGCCGCCCCCGCTCAGACGGCCCAACGCGTTGCTGCGCCGGGGCGAACGGGTCTTTCAGCGCAACTGCGCCCATTGCCACGCGGCCGACGGAACCGGGCGCAACTGGATCGGCAGCTTTCTCGATCCGCATCCGCCGGACTTCACCCGGCAAGACATGGCGCCGCGCCTGATCGCCGCCCGGGTCGCCGACGTGACTCGGGACGGCCTGCCCGGCAGCTCGATGCCGGCCTGGCGATCGGTCCTGTCGGCACGCGACATTGCCGCGGTGTCGGCCTATGTCGAGCGCGCCTTCGGTGCGCCGGGTTCCGCCACGACCGACCCGCGGTCCACCCGCCCCCAATCCGCAGCGGCCGCGCCTGCACCCCCCTCCAGACGAACCACCGATGGCTCCTGATTCCACGGCATCCGAGCCCGCCCCGAACGCACATCGGCGGCGCCGCGCGCTGCTGCGCTGGAGCGCGGTCGCGGCCGCATCGGGCTACGGCGCCGGGCTGTTCTGGCCACCCGACGAATCACCGTCGCGCCCGGTCGCGATGCCGGGCTTCTCGACCCTGAACGGCCAACCGGTCCGCATCGACACCCCCGGCCAACGCGGTCTGCTGGTGTGCTTCTGGGCCACGAGCTGCGCGATCTGCGTCCAGGACCTTCCGGCCCTGTCGCGCCTGCTCGATCAATGGTCGCCGCGGGGCATCGCGGTGGTCGCCGTGGCCATGGCCTACGATCGCGAAGAGATGGTCCGGCATGTCGCCCGCATGAACCCGGGCGCGCCGCCGATCGCCCTGGACACCGATGGCAGGATCGCGGCCGCCCTGGGTCCGATCCGAGACACCCCGACGCACTGCCTGCTGGACCGGCAGGGGCGGGTGCTGTCGCGCGACCGAGGACGCCTTGACCTGACGATGCTCGCGCCCCGGCTTCGCGCCCTGACCGAACGAACCTGACCCCGCCGGCGCCCGGGCACACGGTCCCGGCGCCTCGGGCTGCCCGCCGATGCGTTTCAGCGGGGACAGCGCATCGATTTCAGCGCATCGAGGTCCGTGCGATCGAGCCCAGGTCAGGTCCGACGAACAGGCGATCGGTATCGAGGCCCTGGCTGAGCGCTTCATTGAGCGAGGTGCTCAGCCGGATCGTGCACGGCAGGCTCGACGTGCACAGCACCGCCCGGGCGAGCTGAGTGACCCGCGGCCAATCGTCCGTCACCGAATACAAAGGAATGGCGATCACCTGACCGGCCAGAGCCTGGGGCTGGGCACGCAGTTGCGCGACGATCGGCGGCAGGCTGCGCGCAACCGTCGCCCGATTGGCTGGCAACGGCGACGGCGACGGCAGCGGCGGCGCCAGACCCGTCATCGCAGGCGTGCCCAGGACCGCTGATTCACGCGCGTCAGCCTGCACCACATCGAGCACGCAGCGCAGTCGCTCGCCGCCGTCGACCCAGCAATGCCACTGCAGCGCGCCGCTCTGCGCCATCGCCGGCGCCACGCCGCCACCCAGGGCCGCCGCGGCGATCCAGCCGACAGCCCTGCGATTGATTCCAACCCGCATCGCCGAAGCTCCAAGAGGAGTGAACTCCGGCGTGTTATCGGCGGGCGCACCGTCAGCGCGAGGCCCGCCAATGCCGCAGCAGTCCTGTGGAGCGTGCCGCGCGACGCACGGTCAGACCGATGCCTGGAATCGATCTTCTCGGCGGGGTCCGGCGTATTCGTGTCGAGCGGCGAGGACCGCGGCGGCGATTGCAGCTACTCCTGCACGTCGGGCAGGCGCAGCACCAGCCCGGCCAGCGCCGCGCTGGCCTTGAGCTGACAGGCCAGGCGGCTGTTCGGCCGGCGCTCGGCGGCCACCGCCTCGAGCATCGCGAGCTCGGACTCGCCCGGCGGGGGCAGCTCGGCCATCCGGGTCGGGTCGACGTAACAGTGGCAGGTCGCGCAGGCGCACGAACCGCCGCATTCGCCCAGGATGCCGTCGACGCCACCGGCGGTTGCGCCCTGCATCAGGCTCCAGCCGTCGGCCACCTCGACGCTGACGGATTGGCCGGACGGCTCGATGTAGGTGATCAGTGCCATGGAAACACGCTCCCGGAATTCATTGGACGGACAGCCCGAGCCGCAACGGGCTGCGGAATGTCGAGGACGGCATCCACTGCAACGGCGCGTCGGTGCGCCGATAGGCCGGCACGACACGATGAAACTCGTCGAACGCGATCTTCACCGACAGGCGCGCGATCGCGGTCCCCAGGCAGGCATGCACGCCGCCGCCGAATCCCAGATGGCCGCGCGGCTTGCGCCCGATGTCGTAGGTATCGGGATCGGGAAACTGGCGATCGTCCCGGTTGCCCGAGCCATAGGCCAGGCAGACGAAATCGCCGGCCCGCATCGTCTGGCCGTGCAGCTGCACATCCCGCTGCAGGCAGCGCCGGAAGCGCTGCGCCGAGGTATTGAAGCGCAGGGACTCTTCCACCGCATCGGGCAGCAGCGAGGGATCCGCCACCACGCGTTCGCGCGCCTCCCGATGATCGGCCAGGTTCAGCGCGAACATGCTCATGAAACCGCCCAGCGATTCGATGCCCGCCATGATCAGCGTGGTGGTCGTCAGCAGCACCTCGCGCTCGTCGAGCCGGTCGCCGTCGATCTCGGCCATGCTGAAATGGGAGATCAGGTCGTTCTGCGGGCGCGCGCGGCGTTCGGCGATCACGCCGGCTGCGTAGTCCTGCATCCACTGGTAGGCCGCGATGTGCTGCGGCGCCTTGGCCCGGGTGAGCGGATCGCTTTGCACCATCAGGACCGCCTGGTCGCGCACCGCCTGCTCGTCGCCCATCGGCAGGCCCAATGCCGCAAACAGCACCCTCACCGTGAACTTGGACGAAAACTCGCCGATGAAATCGAACTCGCTGCGCCCTGCCAGTGCCGTGGCCGCGGTGCGCGCGATGTCGCGGATCGGGTCGGCCAGGCTCTCGAGATTGCGCTTCATGAACGCATGCTGGACCAGCCCGCGCAGGCGGTCGTGGCGCGGGGGATCGGTGGTGCCCAGCGTGGCGCCGGCCCGGTTGGGCAACTCGGTCATCAGGTTGCCCCTGGCCGACGAGTAGGTCTGCCAGTCCTGGCCCGCCGAGACGATGTCGGCATAGCGTGACAGCACCCAGGTGCCCGCCTGCGGGCTCCAGAAGCAGGGGAATTCGTCGCGCAGCGTCTGGTACGCCGGGAACGGATCGGCGTCGATCGCCGGCGAGTACGGATCGAACACGAACATGGCGCCTGTCTCCTGGCATGACGGCCGGTCGCGCGAGCGCGCGCCGGACCATGACCGCAACACTAGCCGTGCGGCGCGCGCCCGGCCTGTTACAAGCACCCCAAAAACTTGCACTTTTCCGACGACCCGCCGCATGCTGTCGCATGATTCGCCCCAGCCGCTCCGCATCGATTCCCGCGTTCGCGCTCTATGGCGAAGCGGGCGCCCTGCCCGCCGACCAGCTCCACCTGGAGGCGATCCAGTCGCGCAGCCGGCTGTATCGCTGGGAGATCGATGCGCACATTCACCAGGGTCTGCACCAGATCGTCTGGGTCGCCAGCGGTCCGGCCCGGGTCGCGCTGGAGACGATGCGCGAATCGTGCGAGGGCCCGGTGGCCATCGTCGTGCCGCCCGGCATGGTCCATGCGTTCCTGTTCACGCAGGAGACCGATGGGCTGGTGCTGACCTTCCACCCGCGCGCGGTGATCGAGGGCGACGTGCCCGCCACCGGCGAGGCCCTGCACCATCTCTTCGCCGTTCCGCGCCTGCTGCGCATGGACCCGGCCGGCGCCGCCACCCGGCGCATCGCCAGCCTGATGCGCGAACTGGCCGACGAGTTCAGCTCGGCCGATGCCGCCGGCTCGCCGGTGCCGCCCTGGCTGGCCCGCGCGGTCGTGTGGCGGCTGGCCCGTCACGCGCAAAGCCCATCCGATGGCGCGCAACGCGGACGCAGCCAGGGCCAGGCGCTGTTCACCCGCTTCATCGTGCTGGTCGAAGCCCATCATCGCGAGCACTGGCCGGTGTCGCGCTACGCCGCCCGGCTGGGTCTCACGCCCGAGCGGCTGAATCGGCTGACACGCGCCCAGACCGGCCAGGGCGCGCTCGACCTGGTGCACGAGCGCCTGGCGCGCGAAGCCTGCCGGCGCCTGACCTACGTCGCCGCGCCGATCGCCAAACTGGCCTTCGAGCTGGGATTCTCCGACCCGGCTTACTTTTGCCGGTTCTTCAAGCGACGCACCGGGCTGAGCCCGCGCGAGTATCGGCGATCGCGGTCGCCTGGCGCGGCGCCGAGCGCGCACCCGGCCGCGGTCGCCAAAGCGTGCCTCAATCGGGCAACTGCGCCGGCGCTGCCGCCAGCGCGGGCGCAATCACCGTCTCCAGCTGCTGGCGCAACCATCGGTGCAGAGGGTCGCCGTGGTGGCGCAGGTGCCAGACCATGTACATCGGCATCGGCGGACATTCGAGCGGCACTGGCGCGGACTCGAATCCGCGCAGCAGATGGGCACGCAGCAAGCTGGGCAGCGTGGCGAGCATCGTAGTGCTCCGCAGGAAGGGGCCGATGCCGGCAAATCCCGGCACCTGCGCCACGATGCGTCGCGCCACGCCCCGGCCGGCCAGGACGTCGTCCAGATCGAGGCGGCGCCCCGTCTCGTACAGCACGGTCACATGGTCGGCGTTCAGGTACTGCGCCAGCGTGGCCGGCGCAGTCCGCTCACCGGGGTCATAGAACACCCGGTAATGATCCTCGAACAGGCGCTTTTGCAGCACGTCGCGGCCTTCGGGGGGGCGCGGTGTGATGACCAGCTGACAATGTTCGTCGCGCAGCATCTCGAGGGTCGGCACGCCGGAGGGGATCACCCGCAGCGACAGTCCGGGGGCCTGGGCCCGCAGGTGGCGCAGCAGTCCGGGCAGCAGCAGGTCACGCTGCAGGTCGTTGGCGGCAATGCTGACTGTCGCCACCACGCTCGCCGGGTCGAACGCGGCCGCAGCGCCGAATGCGCGCAATTCGTCGAGCAGCACCCGTGCACGCGCCGCCAGTGCCAGCGCGTGCGCGGTGGGCGCGATGCCGCGCCCCGACTTCACGAACAGCGGATCGCCGACGATGCGGCGCAGCTTGTCCAGCAGATGGCTCACCGCCGACTGGCTGACCCCCAGACGCTGAGCGGCCCGGGTGACCGAGCGCTCTTCGAGCACGGTCAGCAGCAGGCGCAGCAGGTGGCCGTCGAGGTCCAAATGATCGAATTCGCTCATGGCAGGCATCGGTTCGGCTGCGTTGATCGGCGTGTCGGTCCGCTGAATACTGCGTGCATCAGGCGCCATCGGTGCGAACTGCCCGGCGCTCCGTGATCCGGCGCGCCGCCCCGGCACCCCACCCCGATCCGAAGGCCCCCATGCCACCCGTCAATCCCCGCCAGCCGGTGCCCGGCACGACCCTCTTCGACGGCGAACAGGCCCGCAAAGGGTATGCGCTGAACAAGATGTGCTACTCGTTCAACGATGCCGCCAACCGGCGAGCCTTCCTGGACGATGAGAGCGCGTACTGCACCCAGTATCGCCTGAACCCGCAGCAGCGCGAAGCCATCCGAAGCCGCAACGTGCTGCAACTGATCGCAGCCGGCGGCAACGCCTACTACCTGGCGAAATTCGCCGGCATCTTCGGGCTCGACATGCAGGACATCGGCGCCCAGCAGACCGGGCTGACCAAAGAGCAGTTCAAGGCCCGGCTGCTGGCCGCGCGAGGCTGACGCCATGGCCAGGATCGTCGGTGCCCTCACCTGCTCGCACGTCCCCGCCATCGGCTCGGCCATTGCCAAGGGGCTGCAGCAGGACCCCTACTGGAAGCCATTCTTCGACGGGTTCGTGCCGGTGCGCGAGTGGCTCGCAAGGGTCAGGCCGGAGGTGGCCGTGATCGTCTACAACGACCACGGCCTGAATTTTTTCCTCGACAAGATGCCGACCTTCGCGCTCGGGGCGGCGTCCGACTACGGCAACGCCGACGAGGGATGGGGCATCCCGACCGTGCCCGCGTTCCGGGGTGACCCGGCCCTGTCCTGGCACCTGATCGAGGCGCTGGTCCGTGACGAATTCGATCTCACCACCTGCCAGGAGATGGTCGTCGATCACGCGTTCACGCTGCCGATGGCCCTGTGCTGGCCGGATCAGCAGTGGCCGGTGCGCACCGTCCCGGTGTGCGTGAACACCGTCCAGGTGCCCCTGCCGTCGGCAGCGCGGTGTTACCGGCTGGGCGAGGCCATCGGCCGCGCGATCGCGGCCTGGCCCGGCGACGAACGGGTGGTGGTGCTGGGCTCCGGAGGCCTGTCGCACCAGCTCGACGGCGAGCGTGCCGGTTTCATCAACCGCGAGTTCGACCAGCAATTCATGAGCAGCCTCGTCCAGGATCCGACCTGGGCAACCCGGTTCGGCACGACCGAACTGGTCGAACTCGCCGGCACCCAGGGGGTGGAACTGCTCAACTGGCTGGTCGCCCGTGGCACACTTCCCAAAGCGGTGCGACAAATCCACGCCAACTATCACATCCCGATCTCCAACACGGCGTCGGGACTGATGCTGCTCGAACCGATCGGCTGAACCGGAACAACGCCATGACCAACCTGCTCCAGACCTGGCACGACGAACACGCCACCTTCAGCCGGCTGCTCTCGGTGCTCGAGCAGCAGGTCAATGGCTTTCATGCCGGGGAAGACCCCAGTTACGAACTGATGCTCGACATCGTCGAATACCTGCGCCACTACGCCGACCAGTTCCACCATCCGCGCGAAGACGCCGCCTTTGCCCGGCTGCTGCGCCGCAGCCCCGAACTCAGGCCCCAGATCAATCGGCTGGTCCAGGAGCATCGCGTGATCGCGACCGCCGGCGAAGACCTGCTGTCGCGGCTGCGCGAAATCATCGTGGGCGCGGTACAGCCCAAGGCGGCGGTCGAAACCGCGGCCGCCACCTATCTCATCTACTACCGGCACCACATCGCCACCGAAGAGCGTGACCTGCTGCCGCGCGCCCAGGCGCTGCTCCAAGCCGACGACTGGGCCGCGGTGGACAGCGCCGTGCCCGGCGGCAGCGATCCCCTGCACACCGCGCGCTACGCGGCGCTGCGGCGCGAGATCGCCAGCCTGGGCTAAGCCAGCCGGGCCAGCGAGGCCAGCCCGGAGCGCGGCCGGTCCGGGCGCTTGCGCGCGCCCGCGCCGAATCGTATCTTCTGCGGTTTGCCCCGCCACTCGGCGCGGCGGATTCACCCTCCTGTGGAAGCACGCGCGGGCGTGCATGGAACGATGGCATCCCTGATCGATCGCGACTTCCTTCGTGGCGGCGGCTTGAGCCAGGCACTCGCCCAGGCGGAACGCGACGGGCTGCTGCGCCTGACCAGCGCTCCGGAGCGCCAGGTCTCACGTGACCGCATGCTCGCCCTCGGCTGGAACCCGGGCACCGATCTCTGGATCTTTGCCTATGGCTCACTGATGTGGAATCCGGCCTTCCACTTTGTCGAATCCCGCACCGCCACCATCCACGGCTTTCATCGCCGATTCTGCCTGCACTCGCAGGTCGGCAGGGGCACCAGCGAGGTCCCCGGACTGATGCTCGGGCTGGACCGGGGCGGCTCGTGCCGCGGCATCGCGCTGCGCATCGCGGCTGCGCAGGTCCACGAAGAACTCGACATCATCTGGTCGCGCGAAATGGTCGCGGCGGCCTATCGCCCGGTGTGGGTGCGCGCCCGGACGCAGGCCGGCACGCTGGCCGCCATCACCTTCGCCATCGACGAGTCCTTGCCGACCTATGCCGGACGACTCCCGCTGGACGAAGTGGCGCGCCGCATCGCGCGCGCCAGCGGCCCGCTGGGGCGCTGCGCCGACTACCTGGCCGAAACGGTCGCGCACCTCGAGGCCTGCGGCATCCACGACCGTGCCCTGGCGCAGATTCTGCGCCGCGTGCATGCGCTTGCCTGTCGTTCCGAACCTGATCGGGCCGGCCGCCCTTGATCGCCCAAACCACCGAGAATTGCCCAAACCGAGGATCATCTCGCTTGCCCACCCATCGCGGAGTTCCCATGAACGCAACCGACAGCCGCCCGACATTCCTCGCCGCCTGGGATCCCTGTTACCAGCACGCCGGCTCTGCAGTCTCCGAAGAGGCGCTGCGCCAGGCCACTCGAAGCTGGCTGGACACCCTGGCGGTGTCTGCCGGCGGCGCGACCGAGCGCTGCACTCAGGCGGCGCTCGAGTCGTGTGCCGCCGGTCGCAATGACGCCCTGTCGGCGGCCGACGTCGCGCTGGTGCTGGGCACCGCCTCGCACGCCCTCGACTACGACGACGTGTCGATGCTCGCCACCTGCCATCCCAGCGCTCCGCCGATCGCCGCCTTGCTCGCGCTGCTGCCGGTGCTGCGCCAGCAGCGCGCCGACCTGCGCTGGGGCGATATCCTGCGTGCCTACATCGTGGGCACCGAGACCACGCTGCGCCTGGGCCAGTGGCTTGGCTTCCCGCACTACGCGCTGGGCTTTCACGCGACCAGCACGCTGGGCACCGTCGGCGCGGCCGCAGCCTGCGCGCACGCCCTGCGGCTGCCGCTTGCGCAGGCGCATGCCGCCCTGTCGATCGCCGCCAGCAGCGCCTGCGGCCTGCGGGCCAACTTCGGCACCGACGTCAAACCGCTGCACGTCGGCTTCGCCGCCGCCGGCGCGGTGCGCGCGGTGATGCTGGCCCGTGCCGGTGCCGCCGCCAGCGACGACGTCTGGGGCGACAAGGGATTCGTGCTGGCCTTCAACGGCGGGCAGCCGGTCGCGCCGCTGGCCTGGACGGCCGGCGATGCCTGGGCCATCGAGTCGCCCGGGTTCGAACACAAGCGTTACCCCAGCTGCTACATGACCCATCGCCTGATCGCCGGTGTCACCCGGATCCGTGAGCGGCAGCCCGGCGCGGTCCACGGGCAACCGGTCACCATCGAGGTCGACTTCCCCAAGAACGGACTGGCACCGCTCAAGTACCCGATCCCCGGCACCGGGCTCGAGGGCAAGTTCAGCGGCGCCTACTGCGCCAGCGCGGCCTGGCTCGATGGCAGCGTGACCCTGTCGACCTTCAGCGATTCGGCGGTGATGGGCGATGCCGTGCGCGCCCAGATGAATCGGGTGACCCTGCGCGAGCGGACTCGCGAGGGCGAAGCCCTCGACACCGCGCCCATCCGCGTCACGATCAGCGGCGCCGGCTGGCGCGACGAACAGCTGGTCGACTGGGCCCCAGGCTCGGCGTCAGACCCCATGACCCGCGACCAGTTGCTGGGCAAGTGGCGCGACTGCGCGCGGCATGGCGCGATGGCTCGCGATGACGCCCCCGCCGTACGCCTGCTCGATGCCAGCGCGCACACCGCGGCGGAGCCATTGCTGGCGCCGTTGCGCGAGAGCCTGCTGGCCGGCATCCGTTCGGCTTCCCTGGGCGGCCACAAGGTCGCTGCCTGAGCATGTCGCGACGGGGCGATCGCCCCGCCGCGACGCGGTGCGATTCCGGTCGGCCTTCGCACCGGTTCAGCGCCGGTTCGTTCCTGTCCGCTCCCGATTCGCCTGCGGGGCTCGATTAAGATCGGCGCATGGCGCGCACCAAGACAGCCAACCTGCCCGATGATGCCGCGCTGCGGATGCCGCCCAGTCCGCTGCTGCTCGCACTCGAGCAGGTGATGCTGCGCGGCACCAGCGACGCACGAACCTCGGTGTCGATCGGCGAACGCATCGCGGTTCGGCTGGCCGGCGCGATCACGCTCGATCGGGTGCGCTCGGGTCAGCGCCTGCTCGAAAGCGACATCAGCACGCTGATGCAGGTCAGCCGCGCCCCGGTTCGCGAGGCGCTGCGCATCCTGGAGCGAGACCGGCTGGTCGAATTCAAGCCCCGGCGCGGCGCGATCGTCACGGCTCCCGACCAGGCCGAACTGCGCGATGTCTTCACGATACGCAGCACGCTGTACTGCCTGCTGCTGGCGCAAGTCATGGAAGACAATCCCGGGCAGCTCGACGCCGTGTTCTCACGGCACTTGCCGCGCCTGGAGGCGGCCGCCAAAGCGGGAATCGACCCGTACGCGCTGGAAGGCTTCCTGTTGAATATCGCGGTGTTCGATCTGTGCGCCAATCGCCTGCTGGGCGAGATGCTGAAATCGATCTCTCTGCGAACACTGCGGTACGTGCGGCTCGGTCTGGCCCATTCGCCGCACAGCCTGGGTCAATCGCTGCGGACCTGGCGCATGCTGCAGCGAGCGATCCAGCGCAGAGACATCGCGAAAGTGCTCGACACCGCGCGTTCGCGGATGAGCACCACGCGCGACGCCGCGGTGCGCGCGCTGCTGCGCCCTCAATAGGGCGGAGTCCCCTCGACAGGGCCGGCCATCGCCGGCAGGCCCGACATCCTCAATGGGGCCTCAATGGGGCCTCAATACGGCCGGTCGCCCACGATTCCGGCGCGCTCCATCTTGCGCGGCGAAGGCCAATAGTCCTGAACCGCATAGTGCTGCGTGGAGCGGTTGTCCCAGATCGCCACGCTGTTGGGGCGCCAGCGGAACCGCACCTGGTACTCGGGCACCATCGCCTGGCTCTGCAGAAGATTCAGCAGCAAGCTGGCCCCCGGGCTCTTGTCGAGCCCGAAGCGCACGTTCTCGGGCGTGTGATAGTTGACGAAGTGGGTGGTGAAGCTGCCGACGAACAGGACCTTCTCGCCGGTCTCGGGATGCGTCCTGACCACCGGATGTTCGGCCGGCGGATGCTTGGCCGACAGCGCCTGCCGATCTTCCATCGACATCGCCGCACCGAACGAATGTTCGATGCTGGACTTCGCGCGCAAGCCGGCAATCCGGGTCTTCAAGTCCTCGGGCAGGCGCGAGTACGCCTCGACCATGTTGGCCCAGATCGTGTCGCCGCCATCGCTGGGGCACTCGATGCATCGGAGCACCGCGCCCATCGCGGGGTTCTCGCGCCAAAGCCCGTCGACATGCCAGTTGTTCTCGTAGGGATTGCGCTCTTCGCTGCGATAGATGCGCACCAGCCCCGGATGTTCGGGATCGCTGCCGGCGATCGGGTGATCCTCCAGCTCGCCGAAGCGGCGCGCGAAGGCGACGTGTTCGGCGCGGCTGATGTCCTGATCGCGCAGGAACAGCACCCGATGCGCGAGCAGCAGCGCCTTGATTTCGGCGAACAGGCCGGCATCGTGCGCGGCGTCGCCCAGGCGGATTCCAGACACTTCGGCACCGATCGTACGGGTCAGTTTTTCGACTTTCATCCGGCGAGCTCCTGGGAAGGTCGTGCAGCGCAGCCGCCTGTCGACCGCGCACAGAGTCTAGCGACGGATCTCATTAATGTCGACTGGAATAGGTGGGCTATGGTAGCGTTGCCGCGTCCAGCGTGGCGCATCGCCAGAGGAGTGGCATTGAAAGCGATTCGAATCGTTCCAGGCGAGCACGGCGGCCGGCCGGTTGTGCACCAATTGCCCGATCCGCGGCCCGCCGCCGGACAGGTGCTGGTGCGGGTGCACGCCGCCGGCATCAATCGGGGGGAGATCCCGATGGCGCGCCGGCTGCGCGAAGGCGCGCCGGTCCCCTCGGGCGTGGAGTTCGCGGGCACGGTGATCGAGACGGGCGCCGACGTGCGGACCTGGCAGCCCGGCGACCGGGTGATGGGACACGGCCCGGGCGGCCATGCCGAACAGGTCCTGGCCGATCCGCTGGCCCTGATGCGGGTGCCCGACGCGCTCAGCTGGGTCGAAGCGGCCGCGTTTCCCAACGTGTTCATCACCGCGCACGACGCACTGGTCAGCAATGGCGAGTTGCGCCCGGGCGAGACGGTGCTGGTCAATGCGGCATCCAGCGGCATCGGTCTGGCCGCCATCCAGATTGCCAAGGGGATGGGCGCCAAGTCCGTGATCGCCACCTCGCGCTCGCAGGCCAAGCTGGCCCGGGTGGCGCCCTACGGCGTCGACGTGGCCATCGACATGACCCGCGGCACCCAGGTGGCCGAGGTGATGGCCGCCACCGGCGAGCGTGGCGCCGACATCGTGATCGATTCCGTGGGCGCATCGGTCTTCGAGGACAACCTGCGCTGCATGGCGCTCAAGGGCCGGCTGGTGAACATCGGCCGGCTGGGCGGGAGCATCGCGCGCCTGGACCTCGACATCCTCTGGCTGCGCCGTCTGAGGCTGATCGGCGTCACGTTCCGGACTCGCACCGAAGCGGAACGTCTCGCCTGCGTCCAGGGCTGCGCCCGCGACGTGCTGCCGCTGCTGCAGGCGGGTCGCATCCAGCTGCCGGTGGACCGGACCTTCGCCTTCGATGCGCTGGGCGAAGCACATGCCTATATGGACACCGACCAGCACGTCGGCAAACTGGTGCTGCTGGTCAGCTGACGCATCGGCGCGCCGGGCTCGGCGGCCTGCCCGATTCCGCAGGCCTCTATCCATCGCCGGATGCGTCCCGCCGCGCCGCGAGGCCACCCGGTCCGACGACTCCAAGCGTTCGCCGACCCTCCGTGCTAACGTCGCTCGGACCGCCTGCCACCCCCGCGACCGATGTCTTATGCCGTCCTGCGCCGATCGCGCCTACTGACCGCACGCAGCCTTGCCCGGCGCGCTTCAACACGCGCAGCTCCGATCCAAGGCGCAGCTCCGATCCAAGGCGCAGCCCCGATCGCGGCCGCGCTGGCCGCGCTGGTCGGCGCCCTGACCACCACTGCCGCGCTCGCCCAGCCGGCGCAAACCCCTGCGGCCGGTACGCCGGGGATCGATGCCCTGCCCGAAGTGGTGGTGTCGGCCAACCGCCAGGAGCAGCGCGCGTTCGACGCACCGGCGTCGATCCAGTCGATCGACGCCGAGACGATCCGCTCGGCCGGCCCGCAGGTCAATCTGTCGGAAGCCTTGTCCCGAGTCCCGGGTGTGCTGGTGCTGAACCGGCAGAACTACGCGCAGGACCTGCAGCTGTCGATCCGCGGCTTCGGTGCGCGCTCCACGTTCGGCATCCGCGGCGTGCGGCTGATCGTCGACGGCATACCGGCGACGATGCCCGATGGCCAGGGGCAGGCGGCCACGATCAGCCTGCCGTCCACCAGCCGCATCGAAGTGCTGCGCGGACCGCTCGCGCTGCTGTATGGCAATGCGGCCGGTGGCGTGGTGCAGGCATTCACGGCCGATGGCAAGGTCCCGAAGGCTGAGGCGGTCTGGTCGCTCGGCTCGTTCGGAGCCGAACGCTTCGGCCTGAGTGCCAGCGGCCAGAGCGGATCGGTGAGCATGCTGGCCGACTGGTCGCGCTTCGCAACCGACGGCTACCGCGATCACAGCGCGGCCAGGCGCGAACATTTCAACGCAAAGCTGAGGCTGGACCTGTCCGAGCGGACGCGCATGACTCTCGTGGCCAACGTATTCGACCAGCCGCTCTCGCAAGACCCGCTGGGGCTGACCCGCGAGCAGATGCAGGCCAATCCGCGGCAGGTCGACGCATCGGCGCTCTCGCAGGACACGCGCAAGACCATCGCCCAGAACCAGGTCGGGCTGGTGCTCGAGCACCGCCCGGGCGGCGAGCGCCGGCTGGTGGCCCGTCTCTACGGCGGGCAGCGCGCCGTGTTCCAGACACTGGCCACGCCACCATCTGCCCAGGCCGCGGCCACGGCGCCAGGCGGCGTCGTCGACCTCGATCGAGACTATGGCGGTGTCGGCCTGCAGTTCACACAGACGATCCGCTGGCAGAGCGCGCGCCTCATCACCACGGTCGGGCTCGACCACGACCGGCAGCGCGAATGGCGCCAGGGCTTCCTGAACAATGGCGGCGTGGTCGGCGCGCGTCGGCGCGACGAGCTGAATCGCGTCGAAAACACCGACCTGTATGCGCTGGCCACGCTCGTCCTGCCCGAGGACTGGACGGTCACCGCCGGTGTTCGATCCAGCCGGGTCGACTTCCAATCCCGCGACCGCTACATCGTGGCCGGCAACGGCGACGACAGCGGCTCACGCCAGTACCACGCCACGAGTCCGGTGCTGGGCATCGCCAGGACGATCGGCGATCGCCTGAACCTGTATGCCAATCTCGGCCGCGGCTTCGAGACCCCCACGTTCGCCGAACTGGCCTACCGCTCGACGGCGGGCACTGCGACCGGATTGAACCTCGCGCTGCAGGCCTCGCGCAGCCGTCAGTTCGAGATCGGCGCCAAGTGGCGGACGGCGCGAGGCGATCGGATCGACGCGGCCTTGTTCTCGATCCGCACAAACGACGAAATCGTCGTCGATGCCAATTCGGGCGGTCGCACCACCTTCAAAAATGCGGGACGCACGCTGCGCGAAGGCGCAGAAGTGTCGTGGACCGGGCCCCTGGCCCAGCGTGTCACCGCGCGTCTGGCACTGACCTGGCTGGCCGCGACCTACCGCGACGACTTCGTCAGCGGCGCCGGCGCGGCGGCGGTCGCGGTGCCGGCCGGCAACCGCCTGGCCGGCACCGCGGACCGACTGTTCTTTGGCGAGATGGTGTGGCGACCGGCGCTGACCGGCACCCTGGCCGGGCTGCAACTGGCCGGCGAAGTGATGCAGGTCGGCCAGGTCTATGCGAACGACGCGAACAGCGATTCGGCGGCGCCCTACGCCCTGCTGAACCTGCGGGCCGGACTGCACCGCGACATCGGCCGATGGCGCATCTCGCCGTTCGCGCGCGTGGACAACGTGACCGATCGCCGATACACGGGTTCGGTGATCGTCAATGACGGCAATCGGCGCTTCTTCGAACCGGCGCCCGGCCGGACCTGGGTGGCCGGGGCGTCGATCGCCTGGCGCTCTGAGCAGTTGGCGCGGGCCGCTTCGACGCGTCCGTCAGGGCGCGGATAGCCGCGATCGCGCTGTCTAGCCGCTTCACCGGGAGGCCCCCGGGCGCCAGCGGCCACACAGCGGCGTCCCAGGGTCCCGCGGATCAGATCTCCAGTTTGGTCCCCAGCTCGACCGTGCGGTTGGTGGGGATGCCGAAGTACTCGCTGGCCGGCGTCGCATTGCGGCTCATCAGCGCGAACAACTGCTCGCGCCATAGCGCCATGCCCTTCTTGACCGAGGGCACGATCAGTTCACGGCTCAGGTAGAAGGTGGTGCGCATCATCTCGAACGGATGGCCCAGGGGCTCGGCCTGCGCCAGCACCTTGGGCACATCGGGCCGCTCCATGAAGCCGAAGCGCGCGATCAGCCGGTGAAAGCCCTTGCCCAGATCCTCGCAGGTCAGCCGGGCGTCCTCGCTCACATAAGGCGTATCGGTGGTCAACATGGTGACCAGGTAGACCCGCCGATGCAGGACCTGGTTGTGCATCAGGTTGTGCAGCAGCGCCGACGGCGCACCGTCCGGATTGCCGGTCATGAAGACCGCGGTGCCCTCGACCCGGTGAATGTCGTCGCCGATCGTGGTCAGCAGATCCGTCAGCGACATCCCCTGGCTGGCCATCCCGTCGAACACCAGCTTGCGCCCGCGCTTCCAGGTGGTCAGCAGGGTGAACGACACCAGTCCGATCAGCAGCGGGAACCAGCCCCCTTGCGGGATCTTCATCGCATTGGCGGCGAAAAACGCCAGATCGACGAGGAACAGCGAGCCCACGACCAGAAAGACCAGCCAGCGATTCCAGCGCCACAACAGCCGCATCACCATGGCGACCAGAAGCGTGTCGATCATCATCGTGCCGGTCACCGCGATGCCGTATGCCGCCGCAAGGTTGCTCGAACTCTGGAAGCCGATCACCAGTGCCATCACCGAGACATACAGCGACCAGTTGGTCATCGGGATGTAGACCTGCCCGGCTTCGTGCGCCGAGGTATGGATGATCTGCATCCGGGGCAGATAGCCCATCCGAATCGCCTGCATCGCGACCGAGAACGCGCCGGAGATCACCGCCTGCGAGGCGATCACCGTCGCCAACGTGGCCAGCACCACCATCGGGATGCGTGCCCAGTCTGGGGCAAGGAGGAAAAACGGATTCTCGATGGCGCCCGGTTGGGCGAGCAGCAGCGCCCCCTGTCCGAAATAGTTCAGCAGCAAGGCCGGCATCGCAAAGGTGAACCATGTGATCCGGATCGGGAAGCGGCCGAAATGCCCCATGTCGGTGTACAGCGCCTCGCCGCCCGTGACGGCCAGCACGACCGAACCCAGCGCCAGGAACGCGACCCAGGGCTGGCGCACGACGAATTCGATCGCGTAAAGCGGATTCACCGCCAGCAGCACGGACGGATTGGCCACGATCTGCACGACGCCCAGCACGGCGAGCGACAGGAACCACAGGCACATCACCGGGCCGAACCAGATGCCGATCGCGCCCGTGCCGCGGCGCTGGATCATGAACAGCGCGGTCAGGATCACCACGGTCAGCGGGATCACGAAATGCTTGAGCCCTGGCGAGATCACGAGCATGCCCTCGACCGCGCTCAGCACTGAAATCGCGGGCGTGATCATGCTGTCGCCATAAAACAGCGCCGCCGCAAAGATGCCGAGCACCGCGACCAGCCAGCTCAACCGCGAATCGCGGGTGATCGAGTTGACCAGCGCGAGCAGGGCCAGGCTGCCACCCTCGCCGTGATTGTCCGCCCGCATGATCAGCAGCACGTACTTGAGCGTGACGAGGATCAGCACGGTCCAGAAGATCAGCGACAGCACGCCGAAGACGGCGTCCGGCAGCACCGGCATCGGGTGGTGCCCGGCGAAGGTTTCTTTCATCGCGTACAGCGGACTGGTCCCGATGTCGCCGTAGACCACCCCGATCGCGCCGAGGATCAGCGCGCCGATCTTCTTGTTCTGTTCTGGCTGGCTCAACTGGCTCACTCCAATGCGAGCCACCACTATAGGAGCTGGATCCTTGCAGTCCCTTGACAAAGATCAGTCGTTGCGAATCCGTCCTTCGACGGACCGATTAAAGCCACGGAACCCTCGTTAATCGACCGACGCCCGACCTTCGACGCCACTTATCGTTTGATGACCGATCGTGGCAGCACCGTCAGCAACCCCTCCACTCACATCCGGACAACGAACATGCTAGCTCAGCTCATCTACGCAAGCGAGGCGTCTGCGCCGATGGGTGTCGGCGACATCGAAGGCATCCTGAAAACCGCCCGTCGCAAGAATCGCCTGCTGGACCTGACCGGCACTCTGCTTTTCGACAGGCAGTTCTTCCTGCAGGTCATCGAGGGCGATCCGCAGCAACTGAGCGACCTCTATGCGCGACTGGTCGCCGACAACCGCCACAAGCGCCTGAAGATCATTCAGTTCGACGAGATCAGCGAACGCAGGTTCGGCGACTGGAGCATGGGCTTCGCCGCTGCATCAACGTCGCACCAGCAGGTGTATCTGCAGCATGGTGCGACCCGATTGTTCGATCCGTATCACCTCAGCGCCTCGGCGGCACTCGGAATCCTCCGTGCGCTGGGCAACCCGGGCGCGCTCGATACGGCGGACAAACTGGCGGCCTGAACGCCCTGCGCGGCGCCGCGACCCGACGATTTGTCAGCCGCGGCGCATTCCTGCGCGCTCAGCTGATCGCCGGCGCCTTGCTGCCCGCAAAGCGCAGGCGCAGTTCCCGCTTGAGGACCTTGCCCGTCGCGTTGCGCGGCAATGCTTCGATGATTTCGATGTCGTGGGGCAGCTTGAATCGGGCGAGCCGCTCGCCGCAATGGTTCAGCACCGTCACCTTGTCCAGGCTTTGCCCGGGCTTCAGGACCAGCACGGCCAGTCCGGTCTCGCCCCATTTTTCGCTGGGCACGCCGATCACCGCCGCCTCCGCGACCTGGGGCAACTGGTACAGCACGTTCTCGACTTCGGCGGGATAGACGTTCTCGCCGCCCGAGATGTACATGTCCTTCCAGCGGTCGACGATGAAGACGAAGCCTTCGTCATCGACCCGGGCCGCATCGCCGGTCTTGAGCCAGCGCCCGGCGAAGCTCGACGCGGTGGCATCCGGCCGGTTCCAGTACCCGGGCGTGATGTTCGGCCCGGCAACCCACAGTTCGCCGATTTCATTGGGGCCGCAATCGCCGCCATCATCGTTGACGACGCGCATTTCGGTGTGCATCAGCACCTTGCCGGTGGATCCGAGCTTGCGAATCGCATCCGCGGGGTCGAGAAAGATGCAGGCCGGACTGGTCTCGGTCATCCCGAAGCCCTGCATCAGCAGCACGCCCCTGGCCGCCCAGGTCTGCAGAATGGTCAGCGCGCACGGCGCGCCGCCCACACCGGCACTGCGCAGCCGCGACAGGTCGGTGGTCTGGAAGTCGGGATGCTGCATCATGAACTGGTACGGCGCCGGCACCGCGAAGAAATGGGTGATGCCCTGAGCGGGATCGCCGATGATCCGCAGCGCCCGTCCCGGATCGAAGGTGCGCATGATCACGACGGTTCCGCCCGCGTGCAGCACCGGGTTGGAATAGCAGTTCAGGCCCCCGGTGTGGAACAGCGGCAGGACCGACAGATGCACGGTGTCCAGTCCCACTCCGGCGGGAATGCCGAGATTGACGCAGTTCCAGAAGTTCATCCCGTGCGTGATCATCGCGCCCTTCGGATGACCGGTCGTGCCCGAGGTGTACATGATCGTGCTGACGTCGTCGTGGGTCAGCTCCGGGCGAACGCCGCCCGCCTTGCCGGTGAACGCGGTGACGACCGCTTCGTAAGGATTGGCCGGCGCCGCGCTGCTCGTGTCGATGCACAGCAGCGTCCCGATACCGCAGCGGCGCTGGAGCTCCTGCGCCGTCTCGGCGAATTCCTTGTCGTGAATGAGCACCTTGGGCGCGCTGTCGTTCAGGATGTACTCGAGCTCCGACACGGTGAGCCGCCAGTTCAGCAGCACCGCGATCGAACCGGTGCGCCCGCACGAGAACTGCACATCGAAAAACTCGACGCCGTTATGCGCCAGCAGCGCCACCCGGTCGCCGCGCCCTACGCCCACCGACGACAGCCATGCGGCCAGCGCATCGGCGCGCGTGTCCAGGTCGGCATAGGAAAACCGGCGCTCGGTGCCGAGTTCGCGAATGGCCTCCTTTTTGGGACGATGCAGGCGGTGGTGGGTCAGCCAGTCGTACGCGGCCACCGCGCCCCGGCTGGGCGGTCGCGAACTGCGCATCGCCGCCACCTGCGCCGGGTCGGGTTCGAACCCCGGAGCTGAAATCGGGCGCGCACGGGCGTTTTCCTGCGGCGGTGTATTCGGCATGTCGGTCTCCTCGGGCGGGGAAAGAATGGCAGTGCCGCCAATGTACCCAAACGCCCGATCAGCGTGCGAGTGAAATCAGGCCAGCACGCCCAGCGACTTGCGCCGGATCAGTTCGAAATCGATCTCGGCACCCAGGCCCGGCCCGGTGGGCGCATAGACCAGTCCGTTCGCATCGGGTTCGATGTCCGGATCCAGGCCGTACTTCTGCGCACCCGAGGGCAGCAGCACCTCGAAGAACTCGGTATTGCGGATCGCCATCGCCACATGCAGGTTGGCGACGTTGTTCAACGAATTGCCGCCGTGGTGGATTTCGTAGTTCATCCGGAAGGCCTCGGCCAGGTGCGCGGTCTTCATCAGCGTGGTGATGCCGCCCTTCACGGCCACGTCGCCGCGCAGATAATCGGTGGCGCGCTCGGTAATCCAGGGCTGGTAGCTCTCGAGCCCGGTCTGCGGGTATTCGGTCGCCATGATCGGGATCGACAACTGCTGCTTGAGCTTGACGTAGTTGTAGATGTCCTGGTCGTGCAGCGGGTCTTCGTACCAGTAGAAGCCCAGTTCCTCGACCGCCTTGCCCACCCGCAAGGCGGCCGGAAAATCGTAGCTCCAGGTCGAGTCGAGCATGATCGTGTAGTCGTCTCCGACGGCGCGGCGCACCGCCTCGCACACCGCGATGTCTTCGCGCCAGCGCGCGGGCGGATGAATCTTGTAGGCCGCCCAGCCGGTGTCGCGAAACTGCAGCGCTTCCTGCGCGTAGGCCTGGGGCGAGTCCAATACCGCCGAGCTGGCATAGGCCGGCAGGCGGTCCCGGAAGGTGCCCAGCAGCCGATGGATCGGCTGGCCGAACGCCTTGCCGGCCAGATCCCACAACGCCACATCCAACGCGCCGATCGAGCGGACCGTGGCCGAGCGCACCCGCCGCCAGAGCGCCTGATTCAGCCGTTCGCGGTCCAGCGGATCCTGGCCCAGCAGCAGCGGCTTCAGGTGCCGGATCAAACCCGGTGCGTCGACCGACGCAGGGTTCATCGCGGAGCCCAGAAAGGCATGCCCTTCGATGCCCTCGTCTGTCTGGATGCGCACCAGCCCCAGGTCACTGCGGCCCACGAAGCGGCCGGTATGGGATCCGTAGCTGGTCGCCGGGATGTCGTCCCAGGCGAAGAGTTCCAGCGTCACGTTGGAGATCTTCATCGCGCTTGGCTCCGTGCGGCCGCGTGTCCGAATTCAGGATGCCGACAGCGGCGCCAGCGGCAGCGGCTCGCCCGCGGGCAGCGGCACGCGGCCCACGTTCAGTGTCATCGACACCGCGGTGTAATAGCCGCACACACCGATCAGGTCCACCACGCCCTGCTCACCGAACAGCGCGAGCGCACGCCCGTAGGTGGCGTCGTCGACCTGCTTCTCGCGATGCAGTTGCATGCAGAAATCGTAGACGGCGGTTTCGTCTTCCTTCATGGTCGTCGGACGCAGGCCGCGGGCGAGTTCGTCGGCGATCTGCGGCGCGAGGCCGGCACGCATCGCCATCGGGTAGTGGGCGTACCACTCGTACTGCGAGGTCCAGAAGCGCGCCGTGATCAGGATGGCCAGTTCGTTCAGGCGCAGCCCCAGCGAAGAATCGTAGCGGATGAACGCGCCCACTTGCTGCAGCCGATCGCCGAGTTCGGGACTGCGCAGCCAGACATTGAAAGGCCCCCCGTTGAGCAGGCGGTCGGCCGCACCCGGATCGCCCGCGGCGCGCGGTCCGCTGAGGATCGAGTCCAGCGTCTTCTTCTGGGCGGCATTCAGCTGTTCGGTCTTGAGGACCGCGAAACGCGGGCCGGGTGTCGGGGCGGATGAACTCATGGGAATCCTCGGATCGATTGGCGGTGGAATCAGAGCGCATCATGCCTCCAGCCCCGTGCGCCGGCCAGCGCCGGCGGCCCGAATTCAGCCGATGCGGACGGTCCGGTTCCGGCCGGCGGCCGGACGCGACGAATGCGGCAAGAATGCGTCACTCGATCCCGTCGACTCGACCATCGGGCGCTTCGGGCTTGCCGTTGCCCTGCGTGAACGAGAATCTGCAGCCCGGAGAGCCTGACCGCATGACCCCTGCCCTGTCCGTCTATCTCGATGCGCTGCGCCTGCTCGCTGCGCTGATGGTGTTCGCGCATCATGCGTCCTATCCCATTTTCGGTGGGCGGTGGATCTCGGCGCTCGGTGGATATGGGCACGAGGCGGTCGTGGTGTTCTTCGTCCTGTCGGGTTTCGTCATCGCGTTCGTCACCGACGTCAAGGAACGCACGCCCGCGGCCTACGCGGGCAGCCGCCTGAGCCGCCTGTGGTCGGTCGCGCTGCCGGCGCTGGCGGCGACCCTGGCCATGGATGCCATCGGCCGGCAGCTGGCGCCGCAGGCCTACGCCGACGTCCTGGTCAATCCGCAGGGCCCGTTGGCCTCGGCACTGTTCGTCAACGAATTCTGGACCGCACAGTGGCATGTCGGCTCCAACATCCCGTTCTGGTCGTTGTCGTATGAAGCCGCCTATTACCTGCTGTTCGGAATATTCGTCTTCGCCCCGATGCGATGGCTGTGGCTTGCCGCCGCCGCCGCACTGATCGGCCCCAAGATCCTGCTGCTGGCGCCGGCCTGGGTCGCCGGAGTGGTCGCCTATCGCGCCGCGC
>JADJVQ010000066.1 GCA_016710525.1 Burkholderiaceae bacterium
GGCTGGCCGAGCTGCTGCCGTTCAATTGGCGCCCGCTGGGCACCAGTGTCTGAGGAGCAGCGATGGCGCGCAAAAAACCTCCGGCGCCGCCGGCGTGGATGGACACTAAGATCTCGGCAACCATCATCGACTTCGGCATGCCGCTGATCGAGCAGTTGCCCGCCGATGCGCCGCTGGAGATTCGCCAGGGCATGGTCAGCTTCATCGTGCAGGTATGGAACGCCCACGTGATGGCGATGCCGCTCTGGGGTCAGCCGCAGCACGTGGGGGAGATGCGCAAGACCCTGATGCGCGCCGGGGCCGACCAAGGCCTGGCGCAGGAGGCGTTGGCGACCTTCGAGATGCTCAGCGCGCGGCGTCGCGAGCGCCGCTTCGCCAACGATCCGCGTGCGGTGGGCGAATGGAGTGTGCGAGTCATCGATGCCGAGAACTGGAACATCCGCTGCGATGCGCGCCTGCCGCTCGGCATGACGTCAGCCACACCGATCGAACCCCCGCCGGCCTGAGACGGCCGACAGCGCAGCGGCGCTGTGCTGCTGACGCAAATCCTCGAAACATTCCTCGGTCCGATCATCCTGCGAGATTGCCTCGCAAGGACGGTCGGCGGCAATCACGGGGATTCGCGGACTTTTACGGACGACCGACTTCGCATTCACTGCACCCTCAGCGCTGCCAACGCAGCGACCGTGGTTGCTCCGATGCCAGTGGACCCACGGTGCCCATCGATACTGCGAACTGTTTTGTCCGCTTCCGACGATTGGCAACTCAACGGCTGGCCGGTTGCTGCTGGTAGCTCGACTCCCCAGAACGGGAAGGCAGGGGGCATCAGGGTCGCAGGTCAGATCAGGGACGCTGCGAGAAGCCTCCCCCTCGTTGTCGTGTCCGAGATCGAAGGTGAGCAGTTGTGGCCCGACTTGGCCAAGGAACTCGCGTTTGATCTCGCCGGATTGGCCCAGGTCGTCACGATCGACGAGGATGCAACATGGGCCCTCTCCGACGAAGTAGGGAAGCTTCATTCCTGCTACCGCGGCGCAGTTCGTCTCTACTGGCCGCCGCGCAAGCGTTCTGACGCGTCACTTCATTTCAGCAGTACCGTCTGGACCGCCTCCGAGTTGATCTCAAATGATCACGACGGAAAGGGCCTCAATCGACTGCGCGCGGCCTTGCGCAGAACACTGATGTCCACGGCCGTGCTATCGATTCCCTCCCCTGTAGCAGCGCGCGAGATTGAAGCGGAGGTTGCGCGCCAGCGAATCTCGGAGCTTGAGAAGCGAGCGGCACCGGACTCGGAAGAACTGGCGATTGCTCGCCTCTACCTGTCGGAGAACGAACAGCTCAAGAGGAAAATTGAGCAACTCGAGGCGGAACTGGCTAAGGCGGCCGCCCGTGCTGAAGCCGCCGCGCATTCCCTTAGCCAACTGAAGGCGACCGAAAGCGACGACGACGAATCCGAGCAAGGTCAGGTCGCATCCACTGAGCCGGCCGTTGGCGAAACTAGGTTCTACAAGAAGACCCACTCGAAGGGCGCTTACGACGTTCTGGTGGAAGTCAAGGGCTGCGACCACACGGCTTGGCAGAATTCCGCCTCCGCTGATAAGGCAAGGAAGGGCCTTGAGCGACTCACAGGCAGGGACGACTGGAAAAGTCTGCTGCACTGCGGCACTTGCACTGGGGGCGGAATGTGGAAGGTTCGCTGGTAGCGGCGGCGCGCAGTGGCGCCTAACCCGTCGTTCGAGCCGACAACTTCCGGCGCGCGTCGCGCGCCTCCAGTTGCGGCCCAACTCCATCGTTAGGCTTCACAAACGACGACCATGTCCGCGCCACCAGCACCGTCGAAACCGAGCCGCAGATCCAGAGTCCGGACTCCTTGGGATAGGCTCCCATTTTCGGTGTTACCGGTCTCGACAATTGCCGAACAGTGCTACTGCGAGCACCGAGTTCACCTCTGGCTTGCTGCTCCAGGAAACATGGTCTCGGTGCCACGAAGTCTTGAGCGCACTCAAGGAGCACCAATGCGGCAGATCGCCATGGCCGGCGCCGGAGCCGACTTTCATGAACGAGCTTCGCAAGATGTCGGTAGAGTTTCAGTTAGGGAACTGCGGAATCTAATAAAGCACAGCCCAACCGTTCAGGTTCTTGAGTCGCCGCTAGAAAGTGAATTCGGCTCACTCCCCATCGCAGGCATACCAGACGCAGTGTGCTTTGAGGGAGGGAAAGTGCGGTGTATTCTGGAGTACAAGCTCACTGAGTCGAATCAACTTCAAATGAGTCATCGCGTCCAGCTACAACTCTACGGTTGGCTACTCCAGAAGTCGAAATTTCAACATGACGATCCACTTTGTGTGTGTGTACTCGTCCCTACCCAGAATTCACCATACCTTGACGAACTCAACACGACAGACAGGCAATCGCTAGCGGCGACGATTCACAGGATTGCAAGGGAATATGTCGAAAATAAACCAGAGAAGATCAATTGGTACATCAAGCAAGTGATGCTTGGTACCGACTTCTGGGTGCGTATTCGAATCTTTCGGTACTCTGCCTTAGTCGCGAGGCGCGAACTCAGGTTCTTCACGCCCTACTGGAGTGGTGCGCGCAAGGCTATACCGAGCAACAACTTCAGAAAGTGCCGCCTTTGCCAATACAACGCGATTGGCAAGTGCAAGGTCGCGGCTGGAGTATACGAAGGCGACTTGTCGTGCGGTGAAGTCTAACCATTCGCTCAACCGGACCCTACACAGTTTGGTGATATTTGGCCCGCCATTTCATTCTGGGCAAAATATCACCACACCGCACCGGGCCGGTTAACTCCAACGTTATGCCTCTAAACCAGGTGTCCGCCCGTGTATCAACTTGAAGTGAAGCAGTGGCTTGTCTCGTACCGCTTCCCACCAAGCGAGGACTGGCGCGTTTGGGTGGATGTCGACGCAATGGAACGAGCGAAAGGTGGCCAACACAAACCCGAAAAGGCTGGGCGCGCTCGTGTCGCCGAGGCGGCGCTACTGAGCATGGGAGTAACCATCGGCGCGCACCCTGAGTTTGGCCGCGCAGACATCGTGGCGGAGCATCCAAAGCATGGGTTGTTCGTTGTCGAGGTGGAAGGCAACTCTTCGCGCCAAAAAGAGCAAGCCATGTATTCGGCAGTTGGGCAACTTGTCCTACAAATGCAGGGCACAAATCATGGCTTTGTCTTTGCCGTTCCCGACGAGCCGTCGTGGGAGAAACAGCTTCTGAAAATCCCACAGCACGCCCGCACAACGCTCGGCCTGTCGTGCGTACTCGTCTCTGAGCAAGGTGTCCGTGCGGCATGAGGCATAACCCGGCGCTCGACCCCGTTCCCTTTGGTCACTGGACGCTGCGCGGTGAAGCCGCGCAGCGCCGGTCAGCTCTACGTTAGGCCTCACTGCTCAGAGAATCTAGATGAGTACCGACATTCGAATTTGCTTTCTCGGTGATTCCCTCGTTAATGGAACGGAGGATGATTCTGTTCTTGGTTGGCCCGGTCGAGTGTGCGCCGACACGCGTGCCCGTGGGATCCCGATAACTCACTACAACCTAGGTATAAGGCGAGAAACGACATCAGAGCTTCTCCTGCGCTGGAGGGAAGAGTGTCATCGACGCTTGCCGCCAATTTGTGATGGTCGCATCGTCATATCTAGTGGCGTAAACGATACTTCCCTAGAGGGCGGGACACCTCGCGTCAAGCCGGAGCAATCCATCGACAACTTCCAACATCTCTTGTCTGAGACAAAGGCCTTTCAAATATTAGTTGTTGGTCCGCCACCTGTCGGCGATAACGAACAGAACACCCGAATCGACACTCTTTCAAAGCAAATCGCAATTGCCACGAAAGCCCATGATGTCCCGTTCATCGACTTGTTCTCAACGCTTTCGGCAGACCGCCGATACTTGGAAATGGTTCGTGAGAATGACGGCGCGCACCCACGAGCAGACGGATACGATCGAATAGCAAGATTGGTCTCTAGCTCGCCCTGCTGGTGGTTCCGTGAGCCCTAACCAGCCAATGGAGCGGACGCCACCTTGCTGCGCACTACGGCGCCGCTCATCGGCGCGTTAGGCGGCGCGGCTGCATCTCACCTTGCATGACCACGCCTGCCGGAGCCGGAGCGCCGAGCAGGTGGCGCAGTTGAAACGGAAGTTCCCGACCTGAGTAACCGAGCTCACGTTCGGCGTAGCATCCGCAGACACAAACCGCCCTGGAGAACGGACACATGACCTTCATCGAATCGATTCAGGTGTGCTTCAAGAAATACGCCGACTTCAACGGGTGTGCGTCGCGACCTGAGTTCTGGTGGTGGGCACTGTTCGTCTTTCTCGGTTCGATGGCGCTGGGTATCGTCAGCAACACGCTGTCGGGCCTGTTCGCGCTGGGCACACTGGTGCCCTACATCGCCGTCGGCGCCCGCCGACTGCACGACACCGACAAGAGCGGCTGGCTTCAGCTGGTGGGCATCATCCCCATCATTGGCTGGATCCTTGCCATCTACTGGCTCGCTCAACCGACCAAGTCGCCGAACAGGTTTGGCGGCTGAGTCGGCGCACCGCCCCTCGCTGTCTCGGCTCATTGCCCGGTGTCTCGATTTCGCGGGCCCCGAGGGCACGCCCCATGCCGGTCCGTAGCCCCCGGCGCAAAATAACCGCTCCCATCGCTCTCGCTGGAGTCCGCTCCCGATGTCCCTGATCACCCGATGCAAGCTGATCGGCCTGGCGCTGCTGCTTGGCAGCAGCGCGGCCGCCGCTTTCCCTGACAAGCCGGTCACCCTCGTCGTGCCGGCCCCCCCTGGCGGCACCGCCGACACGGTGGTGCGCACGCTCGCCCCCCGCCTGTCAGCCATCCTCGGCCATCCGGTGCTGGTCGAGAACAAGGCGGGCGCCAGCGGCGTGATCGCATCGCAGGCGGTGGCGGGGGCAGCGCCGGACGGCCATACGCTGCTGATGAACTACACCAGCCACGCCATCAATCCGTGGCTGATGGCCAAGCTGCCCTACGACAGCGTCAAGGCGTTCGCGCCGGTGGCGTTCCTGGGCAAGGTGCCGCTGCTGCTGGCCGTGCCCGCCGACGGCCACCGCAACGTGGCCGAGCTGATCGCCGACGCACGGGCCAATCCCGGCAAGCTGAGCTACGGCTCGTCAGCAACCGGCGGCGCATCGCACCTGGGCGGCGAGCTGTTCTCGCAGCTCACCGGCGGCCGGATGGTGCTCGTGCCCTACAAGGGCGGCGCCGCGGCAGCCACCGATCTGGCGGCCGGGCGCATCTCGATGCTGCTCGACAGCCAGCTCGCGCTACAGGGCGTGCAGCAGGGCGGACGCGTTCGCTTTCTGGGCGTGGCCAGCGAGAAGCCCTCTGCCGTGTTCCCCGATCTCGAGCCGGTAGGCCGTTCGCTGCCCGGATTCGAGGCCACAGCCTGGTTTGGCGTGATGGCGCCCGCAGGCACCCCGAGCGCCGTGCTGGACAGGCTCAATGCCGAGATCAACCGCGTTCTTTCCGATCCCGACGTGGCCCGGCAGCTGCTGTCGCGCGGTTTCGAAGTGCAGGCCATGCCGTCGGCAGCCTGGCGCGACTTCCTCGCCGCCGAGACCAGGCGCTGGGGAGACCTGATCAAACGGGCGAACCTCAAGGCCGAGTGATTCGCGCGCAGACGACCGACAAAGCCGCAGGCATCGGCGGACGGGCGCGGGGCGCCGCACGCTGCGGCGCGAGGCGGCCAAGACTCGAGGGGCAACCATGCTGGGCTGGGAAGTATTTGTTTATCGCCACGCAGAAGCCCGCCCGGAGAATCTCTTGGCGCGCTGGACCTCGCGTTCGGTCGGAGTCGATTGGATCGATCGCCTCGTGCGCGAAGGCAGGGCGTTCGACCTGGGCGGCAATGGCTACCCATGCCTCTACCGCGCATCCGCAGCCGTTCTGCTTCCCGTCGTTGCCGGCACAAAGCTCGGGAAGTCGTTTCCTGCATCGACGCTGCCGCGGGAGGCCGTTTTCCCGGCAGACTTCAGCGCCATCGTCTGGAATCTCGAGCACCTGAAGGCCTGCGAGCCCGACGAAGTCCTGCTCGTGCGTGCGTTCGATCAGAGTTGAGCCCGGGTCGGATATTCGATCGGCATGTCCGGTTTGCAGGCCGGATCAGACCTAGCCCGGGTCCTTCGCCATTGAACCCACTGCGCATCTACGCCGCAACCGAGGCAATCCTGGATTTGGACAGCAAGTTGACGGCTCTTGATGAAAAGTACCCGCTGAAGCATCCGTAGGCCAAGCTCAAGACAGCGACAAAGGGACTCCCCGTGGCGGTGTTCGAGTCCAATGCGTTCATGACGGCGAACACATACTTGGTGAAGAAGATCGCCATGATCACAAAAAATGGCATCCAGCTGCCAGGGATAAAAAACGACCGATTCGATCGGGAAAAGGTGACTCTGTCATCTCGGAAGTATTTGAAGCCGACTGCACTCACCGTTATCAACCCCAGCGCCTACAATGCTATCGGGACAGGCTTGATGCCGAAGCTCGAGTTGATGCCCGCGAGCGACAACACAATCATTCCCACCGGAAGGAGATAAGCCAGGAACGCGTTGACGTTGCGACTGCGGGTTTGCTGCAACCCAAACACGATCAATACGACGAACAGGCCATAAACCCAAGTAGGCGTGTGAAGCAGTATTTGAGCGATCATTCGGGTCACCCGTCAGTAAGCCACCTGATTGTTGCGTTGAAGCGCGGGCGCCACGCTGGCGCCAAGCCTGCGAAGTGAATGATAAGGACCGGCGCCTCGCAGGCCAAGTGCCATCCCGGCGCAAGCCCGATCCATCGATGGGTCAGACGTCAGCTGGCGCCGCGCCCGGGAACCGCTCGACGAGTTGATCATCTTCACACACCAAGGTACAACATGCGCTTGCCGCTCCGAAACACAAGCAATTAGACAAACGACCGATCTTCCCAGTCTGGTGCAGCGGATACGCAGTCGATCGACTTCTTAGTCGCGATCAGACAGCAGCGAGAATGGCTCTCGACGCAGTACAAATTACCTTAGGCCTCGCCCCTATGTCGACAGGTCCGGACCTGCTCACAACCGTTCTCGGTCTGCTCTGCGGACTCGGCGAACTTCGACAGCGCAAGATGTTCGGCGGAACCTACATCTATTGCGACAATCTGTTCATTGCCACCGTGCACGACGGCACGCTCTACTTCAAGGCCAATGCCAACACTGCGCCGGAGTTTGTAGCGCGCGGCCTTCGCCCTTTTTCATACCCCAAAGAAGGCGGAACCGCTACGCTTCGCTACTATCAGGCGCCGTCCGAAGTGTTCAACGACCGCACGGCCATGAAGTACTGGGCGGAGCGAGCGTTGGTCGCCGCGCGCCAAGACGCGTCCTCCAAGAAGGGGCGAAATGCCAAACCTCAAGATCACTGAAATCAAGGCATTCGTCCCATCCAAGGACTTCGAGCTGTCCAAGCAGTTCTACAAGGATCTTGGATTCACCATGGCCTCCGAAGGGGGCGGTGTCGCCTACTTTCATTTGGGCCATGTCAGTTTTCTCCTCCAGGATTTCTGCGCTGAATCTCTTGCCGAGAATTTCATGATGCACATCCTGGTCGAAGATGTGAACGCCTGGTGGAATCAAGTTCAGCAGAGCGGCGTTCTCGCGAAGTACGGGGTCAAAGTCACCGCGTTGGAAGATCAGCCGTGGCGCATGCGGGACTTCTGCCTCTACGACCCGTCGGGTGTTCTTTGGCGCATTGGACAGAACACCGATTGAAGACGGCATCCACCGCTCATGCCCGACTTCAATTCCCTCCAACTGCCGGAAGCCTTCAGTGTTCTCGCACCCGACGGTTCCGAGGTGCGAGTCCTGCTCGGTCTTCAGGGGGGAGGAATGGCGCACTTTCAGCTCGCGCCAGGCCAGGTATCGGCCGCAGTCACGCATCGCAGCGTCGAGGAAATCTGGTTCGTCGTCTCGGGCGCGGGCCAGATGTGGCGCAGGCAAGGCCAACGGGAGGAGGTCACCGAGCTCGTTCCCGGCCTGTGCCTGACCATCCCCCTTGGCACTGCCTTTCAGTTTCGAGCCGCGGCCACATCGCCGCTGGCCGCAGTGGCCATCACCATGCCACCGTGGCCGGGTGAAGACGAGGCGATCCTGGTGGCCGGCCCTTGGCAGCCGGGCCGCGGCCAGGAAGGTTCAGAATGCAGCTGACCCTTCACTCGAGCTGACGCGTTCGGCCGCATTCAAAGGACCGCCTCATAGGGATCCCGCCAACCTCGAAGTCCGGCAGAAATCGCGGCCAAGGTTCAGCGCATGGTGGTCGATCTCCATCTGCCGATTTCAACCACGCTTGGCGTACTGGGCTTGAACGGCATCACCGCCTACTTCGCATTCCTCGACCTGGGGCAACCCAGACCCGGTGAGACCGTCGTGGTCTCGACGGCCGCCAGTTCGGTTGGGTCTTGCGTGGCCAGATCGCGAAGCTCAGGGAGTGTCGCACAGTCGGCATCGCAGGGGCAAGACGCTGCTCGTGGCGACTGATCATCGAATCGAAGCATCGGGCCGCGTGCTGTTGGGCATGCCCGAGGTCGAGCTCGGCGTGCCGAACCCCTACTTTGCGGAATTGCTGTTTCGATTCTTGACCACGGAGTCGGCCGCATCCGAACTGATCTACTCGGGCGAACTCGTCACGGCGGAGCAGGCATCGGCCTGATCAATGCGGTGACCGGCACTTTCGAGGCAATGGAGGGTACAAACCGAAGCAGAAACGTGGTCATCGAGTTTCCGAGTTACCAGGCAGCGCTTGAGTGCTATCGCTCGGCGGAATACCAGGATGCACTGAAACTGCGACATCCCGCTGCCGATGGCGACCTGAGCATCATTGAGGGGCTACGAAGGGCCATACTGAAAGGCACAGCGTGGCTATGCCAGGATCTCTCCGCCTTGAGCCATCTGCGCCACACGAACACCTACCCAGGCCGTCGGCACAGTCGAAGGGTAGTGCGCCACGGCCTGCCCGCTTCAATCATCTTGGGGATTCGTCGTGAAGCCCAATCAGCTTATCTTTGTGCGTGATCAAGTATTTGCCATGTCGATGATGGCGACGGCGCAACGCGGGCGCTTGTACTGCGAGAATGTGACGGATGATCAGCGAGAGGCTCTTCGCGAAGACCTCCGGAAGTGGTTGGGACAAAGAGCCGCTCTGTACGTGGAAGACGTCGCTGACGTGGATCACATGGCGGCCATCGAGCTTCTCGCGAACCACATCTCTTCGTGTCACCCAGGCACTTTGTTCGCACGAAGGTTTCGAATCGGGTCGGCACAAAAGATCTTGAATCTCTATCTTAAGTACCTCTGGTGCCTCGGCGAGATCAAGGCTCCACCGCACTGTCCCTTCGATTCGATCGTCCTGGCCGAAATTCCAGGGTGTCGTGAAGTCCGATGGACCCAGTTCGACTCAATCGAGGAGTACGAACGAATCGTTCGCAAAGCTAGAAACGAGGCCGGCGACCTCGGCTTGGCCGAATGGGAACTGCGCATGTACAACGCCGCGGCGGCTAAAAGGGCGATTGCCGCCCGCAGTCAATCGGCAGGCGACGCTGCCAAGCGCTCAGGGAATGTTGAAGATGCCTTGGCCGTATTCGCGAAAGGAACAGTGAAGTGAGCTGGCAAGACTTGGTCGTTCTCCTGGCCCGCCACGTGCCGGAGGGAAGCTTGACCACCTACGCGGCCGTCTCTGTATGGGCCTACGGCAATCCCAGCATGAATCAGCCAGTCAGGTCGATGCTTCGCGGCGCGGTGAATCACGGGTTCCAGACGCTGACCAATCGTGTCGTGGCCGCTGACGGACGACTCGCCGACTTGCCGGAGGGCGCGGGACAGCAGCGCGTCCAATTGGAAAGCGAGGGTGTGAGCTTTGACGCCAACGGGCGGATCGTCGGACTTGATGGTCTCCTGGTCAAGCTTCCGCGGTCTTCGAAAGGCGAAAGCTGGAGCCCTTGCCACCAGTCGCTCATTGTCGTGGCAGCCTTGCCGCGCGAAGGCCCGACCGTGCGGTCGGAAATCGGTCGGCTTCCCAATCTGCCGCCCGACTGTAAACACCACTCCAGGATCACGAGCCGCATCAATGGCAACACCAAGCTCCGACAAACTCGCAGTCCTCATCGACGCCGACAACGCCCAAGCCTCCATCGCTGCGGAACTCTTGGCCGAGATCGCCCGGTACGGTACAGCAACCATCAAGCGGGCCTATGGCGACTGGACGACCACGAATCTCTCAGGTTGGAAGGAGACCTTGCATAACCTCGCGATACAACCGATCCAGCAGTTTCGCTTCACGGTCGGGAAGAATGCGACAGACTCGGCGCTGATCATCGACGCGATGGATCTTTTGCACACTGGAGCAGTGGATGGCTTTTGCCTGATCTCGTCGGACAGTGACTTCACCCGTCTGGCAACTCGAATTCGCGAAGCCGGTCTTGCGGTATATGGATTCGGCGAGGAGAAGACCCCCCGCCCCTTCGTCGCAGCCTGCGACAAGTTCGTCTATACCGAGATCCTTCGGCCCGCCGGCAAGGGTGCTCCCGCGCCTTCGTTGATGTCTCCAAATAAGTCGATCCAGCCGACTCTCGTCACCGCGATTGCCGCTGCGGCCCGGGAGGACGGTTGGGCTCCGCTTTCAATGGTCGGCAACTTGCTGATCAAGGCGAATCCGTCGTTCGATCCGAGGAACTTCGGATTTCCCAAGCTCGGCGAACTTGTTCGCGCGCAGGCGTCTCTCGAGGTCAAGGCGGTGCCGGTGAGCGAGGGCTCGCCGATAGTTCATCTGTTCGTGCGGCAGCGTGACGCGTGACCCAAATTCGAGTTGACGACGGGATCCCGGCGAAATAGTTTGGGTCATGGTTGTCGGTCCGGAGCTGCCGGCACCGGCCCGCAACGAAGTGCTGCGAGACGTCACGGAAGGCCCCACATGGCAACCTTGAACGAGAAACCCGTCCGACTCCTGATGCACGACATGATCGTGTCGATGGGGTTGGTTTCTGGTCAGGCCTTTACCCGTGAACAGGCGGTTCAGTGGTTCAGTGAGCACTACCCCAACGTCAAACAAGGCACGGTCGCGGCGCATCTCATTCGCCTTTCGACCAACGTTCCTTCCCGCCTTCAGTACAGCCCGCGGGCCGACGGATCGGACGACAAGTTCTTCAAGATCGACAGCACGCACTTCCGGCTCTACGAGCCTGGAAAAGATCCGACCCCGATATCGGAACTCACCCCGAGGTCGAGGAGCCCCAGGATCCAATGCCGCCGGGATCGTCGGAATTCGCGTACGAGCACGATCTTCGCGACTACTTGGCCCGCAACCTGCAAATCCTCGAACCGTCTCTGCGGCTCTACAACGATGAAGGAATAACGGGCGTCGAGTTTCCCGTCGGTGGACGATACATCGACATTTTGGCGGTGGATGTCACCGGTGGGTACGTCGTGATCGAGCTGAAGGTTTCAAAGGGCTATGATCGAGTCGTGGGACAGCTGCTGCGCTACCTCAGTTGGATCAAGAAGCACCACGCCGAACCCGGCCAGCGCGTAAGGGGCATCATCATCGCGAAACAAATTAGCGAGGATCTGCGCCTGGCCTGCTCAGAACTGCCATCGGTCTCGTTGTTCGAATACGAACTGTCCGTGTCGGTCAGGCAAGTTGCCCTTGACCATGGTGATGCATAGGGTTTTGTGAGGCTTGCCGTGGGCTCGCCGACAACTTGGGGTACATATCTTTCGAGCGGATCCCGCTATGCCTGCACTCGACCCATGAGCAGAGCTCGCCCAACCACGCATAAAAAGGCCAGCGCTCAGCCCCAGACCAAACGGGCAGCAGACCATGAAGCCAGGCGAACCAAACGCCGCGACGAAGTTCGCGCCTCTTGGGCCGCGGGGCTACTGGCAGTGCTCCTTGCGACTGGCAGCCTGGTGTACTTCCTGAACTCCAACGGCCCTCCGTTCGAAGGCCGCGGCGCCGCACTGGCAAACTGGCTCTACGCACAGTTTGGTCCGATGGGACCGGCACTTCCGTGGCCCGCCATCTCCGGCACTCTGGCCCTCGTATCCCTCGCCGCATCGCGAAGCTGGGGAAAAGACATCACGTGATTCCGGGACAAACCGTGAATGCAGCCCAACCCGTCTCACCCAACCACCAAGGCATCTCATGCTGATCGTCTCTGGCCGACTGTTCCTCAAACCGGGCACGCGAGACCAGTTCCTGGCGTCTTGCGAGCCGAGCATCCGCCTCGCACGGGTCGCGGCGGGATGCCTCGACTTCGCGGTTTCAGCCGACACGATCGACCCCGACCGCGCCAACGTGTATGAGGCGTGGACTGACGCACAGAGTCTCGAGGTTTTCCGAGGAAGCGGTCCGGACGATCCGTCGTTCGCGTTCATTGTCCGAGCCGACGTCGAACGTCACGAAGTCTCGCAGAGTGGTCCGCCTTGAAGGGGCGTTGCCTCGATGACCGTGTCACCGCGATCGCATCCCCAATGAGCGGCGCACGGGGGCGCCGTCGGCGGCGAGCCGCCGTGTTCAGGGCTTGAGCGCCGTACCGAAGAAACTCACGACCGCCGCGTTGAATTCGCGGTGAAACGCCACCCGGTCGAACCCCGGCAGACTGTTGCACAGGGGCGGCGCCATCCCGGCGAAGCGCGGCGTGCACGGCGCCAGGAAGTCGAAGTGGCCAGCTTTGGGCACCTCGCGGTAGTCCAGCGGCCTGGGCAGCGCCGCACGCACGGCTTCGGCATAGAAGGGCTGCGGCAGCACCGCGTCGTCTTCCGCGCGCCAGAGCTGGATCGGCACCGAGACGGCCGCGAGCGACTCCTGGGTGAAGGTGAACCCAAGGGCCGGCGCCGCCACGACAGCGGCGCGCACCCGTGCGTCACGGCCCGTCTGGATGCCCGCGCTTGCCGCCGCGGCCGCCGCGGCAGGGCGCCGGGAGATCAGCTGGCACGCGTAGTGATCGGGGTGCTGCTGGCAATGCGCAGCGATGCGCCCAAGATCGAAGGCACCGCCCACCACGGTCAATGCGGTGAACGCACCCGACGAAAATCCGAAGACGCCGACGCGTGCGGGATCGATGTGGTCCCGTCCATGCCACTTGGTCAGCATATGGTCGATCACGCGGCTCACATGACGCGGGCGATCCATGACGGAGGCCTCTTTGCTCTGATCGGCGTGGTTGTCCCCGGTGTGCGAGACCGCGGCGACCACATAACCCGCCTGGGCCAGCGCGATCGCCGTGTCGTGATGGCCGAGTGAAGAGCCGCCATTGCCATGCGACATCACGATCAGCGGCAGACCCCGGCCCGCAACGGCAGCGCCGCGGGCGATGTCGAGCGTAAACGGCCCCAGAGTGACCTGCTGGGCTGCCGCCTCCGTGGGATACCAGAGCGACACCTCCAGCGGCTTGTCCGTGCCGTCGGCGGCCTGCAGGGCCTCGAAACCAGCGGCCACCGGCGCCGCCGCCTGCACCGGCGAGAACAAACCGGCGGAAATGCAGAACAAGGCCGAACAGGCCAGGCGAGAAACGAAGCGGGGCGGGTGGAAGGTTTTCATTGGTAACTCCTCGGGGTGCTGGGTGGGCGTCCGGTCTTCACCGGCCCGCCGTTTGCGCGTCCTGCGCCTTGGTCACACACCAGGTGGTGCGTCGCCCGCGATCGGCGCGATCGCAGGGGTCATGGAGCGGCTTCCGCCTCCGTGTAATCACTGCTTACATGAGAGCTTACCGCAATGTATGCAGCGATTACAATACCCGGGAGGAGAATTCACCATGGCCCGATCGCCGTCAGCAACCAGCCCGTCCCCGGAACCGAAGAAGCCCGCCTACCACCACGGGGATTTGCGACGCGCGCTGCTCGACGCGACCGTCCAGCTCATCGAGGAGCAGGGCCTGGAGGCTGTCAGCGTGCGCGAGGTGGCTCGCCGAACCGGCGTATCGCCCGGTGCGCCGTTCCGCCACTTCCCGAGCCGCACGGCCTTGCTGACCGCCGTGGCGGAGGTCGCGCAGGAACGCCTCGTTCAAGCCGTGGAAGCATCGCTGCGCAATGAAGACCAGGTCGACCCGCTGCTGAAGTTCCGCGCCATCGGACGCGGCTTTCTTCGCTGGGCGTTCGCCAACCCGACCCACTTTCAGGTGATTTCCTCGCGCGCTGTGATCGAGTACGAGCGCCCCTCGCTGCGCGAGCGCAATGACGGACTGCGAGGAACCATGCACGCGCTGCTGACTCAGGCGGCGGCAACCGGCGGCCTGCGGCCGGGAGAAGTGAGCCGGCACGTCCTTGCCGGCAGGGCGCTGGTCTACGGGCTCGCGCGCATGCACATCGACGGTCAGTTTCCGAGCTGGGGCGTCGACGGCGCGAACGCGCTGGACGAAAGCATCGCCATTCTCGACCAGTTCATCGCGTCGATCTCGGCATAGCGGGCGCCGCCCACGCCAATCGCACATTCCCGGCGGCCATCACGACGCATCGTTAGAAAGCCAACTGCGGTAGCGCGAGCGTTCGCGTTAAGCTCACGCCCGGTCGTCTCAGGAGATCAGCCGATGTTTAGAAGAATTGTCGCCATGGCGATGCTCATCTCGTTCATCGCGATGTCGACGTCAGGCGCGATGATGTTCGTGATCGAGAAGCCTTCCTTCACGATTCAGATGCATCCGGTACACAAGTTATTCGGGCTGCTCATGGTCATCTCTGCCATTGCCCACATCACCCTTAACGTCAGAAGCATCAGGGCCCATTTGCGGGCCCGCTCCGCCGTCATCGCGGTCGGCGCCCTCACCGTTTTGCTGCTGTTGCTCTACGGTGTATCGTTGAACAACGCCATCCCGACCGATCTGGCCAGCCAAATGGACGACGCGGCGTCGAAAGCCGAAAGTCGTGGGCGGCAGAAATAGCAGGCGCTGTCTGCCAGAGAGCCCCGACCCCTTGGCCTGACCCCTTGGCCTGACCCTGACGCTGAATCATGATCCGCACCCTTGCCCTCGCCCTGTTCACGGGGCTGCTCCCCTGCGCGATTCTTGCCGAGACGATGAGTTGGCGCCTTGCGACCGTCGTCTCCTCCCAGCAAGGGAGCGAGACCATCCGCAGAGGAGTTGCGCTCTTTTCCAACGGAGAGCCCGCAACGCTGACACTGCGGCTTCGCCCGACCGCATCGCCGTCGCAGGGCAGGATGCCCTTCTCGACCCATACCGTCTATCGCTTCGAGGATGGCTCCTCATTCGTCGTCGTCGGCGCAGGCTTTGCGGCTGTCTCTCCCGAAGGCGCTCCCTTGCCGGTCGAGAACCTGATTGAAGGAAACTTTGCAGAGGGCTCCGGCAGGTACCTCGGCATCACGGGCAAGGTCACACTGCGCAGTCGGTCCGGCATGGATCGCTCGGCACATGGAATTCTCGGCGACCAGTTCTCGTTCGCGCAAGCCGAGTACACGATCTCGAAGTAGCGGGGCCTAAGCGGGCGGGCAACCGGGTCCGTGCCGAGTCGGGCGCGCCGCCCGCAATATCGCGAATGCCGGTGCCGGGCCCCCTTCCCTTAACCCCTACATCACTGCCATGCTCGAGTTCATCATTGAGCTTCTCGGAGAGTTCCTGCTCCAGGTGATCGGTGAGGCACTGGTCGAGATCGGCTTTCATTCGCTGGCAGCGCCATTTCGTCGCCCTCCCAACCCCTGGCTGGCCGCCATCGGGTACGCGCTCCTCGGTGCCATGCTCGGCGGCATCAGCCTGCTGGCATTCCCTGATAATCTGGTCCCCGGGGCATGGCGTGTCGCCAATCTCGTCGCAACGCCCATTGCTGTCGGCGCTGTGATGGCCATCATGGGCGCCTGGCGCGCACGCCGGGGTCAGCAGGTTCTGCGAATCGACCGTTTTGCCTATGGTTATCTGTTTGCTCTTTTCATCGCGCTGGTCAGGTTCTGCTTCGCAGCATGACCCCCAACCATTCAACCCACCGCTCGCGCCCCGGCAAGTCGGTTCATGCCGGTCAGTTCCACCCTTAGGCCACATACAACGCTCGTCATGACTGCAAACGCCGTTCAACTCGTGGGTGCCGCGCTCGCCCTTGTTGTACTGACAGGCTGTGTCGGCATATTGCTCTTGTTCAGGCGCGTACGCGAAGCACGGGCCAAGCGCATTCATCCCCAAGCCGTGTCGACGTCGACCAAGATGGCGGTCCGCCTGGAAGACGTCCAGGCTGCGGACAATTTCAGGAATCTCTTTGAGGTTCCGGTTTTGTTCTACGCCCTCGTCGCGGTAGCGCTTGCCATTCAGCAGACTCCAAGCTGGCTGGTCGTTGGCGCGTGGGCGTTCGTCGCCTTGCGCGTAGTCCACAGCGCGATTCACTGCACCTATAACAAGGTCTATCACCGGCTAGTTGCGTTTGCGGGCAGTTTCACGATTCTGATGGCCCTTTGGGTCAGGCTCTTTTTCTCTTTGCCCGGTACGACTTAACCTATGAACCGACCGGACGCAAAGAAATATTTTGTCATCCGGGCCTGCATTTCATGCTGGCCTGGTCTTCATACCTTACGGTGCTGGGTAGCACGCACGTCAGGCCTTGCAGGGAGCAGCAATGGCGAATCTCCGAGTCACTGAAATCAAGGCGTTCGTTCCCGCCAGGCATTTCGAGACCTCCAAGCAGTTCTATCAGGATCTTGGCTTCGCCAAGGCGTCCGAGGGTGGCGGGGTCGCCTACTTTCACTTCGGACACGTCAGCTTCCTGCTTCAAGACTTTTGCGCGGAGGGCTTGGCTGAAAACTTCATGATGCACATCCTCGTGGAAGACGTCGAAGCCTGGTGGAACCACGTCCACGCCAGTGGTGTCGTCTCGAAGTACGGGGTCAGGTGCGGCGACATCGAGGTTCAGCCCTGGAAAATGAAGGACTTCTGCCTTGCCGATCCTTCGGGAGTGCTTTGGCCTATCGGCCAGAATACAGAATGAACGCCAAAGTACTCGCCGTTCACTGCAAGGCGCTTCACGAATTCTCGAAGGACCAAGTGCCGGAGATCGAACTTGTCGCGGGCCATGGCGTCCGAGGCGATGCCCACTTCGGAGTAACCGTCAAGCACCGATCGCGGGTAGCCCGCCCGAGTTCGACAGTTACGGGCGTAAGTGTTTGATTTGATTGGTATCGAATTTCAAACGTGCCCCTACAACAGGCTGAATTGCTGCGTTTGGCTGGGTGTCTTGACCTTCAGCGCCCTCAGCACCTGGCTGAGCTCGATCGTCATCGTCGACACACGAGCGGCTGCGCTCCGTTGATGGACCCGGTGATGCTGGATTCGTTTCGCGATTGCAGCGCCCGCTCGGCGTGAGTCCCGTCTGGCCTCGCGCAAACGCATGCGCATCACGCGGTGCAGAATCACGCCATAAAAAAGATCGAGGCGTGCGCCCGGCGCTCGGCAGCCGGTGATACACCGGCCCGATTTCCAGCCCGATTTCAGCACCTTGAAGCCGCGCTCGTGTCGGCCAGGATTTGTAACGCCGATGCGGCGCCGGGCTCAAGTCCTGCACGTTGGTCACGACCAGCAGCTTGCCGTCCATCATCTCGGTCAGGCGTAGAGCATCCTTGTCGATGGCGTAGCTGAACAACTCGGCCTTCAGATCGACCTTGATGATGTTGGCGAAATAAACCTCGCACACCGCCCGATAAACGGGCCTTGGTGCCGCTGTCCGGAGCTTGGCCCGCTTTTTGACGCCTCATCTGGCCCTCCAGTTTGCCGACCCAGCCGCTGGCCAGAGCTTCCAGTTCGGCCATCTTGGCCCGGCGCTCGACGCTGCTCCAGCGCCACGACCGGATCGTGCGCAACCACCAGGCAGGCCGTTCCAGGCAATCTCGCCGGTGGTCTCGGTGCCGCACTGGTCGCAAGTGTGTTGGAAGTCTTCCAACAAGTCGGCGAACTCCGTGTACCGCCGGCCCGGCACCGCGATGATGAATTCAGGGCCTGCCCTTGATTCGCCTTGCCCCATGGCGGGTTCAGTCAGATGGCCTGCGGCGTCGAGGTTGTCCAAGCTGAGCAGGCCGCGATCGGCCACCAGCACCAGGCGGCGCAGATGCGGGAAGCGTTGCATGACCTCTTCGACGATCGGCAGCATCGTCTTGGTCTCGGCGGTGTTGCCCTCGAAGACCTCGTGATAGATCGGCAAGCCCTCGCTGGTCTGCACCCACCCAGCATGAACTGACGAGTGATCAAGCCCTCCTTGGCCATGCCGAACTGGCGAACATCGCCGGCCACCGTGGCGGGTCCCGGGCGAATCGTGGGCGGGTCGTAGAACGCCACCGACAAGTCCTGGTCGACCAAGGGGCGCAGCAACGAGGAGATCACGCCGTCGACTGCGTCCTGGTTATCCATCAGCGCGTCCATGCTGCGCAGCAGTTGCTGATGAGTGAGTTCGGTCACCTCGACGTCGGGCAAGGCAACCGTCTGCACCCAACGCAAGACGCCCAGCTTGGATTCCGGGTCACACAGCCGGTTGAGCACCATGATGCGAATCAGGGCCTCGACGTCGATGGTGTGGCGGGTGCGGCGAAAGACGCGGTCGGCTCGCGGCCGGCCACCTTGAGCAGGCCATCGATAACGGAATCGAGCTCGCCGGCCAGTTGCTCCATGCGCCCCAGCGTGGCGACGGTGCGCTTCTTCACCCGGCCGGCTTCGTCGCGATAGGACTCGACAAGCTGGACGTAGCGGCGCGGGCCGGAGGTGGTGACCTTGACGAACATGCCGCCACGGTATCACACGAACGCAAGAATCCAAACAATGACCTATTTACGAAAAACGTGCCACCACACGAATTCCCGCAGCACGCTCCCAAGTCATTGTTTCTTCAAGAAAGACGGCGGAATCGGCGGCGCAAGGTGTCGAACTCGGGAGCCCGGGACCCGAAACAACCCAATCTTCGACAGGTCCATCTCCTTCAGGAAGAACTCCTGATGGACGTATTGAATCTCGGCCTCGCCGTCACACCCGGCCAGATGGGCGAAAACATCACGACCCGGGGAATTCACTTGCTGAGCCTGAACATGGGAACGAGACTACGATTGGGCAGCGACGCAATCGTCGAAGTCACCGGGCTACGTAACCCTTGCGCTCAGATTAAAGCATTCAAGCCTGGACTTCTGGCGGCTGTACTCGAACGCTCCCCCGAAGGCTGTCTGATCCGAAAAGCCGGGGTCATGGCCGTCGTTCTGCAAGGCGGCGTAGTCAAGGCCGGCGACGACATTGAAGTTGCTCATGAGCCACCAGAATTCAAGCCGCTGCAACCCGTCTAGAACGCCGCCGCAACATGTGCCTCCATGCCTGACCTCGCTTCCATCTATGCGGATTTGCATCGGATCCTTGAACCCTACGCAGTAATCCTCGACGCCAAGCGCAACGACGAATCCGAGTTATACGTCGACACCCGGCACTTGCAAAAAAATAAGAAGCCGCTCTTCTTCGGCGCTGTTCAGATCAAGAAGACCTATGTGAGCTTTCACCTGATGCCTGTCTACCTGAAGCCCGAATTGCTAACTTCGGCCTCGCCTGAACTGCGCGCGAGAATGCACGGAAAGTCTTGCTTCAACTTCGCCGCCATCGAGCCCGAACTGTTTAACGAACTTGCCGCCCTGACAAAGGCCGCATACGCAAGTTACGCGGAACAAGGTTTTGTTTGATCCTTTTTTTGCAAGGCACACAACAGGGCCAGGCTCATCACTCGCGCGGACTCGCTCCGGAACGGCACCCAGCCGGCAGCGTTTGTGTGCCAATTGTCCGGATCGCGTGACCAACGCCACCACTGTCCATGTGGCTCAGCCAAAACGGCAGGCAACCCTATGACACCTTCACGTTTGTCATATCGCGCAGCCCTGATGAGCGATGCCGGTGAACTGATTGCCATCCATTTTGCGGCAGTCCATTCCATCGACACAGACCACTATTCCAGTGCCGTGAAATTGGCCTGGTCTCCCCCGCCCGACGCAACGCGCCAGAAATGGCTGTCCGACCTGATATCGCAGGACACGGTGATATGCGTGGTCGCGGTTTTGGATCAGAAAACCATCCTGGGTTTTGGCATCGTTATTCCGTCGCAAGCCCAGCTTAAAGCCCTTTACGTTCATCCCGATTATTCAGGCTCAGGGGTTGGCGGCGTCCTTCTTCAGTGCGTCGAGGCGCGCTGCCGCGAGATCGGGCTCGAAATGCTGGAGCTCAAGGCATCGAGCAATGCCGAGGCGTTCTACCGCCATTCGGGGTACGAGGCGGTCGGTCCAACCACGCAGCAACTGACCGATGATGTGTCCATGGCGGCAACTCAGATGGTCAAGCATTTTCCGCCGATCGCTTGCTCCATCCGTCAACGGGACGCTGCGCAATAAAACCGGACAAAAAAGGAGCGATGTCGAACATGAGATTCGGGGCGGACGATCCGCAACGACTTTGTCAGAAGATATCAGCCTCATGAATTCAAAGATCAAAATCAGAGAGGAATCTCACGACGATCTGAACGCGATAAACGTGGTGACCGTCGCTGCTTTCAGCACCCTGACAGTCAGCCATCACACGGAGCAGTTTATTGTCGAAGCGCTGCGCGCCGCGCAAGCGCTCACGGTATCTCTGGTTGCCGAACTGGATGGCCGTGTCATCGGGCACATTGCCTTCTCTCCAGTGGCCATTTCAGACGGCGCCCAAAACTGGTACGGCCTGGGACCTGTTTCGGTGTTGCCAGATCTCCAGAGGCAGGGTATTGGCACCGCTCTGATTGAAGCAGGCCTCTCCCGACTAAAGGCAATCGATGCCCGAGGTTGTTGTCTGGTTGGCCATCCAGAGTACTACCGTAGATTCGGCTTCAGGAATACGCCCGAACTCGTGCTTGATGGAGTACCACCAGGGGTTTTCTTTGTTCTGCCTTTCGCCGAACCTATGCCGCACGGCACGGTCACTTTCCACGAAGGGTTCGCGGCCAGGGCCAGTTGAGCGGCGGTTTACCGAACCTCCTCAATAATCGCAACTGAAGCAGGCTCGCGTATGCCCGCGGTTCAAGCACCCGCCACCGCCATAACAGCCATCTCGAGAGGGATATCGTTGCCGCACACCACGATCATTCAAACTTGCCGATACGCAGCACTACCGCGCCGCCACTGCGCCTCGTTGTATCGAACATAAATTGCATTTTTGTTACAGCCCGAAAAACCACGGATCAGCGCCATGAAATTCGGATACACCATCATCTATGTCCCCAGCGTCGAATCATCGCTGCGGTTCTTTTGCCAGGGGTTTGGGCTCGAGCAGAAATTTCTTCACGAATCAGGCGACTATGGCGAACTCAATACCGGCGAGACCACGCTCGCCTTCGCGTCCCATGCGCTTGGCGCGACTCACTTTCCTGACGGCCATGTCCGGGCAAGCGACTCCCAAAAGCCCTCTTGATTAGCAACATTTCTCAGCCAGGCCCAGTCGGTGAGCCCGTCGCTGGCTACGCTGGTCACTTCTCTTCGAGGATTGACCGTCATGGCCAGCAACCCCATTCAATTTCAGCCCGGCATGTCGCTGCCTGACTTCATTCGTTACTTTGGCGTCGAGGCGCACTGCGCAGACGCGTTGGCGCGAGCGCGCTGGCCCGATGGGTTCGCCTGTCCGGCTTGCGCTGCCACGGCCCACTGCGTCGTCAATCGCGGCACCAAGGCCCTGTATCAATGCAATGCCTGCCGTCATCAGACCTCGATCACCGCCGGCACGCTGTTCGCCAGCACGAAACTGCCCTTGACCACCTGGTTTCTGGCGATCTACCTGATCAGCCAGGCCAAGACCGGGCTGTCGGCGCTCGCGCTCAAGCGCCAGCTCGGCGTGAGCTACCCGACCGCATGGCTGATGCATCACAAAATCATGCGTGCGATGGCCGACAGCAACGATCAGGAACGCCTCGCTGGTCCCGTCCAGATCGATGACGCCTATCTCGGCGGTGAAATCAATGGCGCCAAGGCTGGGCGCGGATCGCCCAACAAGGTCCCCTTCGTGGCGGCGGTCGCCGTCAACGAGCAGGGCCACCCTATCCATCTCAAGCTCAGCCCAGTGGCGACGTTCTCGCGCGAGGCCATCGCTCAGTGGGCCAAGGCGAATCTGTCGCCCGGCTCCGTCGTCACCTCTGATGGTCTGGCATGTTTTGCCGGTGTCACTGACGCGGGCTGCATCCACGCGCCCTTCGTGGTGGGCCAGCTCAAGCCCCGAGACTTGCCTCAGTTCAAGTGGGTCAACACCATCGTGGGCAACCTGAAGACGACCTTGTCGGGGGCGTACCACGCGTTCAAGTTCCGCAAGTACGCCGCCAGGTATCTCGGTGCGTTCGCCTACCGATTCAATCATCGATTCAACCTCGTGGACCTGGTCCTCAGACTGCTCGTCGAAACCGCGAGGGCGCCGGCCGCGTCGCAGCGGGTAATCAGGAAGGCTGAGGATCATTTCTAATCAAGAAAGCCCTTGGGAATCGAAATCGCGTTGGTGACCGACGACGTTCATCGCGCGCACATGTCAGCCCTGGCACACGGGGCCGTCGAACTGGCGGCGCCGGCGCAGATGCCTTGGGGACAGGTGGTTTCCTATATTCGCGCACCTGACGGAACGCTGGTCGAACTCTGCACGCCGGTGTCCGGATGACGAATGCCGCCATCCGGACACCGTTTGATTGCGGCGCCGCCATGGCCACGCGCCACAGCGCCGTCTGATGCGCCGTTTGATCCAAGCGCCAGGCCCCTGAACATGCGCTCTGCCATGCTTGCTGTTCTCGAATACCTCATCGGCTTCATCGCGCTGGCGTTCTTCGCTTACCTGGCGTTCGGTCGTGGCCTGTCGACGGACGAGTCTTTTGTCTTTGCCTTCAAAGCGAGCGCAACCGTAGCAGCGGCTGAACTCGGGCTTCTTCTGGCACGGGTGTCGCCGGCCAATCGGCTCATACTCGGCGCGAATATCTGGCTTATCGCGGGCGGTGCCGCCGCGTTATTCGAGCAATGGTGGTGGCTGCGCATCTACCAACACTTCGGAGAAGCCAGCCTCTTTTTGACCATGCTCCTAGTCGGGCTGGTCTCCACATTCTCGTCATCCGCTGGATTCATAGCCAAGCTCGGGCCCAGATCGCAGGTATTGCGCGCCTCGCTCGTTCTGCTGGCAGCGACCGGTCTTGCATTGGCCGCAGCCATCTACTTTCGCGGCAACGTAAAGTACGCCGCGGTTGTACCCGTCATCGCGCTATCGTGGCTGAATCGCCTGCTGTGCCACCGGTTGCCAGGTGTCGCCTGACGGCCGAGAAACGACCTCCTCCGCATGGGTCATTCGTCGGGCCTTGCGGAATCGCCCCCTGGGCGGAGACGACGCCTGATGCAATCTCTGGTACGAGAGTTGCCTGACAGAGCAGTTCGGTCGGACCGCGTCGCGGCGGCCCCTCCAATTCAACAGCACGAGCACCAGAAGGATTGACATGGCTCATTCGTTCACCATTTCCAGGCGGGACGCACTGCTTTGGGGAGCCGCCTGCACCCTGGGCGCTGGCAGCTCTGCTTGGGCCCAAGGCAAGTACCCCGAGCAAACCGTCAGGATGATCGTTGCGCTACCCCCAGGCGGGAGCGTTGACATGATCGCGCGCACCCTCGCGGACCGCCTCAAATTGTCCCTGGGTCAGGCGTGGATCGTCGACAATCGCGCGGGCGGCTCTGGGCAGATCGGCATGCCGCTGGTTGCGCGCGCGGGGCCCGATGGCTACACGCTCGCTGTCTCGCCGGCATCATTCCTGACCACGAACAAGAGCATCTTCAAGAGCCTGCCCTACGACCCGGTCACGGACTTCGCACCGGTGTCACGGCTCGTGAATCAGCCCATGGTGCTGGTGGTCAACGACAAGCAGAAATATCCGAACGTCGCAGCGCTGATTGCTGCCGCTCGCGCCGCACCGGGCACCCTGAGCTACGCCTCGTCGGGCGATGGCAGTCCGCAGCACCTCGCGGGCCTGCTCTTCGAAACGCGAACCCAGACGAAGTTGCTGCACGTGCCCTATCGAGGCGGAGCTCTGGCGATCAACGACACGCTCGGAGGCACCGTGCAAGCGATGTTCGCCGTCATGCCCGAAGCATTGCCTCATGTGCGCGCCGGCAAGCTGCATGCACTGGGGGTCATGAGCCGAACCCGCTCGTCCACGATGCCACAGGTGCCCACCATGGCCGAGGCAGGCGTGGCAGATCTCAACTTGTCGGCCTGGATGGCGCTGCTGGCGCCCGCCAAAACGCCGCGCCCCATCATCGAGCAACTCAACCGGGCGGTTGTCGCTGCGTTCGACCCCGAGCTTCGCACCCGTCTGGCCGATCTTGGAATCGAAGCGGCGACGAGCACACCCGAGGAACTGCAGAGCCTCATTGCGCAGGAGCTCAAGCTGCATGCCGAGTTGGTCAAGGCCGCTGGACTGGTCCCTCAGTAGAGGCTTGCCGTGCGATGTCGAGCGAGACCTAACCTGTCGGTCATGCAGCCGCGCTCTGCCTTAGCGCGCTGGGCAATCCTTCGCTAGGCATCATGCAAGTCCGCCTCGTCCCTGCGCACGATGAAGCACAATGCCAGGAGCTCGAATCATTCCTGGTCGAGCGCATCGACGAGTTCAATTCCAGCACGACCGGGTATTTCGATGGAAAGCTCTTGGCCGGCGCCGTGAGAAACGAGCAAGGCGCGGTCATCGCTGGCTTCAGTGGTCATACGTGGGGCGGCTGCTGCGAGCTTTCTCATGTTTGGGTTCATGAGCGGCATCGTGGGCACGGGCTCGGGAAAGCGCTTATCGCTTCTGCCGAAGCTGAAGCCCGTCGTCGCGGTTGTGTGCAGCTCGTACTAACGACCCACAGTTTCCAGGCGCCAGGCTTCTACGAGCGCATGGGCTACGAGAGAATGTACACACTCGAGGGCCGACCTCAAGGCCATGCCCAGCTCATCTACTCGAAGCGATTGCGCGTCGCGGATTCTTCATGATTGATGCAATAACCTGTCGTAGCCGCACCGCAAGCATGACCTTGAAGGCCAACGATCCTTCCAAGCACCCCTTGCGGGTCAAATCGTACGCAGGGCGAGAATCGCGCCCAATGACAAACCCATCGGACGGAGCGGACGGTGACAAGTGAAGAAAAAACAAAGGGGCCGGCTTCCTATTTCCCGTCGATCGAAAAAAAGTACGGGAAACCGATCGAGCACTGGATGACGGTCTTAAAGCGTGCGGGCCCCCTCAAGCACATGGAGCTGGTCTCGCTCCTCAAGTCGGACCATGCGATGGGGCACGGACATGCGAATGCACTGGTGGCTTGGTTCCTGTCGAAGCAGTAACAGCCCCCAAGACGTCCATTCGAATCTGGCATCAGGGGTAAACCCGTGCGTGTGCTCAACGTGCATCAGCGCAGTCTTCGCGCCAGTCCGCCGCAGGCGGCCTATCTGCTGGACGCTCTGTCCTCTCCGAACGACCCACTCTGGCCTTCGGAAGATTGGCCACGGATTCGCTTCGACCGCCCGCTTCAGCCAGGTGCCCTCGGAGGCCACGGGCCTATCCGCTATGCCGTTGCCCTCTATGACCCCGGCCAGCGGATTTCCTTTCAATTCACAGCACCTCGAGGCTTCATCGGTCGGCACTGGTTCGAGGTCCTTGCTCATGGAGAGTCCGGCACTGTCCTGCGGCACACCATCGAGATGAAGCTCACCGGCCTTGCTCTGCTGTCCTGGCCGCTGGTCTTTCGGCCCCTGCACGACGCCTTGGTCGAAGATGCGCTCACCAAGGCACAGGTCGCACTCGGCGAACAGCCTACGCGTGTTCGCTGGTCCGCGTGGGTTCACCTGTTGCGCGGCCTCCTTGCTCGCCGCGGCGGGCGTGCCAAGTGATGCGCCCCCGTCACGGGAGGCGACCATTCTCCGCGTCAGGAGAGGTGCTGGAACATCAACGCCAGGCTCGGCCGTTGACTGGACAGCCGCCACGTACCGACCCGACAGTCGAACGCCTGTCGAGCGTGACGCAAAGCCAGCCTCAGCGATCGTCCGCGGGTGGAATCGCCGCCGGGTCCATCCAGATCACGCCCCACAGGTGGCCGTCCGGGTCCGCAAGGTCCCGGGTATACATGAAGCCCAGGTCCTCAACCGGGTTCACATCCGCCCGCCCACCGTGCGCCGCCGCGGCAAGGTTCAACGAATCGACGGCGTCGCGGCTCTCCATCGTCAGCGAAAGCATCGACGCGCTCGTACCCGCAGGCGGAAAAGGTCGTGAGGTCAAGGTGCGCCACTTGACGTGGGTGAGCAGCATCACGTGAATCGCCTCGCTCCACATCATCCCGGCGGCGTTCTCGTCGCTCAAGTGAAGGTTCTGCGTGAAGTTCAGTGCCTTGTAGAAGGCGATAGAAGCGTTCAGGTCGGTGACCGGCAAGCTGACGAAGATCTTCTTTTCCATCGGTCTCTCCTGGTAGTTGCGTACCACCGCCAAATCTACACGTGCCAGACCTTCGCCGATACGCGGCCCGGCGCCGACAGTTCGCGGCCCGGGTCGTTTCGATTCATCGCCGGTACACTCTCACCATGCTCGACTTCGGCAACACGGCGCTCTTGCTGGGTGGCGTCCTGAGCGCCCTCGCCTCGATCGCCCACCTGGCCTGCATTGCTCTGGGCGCGCCGGCCTATCGATTCATGGGTGCCGGCGAGCGCATGGCGCGCGCGGTTCAAGCCGGCAAGATCCAGCCCACTCTCGTGACCCTGGCGATCGCCAGCACCCTGCTCGTGTGCGCCGCGTATGCCTTCTCGGGCGCCGGTATCGCGCCCCCCCTGCCCTTCACGAAGCTGGCGCTGGTGCTCATCAGCGCTGTGTATCTGGTGCGCGCCTTTGCCTTCCCGCTTCTGAGGCCCCTCTTCCCTGAAAACTCCCCAAGCTTCTGGCTGGTGTCTTCCGGCATATGCCTGGTGCTCGGACTTCTCCATGCACTGGGTGTGATCGCGCTGTGGGCACGGCCGTGAGGCGCACACCCTGAGCCCATCGTGTCTCCCACGTTCTTTGTATCCGCCCTGGAATTCCGGGCCTGGCTGGAAGTCAACCACACCTCGGCCAAGGAACTGATCGTCGGCTTCAGGAAGGTCGGCACCGGCCTGCCGAGCATGACCTGGCCGGAGTCGGTCGACGAGGCGCTGTGCTTCGGCTGGATCGACGGCGTGCGCAAGCGAATCGACGAAGGGTCGTACCAGATCCGTTTCACGCCGCGCAAGCAGGGCTCGATCTGGAGCCTGGTCAACGTCGGCAAGGTGGGGGAGCTGACGAGGCAAAATCGGATGCAACCCATCGGCATCGCTGCCTTCGAATCCCGAGTTCAGGCCAGGACCGGCGTGTACTCCTTCGAGCGGGAAGAAGCCGCCGCGTTGACGCCGGTTGAAGTTCGCGAGTTCCAGCAGCATCGGCAAGCCTGGACGTACTTTCAGTCCGCCGCACCGAGCTACCAGCGAGCGATCACGCACTGGGTTGTCAGCGCCAAACAAGCCGCCACTCGCGATCGCCGCTTCGCTCAGCTCGTGCAGGCGTGCGCCGAACAACGGCGCATCCCAAGGTAGCGGTACCGAGACAGCCGAATCTACCCGGCCCGCGGCAGCAACCACTGCGGCCCGAACTCATCGGTACCGGCGCAGCCCATCTGCCCCATCTGCAGGTCGATCTCGCGCTTGAGCAGCGCGATGGCACGCGCCGCGCCGGCTTCTCGAGCGGCAATGGCGCCGTAGAGCATCGCCCGGCCGGCGAATACGAAATCCGCTCCCAGGCACATCGCAGCCACCACATGCGAGCCGCGGCGCACGCCGCTGTCGAAGAGCACCGCAATCGACGGATCGAGTGCCGCACGGATGGCCGGCAGCACCTCCAGCGGCGACGGCGCCAGATCCAGCTGCCGGCCCCCATGATTGGAGACCAGCACGCCATCGGCGCCCAGCTCCACCGCGCGACGGGCGTCGTCCGGGTGCATCACGCCCTTGATCACCAGCTTGCCCGGCCAGCGTCGCCGGATGTCCTCGAAGTCGCGCCAGACCTGGGTGGTATCGCCCATCTGCTCGCCGGATGTCCGGGCCACCTCTATCGCCGACGATGCCGCCGTGTCTTGGGCCGACAGCAGGTTCATGAACTTCGGCACGCCACCATTGGCCAGATACTCGAGGATCCAGCGCGGGTGCCTGGCCGCCTCGAGCAGGTAGGGCAGCTTGAGCTTCACCGCGGCGCCGAATCCGCTGCGCGCATTGCGCTCGCGATTCGGGTGCACCGGCACGTCCACCGTGACCATCAGCACGGGCACACCCAGGTCGGCGGCACGTGCAACCGACCCATGCATCAGCCCCCGGTTTCGGGTGCCGTAGAGCTGGAAGAACACCTGCCCGTTGCCTGCGCGCACCACCTGGTCCATCGGGTCGTTCGAGACATTGGACAGCGTGAACGGAATGCCGGCCTGCCCGGCCGCGCTGGCCAATGCCAGGTCCGTGCCGGGCCGCGAGATGCCCGACAGTCCCATCGGGGCGACTCCCAGGGGCATCGCATACTCGCGCCCGAACAAGGTGGTCTTTTGCGATCGCTGCGAGACATCGACCAGATACCGCGGAACGATTCGCACCGCGTCGAAGGCGGCTCGGTTGCGGTCCATGCCGATCTCGTCTTCGACTCCGCCCTCGACATAGTCGAAGACCGCCCGCGGCGAGTGCCGGCGGGCCAGTCGCCTGAGGTCCTCGATATTGACGGCGTTGTCGATGCGCATCGCAAACTTTCCTTCCTCGAAACAGTCCGCGCTGTCAGCGGACCTCAAGCCGCGCCACCCGGCGGGCGCGCTCGACGCGACGCCGTCACGCGCCGGGTCGTTACACGCCGGATCGTCTCGCGCGGCCGCTGCTCACCCCTTGGCCACTGCGACCAGTTGCTCCAGTGCTTCGTAAGGCTGCGCGCCGACCACACCATGACGTCCGGCGACGAACGTGGGCACACCGGTCACGCCGTAGGCATGCGATTTCTGCCAGTCAGCGTCCACCATGGGCCCGAAGCTGCGCGTCTCGAGCACCTCGCGCGCGGCCTGCGCCGAGAGCCCGACCGCGGCGGCGATTCCGACGAGCGTTTCGACATCGCCGATGTTGGCGCCCTCGACGAAGTACGCCCGAAACAGCGCGTCATGGATCGCATCCCCGCCCGGCTGGGTGTCGGCCCAGGCACCCAGTTCCTGCGCCAGGCGGCTGTTGTAGGTCATGGTGCGATCGCCGTAAGGCAGCCCTTCGGCCGTCATGCGTTCGCGCATCTGCGCCTGCATCTTGGGTATGTCGAAGCCGCGGCCGGCGAACAGATCCGCCAGGCTGCGCCCCTGCGCCGGTGTGTCCGGATGCAGCGGGAAATGAATCCACTTGATCTGGACGTTGTGTTCTTTCCTGAGCCGCTCGATACGCACGGTACTGAGATAACACCAGGGTCAGATGTAGTCGGAAAAGACTTCCACCACCATCGGTTCGGTCATCATGGCCTCTGAAGAAGAGTGTGCGACGAATACTAGCCCAGCCTCGACGAACGGGCACACTCCCGCACCGAACATCACCGACACGGTGTTGGCGAAATCGCTGCCCACAGAGACAATGGTCAGAGATGTACTCTTCCGGGTGGCCTGCCGCTGCGATTTCGACTGAGCCCCCTCTGCTCGCACCCTCGGGGCAGTCGACAACTTCGTCTGTTATTCATGATCTCGATCCCAGCAACGGTTCTGACACTGGTTGCGCTGATGGCTGCAAGCGCCTCTCTTGCGCAGTCGAATCCCGATGGCTGCCGTGTCCTGCCGTTTCGGGGCGCTACCTCGCCTCAAGGGGCTGAAGCGCAGATGCACGTCATCAACACCGGCCAACCCTGTGCCATCGCCAACTTCGGAATACCAGGCGAAGGACGCAACCCCGCGCACTCGGGCGCCGTTACGCGCCCCTCCCAGCGGGGGCGTTGCGCAGGTCAAGGCGCACAGGGCCGTCTACACGCCGATGCCCGGGTTTGAAGGGGAGGACTACTTCGAATACGAAGCGCATGCATTGGGCCCGAGCGGCAACACCCTGCTCCTCCGAGTGCGGGTAAGGGTTTCAGTCAAAGCTCCGTGATCACGCTCATTCCAGCGAACCTTGCCATGCGCCGGTCATCTCCTTGGTTTCGCCCGAGCCCCTTGGGTGGACAGCCACCCTGCGTTATCGTTCTACGCCTGCCGCGGGTCTGCGGGTTTCGGGCTCACCTCCTTCACCCAGCCGTCCAGTCCTATCCATGAAAATCGAGCACCGAACCATCACCAACGCCTCACCGGAGGCGGTCTTTCGCCTCTATGAGGACGTTGCCAACTGGCACACCTGGGATCCGGACACGAAACAGGCAACGCTCGATGGGCCCTTGCGCACTGGCGCGCAGGGCAAGCTGACCCCCACCAAGGGACGAACGGTTCCGATGCGGGTAACCGATGTCGTCCCGGGGCGATCTTTCACGGTCGAATCCAAGATTCCATTGTTCCGCATGGTCTTCGAGCATGAACTGACACCCGGTCCATCGGGCACTGAAATCCTCCACCGAGTGACGTTCTCCGGCTTGCTGTCGATCTTGCTCGGCCCCATGCTCTCCAGGCAGCTGAACGCCGGTCTGCCGGTCACCCTGGAACGCCTGAAACAACGCGCGGAGTCGAACCGTGCAGCGTGACGACCTGCCGCTGCCGCGGCGAACACTGTGGCCTCGTGCCAGGAGGTAATTCGCGATGACTTCCGCCCTGCTGGCCGCCCTGATCTGCGCCGGGGCCATGCTGGCCACGACGACCTATTTCATCCTGGGCTCCATACCGCTGCTGGTGCTCAAGCACGACACGCCCCTCGATGCCCGATTCGTGCGTGCGTTTTTCAATACCTACTACGTGGCCGCACTCGCCAGCGCGACGGCCACAGCGCTCAGCCTCGTGATTGCGGGCCGTTCGGGAGTGGCAGCCGCAGCGGCAGCACTGGCGGTGGTGGCCGTCCTCCTGCGCAAGCAGATCATCCCGACGATGGATTCCATCGGCGCCCAGATTCAGTCGGACTTCGCGGACGCGATTCCCGCATTTCGCCGAACCCACCTCACCGCCATCCTGATCAACGTCGTCCAGCTTGCCGTGATCGTCTGGATTCTGATCGCGGTGAGCCGGTAGCGCGCCCGAACGATTGCGTACGGACCTTGCCATGCTTCCAACCCTCAGCGACATCGAACAGGCGGCGGCCATCGTCTATTCGGCCATGCCAGCCACGCCTCAATATTGCTGGCCGCTGCTGTGCGAACGCCTGGGCACCGAGGTCTGGGTCAAGCACGAGAACCACACGCCCATCGGCGCCTTCAAGGTGCGCGGCGGACTGGTCTACTTCGACGCGCTCGTGAAGGACCGCACGCAACCAAAGGGCGTCATTTCGGCCACACGCGGCAACCACGGGCAATCGGTCGGCCTGGCCGCACGGCGCCATGGCATCCCGGCAACCATCGTCGTGCCGCACGGCAACAGCGTCGAGAAGAACGCCGCCATGCGCGCGCTCGGCGTCGAACTGATCGAACACGGCGACGACTTCCAGGCGTCGATGGAGTACGCGCAGCGCCTCGCGCGCGAGCAGTCCCTGCACATGGTGCCGTCCTACCACCGGCTGCTGGTCGCCGGCGTGGCCACGTACTGGGTCGAACTGCTGCGGGCCGTTCGCGATCTCCAGACCGTGTACGTTCCGATCGGCCTGGGGTCGGGAATCTCGGCCATGCTGGCGGCGCGCGCGGCGCTGGGCACAACGACCGAAGTGGTCGGCGTCGTGTCGGCGCATGCTCGCGCCTACCTGGAATCGTTCACTCAAGGGAAGGCCATCGACTGTCCGGTCACGACCCGCATTGCCGATGGCATGGCCTGCCGCAGCCCGAACGCCGAGGCGCTGGAGGTGATCCTGCACGGGGTGGATCGCATCGTGGAGGTCACCGACGCGGAAGTCGCGCACGCCATGCGCACCCTGTTCGAGTGCACGCACAACGTCAGCGAGGGCGCCGGCGCCGCGCCCCTGGCCGCGGCGCTGCAGGAGAAGCACCGCAACCGCGGCAGGAAGATTGCCGTCACCGTGTCGGGCGGCAACATCGACACCGAATTGTTCGCGAGCGTGCTGACCGGTTCGTTCGCCTAGGTGGCTTGTTCAGCCGGTCGAAGCCGGGCAACGCGAAGGCTCATGAGCCCAGTGGACGCATCAGCCAATCAGGTCGAGCGCATAGTCGAGCCGGATCGCCTGACCGGCCAGATCGACCGCGCCACGGCCTTCGGCCGCTCCGTACAGGATGAAGTGCGCGATCGCGCCATTCGCCCGGCTGTTGAGAAAGTCCGGCAGGTGTCCGTCGATGTACGCGGCCACATCCGGATTGCCCATCAGATACGCATTCGGGTCGAAGCGGTCGAAAGCCGGACCCGGTGAACGCCCCTCCCACACGCCGAACAGATTGAAGTGCCGGAACAGCGACAGGTCGTCCAGCTGCAAGGATCCCAGATCGCTCCACCGTGTTGCGTAGTAGCCCGCATCGAACCAGCTGTTGGGGCGCTGATGCTGCGCCGCGCCGGTACCGGCATAGTGGGTCCAGGCGGTGGCCAGCGTGGTGGCCGGAACCAGCGAGGGCGAATCCAGCAGGTAATACACCGGGTCGAACAGAAAATGGTCGAGCGCGCCATAGGCCGGCGTGCCGGCGACAGCCGGTTTGACCAGCTCGAAAGTTTTGTCGGCGAATTGCAGGCGCTCGACGTCGACGAGCGTGTCGACGCCCTCGCCGCCGGCCTGATCGACGACACTCCAGCCCGAACCGCTGCGCGATACGCGAAAGGCCCCTGCGGCCTGCGCAAACGCGGCCGTGTCGGTCCCCGCGCCGCCATCGAGCCGGTCGTCGCCCGAACCGCCCTGGAGCCGGTCGTCTCCCGCCAGACCGGACAGGCGCGCATCGCCGCCGGTATCGACCAGCGTGTCGTCGTTGGCGGTGCCGCGCACTTCCGGAAGCGCCGCGATCACCAGACTGGCCGTTGCACTGCCCGATAGAGCGCCATCGCTGGCGCTGTAGATGAAGGCGTCGGCACCGGTGAATCCGGCCACCGGCGAATAGGTGAACTGCCCATTGGCCTGGAGCACCATCGTGCCATGCGCGGGCGGCAACAAGAGCGCCGCAGTCATTGCCTGGCCATCGGGATCGCTGTCGTTGGCGAGCACATTGCCGGTCAGCACGATGTCTTGCGTGGCGGAGAAGCTGTCGGGCGCCACCATCGGGGCGCGATTGGCCGCCGAACCGGCGACGCTCAGCCGGTAGGTTCCGACGCCGCTCGCGGCGTTGCTCACCGCCTGAAGGTAGTGGACCCCCGAGGCAGCGGCCGTGAAATCGATTCGCGAATTCAGTGAACCGCCCGCATCGTCGTTGCTGGCCAGCGTGCTGCCGGCATTGCTGAGCAGCCACAAGGCGGGGTCGGCCAGGGTGCCGTTGCCGGTCGCCGCGCCCTTGAGTTCGAAAACGTAGCGGATACCCGCTGTCAGGCTCACCGCGAACCAGTCTCGATCGCCCGGTGATTCCAGCGAGGCGGAGAGCGCCGCGTTCATGGCCAGCACCCCGGTGGTCGCCGACGACGCGGCATAGTCGTCGGCCAGGGGCGCCGGGGTCAGCGACGGACCATTGGACGAGTTGTAGCCCGCCGTACCGCGCAGTCCGTCCTCGCCGTAGATCCAGCGCAGCGCCAGCAGATCGTATTCCTGGAAGGTCGTCTTGCGAGGGCCGACGTGGGTATAGGACATCACGGTGTTGTCGGTATTGTCCTGAACGGCCGGCAACGGGTAGGGCGTGTCGAACGAATGCCCCAGCCCGAGCGCGTGCCCGATCTCATGCAGCAGGATCTCGTAGCTTCGGCTGCCGGCGACGGGGGCGCTGTTGGTCCTCGCGTAGTCGACGTTGTCCAGATAGATGAAGGCTTCGGCGGTATACGAGGTGATCGTCTCTCGCGCATCGAACAGATAGTTCCAGCTCGTCTTGGTCTCGCCCAGAAATGACGGATTGACGACGTCTGCGCTGGCAAAGTGAAAATCGGCCGCTGCCGCGCTCGACACTTCGGCGAAGCTGATACCGGTGACGGTCGTGGTGTAGGCCAGCAGCTCTTGCGCCGCGGCTTTCTGCGCCGCGTTGAAGCCCACCACCGCGTTCGCCCTGGCGCTGCTCAGGCTGGTGTCGAAGGTGTAGTACAGCGTCGTGCGCGCCGGCAGGATGTAGTTCCACGACAGCGTGTCGGCATCGAGCAGCGCATCGACACGGATGTCACCCGTGTAGCGGGTGATGAATATATCGTCGTAGGTTGCCATGCAGACTTTCTTGCCAACACCCGACCGCCACGGCAGGCACGGCCGACGCGGATTGCAGCCGGATCACGGGCCCGGCGCGCGACGTGCCGGCTCGCGCCGCGCGTCGTCACCCATGGCCCCCTGCGCGCAGGGAATCATGGTCCGACGCGGGCGGTCATGGACCGTCCGACGGACGCGAGAACCCGGGCGCCGGACGCGCCGGCGCGTGCCCCGGGGCGCGGTCTCAGGTCACGGCCGAGGCACCCTGAGGGATGTCCTCGTGAAGGCACAGGACATTGCCTTCGGTGTCCTTGAACCATGCGGCCTTCTCGGCGCCGAGCACACACACATGGTTGTCGGTCTTGAAGTCCGGGAAGTCGTAATCGGGGGGGGGCTGGGGGGTCCCGGGGCGCAGGTCTTGCGTTGAGCACCGTCTTGGCGAAACTGTCGTCGGCGTGGACAATGCACGATGAGTTTCGCTCGACCACCCGAGAGCCGTCCCGCGATGAAAACGCAGTACTACACCGCCTCCAGTCTGGACGGCTTCATCGCGACGGAAGACCACTCCCTCGAATGGCTCTTTCCGCTGGGCGATTTGAACGACACCGGGTATCCCGAGTTCATCGCCCAGGTCGGCGCATTGGCGATGGGCGCATCGACCTATGAGTGGATGTTGCGGCATGTCATCAAGCCCACCGACACCACGCCCGGAACCTGGCCTTACGCGCAACCGACCTGGGTTTTCACCAGCCGCGAGCTCCCGGGTGTTGCGGGCGCGGATATCCGCTTTGTGCAGGGCGCGGTTGGCCCGGTGCATCGGCAGATGCGCGCCGCCGCCGCGGATCGGGCCATCTGGCTGGTCGGCGGCGGCGAACTGGTGGGCCAGTTCCACGACGCCGGTCTGCTCGACGAGATCATCGTTCAGGTGGCATCGGTCACGCTGGGCGCCGGACGCCCGCTGCTGCCGCGGCGAATCACCAATCCGCCCCTCCAATTGTTGTCGGCCCGCATGATTGGCGCAGGCTTCTCGGAACTGCGCTATGCGGTTGCGAAGCAAACCCTAGAACGCACGGAATGACGACAACCTCGCTGGCCATCACCGACATCTCCCAGGCCATCCAATTGGCCCTTGCGCCCGTCTTTCTGCTCACCGGCATCGCGGGGATCCTGAACGTGATGGCGGGCCGCCTTGCGCGCATCATCGACCGTGGCCGCTTCCTGACCGAAAGCGAGAGCGCTGCGCTAAACCGGGCATCCGAGAACCTTCAGACCGAATTCGCCAACCTGGAGCGGCGCCGCCATCTGGCGAGCACGGCGATCACGGCCTGCACCCTGTCGGCCCTGCTGGTCTGCACCGTCGTCACCACCTTGTTTCTCGAAGTGCTGCTGGGACTTCCGATGCGGGTGCTGGTTGCCCTGCTGTTCGCCTGCTCGACGCTCACCTTGGTGGTGGGTCTGGCGTACTTCCTCAGAGAGGTTCATCTGGCGACTCGGACCGTCCGAATCTCCGGATCGAATCGCCCCCGCTAGCGCGAACTCGCCGCCCGCGATCGACCACCCAAAGGGGTCCGCCTTGGATCTGCTCGTCAACATCGATGTCAGCGATTTGGATCCTGCCGTCCGCTTCTATACGACCGCCTTCGACCTGAAGGTCAGCCGCCGTTTCGGCGCTGACGGCGTCGAACTGTCGGGCGGCTCGGCGCCGATCTATCTGCTGGTCAAGGCCGCGGGAAGCGCCGCATCGCCGCGGACCGATCAGGTCCGGGACTATCGGCGGCACTGGACTCCGGTGCATCTGGATGTCGTGGTGCAGGATGTCGAGGCGGCTGTGCAGCGAGCCCTCAATGCGGGTGCGATCCTGGAAAAGCCGGTCCGATCGAGCAACTGGGGAAAACTGGCCCTGATGGCCGACCCGTTCGGCAACGGCTTTTGCCTCGTTCAGTTCGTCGGCAAGGGCTACGACGAAATCGCCACGCCGCCCTGAGATCGCTCGATCGAGACGAAAAGCGCCGGTTGGAGAGTTCGTTTCAACCTTGAAAACGCCTGGCGTCGAAATGGAACACCGCGGCGGCCTCATGCCGAATGAGCGCACGCTAGAATCGTTGAACCCGCCCGCGATCGGGTGACCGATCGCTGTGCACCCCCCACGAGTCTGCCGTTCAGGAGAACCCGAATATGAAGATTGATGCATCCATCAGCGCAGTTGTCACCGGCGGCGCTTCCGGCCTGGGTCGGGCCTCCGCCGAGGCATTGGCCGCTGCCGGCGTCAAAGTCGCGATCTTTGACGTGAACGAAGCCAAGGGCGCTGAGGTTGCTCAGGCCATTGGCGGAATCTTCTGCAAGGTCGACATCAACAACGAGGACGCGGTCGTTGCCGGCTTTGCCAAAGCGCGCGCCGCTCACGGCCAGGAGCGCGTGCTCGTTCACTGCGCGATGACGTCCAAGCGTGGCAAGACCCTGGCCTGGGACAAGGAAGCCGGCAAGCTCAAGCGGCTGTCGACGGCCGACTACGAGGCCGGTGTGCAGGGCGTGCTCATCGCCAGCTATCGCCTGGCGTCGCTGTCGGCCGAAGGCATGGCCACCCTCGAGCCGCTCGAAGACGGCGAGCGCGGCAGCATCACCCTGACCGCCTCGGTCGCTGCCCAAGATGGTCAGATCGGGCAGGTGATCTATGCCTCGGCCAAGGCCGGCGTCAATGGCCTGGTCCTGCCCATGGCCCGCGATCTGTCGGACATCGGCATCCGCGTGAATTCGATCATGCCGGGCATCTTTGCAACGCCGCTGATGCTCGGGGCCAAGCAGCAGGTGCTCGACAGCCTGAGCGCATCGGTGCCCTTCCCGAAGCGCCTGGGCAAGCCCGAAGAATTCGCCAGCCTGGCGATGGAACTCGCGCGCAACAGCTATTTCAACGGCCAGTGCATCCGGCTGGACGGCGCCATTCGGATGGCACCGCGCTGAGCGAACGCCCTGCGCCCCCGACCGGCCGATACCGCCACGACAAGGGTGGCGAGTACGAACGCATCGGGGTCGCGCGGCACCGTGAAACCCTGGAGCCGATGGTCCTGTATCGCCCGCTGTCGAACCCGGATCATCGGAGTGCCGGATGAAACATCCCTTCGCCGATCTCATCGACCTGCGCGTCGACCACAGCCATGAGGGCAGCAGCACTTCGACCCTGACTGTTCGTCAGGAGCACCTGAATCCGCATGGCGTCGTTCACGGTGCCGTGCTGTATGCGCTGGCCGACACCGGCATGGGCGCGGCCGTGTACACAACGCTGGAACCCGGCGACATCTGCGCCACGATCGAAATCAAGATCAACTACTTCAAGCCGGTCTCGGCCGGGGTGGTCACGTGCAAAACCGTGCTGATCAATCGTGGCAAGACGGTGGCAAACCTCGACTCCAAACTCTATGTCGACAACGTGCTGGTCGGCCAGGCGAACGGCAACTACGCCATCTTCCGTCCCCGGCGAGCCGAGACCTGAGACCACCGTCGGATTGTGTTTGTCAGGACGCGGCACGTAGGTGCGTGGGAACACCGGCGTGCCGGCCAAGCATTCAGAGTGATTCCGCAAAGCGCTTGAGTTTGCCCAGCGCCACGTCCCACTGCTGCCCGATCACCTCCAGCGTTCGCTTTGCCTCCTCGAGCTGACCGGGCTCGAGCTGCCAAAGGCGTTCTCGTCCGCGCTTGACGTCGCGCACGACACCCGCCTGTGCCAGCACCTGGAGGTGTTTGGTCACCCCTTGCCGGCTGATGTCGGTATTGGCCGTCAGCTGCCCGATCGAAAACGCGCCCCCCGCGCAGAGCAGGGCGACCAGCTTTAGCCGCGTGGGATCGCCCAGGGCTGCGAACACGCCCGCGAGCGCCTCGCTGGACTGGACGATGGCGGCCAGTCCGCCTTCGCGAGCCCCCCCGCCACGCGCCGCGCCGCTACGCGCTGGCATGCCGCGCGATGCTGCTCAACTGCGCCTCCCAGCCGGCGCTGTTCATGCGAAACGCCTCGAGGCGCCGATGCGGGGGCACGTTCTCGAAGCCCGTTTCCCTCACGGTCAGCAGCGTGCCGTTGCCGGGCGCATCCGTCAGGGTGAACGTCACGAGCGTGGGCTCCTCCTTGGCGTAGTCCACCGAAGGGTCGACGGCGTAGGGATGCCAGCGATACGAGAACAGATCCTGCGGTTCGATGCGCTCGATGACCACGTCGAACCAGGCGTCCTCGTGACCGCAGATGGTGATCTGGCCGCGGACGCGCCTGCCGGGTGCAAAGGTCTGGCCTTCCAGCTTCGCGCCGAACCAGGTGCCGAAGTGTTCGGCGTTGGAAAGGGCGCGCCACACGCGATCGCGCGGCGCCTGGATGACGATGCTGCGTTCGACGCAGCTGTTTTCCAAGGTGGTGTTCATGGTCTGTCGGCTCCTTGTGGATCGTTCGCTAAAGCAACCGTTTGGTTGCGTTTTAGCAGTATGGAGCAATGACTCGAATCGTGCAACCCTTTGGTTGCGCGTCGAGTGACAGCGTGATGCGCCGGCTGATCGGCTGGAACCGCTCAGCCCATCAGGTCGACCACATAATCCAGGCTGATGCCCTGCCCGGCGCGGTCGACGGCCTGGCGCCCTTCCGCCTCGCCATACAGGATGAAATGCGCAATGGCGCCGTTGGCGCGACTGCCCAGGAAATCGGCCAGGTGGCCCTCGATGTAGCCGGCAACGTCCGGATTGGCCGTCAGATAGGCATCCGGGTCAAACCGGTCGAAGGCCGGCCCCGGCGCACGCCCCTCCCAGACACCGAACAAATTGAAGTGCCGAAACAGCGACAGGTCGTCCAGGTTCAGGGCGCCCAGGTCGCTCCACTTGTCGGCGTAATAGCGGGCGTCGAACCAGCTGTTCGGCTGCCGGTGCTGCGCGGCGCCTGAGCCGGCATAACTCTGCCAGGCACTGACCAAGGTGGCCGTCGGCACCTTTGCCCCGTACTCGAGCAGGTAGTACACCGGGTCGAACAGAAAATGGTCGAGTCCGCCGTACGCCGGCGTGCCGGCCACCGGCGGTTTGACGAGATCGAAGGCCTTGCCCGCGAATTCCAGCCGCTCGACGTCGATCAGCACGTCGAGCCCGTCGCTGCCTTGCCGATCGGTGACGCGCCAGCCGGACCCGACCCTTGCGACGCGATAGGCACCGGCCGGCTGGACATAAACCGCCGTGTCGATGCCGGCCCCGCCGTCGAGCGTGTCGTTGCCGGAGCCGCCCAGGAGCCGGTCATGGCCGAGCAGGCCGGACAGGCGGGCGTCACCGCTGGCGTCGGTCAGCACGTCGCTGTCCGGGGTGCCGAAGACCTCGTCGACCATGCCACGCACGGTGACCGCAACGAGATAGGCACTGGACGCGCCAGCCGGATCGCTGACCCGGAAAGCGAAAGCATCCTCGCCGAAGTAGTTGGCGGCCGGAACGTAGGTGTACTGCCCATTGTTCTCGATCGTGACCGTTCCATGCGACGGACCGCTGGCCTGCGTGTAGGAAACCGAATCCCCGTCGGGATCGGACGCGCCGGGCAGGCGACCGCTGGCCCGCGTGTCCTCATCCACGGCAATCGACGCGGTGGCGGAAACCGGCGCATCGTTGACCCCGGCAACGACCAGCGTCACGGACGCACTGCTCGACAGACTGCCGTCACTGACCGTGTAGGTGAAACTGTCGGTCCCCGAAAATTGGCTCACCGGCACGTAGGTGAACTGCCCGCTCGACGTGACCGTCAGGCTGCCATGGGCGGGGTTCGATCCTTTCGAATAGCTGAGCGGATCGGCATCGACATCGGTCGCCGGCGGCAGGACGCCGGAAACCGGCGTGTCCTCGATCACGCTGACCAGTGCGGCCAGGGCGACCGGTCGATCGTTGACCGGTGTCACCGTCAGCGTCACCGTCGCGAGTGCCGACAGACTGGCGTCGCTGGCCCGATAGACGAAGCTGTCGACGCCGTTGAAATGGGCCGCGGGCACATAGCTGAACTGGCCGTTGGCCTGCAGCGAAAGCGAGCCGTGCCCAGGCTGCGACTCGACCACCGCCGTGAGCACCTGGGCATCCAGGTCGCTGTCGTTGGTCAGCACGTTTCCCGAGAGCACGCCGTCTTCAGGGCCGGCAAAGGCATCCGCGAGAGCGATGGGAGCGCGGTTGGCCAATGTGCTGGCTGCGCTCAGGCGATAGCTTCCCGTGCCCGCGCTGACCTGGCTTGCCGCTTCCAGGAAGTAGAGCCCACTGCCGGCAGCCGTCCACTCGATGCGCGAGTTCAGGGACCCGCCGGCATCGTTGCTGGTCGCGATCGTATTGCCGGCGGCATCGACCAGGCGGAGCACCGGATCGGCGAGCGAGCCATCGCCGCTGGCGGCGCCTTTCAGATCGAATGCATATCGCGTGCCGCTGGCCAGACTGACCGCGAACCAGTCGCGGTCACCGGCGGCCTCCAGCGATCCGGTGATCGATGCAGCGATCGTCAGCACGCCGGTGGTCGCCGACGACGCCGCGAAATCATCGGCAATCACCGGTGCGAGCGTCAGCGACGACCCATAGATCGAGTTGTACCCGAACGAGCCACGCAAACCGTCCTCGCCGAAGATCCAGCGCAGCGCCAGCAGGTCATAGGACTGGAAGGTCGACTTCGCGCCGCCCGAATGCGTGTACGACATCACCGTATTGCCGGTGTTGTCCTGCCCGGCCGGCAACGCATAGGGGCTGTCGAACGGGTGCCCCAATCCCAGCGCGTGGCCGATCTCGTGCAGCAGGATCTCGTATCCGGTGTTGCCGGGCGCTGGCGCCACATTGATCGCCGAGAATTCGGCGTTGTCGAGCAACACGAAGGCGTCTGCGGTGTAGGCAGTCACTTGTCCGCCCGACGACTGCGAATAGCTCCAGGCGGCCAGGGTCAGGCCCGCGGTCGTCGCCCCGGCCACATTGCTGTTGCCGAAATGAAAGTCAGCCGATGCACCACTGGCCACCTGCGCAAAAGTGATCCCGGTCACCGAACTGGCGTACGACAGCAGCGCCTGCGTCGCCGCGACCTGAGTCGCGTTGAACCCGGTCACACCGGACGCCCGCGTGCTGATCACGCTGGTCTCGAACGTGTAGTACAGCGTCGTGCGCGACGGCAGGATGTAGTTCCACGACAGGGTGGAATCGTCGAGGAGCGAATCGACCCGGATGTCACCCGAGTATTCGACGGTCGTGATTTCGGCGTAGGTTGCCATGCGGTCTTTCGGATCGACCCGCGAACATGCCGCGCCATCGGTCCGGCGCGCCCCATTGCGCGATCGCGGATACGATGCAGGGACATGCTCGCTGGCGCCGAAGGTCGGCACCAATGGCCTGCTCGCGAGAGTCGATCACGGCGCCAGGCCGTTCGTCGCCCTCGAACCGACAGACGTGGCCGGCGCGGCGCTGAACGCGGGGCGCTCCCGCTTCGAGTTGTCGGGATGCCATCCCCTGGGAGATCGAGATGCTCCGCGTGCTTGTTTCAGTCGCCCTCGCGATCGTTTCCCTGCAGGCCGCCGCCCAGCCGCCGGACCCCACCCGGGAGTTCGTCGAAACATCGCTGATCGAAGACGGCAAAGCGGTCCAGTTGGAATTGCTCGTTCGAAGGCCAGACGGCCCCGGTCCGTTCCCGACGGTGGTTTTTAATCATGGATCGACCGGACGAGGAGACAGCCCTGAGTTGTTTCGGCGCAGTTGGTGGAGCCCGGCGGCCTCGGCGTATTTCGTCGAACGCGGATGGATGGTCGTCTTCCCGCAACGCCGCGGCAGAGGGGCGTCGGACGGACGCTACGACGAAGGATTCGAGACCGACCGCAGCCGGTATGCCTGCCTGCCTTCGCTGTCGCTCCCCGGCGTCGAACGGGCAATCGAAGATCTCGATGCCGTCATGTCGCACCTGCGCTCGCGCCGCGATGTCCTGCAGAGCCGCATCCTGCTGGCCGGTCAGTCGCGCGGCGGAATTCTGTCCATTGCTTATGCCGGCGAGCGGCCCGAGGCCGTCGTCGGCGTGGTCAATTTCGTCGGCGGCTGGATGGGAGATCGCTGCCCGAACGCCGTGACGATCAACGCCGGGACCTTCAGGCGCGGGGGAAAGTTCCCGCGAGCGACACTGTGGCTGTATGGCGATCAGGATCCGTACTACTCGCTCTCGCACAGCAGGGACAATTTCGGGGCGTTCGTTGCCGCGGGCGGCAAGGGGCAGTTCCAGTCGTACTGGGTACCCGGACAAAACTCCGGGCACGCATTGATCGCGCACCCCAGGCTATGGACGGATGACCTGACGCGGTACCTGATGTCGATTCAGTGAGCGGGCGCAGTCCAGCCGGTCGCGACCACACGGCCGCATTCCTTGAACCGCAGTCAGGACGCCGGCGGGGTGGTGACCGCCACCTCGGGCGCCCCTGGCGCCACCGGCGCCACCGGCGGCCAGCCGATGCTGGGAGCATGACCGCGAAAGTTCTCCAGCCACCAGCGCCAGTCATCCTGCACCAGCGAAAAGGGCGAGGGGTGATTCAGTTCGCGCGCGGCCCAGATCGGCCAGTGCGGATTGGCCAGGGCCGGACGGCCCAGCATCACCAGATCGATCAGCTCCTCGCGGATCACCCGGTCGGCCTCCCGGGGCACCCCCAGGTTCCAGCTCGCCGCCACCGGGATGCCCAGCTCGCGGCGCACGCGATGCGCGCGCTCGACCATGAAGCCGGGCTGGTTCATCGGCGGATTCACCATCTGGTCGGTATTGAAGCCCAGCGACAGATCGGCCAGATCGAGGCCGTGCTCCTTCATCATCCGGATCGCGAGCAGCGAGTCTTCGAATTGCGTGCCCTGCGGGTGCAGGTCGTCGCAGCCCAGACGCATCGTCAGCGGACAGTGTTCGGGCCAGACCGCACGCACCGCGTCCAGCGCCTCGAGCAGGAAGCGCGCGCGGTTGGCCACGCTGCCGCCGTACTGGTCGGTGCGCTGGTTGGCCAGCGGCGAAAAGAAGCTGGCGCCGAGGTAGCCATGGGCAAAGTGCAACTCCAGCCACTGGTACCCGGCGTCGCGCGCCCGCACGGCCGCATCCGCGTACGACCGGTGCAGCGAGCGGATCTCGTCGACCGTCAATGCATGAACCGGGTAGGTGTGACCGCCGCCGCCGTACGGAATCGCCGAAGGCGCGACGCAGGTCCAGCCGTCCGGATGATCGGGCGGCAGCTGCTTCTTGGTCCGGTCGGCATTGACGCCCCGGTGGGGCGGCAGCTCGCTGCCCTTGCGCCCGGTGTGGCCGAGCTGGATCGCCGCAACCGCCCCCATGCGCCGGATCATCGCCACGACCCGCGCATGGCCTTCGACCTGCTCGTCGCTCCAGATGCCCGCGCACGACGTGGTCGTCCTGCCATCGGGCGTGATGGCCATCTGCTCGCCGAACACCAGGGCGAAACCGCCGGCCGCGCGCGCGCCCAGATAGCTGACATGGTAGTCATCGAGCTTGCCGTCGACCGAGTTGTACATGGTCATCGGCGACATCACGATGCGGTTGCGAAGAGTGACACCCTTCAGGGTGTAGGGGCTGAACAGGTCCGGCATGCATGTCCTTGGCGGGAAGTCATCGCTGCCTGGCGAAGATCGCCACGTTCTGGCGGGCCGAAAGCACCGGTCGCCCGTCCGGACTCCAGATCACCGTGGTCTGCGCAGAGTAGCCGTTCCGAATCGTCTCCGCGATCCCCTGAACAAGCCACCAGCCCGTTTCGCTGCGGGGCGCCGGCTCGAACAGGTCGATGGCCCAGGTCATCGTGCTGATCGGAGCACCTGCGCTCAACGAGGCGAACGCGGCGGGCGGCAGCGCATCCGCCAGCGCCACCAGTCGGACCAGGTCGTCACCGGCGGGCGCATCGCGATGACGCAGCCAGACGAGCATCTCGGGCAGCACATGGGAACTCATCGGCGCACCGCCGCCGGCCAGCCGTCCCTCGAAGTGCTCCATGAAATTCGGCCGATTGGGCCACGTGTAAAAGGAAGGACAATCAGCCGGCGGCGGCGCGGCCGGCATCGAGAGCTTGTCGTAGGCACCGGCCGACTCGCGCTGCGCGCCGAAGCACAGGGTGGCCCGTGCCGCAAGCCCGTCGTCGCCCTCCAGATCCACGCTAACGAAGACGGTCGATTTGCCTTGGCGCAAGACCCGCGGCGCGAGGCGAAGCGCGCCGGTTGCCGGCCCGATGAAGGCGAATTGCGCGGACCGCAACGCCGGCAGCCCCGGAAAGGCGCGTCGCGCCGCCTCGAGACAGACCGCCGCCGACAGTCCGCCGTACGCCGTCCGGCCCTGCAGCCAGTCGTCTGGCAGCGTGATCGAGTACCCGTCGTCTGCGGCCTGCATGCCGGCCATCATCACCGAGAACCCGGTCAATGCGGCCGTGCTCCGATCGTTCATTTCTGTGCTGCTCATGCGGGTCTCCGTGAGAGTGGTGCCCAACCAGGAATCATGGCAGCGCGGCGGCCTTGCATCCCGCGTCCGCGCATTCGATCGCGACGAAGATCTCGGAGCGGATCAGCCACGCGCCATTGCGCTTGACCCATTGCGCGGCGTACTTGCCGGCCAGGATCGGCTTGGCATCGGCGGATCCGACGTGGCCGGACCAGCGCCCCTCCTCGTAGGCCAGCGGCCAGTTCGGGCTCACCGTCACCGAGGTCGCCTCGCGCTGGTACACGATGGTGGTTGCCGGGTTCGGCGCGGCCGCGGGCTCCAGCAGTTTTCGGGCGGCCGCGGCGCCATCGACCGGATGCCCGAGCGCACGCCGGATGGTGATCGCCGGGTCCCAGTACTTCACCACCGTGTCCAGGTCGTTCCGGGCCAGGGCCTGGGTCTGCAGCCGACGCGATTCCTTGATCGTCGCTTCATCGGACACGGTGGAGGAACCTTGCGCGCCCGCGACGAAGGACAGGGAGCAGGCAAGCAGCGTCAGCAAAGGGCGAACGAATACAATGGACATGAGTCATTCCGATGGGGTTGAAACCGCGGGAAGCGGGTTGCGGGCTTGGTCGGCGGAATTGTTGCACCGATTCGTTCTCGACGATCCCCAGGTCGGTCATTCGAACATCATCCTTGCCAATCGGCTGTCCGCAGACGAGAACCCGCCATGAGTCCGCACGTCGTTGCCACCAGTTCCAGTCCAGAGCACGGTTTTTCCAAGCGCGGCGCCGCGCGGATCACCCTGCTCGCAGGCCTGGGCGTCGAAGGCGACGCCCATTGCGGAACGACGGTGCGCCACCGGTCGCGGGTCGCCCGGGATCCGACTCAACCCAACCTGCGGCAGGTCCACCTGATCCAGGCCGAACTGTTCGACGCACTGGCGGCGCGCGGCTTCAGGGCTGGAGCCCGGCCAGATCGGCGAGAACATCACCACCCGCCATCTCGATCTGCTGGCGCTGCCGGCCAATGCCGAACTGCTCATCGGCGAATCGGCGGTCGTCAGGGTCACCGGCCTGCGCAATCCCTGTGATCAGTTGAACCGGTTTCAGCCCGGGCTGATGGCCGCCGTGCTCGATCGCGACGCCGAAGGCAGGTTGATCCGCAAAGCCGGCGTGATGGCCGTGGTCGTCGCGGGCGGCGTCGTGCTGCCCGGCGACCCGATCCAGGTCCGGTTGCCGGCGACGCCGCACCGCGCACTCGAGCCGGTCTGAGCCGTCGCGGACTTTTCAAGCGCGCTGCCGGTGCGGCAGAATTTGCGCAGCAACCGTCTGAAGGAAGCCCCGTGATCCTCGTGCTCGGCAGCATCACCGCCAGCGCCGCCCAGTTCGCGCAGGCTCTGGCCTTGAGCCAGGCCCACGTGCGGCGCGCGCGCGACGTGCCCGGCTGCCTGGCGCACGCCGTGCACATCGACAGCGAGAATCCGCTGCGCCTGGTCTTCATCGAACGCTGGCAGGACCAGGACAGCATCTGGAAGCACGTGGCGTCGCCCGAAACCCGCGCGTTCGTCAAGGCGCTGGGTGCCTGCGTCACCGAGGCGACCCCCACGGAGTTCTTCGAGGCGCAGACCCTGTCACGCCCGCCGCGCGCGAGGTGATGCGATGGGCCTGCCGACGGATCAATCCGGGTACTGGGATCGCGCGGCCGCCACCAAGACATTCGCCCATCCGCTGGACTTCGACCGATTCATGCGCCGCGTGCCCCTCGACGCGCCGATCCTGGACTACGGCTGCGGGACGGGACGCCTGTGCGTCGAGCTGTCGCAACGCGGCTTCGGTTGTGTGCAGGGCGTCGATTCGTCCGCGGCCATGATCCAGACGGCGCGTGCGCGCTGTCCGGGTGCGTCGAGCGGGACGCCCTGACGATGCATGGCAACCCGGTGCGGATTCAGCAATGGTGGGCAACCCGTCCGCAGCCGGCCCGGGAGGCAACCCCATGACCATCGACATCCGGCGGGCGCCCGCCGACTTCCAGGACTGGCAAGGGCTGCTGGCATTGATCCATGCCGCCTTCGCCTATCAGCACGATCGCATCGATCCGCCCTCGTCGCTGCACCGGATGGACGTCGAAGCGATCGCGCAGAAGGCACGCGACGAGACCCTGCTGCTCGCATTCGAGGGACCGGCCCTGCTGGGCTGCGTCTTCGCGCGAGTGCAGACCGATTGTGTCTATGTCGGCAAGTTCGCGGTCAGGCCCGCCCGCCAGGGCATGGGCATCGGGCGGCGACTGATGGGGGCCGCCGAAGACCTGGCCCGTGAGCGCGGCTTGGCGGCGCTGGAGCTCGAGACCCGGATCGAGCTGACCGAAAATCACCAGACCTTTGCCGCGATGGGTTTCGTCAAGACCGCCGAACACGCCCACGCCGGCTACGATCGCCCCACCTCCATCACGATGCGCAAGGCGCTGCGCTGACGCCGGCATCGACGCGGCGCGACGCCGATCCCGCGCGCCCGGAAACGGGAGTCCTGAAATCCGCGTGATGTCGGTCTGGCGAAACCCGGAGTAC
>JADJVQ010000067.1 GCA_016710525.1 Burkholderiaceae bacterium
ATTGAGCGCCTGCAGGTGGGCGAGCATGCCGTCGGCCAGCGGTCCGTCGATGGCGTTGCGCCGGTCGGGGCGATTGAGGATCAGTTCGGCCCAGCCGTCGTGGCGTTCACAAAGCACTTCGTTCAAGGTCGTCTCCAAAGGGCACGCACCGCCGGGGCAGCGCGTGCGGGATAAAGGTCAGGAGCGCAGGGTCACGCGGTAATCCATGCGATCGCCACGGCAATCGGTCTGGCTCCAGGTGACCGCGCGGCGGTTCAGGTCGAAGGTGTGGGTCTGCACCCGCAGCAGCGGCGAGCCGGGGTCGCAGTTCAGGCGGCGGGCGACCGAGCGTGGCGCCGCGACCGCGCTGACGCTGCAGCGGGTTTCGGCCGGGCGCATGCCCAGTTCGACCGCCAGGGCCGTGGCCACGTCGATTTCGCGCAGATCGACCGCGGCCAGCCGCAGCGCCAGCGCCTCATCCAGATAGGTGGTGCCGATCGCGAACGGCTGGTCGTCGAGGTAACGCTGGACCGTGAGTGCGCCGACCGATGCGCCGGGTTCGATGGCCAGCGCGCGCGCGATTTCCCGGGTGGCCGAGACCACCCGGTGAGAGACCAGTTCGCCATGGGCGCGGTAGCCGCGCTTGCGCATGGTCTCGAGGATGCCGACCAGGGGGCCCAGCGTCGTCGGGTGATCGGGGCGGGTCACGAACGAGCCTTTGCCGTTGACCGTGTCGATCAGGCCCGCCGACTGCAGATCGGCCAGCGCCTGGCGAACGGTGATCCGGCTCACGCCGTGCTGGTCGATCAGGGCCGACTCCGACGGCAGGCGATCGCCGGGAGCCAGCGTGCCCTCGAGGATGCTGCGCCGCAGGTGTTCGCGAACCTGCGCGAACAGCGGCGTGTGCGGCCCGACGCCGGACCCTGCGGCGGATCGTTTCAGGGCGGGGCGCCGGGGTGTTCCAGCCGGCGGTCTTGCATCGCGCATGCCCCAGCCTATCATGACAGGTCATGCCGACAGGAGCCCCGATGAACGATAACGAACCATTGCCGGCCGCCATGCGCACGCCGATCCTCGACTGGTTTGGCATGCGCCATCCGGTGTTCGCCTTTTCCCATTCGGTGCCGGTGGTGGCGCAGGTGTCGCGCCACGGCGGCCTGGGCGTCTACGGGGCCACCCGCCGCACGCCGGACGAGATCCGCACCGAGCTGGCCCAGCTTCGCCAGCTGGCCGGCAGTGCGCCGATCGGCGTCAACCTGGTGCTGCCGCCAGGCATGCCCGAAGAGAACGATGCCCAGGCCATCGAGCGCGAGCTGCCGCCCAGGCACCGCGAATTCATCGCCCGGCTGTACGAGAAGTACCAGGTGCCGGCGCCCAAGCGGCGCGGCATGCGCACGCGCTTTCTTCGGTCCAATGAGGTGTCGCGCCAGCAGATGCAGGCGGTGATCGACAGCGACGTCGAACTGGTTGCCTGCGGCATCGGCGCCCCGGGCGACTTCGTCGAGCGGTGCAAGCGGCGCGGCAAGCGCATCGTCGCGCTGTGCGGATCGCCCAAGCACGCGCGCCGCGCGATCGACTCCGGGGCCGATTTCCTGGTCGCGCAAGGCCATGATTCGGGCGCGCACACCGGTCCGATCGGCACCTTTTCGCTGGTGCCCCAGATCGTCGACATCGCCGGCCCGGTGCCGGTGCTCGCCGCCGGCGGGGTGGTGACCGGTCGCCATCTGGCCGCGTCGCTGGCGCTGGGCGCGCAAGGGGTGTGGACCGGATCGGTCTGGCTGGTCGCCGAAGAGTACGGGCTGAACCCCATAATCCTGCGCAAGCTGCTCGGTGCCGGCAGCGAAGACACCGTGATCACCCGCTCCGAAAGCGGCAAGACTCTTCGCCAGATCCGATCGGCCTGGAGCGACGAGTGGGCTGCGCCGGACGCGCCCCGGCCGCTGGCCATGCCCTACCAGGACATCCTGGTGGGCGACCTGCTGGGTGCGATCGACGATCATGAGATCGAACCGCTGATGCACTACGCGGTCGGGCAGGGGGTGGCCTACCTGAACGAGGTCCGGCCGGTGGCGGCGATCCTCGAAGAGCTGGTGGCGCAGGCGGTGGTTGCGCTCAGGCGCCTGGGCGCCTGAGCGCGGCGCCGGGCGCGCGATGCATGGCGCCCGGTCAGTCGATTGGAGCGCCGCGTGCCACGGATCGGGCGCCATCCGACAGGCTGTCGAGGTCTTCGATCATCCGCCGCAGCGCGGGCGTGTCGTTGACGGTGATGCGGCCATAGTCGAGCGACAGCAGGCCGGCCTGCGCCAGCGCCTGCAGTTCGCGATTCACGCTCTGGCGGGTGACGCCCAGGGTCGCGGCGAGGTCGGCCTGCGAGACCCGCAAGGTCTGGGCACCGCCATCGCGCCACTCGACCGATCCGGCACGCACCAGCGCATACACCGACAGCGCCAGCCGCTGGGGCAGCGGCGCGGTCAGCTGGTCGGTGATGCCGGCCATGGTCTTGCGATAACGATGGGCAAGCTCCACCGCCACGGCCTGCCACAGTGTCGGGCGCTGCTCCAGCGCGGCGCGAACCGCCTGGCCCGGCACCATCAGCAGTTCGGTGTCCTCGAGCACCATCAGGTACTGCGGCAGGCGCGGCTGGTTCATGACCGCCAGCAGGCCATACACATATCCGGGGCCGCCGGTGTGCAGGATGAATTTTTTACCGGTGCGGGTGAAGGCGCCCACTTCGACGGCACCGCGCACCACGATCACGACCGAGTCGAGTCGTGTCCCCGGCCGCGTCACCGTGCTGCGCCGGGCCGGCTGACGGAACTGCGCCTCGCTGGCGAGCGTCTCGAGCACATCGGGCGGCCAGTCCCGGAACATGCGTGCCGAGCGCAGCGCCAGCATGGCCGCCTCGACGTCGCGCGTCGTGCGATCGGACAGGGCATCGAATGGTGTCGACATGGAAGGCCAGTCTCAGCTGCTCGCGCAACGAAAGCCGATGTGGCCGGTCGAGCTGTCGGGCGAGGCCGCCGAACGGGCGGCGTTGCGGTAGCGCCAGCAGTACGAGGGGTGACACAGATAGCTGCCACCACGCATGACCCGCTCCAGGCCGCTGGCCGGCCCGCGCGGATCCGGCACCGGGTCCGGTGCGGCGCGACGGGCGATGGCGGCGGGCCAGCGCGCATCGAACCAGTCGGCGCACCACTCCCAGCAGTTGCCGGCCATGTTGTGAAGACCGTAGCCGTTGGGCTCGAAACTGTCGGCCGGGGCCAGGCCGTAGTGGCCGTCGAGCCTGTGGTTGTCGCTCGGGAACACGCCCTGCCAGACGTTGCACGGATGCCGGCCTCCGGGGGTTTCGTCGTCGCCCCAGGGAAACCGGCGACCTTCCAGGCCGCCGCGCGCCGCACGCTCCCATTCGGCCTCGGTCGGCAGGCGCTTGCCGGCCCATGCGCAAAACGCCAGGGCATCGTCGTGCGACACATGCACGACCGGGTGATGGCCGCGACCAGCGAGCGAACTTTGCGGGCCGTCCGGATGGCGCCAGTCGGCCCCATGCACCTCGCGCCACCAGGGAGCGGCGGCGACGCCGCGGGTCTCGGCGAAATCCTCGGGCAGCAGTCCGGCGAACACGAACGACCATCCCTGGCGTTCGGCGTCGGTGCGATAGCCGGTGGCGGCCGCGAAGCGCTCGAAGCGCGCATTGGTGACCGCCAGCCGATCGAGGCGAAAGGCTTCGAGCCGGACCGGACGCGACGGCCCCTCGCCATCGGACGGATGGCCCTCGTGGCGGCCGCAGCCCATGGCGAACACGCCGGCCGGGATCTCGACCATGTCGGCGATGTCCGCTAAGCCGGACGGCGCAGCTGGAGGATGCGAGCTGGCCGCATCCGGCGGCGTGACGGTGCGCGCCGCATCCGGCACGCCGGGTTTGCCGGCGGCCCGGTCGGGCGACCCGTCGCGGGCCGCCTGGCGCGACGGACTGCAGCAGGGCTTGGACGCCACCATGCCGGCTTACTGGCGCGACTGGTCGCTGGCCTGCTGGGCCGCGCGCGCCTCGCGTTCGTCGCGCTTCGGGCGCCGCGGCAGGTCGAACACCAGGCGTTTGATCGTGCCCTGGAAGTCGAAAGGGACCTGGTAGTCGTCGCTGACCGCCGAGCCGGCATCGCGGCCGGCGTCCATGCCGTTGGACGAGATCATCCGCAGCACCTTTGGAACGTCGACCCGCCCGCACGCCACGCCATCGATCGACACGGTGGCGCGGCCCGCTTCGCCGATCTTCTCGAAGGCCACCGACACGGTGGCGGCCCCGACCGGAATTGGCCGGTCGGACACCGCTTTGTAGTGCGTCGCGAACAGGTTGTAGTCGAACACCAACCGGTCGCCCAGGACGTAGAACGCAATGCCATTGTGAGCGCTGCCCAGCGCGAAGAGAGCTCCCTGCATGCCGGCGACCGGCCGATCGAGTTCGGCGGTGACGGTGAAGCTGCGGTTGCCCAGCGGGGGCGCGACTTCGCCGCTCATATGGGCAACCGGCGGATACAGCACGTAGCGCTCACGATTGCGCGGCATGCGCGTGCGTGGCGATGGTGTCCACAGTTGTGCCCGCCGATCGTCCAGCGGCAGCACGCCATAGCGCCCGGCTTCGGTCCACCACAGCTCGATCATCTTGGCCAGGCGTTCGGGCTGCTCGCGAGCCAGGTCCCGGCATTCGGAGAAGTCGGTGTCCAGGTGATAGAGCTCCCAGCGGTCGTCGTCGAACGGCGTTCCGGGCTTGTGGAAAGTGACGGCCTTCCAGCCGCCCGAGAAAATGGCCCGGCTGCCGTACATCTCGAAGTACTGCGACTGCTTGCGCGTGGGCAGCTCGCGGCTGCCGGCGTCGAAGGTGTAGGCCAGGCTCTCGCCGTGCACCGGCATCTGCGCCACGCCATTGAGCAGCTCGGGCGGATGCACGCCGACGATCTCCAGCAGCGTGGGCGTGATGTCGGTGACATGATGGAACTGCGTGCGGATGCCGCCCGCATCGTGGATGCCGGCCGGCCAGTTGACGATCAGCGGGTCGCGGATGCCCCCGCCGTGGGTGTTCTGCTTGTAACGCTTGCCCGGCGTGTTGCCCACCTGGGCCCAGCCCCACGGATAGTTGGTGTTCGACTTCGGACCGCCGATGTCGTCCAGCCGGCCCATGCTCTCTTCGAGGGTCTCGGGGATGCCGTTGAAGTACTTGAAGGTGTCGATCACGCCGATCGCGCCACCCTCCTGGCTGGCGCCGTTGTCCGACATCAGCATCGTGACCGTGTTGTCGCGCTCGCCGATCTGCTCCAGGAAGGCCATCAGCCGTCCGACCTGGGAGTCGGTGTGGTCGAGGAATCCGGCGAACGCCTCCTGCAGGCGCAGCGCCAGTGTCCGCTGTTCGGCGGGCAGGCTGTCCCAGGCATCGACGCCCGGATTGCGCGGCGCCAGTTCGGTGTCGGCCGGGATGATTCCGAGCGCCTTCTGCCGTTCGAACCATCGTTGACGGGTGGCGTCCCAGCCCTCGTCGAAGCGGCCCTTGTATTTGTCCAGGAAAGCCTTGGGCGGCTGGTGCGGCGCATGGGTGGCGCCGAAGCACAGGTACAGGAAGAACGGGCGCTCGGGCACCGCGGACTTCTGGCTGCGGATCATGCCGATCGCCTGGTCGACCAGATCCTCGGTGAGGTGATAGCCCTCGTCGGCGGTGCGCGGCTGGTCGATCGGGTGGTTGTCGCAGTACAACTCGGGGGCGAACTGGTCGGTCTCGCCCTGCAGGAATCCGTAGTAGCGGTCAAAGCCGCGGGCCAGCGGCCACTGGTCGAAGGGGCCGGCCGCGGAGGTTTCTTCCATCGGGGTGAGGTGCCACTTGCCTACCGCGAAGGTGGAGTAGCCCTGCGGGCGGATCATCTCGGCCAGGGTGGCGGCACTCTTGGCGACACCGCCGGTGCAGTTGGGAAATCCGGTGTTCCAGTTGGCCAGGCCGCGCATGCCGACGGAATGGTGATTGCGCCCGGTGAGCAGGGCGGCCCGGGTCGGCGAGCACAGGGCGGTGGTATGGAAGTTGGTGTAGCGCAGCCCGCCCGCGGCCAGGCGATCGATGTTCGGGGTGTCGATGGTCGAGCCGTAGCAGCCGAAGTGCGAGAACCCGGTGTCGTCGAACAGGATCACCACCACATTGGGCGCTCCGTCACGCGGCCTGGGCAGTTCGGGCCACCACGGTTTGGATTCTTCCGCGGTGCGTCCGATGCGCGCCTTGTTCCGGGTGTCTTGGGTCATTGCGGCCTCCTTGTCGTGGCGGTATCTGAGCACACTTCGACTCGCGCGGGCGATGCGTCGATTTCCGGCCGGCGGAACGCGCGAGGGCACCGGGCGAATTCGACATGGCCGCGGACCTGGCTCGCCAGATGGCCTCGCGTCGGCGCAAACGATCGCGATAAGCTCGGCCGCCCCGTGACTGGCGCCGAGCTTGCTGGTGCGCCGGCCGGTCCGCCCGCCCATCGCTTTTTCAAGGATCCTCCATGAGCCATCGACCCGATCCCTCTTCCCGCACCCGGCGTACGCTGCTTGGCCTGGCGGCGCTGCCGTTGGCGATCGGGCACGGTTTGGCGTCCGCGCAGGCTTGGCCGAACAAGGGGATCAAGCTGGTGCTGCCCAGTGGCGCGGGAGGTGGGTCCGACTTGTTCGGCCGCCCCCTGGCCGAGTACATGAGCCAGCAGCTCAAGGTGCCGGTCGTGGTCGAGAATCGCCCCGGCGCCAATGGCATCCTGGCGCATGAAACGGTCGTGCGCCAGCCGGCCGACGGCTATTCCCTGGTGATTTCGTACCCGGCTGCCGTGATCGGCAACAAGCTGACCCAGGCCAAGATGTCTCACGATCCGCTGACCGACCTGCAACCGATCGGACGCATCGGCGGTGGCGGCGGCAACACACTGATCGTCAATGCCGACGTGCCGGTGCGCAATCTCAAGGAACTGGTCGAGTGGGTGCGCGGCAAGGGCGGCGAAGTCAGCTATGCGTCCTGGGGCATTGCCTCCGGCGGACATTTCATCATGGAGATGCTCAAGCACAAGCTGGGCATGAAGCTCAACCATGTGCCCTACAAGACGGTGGCGCAGATTCCGCCGGACATCATTTCCGGCGTGGTCCCGATGGCCTGGATCGATTCGGCCACACCGGTAACGCATGTCAAGGCCGGCCGTGTCCGCCCGATCGCGGTTGCAGCCCAGCGGCGGCTGCCGCAATTTCCGGATGCCGCTACCTTGAACGAACAGGGCGTGCCATTCGAAGTCGAAACTTGGTACGGGCTGTTTGCGCCGACTGGCCTGCCCCCCGATGTCCTGGCGCGTTTGAACACGGTGCTCAACCAGTGGATCCGGCTGCCCGAGACAGTGGCCTTCTTCGAGCAGAAGCAGAATGCGCCGGCGCCCATCCCCACCACGCCCGAGCAATTCGCGCAGGTACTGCAGCGCGATCTCGGGGCCTGGAAACGCCTGATCGCCGACTCCAAGATCGTCCTCTGAGCCCAAAGCGCTCACCCGTCATTCCAGCCCAGGAAATACGCGCCATGACCACGCCCGCCGCCATCGATTTTTCTCGCTTGTTCGGAGCCCGCTCGATCGCCGTCATCGGCGCCTCGGCCGACGAAAAAACCCCCAGCGGCCAGCCCTTGATGCACCTGCGCAACCTGGGCTATCCGGGCGAGGTGTATCCGGTGAACCCGCGCTACGAGGTCATCGGGCAGTGGCGCTGCTATCCCAGTGTGTCGGCGCTGCCGGCGGCGCCCGACGTCGCGCTGGTGGCAGTGGCCGCCGAACGCGCGCCCGCGGTGCTCGAGGAGTGCGGCAACAAGGGCATCCGCTTCGTCATCATGATCACCTCGGGTTTTGCCGAGATGGGCGAAGCGGGCATGGCGGCGCAGGCGCGCCTGCTCGAGACCGCCCGCCGTCACGGCATCTCGATGATCGGACCCAACTGCCAGGGCATGATCAACGCCGCCGACGGCTTCAGCCTGGGATTCGGCGCGCCCTACGGCCTGCGCTACAACCGGGGCGGGATCAGCATGACCTCGCAGAGCGGCGCCTGGGGCAATGCGGTGATGATCCTGGCCAACCAGGAAGGGCTGGGGTTTCGCCACTATGTCTCGACCGGCAACGAGGCGCAGACCACCTCGCTGGACGTGGTCGACTGGTACCTGGACGATCCCCAGACGCGGCTGGTGGTGTCTTATGTCGAGGGCTTCCAGGATGCGCATCGCCTGGTGAGCATCGGACGCAAGGCGCTCGAACTGGGCAAACCCTACCTGCTGTGGAAGGTGGGCACCTCCGAGGCCGGCGCGCGCGCGGCCGCCTCGCACACCGCCAATCTGGGCGGCGAGATGGCCCTGTACCGGGCCGCGTTCGAGCAGAGCGGCATCATCGAGGTGACCGATGTCGATGACCTGGCCGATCGCGCCCACGCGCTGCTGACCGGGCGGCGCCCGGGCGGCAACCGGGTTGCGGTCATTTCGATGTCGGGCGGGGCCGGCGTGCTGATGGCCGACCACTGCGCGGCCGCGGGACTGGAACTGCCGACCCTGTCGCCCGACACGCTCGAGCGGCTGCGCGCCATCTTGCCGGCCTTTGCCGGACTGAACAATCCGATCGACGTGACCGGCAACGTCAGTGCGCGCGAGGGCAGCTTCGTCGAAGCGCTCGAACTGATCCTGGCGGACCCGCTGGTCGACATGCTGGGCATCTGCCTGGCCTCCATTTCCGGGCCGGCCGGCAACCAGATCGCGATCGACGTCGCGCGGGTCTGCGCGGCCACGACCAAGCCCGTGCTGGTGGCCTGGTGCGCCGACGTCGAGCGCACCCGCGAGGGCTACGAGGCGCTGGCCGCCGTCGGCACGCCCCGATACGACACCCCGGTGCGCTGCGCGCGTGGCATGGACGCCCTGTGGCATTTCGAACGCGCCCGCCGCGATCACGAACGGATCAGCGCCGAGCCGGTGCTGCGCCTGGAGCGCCCGGCGCAGCGCCAGGCCCTGGCGGGCCTGCAGGCCGACCTCACCGAGTATCAGGCCAAGCAGGTGCTGGCCGACTATGGCATTCCGGTCACGAGCGAAGCGCTGGCCACCACGGCCGAACAGGCGGTGGTCCTGGCCGCGCAGATCGGCTTTCCGGTGGTGATGAAGATCGTCTCGCCGATGATTCCTCACAAGACCGAAGCGGGCGGCGTCAAGGTGGGGGTGCGCGATGCACAGGCGGTGCGCGAGGCCTTCTCCGAGATCGTGGCCAACGCCGGGTGCCACAGTCCGGGTGCGCCGATCGACGGCGTGCTGGTCCAGGCCATGGTGAGCGGGGGCACCGAGGTCATCGTGGGTGTCACCCAGGACCCGCTGTTCGGCCCGGCGATCCTGTTCGGGCTCGGCGGCATCTTCGCCGAGGTCATGAAGGATGTCTGCTTCCGGATCGCGCCCATCACCCGCAGCGAGGCGATGGCCATGATCCGCAGCATCAAGGCGTTCCCCATCCTGGATGGCGCTCGCGGCCGGCCGAAGGCCGACCTCGACGCGCTGGCCGATGCACTGGTGCGGCTGGCGGCGCTGGCCGTCGATCTGCAGGACTCGATCGCCGAAATCGACATCAATCCGCTGATCGTGCTGCCTGCCGGTCAGGGCGTGGTGGCGGTGGACGCGCTGTTCAAGCCGAAGCTTGCGGCCGGCCACTGAGCCCGGGTCGCCCGGCGTTGCGGCGCAGGGCCGCTCAGGCCGGCGGCCAGGAAATCGGACAAGGTGTCGACCTGCTGCCGGAAGGCGCGGACATTGTCCGCGGTGACCGGCCCGTTCAGCCGGATCCAGCCGCTCAGGGTGTAGGCGATGTAACCGCGGACCATTTGCATGCGGCGCTGCACCACGACGACTGGCAGGTCCGGCACGCAGCGCTGGACCATGGATTCGATCCGGCCCAGGGAACTCATCAGCGACGGATCGACCTGGGTCTCCGGGGTGTCGGTGGGCCACTGCGCCAGCTCGGCGACGATCTGAACGTAGTGGGCTCCCCACTCGGTGCCCCGCACCTGGTCGGCCACCGCACGCACCGACGCGTGCATGACCGCGCGCAGGTCGCCGCCGCCGCCGCTGCGCTCCAGCGCGTCGAGCAGCCGATGGCGCAGGGCGTTGATCGCGGCCATGCGGCGCTCGACCACCACGACAATCAGTGCTTCGCGGGTGCCGAAGTGATAGCGTGCAGCGGAAGGATTGCGCTGGCCGCTTTCGCGCACGATCTCGCGCAGCGACACCTGGCTCACGCCGCGTTCGGCAAACAGCCGTTCGGCGACGTCGAGCAGGGTCTGGACGGTGCGGTTGCTGCGCGGATCGCCGGATGCTGCACCCGCCGGCACGGGATCGGGCGGCGGGGAAGGCGGACTTTTTTGCTGCATTGCAGTATGGCCGGGCGCTTTCTTCGATTGCCGATTTAATATGAATGCATTAAATTCCGCAAGCCGGAAAAAACCTGAGGAGCTGCCATGGACAAGGTTGTGATCGATGCCGCGCGACACCGCGCGTTCTCCATTCCGCTCGATGAAGTCGATGTCAGTGACCCCAAGCTGTTCCAGGACAACACGGTCGGACACTACTTCGAGCGCCTGCGCCGTGACGAACCGGTCCACTACTGCAAGGACAGCCGCTTTGGTGCGTACTGGTCGGTGACCAAGTACAAGGACATCATGCAGGTCGAGGTCAACCACCAGACCTATTCGTCGGATGCGTTCAAGGGCGGCATCACCATCAACGAGCGGCCGATGCAATATCGGCGCGCGAGCTTCATCGCGATGGATCCGCCCAAGCACGACGAGCAGCGTCGCACGGTCAGCCCGATCGTCGCGCCGGCCAACCTGGCGCTGCTCGAAGGCACGATCCGCGAGCGCGTGTGCAAGATCCTCGATGAGCTGCCGCGCAACGAGACCTTCGACTGGGTCGAGCACGTGTCGATCGCGCTGACCACGCAGATGCTCGCGACGCTGTTCGATTTTCCGTTCGAGGACCGCAAGCTGCTCACCTGGTGGTCCGACGTCGCCACGATGGACCTCGAGGGCGGCGGCCCGATCACCACCGAAGAGCAGCGCCAGGAGGAGCTGGGCAAGTGCCTGGCCTACTTCACCCGGCTGTGGAACGAGCGCGTCAACGCACCGCCGAGCAACGACCTGATCTCGATGATGGCGCATTCGCCGGCGACCCGGAACATGCAGCCGTCCGAATTCCTGGGCAACCTGGTTCTGCTGATCGTGGGCGGCAACGACACCACGCGCAATTCGATCAGCGGCGGTCTGCTGGCGCTGCTGCAAAATCCCGGCGAATTCGCCAAGCTGCGGGCCAATCCCGGCCTGATCTCCAATATGGTCCCCGAGATCATCCGCTGGGTCACGCCGCTGGCCCACATGCGCCGCACCGCGGTGGCCGACGCCGAACTCGGCGGCAAGCAGATCAAGGCCGGCGACAGGGTGGTGATGTGGTACCTGTCGGGCAATCGTGATGGCGAAGCCATCGAGAACCCCGACCAGTTCATCATCGACCGGGCCCGCCCGCGCCAGCACATCTCCTTCGGCTTCGGCATCCACCGTTGCGTGGGCAACCGCCTGGGCGAACTGCAACTGAAGATCATGTGGGAAGAAATCCTCAAGCGCTTCCCGGTGATCGAACTGGCCGGAGAGCCGCAGCGCACCTTCTCGAACTTCGTGCACGGATTCACGTCGCTGCCGATCCGCATTCCCGGCTGAACACGACATGGCTGGTGGAGTGGTGATCATCGGGGCGGGGCATGCCGCGGGCGCGATGGCCGCGGCCCTGCGTCAGGGCGGCTACGCAGGCGCGGTCACGCTGATCGGCGAGGAACCCTTGCCGCCCTATCAGCGTCCGCCGCTGTCCAAGGCGTGGCTCAAGGGCGAGGCGAGCGCCGACGACCTGCTGCTGCGTCCGGCCGCGTTCTATGCCGAAAAGTCGATCGAGCTGAAGCTGTCGCGCAAGGTCGTCGGCATCGACCGGGCTTCGGCCACCGTCACGCTCGATGGCGGCGAGACGCTGCCCTACGACCATCTGGTGCTGGCGACCGGGTCGCGGCTGCGCGCGCTGGCCGTGCCGGGCGTCGACAGCACCGGTGTGCTCGAACTGCGCACCGCCGCCGATGCCGAGCGCATCAAGGCGGCGCTGGGGCCCGGCAAGCGGGTGGTCGTGGTCGGCGGCGGGTATGTCGGGCTCGAAGTGGCGGCCTCATCGCGGGCGCTGGGTGCCTCGGTGGTGGTCCTCGAGCGCGAGGCGCGGCTGCTGGCGCGCGTCGCCAGCGAGCAGTTGTCGGCCTTCTTCGCGCGCTGCCATCGCGAGCATGGGGTCGATGTGGTGCTCGGCGCCAGCGTCGTGGCCTTCGAGACACGGGACGGCGCGGTCTCAGGTGTGCGCCTGGCAGACGGACGGGTGTTCGAATGCGACGTCGCGATCGTCGGCATCGGCGCGCTGGCCAATGATGCGCTGGCCGCCCAGGCCGGGCTGGCCTGTCGCGATGGCGTGGTGGTGGACGAAAACGCGCGCACCTCAGATCCCGCCATCTTCGCGATCGGCGACTGCACCCAGCGTCCTGTACCGCGCTATGCCCGCTCGGTGCGCCTGGAGAGCGTGCCCAACGCGCTGGAGCAGGGCAAGCAGGCAGCGGCGGCGATCTGCGGCAAGCCGGCGCCCAAGGCCGAAGTCCCCTGGTTCTGGTCGGATCAGTACGACGTCCGGCTGCAGATTGCCGGTCTGCCGGTCGATGTCCGCAGCACCGTGGTCCGCGGTGATCCGCAGGCCGGGCGCTTCGCTGTGTTTCACCTCGATGGCGAAGGCCGCCTGCAGGCGGTCGAGGCGGTCAACGCCGCACCCGAGTTCGTGGCTGCCCGTCAATGGGTGGCCGCCGGCCAGGTGCTGGACGCGGGCCGGATCGCCGATGCCTCACTGACCGTCAAGCAGATTGTCGATTCCGCATCGCCGGCCGCACCGGCGCCGCGTTGAGTTCATTTCCCAGCCATCAGCAAGGATTTTTCGATGCCCAAAGTCATTTTTATCGAACACTCGGGAACCCGCCACGAAGTCGAGGTTCCGGTGGGTCACTCGGTCATGCGCGGTGCCGTCGATAACGGCGTGCCCGGCATCGACGCCGACTGCGGCGGCGAGTGCGCCTGCGCGACCTGCCACGTCTATATCGAGAACGCCTGGTTCGCCAAGACCGGTGCGCGCACCGAACGCGAGGAGAGTATGCTCAGTTTCGCCGCCGTCACCCAGGACAACTCGCGCCTGTCCTGCCAGATCCCGATGACCCCCGAACTGGACGGACTGGTGGTCTCGCTGCCCGAAGGCCAGCACTGATCTCGCCGCTCGCGCCCGGCCAGGGCGCTTTCCCTTTCCGAGTCAAGGAGCCGCCATGGACAAGGTCACCATCGACGCCGCGCGCCACGCGGCTTTTTCCGCACCGCTGGACCAGATCGACGTCAGCAATCCGAAGCTGTTCCAGGACGACACGATCGGCCACTACTTCGAACGCCTTCGGCGTGACGATCCGGTCCACCTGTGCAAGGAAAGCCGGTTCGGCGCGTACTGGTCGGTGACCAAGTACAAGGACATCATGCAGGTCGAGGTCAATCACCAGATCTACTCGTCCGATGTCCACCTGGGCGGCATCAACATCCGTGACGTGCCGGAGGCGCATCGCCGGCCGATGTTCATCGCGATGGACCCGCCCAGGCACGACGAACAGCGCAAGACCGTCAGTCCGATCGTCGCACCGGCCAATCTGGCGATGATGGAAGCGACGATCCGCGAGCGCACCTGCAAGGTGCTCGACGAGCTGCCGCGCAACGAGACCTTCAACTGGGTCGACCGGGTCTCGATCGAGCTCACGACGCTGATGCTCGCGACCATCTTCGATTTCCCGCTCGAAGACCGCAAGCTGCTCACCTACTGGTCGGATGTGGCCACGGCCGACCTCACGGCCGGCGGTCCGATCGACAGCGATGAGAAGCGCACCGCCGAGCTGATGAAGTGCCTGGCGTATTTCACCCGGCTGTGGAACGAGCGGGTCAACGAACCGCCGCGCAACGATCTGATCTCGATGATGGCCCATTCGCCGGCGACCCGGAACATGGAGCCGCGCGAGTTCCTGGGCAACCTGGTGCTGCTGATCGTGGGCGGCAACGACACCACGCGCAATTCGATGTCGGGCGGCCTGAACGCGCTGCTGAACAACCCCGACCAGTTCGCCAAGCTGCGCGCCAATCCCGATCTGATCGCCACGCTGGTGCCCGAGATCATCCGCTGGACGACGCCGCTGGCACACATGCGCCGCACCGCGGTGGCCGATGCCGAACTGGGCGGCAAGCAGATCAAGAAGGGCGATCGTGTCGTGATGTGGTACCTGTCCGGCAACCGCGACGGCGAAGCGATCGAGAACCCCGATCAGTTCATCATCGACCGGGCGCGCCCGCGCCAGCACATCTCATTCGGATTCGGCATCCATCGCTGCGTAGGCAACCGGCTGGCCGAGCTGCAGCTCAAGATCCTCTGGGAAGAAATGCTCAAGCGATTCTCGGTGATCGAGCGGGAGGGTGAACCCGAGCGCACCTTCTCGAATTTCGTGCACGGATTCACCTCGCTGCCGGTCCGCATTCCCGGCTGATGCGCCCCGGGCTGACGCATCCCCTATCGCCCAACGACATTCAACGGAGACACCATGAAGGCAGCCGTTTTCCACGCGCCCAATACGCCCCTGACCATCGAACAGGTCGAGATCGACAAGCCGGGTCCGCGCGAGGTGCTGATCCGCACGTCCGCCGCCGGCATCTGCCACAGCGATCTGCATTTCATCGAGGGCAAGTACCCCACGCCGATGCCGATCGTGCTGGGCCACGAGTCCTCGGGCATCGTCGAGGCGGTGGGCCGCGACGTGACCTATGTGAAGCCCGGCGACCACGTGATCACCTGCCTGTCGGTGTTCTGCGGCCACTGCGAGTTCTGCCTGTCGGGCCATCTGTCGATCTGCCAGAACCCGGACGTCAAGCTGGCGCCCGGCAAAGCCAAGCGGCTGCGCTGGAATGGCGCGACGCTCAACCAGTTCGCCAATCTGTCGTCGTTTGCCGAACAGATGCTGGTGCACGAGCATGCGCTGGTGAAGGTGGCGCCCGAGATGCCGATGGAGCTCGCGGCGCTGATCGGCTGCGCGGTGGTGACCGGCTATGGCGCCATCGTGCATACCGCCAAGGTCGAGGCGGGTGCGACGGTGGCGGTGGCGGGCTGCGGCGGCATTGGCCTGGCTGCGATCAATTCGGCATTTATCGCCGGCGCCAGCCGCATCATCGCGATCGACAAGGATCCGTTCAAGCTGGAGCTGGCCAAGAAGTTCGGCGCCACCGATGTGGTCGACGCCGGCAACGGCGAAGACGTCGTCAAGCGCGTGATGGACCTGACCAACGGCGGCGTGCACTACTCGTTCGAGTGCATCGGCCTGAAGGTCACCGCCGAACAGTGCTTCAGCATGCTGCGTCCGGGCGGCGCGGCCACCGTGATCGGCATGATCCCGGTGGGCACCAAGATCGAACTGCATGGCGTGGACTTCCTGCGCGAGCGCCGTATCCAGGGCTCGATGATGGGTTCGAACCGCTTCCGCACCGACATGCCGCGCCTGGTCGAGTTCTACCAGCAGGGTCGCCTGCATCTGGATGAACTGGTGTCCGGACGCCTGGCGATCGAACAGATCAACGACGGCTTCGCGGCGCTGAAGACCGGCGGGGTTGCGCGCAACGTCATCGTCTTCAATCAGTAATCGCGTCTGCTCGGCGTCGGGCTGAAACGGCGCGGGCATTGCCCCGCGCTCCTTGGGCCTGGCCGGCGACGCTCGGCCGGTGGCCCTCAGCCGGTGACGCTCAGATTGGGCAGTGGCGCGCGGCCGGCGAGCAGTTCGGGGCGCGGCAGGTAGGCGCGCAGCGTCAGCTGAAATCGGCCGGCCGGCGCGGGCAGCCAGTTGGGCGCCCGCGGATCGGACGCATCGGGCCGGTCGCGCTGAATCCACAGGTCGAACGAACCGTCGGGTCGTCGCGCCAATCCTGGCGAGCGATCGCCTACCGCGTAGCGCCCGATCGGGTTGTCGACAAAAAACGATCGGCCGTCGGGCAGCAGTTCGTACATCGACAGCGACCAGAACGCATCGGTGGCCACGCCGCCGCCGGGCACCGCGAGGCGATAAGGCCGCGACCCGCTCAGCGGCTGGCCGTCGGGCGAGTGATCGATCCCCAGGTAGAGGGCCTCGAGCGGCTCGAGCGCGCCCAGACCGCCCAGCGCGACAGCTGCGCGCAGGCGATAGTCGGTGCCGAACTGGCCGATCTGTGCCGGCGGATACGCCCAGCCCGACACACGGTGCGCACCGGCCCACAGGCCTTCGCGCAGCGGGGCATGCAGGGGCTCGATCCGTTCCCGCCATTCCGATCGGACCGACTCGTCCAGGGCATCCCAGGCGCGGGCATCGCCGGGGCGCACACCGATCGAGGACCAGCGTTCGACCATCATTCGCTGCGCGGCCGGCACCGGGTTGCGCAACAGCATCTCGTTGGCGACCGCCAGAAACGTGTGCGGGTCGGTGGATGGACCGGGAGCCACCGACTGGACGACTCGCGGCGCCGCCGGTGACACCGCTTCGATGCGCATCGCATCCTGGATCGCGTGCACCGCGTCGGTGTCGTGCGGACCGTCGATCAGCCAGCGGGCCAGCAGCCACACATCGTTGCAGGGTGCCCGCACCACGCGCAGGCCGGCGGGCGCGCTGCCACGCCAGTGCGGGCCGGCCACCAGAACCTGCAGCGGGCCTTCGCCATCCAGGCGGCTGCCCAGCATCGCGAAATTGTTGGTGAAGATGTCCATCATCGCCACCGACCAGTAGCGCGCCGCGATCCGGGGAATGCTCACGATCACCGGTGCACTGGCCAGGTCGAGCCAGCTCGACGAATACAGCGTGTCGTTGTTGGGCGTGGTCACCGCACGCGACCGGTGATCGGCCAGCAGACGGCGGTGATTGATGGCGCCCGGCGCCAGGCGCCGCGGATTGGCGGGATTCTCGATCAGCAGGTACCGCGTGCGCGCCATCTCGTAGAGCGGGAACAGGTACTCGAAGGCCTGTTCGATGGCAGGGCGGAGCGATGGCATCATGGCCGTCCAGTCGTTCGTGATGAGTCAGGAGAGTCTACATGTCCGTTTTCACCCGGGTGGTGCTGTTCACCGACACCGATGGCCGAGCCAGGTTTCGCGAAGAACCGGTGCCGCTGGACGAAGGCAGCCCGCAGTCGCGCCTGTCGCAAGTGTTCGACAGCGGCGGTTACCAGCTGCGCGAAAGTCCGGTCGGGTTCCGCAGCCAGTTCCATTGCACCGGGGCGCCGCAGTGGTGCTTCATCCTGGGCGGGCGCATGGAGATCGGCCTGCAGGATGGCAGCAGCCGCGTGTTCGGGCCTGGGCAGCACTTTTACTCGGCGGATCTGCTGCCCGAAGGCGCGAGCTTCGATCCGGCGGTGCACGGGCACTGGAGCCGGCAGGTCGGGGACGAGGCCCTGGTGACGCTGTTCGTGCGCGGCTAGCGAGGGCAGTGCGTGCAACGCTCCTGCCGGGGGCGTGTCGCGGCGCACACCTGCGATGCCCGTCAGGCGCTTGCCAGCCTCTCAAAGAAGGCACGGCGGCTTCGCCTTATCGAGCGCCGTCGCCGTGATAGACGCGGACCACGTGCCGGGCTTCGGCAAAGAACAGCCAGCGCTCGACCAGCAGTCCGGCCAGGCAACTCGTCACCGCCAGTGCCGACCAGCGCGGAGCGATGGCCAGCAGCAAACCGGGGAGCGCGAAACCGAGTCCCAGCGCGACCCAGCGCAGCAGTCGGGCCCGCTCGCGCGCCAGCGCGAACACGAACTCGTCGGTCAGGAAGGTACGGCCCGAATGGCCGACATCGAGCACTCGAACCCGCCCGGGGGGCAGGCCGATCGCGGCATTCAGGCTGGGCGGAGCGGGCTCCCGCGCGAAGCGCAGGAAGTAAGACAGCTTGAGCGCACCGCCTGCCGCCAGCAGCAGCAGCGCGAGCATCGCCCCGACGTGCATCGACGTGACGGGCAGTGCCTGATCGGCCGCCGTGCCAATGCTCGTCGCCAGCCACAGCAGCGCGCCGGACATCAGACCGAACAGCGGATACGCCACCACCGTCTGCCAGTTGCGCCAGTGCGGCACCGTCTTCAGGCAAGCGTAGATCATGCCGGTGCACACCAGCACCAGCAGTGCGAGCGACAACAGCAGCGCGCCGCCGACCACCGCCAGGCCGCGCAGCGCGTGGGCATCGGCCCACAAAAAAAGTGCGGTGACCGGATACATCGCCACCGCGAATACCGCTTCGCGCGACAGCCACGAATGGCGAAACCGCACGAAAGCGCGCCAGCCATTGCGCGGATTGGCCAGGTGCAGGCTCGACGACAGCAGGCCGGCGGTGAACAGCACCGCGGCCATCGCGACCGCCATCTCGAAGCCGGGCAGCGGACCCTGCATCAGGCGGGCGAGCGTCGCCCAGAAGAGCAGGCCCAGGCCGGCGCCCGAACTCACGGTGAAAAAGACCACGGACAGAGCGGGTTTCATTCGTGCCAGCGCCTCAGAGTTCGATCAGACGGTTGGCGATCGCCCGCAGGCGATCCTTCAGGTTGGCCGGTCGGGCATCGGCCTGCCCGGTATCGACCTCGGGAGCGGCGCGCGGCGGCAGGTAGCGGTTGACCGGTTTGTAGTCGAGTTCGGGCAGCAGCGCGACACCTTCGCGGGCCTTCGTCAGCAGCGACACCAGCGAGCCGGCGTCGTCGAAATCGCCGAAGTGCCGGGCATGCGCCGGGCAGGCCAGCACACAGGCCGGCTGCCGCTCGGCGGCTGGCAGCTGCTCGTCGTAGATGCGATCCACACAGAGCGTGCACTTGCGCATCACGCCGGCATCGGTGTCGAGTTCGCGCGCGCCGTAGGGGCAGGCCCACGCGCAGTAATTGCAGCCCATGCATTTTTCGGGATCGATCAGCACGATGCCGTCCTCGGCCCGTTTGTACGAGGCCCCGGTGGGGCAGACGGTGACGCAGTCGGCATCCTCGCAATGCAGGCAGGACATCGGCACGTTGATGGTCTTGGAGAGGTTCAGATGGCCGCACCCCTGGACCTGCGCCGCGCCGTGGGCTTGCGCGGTGAACTCATAGTGGCGCACCCGGTTGAACCAGACGCCCGAGGGCGCCGCACCATGGCCGTCGTAGTCGGGCGCGCCACCGGCCATCAGCGACTGGCCGTTCCATTCCTTGCAGGCGACCGCGCAGGCATGACAGCCCACGCAGGTGTCCAGGTCGATCACCAGCCCGAGCTTCATGCGGCACTCCCCGGCAATTGGCCGAATTCGATCTTGGGCCATACGCCGGTCTCACCGGGCGCGGCCTTGGTAATGCGTACCCGCACGTCGTACCAGGCGGCCTGGCCGGTCACCGGGTCGGAGTTGGTGATCGCGGGCTGACCCTCGTGACGCGGCAGGCTCTCGCTGATCAGGTGGTTCAGCAGGAACCCGTGGGTGGCTTCGGCCGCCAGCGGATCCAGTCCCCAGGCACCGGACATCTTGCCGATCGCGTTCCAGGTCCACACGGTATTGGCCTCGCAGCCGTCCATGGTCTTCAGCTGGCAGCGGATGCGCCCGTTGTGCGACGTCACCCAGACCCAGTCGTAGTCGGCCAGGCCCAGCGTGGCGGCCCGGCTGGCGTTCATGTACAGGAAATTCTGGCCGACGATCTGGCGCAGCCAGGCATTCTGCGAATCCCAGGCGTGATACATCACCATCGGGCGCTGGGTGATGGCGTGAAACGGGTAGTCGTCCGGATCGTCGAGCGCACCGGTCTCCAGCGGCGGATACCAGCAGGGCAGCGGATCGAAATAACGGGTCAGCCGTTCGCGGTCCTGCGGCCGGGTCGGCCGCGGTCCGTCGTACAGCCCCTGGCCCGCGAGCCGGAACTTCTGCAGCGGCTCGGACCAGATCTGCATCACGATGGGCTCGGCCTTGCCGATGAAGCCGACCCGCGCGGCCTCTTCCAGGTAGGCCTGGTTGACGCCGCGGTTGAACTTCATGTGCTCGGGCCAGTGCCGGGCGAAGAAACTCTGGCCATCGATGTAGGCCTGCCACTGGTTCGGATTGGGCGCTCCCTTCAGGGACTCGCCGCCGTCGGCGCCGCGCCAGCCGGCCAGAAAACCGATGCCGGGCGCGCGTTCGTAGCGCACGATGAAGTCCTCGTAGCCCGCGTAGCGCGGCTTGCCCTCGGCGTCGCTGAAGGCCGGAAAGCCCAGGCGCGCGGCGAGGTCCACCAGCACCTCCTGCCAGGGCCGGACATCGCGGTCCAGCGGCACCACCGGATGGCGGATCGCATCGGCCACCGTGTCGGGCTCGGAGATCGGCCGATCCAGAATGGAGATGGTGTCGAAGCGCTCCAGGTAGGTCGTGTCGGGCAGAACCAGGTCGGCGAAGCGAACCGTTTCAGAGTCGAATGCATCGCTGACCACGATGAACGGGATCTTGTAGCCCCCGCCCGCGTCCTTCGCGCACAGCATGTCCTGGGTCTGCGCGGTGTTCATCGCCGAATTCCAGGCCATGTTGGCCATGAAGAGCATCAGCGTGTCGATCGGGTAGGGATCACCCTGCACCGCGTTGCGGATCACCATGTGCATCATGCCGTGGGCGGCGATCGGGCTCTCCCACGAATACGCCTTGTCCAGGCGCAGCGGCTGCCCGTGTTCATCGATCGCGAGGTCTTCGGGGCGGGCCGGGAAGCCCAGCGGCGTGCGCGGCAGGGCCGTGTCCGGCGCATTGATGACGCGGGCGTCGTTCTCGGGCAGCTGGTGCGGCGGAATGGGTTTCGGGAACGGCGCGCGCGAGCGGAAGTTGCCCGGGCCGTCGAGCGCGCCCAGCAGCATCTGGATCAGGTGCAGCGCGCGGCAGGTCTGAAAACCGTTGGAGTGCGCCGAGATGCCGCGCATCGCATACATCGCCACCGGGCGGCCAACCACCTTGGTGTGCTCGCGCCCCCAGACATCGGTCCAGGCGATCGGCAGCTCGATGGTCTCCTGGAACGCGACGCTGGCCATCTCCAGCGCCAGGCGCTCGATCTGCTCGGCCGGCACGCCACAGCGTTCGGCCACCGCTGCCGGCGAATAGGCCTCGTCGAGGTAACGCTCGGCCAGCAGCGACATCACCGTGCGGACCCGCACCAGGCAGCGGGGGGCCGCGCCGTCGGCCATCGGGTCCTCCACTGTCCACTGTCCGAACAGCGCCGGCCGCACCCCGGCGGCCATCGCGGCGGGCGCCTGCGCCTGCTGGTCGAACAGCAGCGGCTGGCCCTGCCGGTTGCGCAGGAAAAGCCCGTCGCGCGCGGTGCCCGGGGCATCGATCACCAGCCAGGCGGAATTGGTGTATCGGACCAGGAACTCCCAGTCGAACAGTTCGCGCGACAGCAGCACATGGACCATCGCCAGCGCGAGCAGGCCGTCGGTGCCGGGACGGATGGGCACCCATTCGTCGGCGATGGCCGAGTAGCCGGTGCGCACCGGATTGACCGAGACGAACTTCGCGCCATTGCGCTTGAGCTTGTCCAGGCCGATCTTGATGGGATTGCTGGCGTGGTCCTCGGCCACGCCCCACAGCATGAAGTAGCGCGCCCGATCCCAGTCGGGTGCGCCGAATTCCCAGAACGAATAACCGATGGAGTACAGGCCTGCCGCGGCCATGTTGACCGAACAGAAGCCGCCATGGGCAGCCCAGTTCGGGGTGCCGAACTGCTGCGCCCACAGGCCGGTGAGCGCCTGCATCTGGTCGCGCCCGGTGAAGAACGCCAGGCGTTTCGGGTCGGTGCCGCGGATGTGGCGCAGGCGCGTGGTGAGCATCGCCAGCGCATCGTCCCAGCTGATCGGGTCGAAGATCCCCGCGCCGCGTTCGGTGCCCGGGCGACGGATCATCGGGTGGCGCAGCTTGGCGGGCGAGTACTGCTTCATGATGCCGGCGCTGCCCTTGGCGCACAGCACGCCCTGGTTCACCGGATGATTCGGGTTGCCCTGGATGAAGCGCACCTTGCCGTCCTGCACGGTGACCTGGATGCCGCAGCGGCAGGCGCACATGTAGCAGGTGGTGTATTCGATCCGGTCGCGCGACCGATCCTCGAAGCGGATGGGCTGGTCGGTGGCGGGTGTCAGCGGGGGATGGGACATGGTCGGCAGCGGGTCTCCTGGCGCCGCGTCGCCCGAGCTCGGCGACCGGTGGCGGCAGCGGCCATCATACGGAGGAGCCAGCGTCAGACAAATCGCGATTAACTCACTTGTCGATTAAGAAAAACTGATGAATCACCGGGATGTCGGGGCGCATTCGCCAGCCGGGCCGATATACGCCAGGCTGCTCGAGCGGCTGACGATCTGGGCCGCGAGCCGGACGGCGTCCGGCTCCTGCGGCGAGGCCGATTCGACATAGCCGGCGGCGGCAAAGGCGCGCATGCCCCAGGCATTGGGCGCAAGGCCGCGCAGCCCGCGCGGGGTGGGCGCGTACCCGTCGCTGTGCAGCGGCGCGGTGACACGAATGTCGCCGGCCGGTGTGGTCACGATCCCGAAGATCCAGTCGTTCCGGTCGCTGGCGATCCGGCCGGCGGGATTGCCGGGATGGCGGAAGGTTTCGATCCCGCGCTCCGAGGTCGCTTCCCAGCCCCCCGGCTTGTCGACCTGCCAATCGCAGTGATCGAGCGAGCCGGCCTCCACGGCGACGACGTCCAGCAGGATCGGTGCCGAACAGTCGACACCGATCGCTTCGTCGTTGTGCAGCTGCCTGTCCGGACAGGGCTGTCCGTGGAGGAAGACCTGGCGAGTTCCGGCACCCACTCGCAGGGTCGCGGCGTGCCGCTCGGAGATCGTGACCCCCGCACCGGCGCCGGCAGGCCAGGCCGGATCGGCGCTACGCGCGAATGCCATCGGAATGCGCAGCGCCGCCCTGTCGGCTGCGAGCCGTGCAAGCGGCCGTATGCTCCAGGTCACGATGTCGATGCTCGCCCCGGGATGGATCCCGGCGATCGAAAGCGTCGGAATGTCGTGCTCGAGCCGCTGATAGAGAATGGCTCGCCTCCCCTGGGCGAGTGCCGCGTCGTAGGCGTGGCGCGCGGGCCCGGACGGTTGCGGCGAGGCCGGGCAATCGACACCGTCGATCGACAAGGCCAGCCCATAGAGCACTTCGTCAGGCGCTGCCGGGGGCAGCGCCAGTACCGCTTCGATCCGCTGGTCGCTGGCGTTGGTCAGTAGGCGTACGGTCAATACCCGCGCCAGCGGCGGGACGAGCTGGACCTCGATCGCGGTCCGATCCAGGCGCAGCGCCGGTGGTGCCGCGGGACCGGTCCGGCGCTGCGCAGCGGCCGGGTCGCCACGTTTCGGGGCACTCATCGCGCGGCGCCCGCTTCATCGTGAAGACGCTCGCGGATCCGCATCCAGATATCGGCCATGATCGCGCCGGGAATGGTCCGGCTGTCCTTGCGCACTCGGTGGGTCAGCCAGCGTTCACCGGTGTCCCGCAGGGCCATGCGCGCGCCCGCGTGCTGCGCGAACTTGGCTTCGCAGGCGCGGCGCATCAGCGCCCAGTGTTCGGGTGATCCGCTGACGATCGTGGCGCCGCCATAGTCGAATGTCGGCGGGCGTCCGAGGGGGTCGCCGCGGCCCTTGGCTTCAGGGCCCCAGAGCCGTGCCAGGCTGCGGCGCACTGCGGGATCGGGCGACTTCAATCCCTGCCAGAAGGCCTCCACGCTGGCATAGCCCTCGCCATCCAGCGTGAACGGGGTATGCGCCAGGTTCGAGATCGGGGCGAACCGGGGCTCGATCGAGCGCACGATGTTCAAGGGCGCGCGTCGCGCCTCGTCTTCGGGGCCGATCTCGCGAAACGCCAGGCCGCGCCGGGTCGGCGCGTTCAGACGGAACACATGCCCGTCCGCCGCCGCCAGCAGCGCGCAGATCTCCTCTTCTGCCGGCGTTTCCGCAGACAGGCCGATCACATCGTTCTGATAAGTCAGTCGCATGGCATTCGAAGGGCGTGGATGAGCGCGAAGGGCCCGCTCCGCGATTTTTCTGATGCTGAGCGGGGCACGGTAGCTGCACGTTATTCCAAGGCGCTGGGCAGCGTGAATAGGGGTAATCACCCCGGCAGAATGGGGGGTTGTCGAGGATTTCTGCGGTCTTAAGATGCTCAGCAGTTGCTCGAGCGCAGAGCCTGCGCCAGACGACCGATTCGCGACACTGTTCTTCGCGGTGCCGGCCTCAGCCCGGACAGGGAGCCGAAACGATGACCCGAACAATCCAACCGGCAGGTCGCCTTTGGGCATGGCTGCATCCGGCTCGCCTGCGGCGATGGTCTTGCTGGGCCCTGCTGATGGGGGCAATGCTTTCGCTCTCCCATCCGGTCATGGCCGATCCGCCGATCTGGGCGAACGCCAGGCGCGTCAACGCGACTTTGACGACATGCGGCGAGCAGCGATCCCTTCTGTTCAAGGCCGATTCGGTCCGATCGCCCTCATCGCGGATTCCCGCGGGATGCACGGCCGTGGAGGTGTTCTATACCCAGCTGAATGTCTTCAAGCCCTATTTTCGCGGTCAGGACGGGTCGTTCGCGCAAGCCGATGTCGATGCGGGTTACCTCACCTGCGGAGGCGACAATCCCGCGGGCGGCCAGCGTGGCGTGCTGATCCTCGGCACCCAGGGCGCCATTGCGCGCGCGATCAGAGAAAATCCCGCGCCGCGGGGATGCGGTTATTTGAAAGAACGGTTCCAGCACGTCAGCAGTGCCGGTCGCATCCCGTTCGCCGATATCCCCAATGGCGGCACGATGACCGTTCAGGAAAGTCTCGCGCTCCACGCCAAGGAACGCGAACGGGCGATCGCGGAGTGCAATGCCAGCCCGGCCTGCCGGGCGGAAGTCAGGCGGCGCAGCGCCATCAATGCGTACTTCGACTGCATGAAGCCCCTGCAGGCCAATGAAGCGCCGAGGACTTGCTACAGACCCTGGTGACCGACGGGCGCCCGCGCGTTTGGCATGCCGCCCTAGGCCGTCACATGCACCCGCGGCAGCCGTCCCGCATTCCACTGCCCGTCGATCGCCCGCTCGATCTGCGCCGACAACTGCAGCAGCAGCCCGTCGTTGGCCTGCCGGGCCTGCGCCTGGATCCCCAGCGGCAATCCGTTCTCGTGCGCGGCCAGCGGCAGCGAAATGCCGGGAATGCCGCACAGGTTGGCCAGCGGGGTGTAGGCGAAGTTGCGCCACAGATTGGCGAACCAGTCGTGCACTGACGGGTTGTCGCTGATCGTCAGGTATTCGGTGGTGCCGATGCGCGGCGTGGGCAGCGCGGTGATCGGCGTCAGAATGATGTCCCACGACTCGAAGAACGCGCCGAAGGCCCGCGAGGTGGTGTTGAACACCGCCTGCATGCGGGCCCGTTCGGTGAACGATGTGTGCAGGCCGGCTTCCCAGATCTTGATGTTGATCGGCTCGACGCGATCGGCGGGGGGCCGCTCGAGGCCCAGCGGGGCCAGCAGGTTCGAGATCGTCTGCGCGAAGTTGCTGATGTAGCAGGTGGTCTGGGCGGCGAAGGCCGCGCGGAAGTCGACCTCGGGCAGTGCCCAGTCGACCTGGTGGCCCAGGCCTTCGAGAAAGCGGCCGACTCGCGCCAGTTCGGCGGCAATGTGCGGCGTGGCGCGGTAGTCGCCCCACTCGTGCGACAGCGCGATGCGCAGGCGACCCGGATCGCGCCGGATCAGCTCGACATAGGGCTCGGCCGGCATCCAGTACGGCATGAATTCGCCCGGCGCCCCGCCCCGGCAGTGGTCGACGAAGGCTGCGGTGTCTCGAACGCTGCGGCTCTGGCAGCCTTGGGTGGACACCAGTCCGGTCAGGTCGGATGCGGCGGGCGCGATCGAAAAAACCCCGCGCGACGGCTTCAGACCGATGTTGCCGTTCACCCCGGCGGGAATGCGGATCGACCCGCCGCCGTCGGTCGCGTGCGACAGCGGCAGCACCCCGGCGGCGACCATCGCCGCCGTGCCCGCCGACGAGCCGCAGGTGGTGAAGTCCAGGTCCCAGGGGTTGCGCGTGATGTAGACGGCAGGGTTCTCGGCCGAACTGCACACGCCGAATTCCGGCGTGGTGCTGCGTCCGATGATGTTCAGGCCGGCCTGGCGGATGCGCCCGGTCAGGTGGCTGTCGGCGCCTGCCCGGTTGCCGCGCATCAGCAGCGAGCCCATCTCCTGCAGCCGACCCTTCAGGGTCGGGCCCAGGTCCTTCATCAGATAGGGCACGCCCGCAAACGCGCCCTCGGGGTTCATGCCATCGCGCAGCGGGTCGGCGACGACATCCTCGAACACTTCGACCACGGCGCTGAGCGCCGGGTTGGTCATTGCGATGCCGGCTGCCGCCTGCGCCGACAGTTCGGCCGCGGTGATCTGACCCGTGCGCACGCGCTCGGCCAGCGCCACGCCGTCGTGTCGCGCCCATTCCGTCCAGCTCATTGCCAATGTCACGTCGGGATATCCCAGGAATGAAAAAGATCAGCCCGATCGCCGGGCCGGCCGCCGAAAGTATGCAATAGGCTGCCATCGGCGCCCAGCGTGTACAGTCTCGCCCATGCTCGCATACCGACACGGCTTTCATGCCGGCAACCATGGCGACGTCCTCAAGCACCTGATACTTGCCCAGGTGCTGGCTCACATGGGCGCCAAGGACAAACCCTTTCGCTACATCGACACCCATGCCGGCGCCGGCATGTACCTGCTCGCCGACCGTTTTGCCCAGACCACCGGCGAGTACCTGCAGGGCATCGCCCGGCTCTGGGACCGTCAGGACGCGCCGCCCGTGGTGGCCGAATACCTGGCGCTGATCCGCCAGTTCAACCCCTCGGGCGAACTGGTCCAGTATCCGGGCTCGCCGGCGATCGCGCAGGCGCTGCTGCGCCCGCAGGACCAGATGCGGCTGTTCGAGCTGCACTCCAGCGATCACCGGCTGCTGGCCGCGCATTTTGGCCATGCGCGCAATACGCAGGTGGTGCTGGCCGACGGCTTCGAGGCGCTCAAGAGCCAGGTGCCTCCGTCGACCCGCCGCGCCCTGGTGCTGATGGATCCTTCGTACGAACTGGTTGGCGACTACGGCAAGGTGGTGGCCGCGATCCGCGACGCCGTGGGGCGTTTCGCCGAGGGTGTCTACATGGTCTGGTACCCGATCGTGCGCCGTTCGGTGTCGGTGCAGCTGCCCGCCCGCCTGCAGCGCCTGGCCAAGAAGGGCTGGCTGCATGCCAGCCTGACCCTGGGCGAGCCCAACGAGGAGGGCTTCGGCATGTACGGCAGCGGCGTGTTCGTGATCAACCCGCCCTATACGCTGCATGCCACGCTAGAAACCGCCTTGCCCTGGCTTCGCGGCGCGCTGGGCCAGTCCGAGCGCGCGCGTTACCTGCTCGAGCATCGCGCCGTCTAACCGGTCCCCCCAAGCGGGCTCCCGCGCCGGCGCCACGACGGCCCCACGACGGCGCCACGACGGCCCCACGACGGCCCCACGACGGCCCCGCGCCGCCACCGTGGCGCGGCTCAACCCGGCGTGCCGCTCTTCAATCGCAGATACAGATCGCGCGAGGGCCGCAGGTGTTCGCGGCACAGGCGCACCAGTTCGCGCCGGTTGCCGGCCTGCAGCGCGCGCAGCATCGCGTGGTGCTGCTCGCGCGAGCGCTCGAGGTAGCCCGGATAGGCGAAGGCGCTGGAGCGGATCGGGTGGGTGCGCCGCGCATATTCGGTGATGGCCTCGGTCAGCGCCGTATTGCCGCACAGCGCGAACAGCCCGTCGTGAAACCGCAGGTTGCTCCAGAACGCCGCGCGAAGGTCGCCGCCCGCCACCGCCGCATCGTGTTCGCGCTGCAGCTCGCGCAGCGGCGCGAGGTCCTGGTCGCTCAGTGGCAGGGGCATGCGGGCGGCGGCGCTGGCTTCCAGCAGCGCACGCAGCTCGTACAGCTCGCGCACCAGGTCGGGCGAAAACGCCTTGACCGACGCGCCGACATGCGGCGTGTGTTCGGCCAGGCCCATCGCCTGCAGTTCGGCCAGGACGCGCCGCGCGACATGCCGCTTCAGGGCGAATCGCGCGCACAGGTCGTCCTCGATCAGGCGTTCGCGCGGATGCAGCCGACCCAGCACGATGTCCTCCTCGAGCAGCCCGACCACCTCCTGGACCCGGTCGTTGACATGGCGGTCGCGCTGGTTCGCCGTCGCCGACGCCGCGCCGGGGGCATCGGCGGGGAGGGCATCGGCGGAGGATCGGCATGGAGGCGGGGGGGAGCTGCGGGGGGAGCTGCGGCGCCGGCTGTGGTTTTCGCGGCCGGCTTGCGACGGGACGCCGCTCGGGCAGGGGTGGTGGGAGGCTGTCGGCCTTGCGTTATCATCGTCCAAATTATCAATAATCTCGACAGCTTGCGCAATCCGGTCGCGCAGTCTGTCGTCCTACCAGGACACCCCAAGATGAGCGATCCGACATCCCGCAGCGGCATGCGCAAGGGCCTCACCAGCTATGGCGACGAAGGCTTTTCGCTGTTCCTGCGCAAGGCCTTCATCAAGGGCGCCGGCTACACCGACGACGCGCTCGAGCGCCCGATCGTCGGGATCGTCAATACGGGCAGCGCTTACAACCCCTGTCATGGCAACGCGCCGCAGCTGATCGAAGCCGTCAAGCGCGGCATCATGCTGGCCGGCGGCCTGCCGATGGACTTCCCGACCATCTCGGTGCACGAAAGTTTTGCGCAGCCGACCAGCATGTACCTGCGCAACCTGATGTCGATCGATACCGAGGAGATGATCCGAGCGCAGCCCATGGACTCCGTGGTGCTGATCGGCGGCTGCGACAAGACGGTGCCGGCGCAGCTGATGGGCGCGGCCTCGGCGGGGCTGCCGGCGATCCAGCTGGTCACCGGGGCGATGCTCACCGGGTCGCACCGCGGCACGCGGGTGGGTGCCTGCACCGACTGCCGGCGATATTGGGCCAACTTCAGGGCCGACGAGATCGACGAAGCCGAAATCGCGGCGGTCAACAATCAGCTCGTGCCCACCGTGGGCACCTGTTCGGTGATGGGCACCGCCAGCACCATGGCCTGCGTGACCGAGGCGCTGGGCATGATGATTCCCGGCGGCGCCAGCGCGCCGGCCGTCAGCGCCGACCGCATCCGGGTGGCCGAGCGCACCGGTGCGCAGGCGGTCGCGATGATCGCCGCGGGTCTGGTGCCCTCGCGGATCCTGACCCCGGCGGCGTTCGAGAATGCCTTCCGCGTGCTGCTGGCCATCGGCGGCTCGACCAATGCGCTGATCCACCTGACCGCGATGGCCGGACGCCTGGGCATCGAGGTCGATCTGGACGAGCTCGACCGCTTCGGGCGCGAAACGCCGGTGCTGGTGGACCTGAAGCCCTCCGGGCAGCATTACATGGAAGACCTGCACGCGGCCGGCGGGCTGGTGACGGTGCTGCGCGAGCTGCGTCCGCTGCTGCACCTCGAAGCCCTCACGGTGACCGGCCGCACGCTGGGCGAAGAGCTCGAGGCCGCGCCAGCGCCGTTTGCGCAGTCGGTCGTGCGGCCGTTCGCCGACCCGATCTTCGCCGAGGGCGGACTGGCCGTGCTGCGCGGCAACCTGGCGCCGGGGGGCGCCATCGTCAAGCAGTCGGCCGCTTCGCCGCGCCTGATGGAACACGAGGGCAGGGCGGTGGTGTTCGACGACTTGCCCGACATGGTGGCCCGCATCGATGCGCCGGATCTCGACGTCACCGCCGACGACCTGCTGGTGCTCAAGCAGATCGGTCCGATCGGAGCGCCCGGCATGCCCGAGGCGGGCCTGCTGCCGATCCCGCGCAAGCTCGCCCGCCAGGGGGTCAAGGACATGGTCAGGATCTCGGACGGTCGCATGAGCGGCACCGCGGCCGGGACCATCGTGCTGCACGTCACCCCCGAGTCCGCGCTGGGCGGACCCCTGGCCCTGGTTCAGACCGGCGACCGGATCCGGCTGAGCGTCAGCGGGCGGCGCATCGACCTGCTGGTCGACGATGCCGAACTGGCCCGCCGCCGGGCGCAACTGCCCCCGCCGCCCGATCGTTCGCAGGAGCGCGGCTACCGCAAGCTCTTCCTGTCCACCGTGACCCAGGCCGACCAGGGGTGCGATTTCGACTTCCTGCGCGCCTCGCAGATGGCGCACCGCGTGCCCAAAGGCAAGCCCTGAGGCATGCGCCCGTTTTTTCGCCCCATCTTTCGCCTCATCTTTCGCCCGATATTTCACCCCGGCCCGCGAGCCGGGCACCCAACCCGACAGACCATCCAAGGGCCACCATGACCGAACCCCTCGTACTGGACGACCAGACGATCGCCACGCTCGCCGGCGTGTCCACCGCCACGATCACCACCGTGCTGCTGAAGAAGGGCCTGCGCAACGTCTGGCTGCGCGGCACGCGGCCGTTGCGGCCCGGTCAGCCGCGGCTGGTCGGGCGCGCATTCACGCTGCGCTTCGTGCCGGCCCGCGAAGATCTGGCCACGCCCGAGTCGTGGGCCTCGCCGATCTCGACCCGTGCGGCCATCGAGGCGATGCCCGCCGGCTGCATTGCGGTCGTCGATGCGATGGGCGTCACCGACGCCGGCATCTTCGGAGACATCCTGTGCGCCCGCATGCAAAAGCGCGGGGTCGCCGCGCTGGTCACCGATGGCGTCGTGCGTGACGTGGCCGGGGTGCTGGGCACCGGACTGCCAATCTGGTGTTCGGGTGTTGCCGCGCCGCCCTCGGTGGCCGGGCTCACCTTCGTCGGCTGGCAGGAACCCATCGCCTGCGGCGGGGTTGCCGTGTTTCCGAACGATGTCGTGGTCGTCGACGAAGATGGCGCCGTGCTGATCCCGGCCGCGCTGCTGCCCGAGGTGCTGGCTCATGCGCCCGAGCAGGAACGCTTCGAGGCGTGGATCATGAACGAGGTCGATGCCGGCGTGCCGCTGCCGGGCCTGTATCCGCCGGATGCACCCACGCGGGCCCGCTACGAGGCGTCGCGCAAGGGCTGACCCGGTCCGCTGCCCTCAGGCGGCCAGCAGGCTGCCGCGGCACTGCCCGCTGCCGCAGCGGCATCGGAATCGCCGCGACAGGCCGCTGCGCCACGGTTGCGGGCGCGAGAGCTGGTAGTCCAGCGTCAGTTCCTCGCCGGACGCGATGTCGGCAATGGCGTAGATGCGCAGGTGACCATGCGCGTAGTAGGCGCTGCAGTTCGGTTCGCATCGGTGGTTCAGGAAGCGCACCGGATTGAAGGCCAGGCGGCCATCCAGCGTCGTGCCGTCGGGCAGGTCGAAGCTCATGGTGTGGGCACCGGCGATCTGTTCGGCGCGCGCGGTGCGATCGCCCAGGACGCGTCGGCCTTTGTAGGGCGCGATCATCGTGCCCGTGGCGATCGGGCGGGTGGCGAAGACGCCTTTGCCGTCGATGCTCGAGTGTCGGATGGTGAATGGCATGGGCAGCGGCATCGGGTAGGGGAGCGCGATTCTACGGCAGCCGTGCTCCGTCGCTTCTGCCCGACAGCACCTCACGGGACAGGCCCGATGGCGGTGCGGCCCTGGCCCGGCTCGGGCCGGCGCACTCGATTATCGCGATGCGAACCGTTTGTCGTCAGTCCACGACATCGGCCAAGGTCTTGATTGCGCAGGATAAATCCGGCTTTAGCGGCGATTGCGCGCGAGCGTTGTCGCCACTGCCCGACAGATCGCGGGGCGGCAACTCGCGCGAGCTCCCCTCCGGCGCGGCCAAGCGGCTGATTCGACTGAAGATTTCGATGCCTGGCACCGAAGTTGCTGCACTTTGGAAAAGAGGCAGAGCCAGGGAGGGCATCTGTGGGGCAGCGCGGAGAACAGACAGTAGACCTGTCGGCAGGCAACGCGCCAGCGTTGCGCTTGCCGGCGAGGCTTTGGGCCCGGGCGGTGACGATGTGGCTCGGCTTGCTCCTGGCGGGCTTCGGATTGGCCTTCGCCGGTCAGGATCTGCAGTCGGTCGAGCGGACCGAAGCGCGGGCGGCGGCGCTGTCGGCCCAATTGCGTTGCCTGGCCTGCGAGAACACGACCGCGGCGAACGCGACGGCGGCCGATCCCGGCGTCGCGCCGAGCGTCGATCTGCACAACGAAGTGCGCAGCCTGGTGCACAAGGGGCGCACCGACTCCGAGGTGGTCGAAGCGATGATCGCCCGCTATGGCAATTTTGTCCGCTATGGACCGGCAGCCGATCATGGCGACTCTCTGGTCTGGGCCTTCATGCTGCTCGCCGCGCTGATCGGCGCGACGGCGGGCGTCTGGGTGATGCAGCGAAATCGTCGGGATTCCCCGATCGCTGGCGCGAATGGCGAGGATATCCGGTCGTGATCGAACTGCTCCTTCTCGCAGGCCTGGTGCTGTGCGCGGCCGCATTCATGTGGAGCAGTGCCCGGGTCTGGCAGGCACAGCGCAGTGCGGGCCGGGTGCTGGCTCCGGGTCCGGGCCGCGACCCGGCAGGCAACCCCAGGCCCGCCCGCGTCGGATCCGGAGGTACGGGATCGGGCGGGGGCAAGTCGCCGCCTGGTACATCGACGCCCGGCAGGCGGCCGGAGGACGGCCACTCAGCCAGGCGGGTCGAGCGCAAGGGTGTGAGCGTGATGTCCGATGACCCCACCGACGAGCCGCGATAGCGGCTGGCCGGAGTAGAGACCCATCGGCTGCGTGTCGACGCGTGCCGGCGATGGCGCAGATGACCCTTCACGGGTTCGACCCCGGGGAGCCTACTCTCCGTGCCGGGTTTCTACGATCACACCGATGCCTTTCAGGAAACGGCTCGGAAGTTCCCCTCCGACACAGACGATGATCGCGTCGTTCGAGCTCGCAGTGACTTCTCCGTTGCGCTCGATTACGACGCCCTCCTGCGTGATCTCCTTGACCACGGAATCGAGCAGAACTCTTAGCCGCCCTTCCTGCTCGGCTTGTTCGAGTCGCTGCCGATTGCCGACTTTGACTCGCCCGAACGCGGCACCGCGATAGCAGAGGGTCACGTTCGTATCGGGCAGCGCACAGAGGTCCAGTGCGGCCTCGAGCGCGCTGTCGCCACCGCCGACGACGAGTACGGTTCCGCCAGCGTATTGCTCGGGTTCGATCAGCCGATAGACGACCTTGGGCAATTCTTCGCCTGGCACATCAAGCGTCCGGGGTGTTCCCCGGCGCCCGATCGCCAGCAGGACGCTGCGGGTGCGGTAGGTGCCAGCAGAGGTCCTGACCGAAAACCCGTTCTTGTCGCGGGTGACATCATCGATGCGTTCGCCAAATCGAATGCATGGCTGGGCGCGCTCCAGAACGTCCTGCCAGACCGCCATCAGCGCGCGTTTGCTGACTTCGCGCACATTGACCTTGCCGATAATCGGGAGCTCCATCGGCGCGGTCATCACGATCTTGCCGCGGGGGTAGTGGGAAGTCGTCCCGCCGATCGACGCCTCCTGTTCGACGGTGAGGTACTTCATGCCGAGCGCCTGCGCGGTCAGGGAGGCGGCGATCCCTGCGGGGCCGGCACCGGCGATGATCAGGTCGAATTCGTCAGCGATGGGCGTGCCACGGTTGCGTCGAATGTTCTCGACCGCCTGGCGCCCCTGCTCCACGGCCTTGCGAATCAGGCCCATGCCGCCCAGTTCGCCCGCGATATAAATCCCCGGGACATTTGTTTCGAATTCGGGCGTTACTTGAGGAATGTCGACTCCGCGGCGGGCTGTTCCGAAGACCAGTCGGATGGCGCTGGCCGGACAGGCGGCGGCGCACGCGCCGTGGCCGATGCACGCGGTCGGATTGACCAGAAAGGCCTTGCCATCGACCACCCCGAGGGCCTGTTCCGGGCAGGCGGCCGCGCAGGCGCCAGAGCCGAAGCAGCGTGTCGGGTCGACGATCGGGTGCAGGCTGGGAGGGTCGACGAGTCCGCTGGTGACCGACTCATTCCAAGTGGCGCGCGCATTCCGCGCCCGGGCCGAGCGGCGCCAGACATGCGTGCCGACCAGCAGGAGAAACGGGATCAGGTAGAGCGCGTAGTAGCTCATCGGAGTGGGAGGAAAGACGGATCTGCCCTGGATTATCGAAGCGGATCTGCCGGCCCGCCAGTGTCTCCGCAGCCCGACAAGAGGCACGCGTCGCGTTCGGTTCGAACGCCTCTTCGATTCATGATCTTTCGAACTGCTGTGTCGGGTGGCCATTGCAAGTCGTTGATTGAAAGAAGGAAACGCCGCTGAGAAGAGGGTTCCCGAACGCCAGGGCATTGGCCTGGCACGCCGCTTGCGATGCCGGCTGGCATGAACCCCACCTCTTCGATCGCGCCTTCTGCGGCGACTGCCGCATCCTCGGCGAGCAAGACCCGCGCACAGTCGCGCTGGTTGCCCCGTGGCCTTGTCGCGTTATCGAGCGTCGGGCTGATCGTGCTCGGCATCTGGGTTGAGGAGACCGTCCCTTTCGAACCTGGATCCGACTTCGGATATTGGATGGGTGTGGTCGGGGGCAGCATGATGCTGGCCCTGCTGCTGTATCCGCTGCGAAAGCATTGGGGCCGCCTGCGCGGCGCCGGCCCCATCCGTCACTGGTTTCGCCTTCACATGGTGCTGGGCATCTGCGGTCCGCTGATCGTGCTTTTCCATTCGACCTTCAGAGTCGGTTCTCTGAATGGCCGGATTGCGCTCTATTCGATGCTGATCGTGGCTGCCAGCGGCATCGCGGGCCGATTCATCTACGCCCGCATCCACGCCGGACTCTATGGCCAGCAATTGAGCCTGCGCGATCTGGACAATGCGCTGGCCAATTCCGTCGAGTCCATGAATCAGCTGTGGCTGCGTGCGCCCAAGGTGCGCGACCGCTTGCTTGCCTTTCGTGACCATGCGCTGCGCGTATCGCACGGCGAAGAGGCGACCCGAATCGTGCGCTTGCGTCACTTCATGACATTGGGCATTCGGAGTTCGTTCCTGCGCCTTTCGGTGAATGGCGAACTCAGGCGTGTCCTGGACGATGCTTCAGCGCGCGAGCGTTGGAGCGCTCGTCGCCTGGCGCATGAGCGGCGCGACGCGAACGAGCAGGTCGCGCGATTCGTCGCAGCCGTGCAGGGCGTTGCGCGCCTGTCGGCCTGGGTACGAATTTTCGCGTGGTGGCACGTGGCTCACGCGCCGCTGGTCTATCTGCTGGCGCTCAGCGCCGTGGCCCATGTGGTTGCTGTTCACATGTATTGATGTCGGCCTCATTCGATCGGGTTGGCGCCATGCCGACAAGGCGCCTTGGCGAAGCTGCCCGCGTGCGCTCCGTACCGTGGCATGCGTGGATGGCGCTGCTGGTCTGCGCAGTACTTGCGTTCCAGGTTGCCGGGGTGTCCGCCCAGAATGTCGAAACCGTGCTGATGCCCGGGAAGCTGATTGCCGGGCACGCCAAGTATGAAGACGATTGCAGCCACTGCCATGTGCGGTTCGACAAGAGTGCGCAGTCGCGTTTGTGCGCGGGCTGCCACAAAGAAGTAGGCGCCGATATTCAGACCAAACGGGGGTATCACGGCCGTCTGGCAGACACCGCCTGCCGCCGCTGCCATACCGATCATAAGGGACGCGAAGCGGGTGTCGTGCAGCTGGATCGGGATCGGTTCGAACATGACAAGACCGACTTTCCGTTGCGCGGCGGGCATGCCGCGCCGCGCACGAAGTGCGCTTCATGTCACTTGCCGAAGGCGAAGTTTCGCGATGCCCCGTCGCAGTGTCAGTCCTGTCATCGCAAGGATGACGTGCACAAAGGCGGCCTGGGCGCCCGATGCGAGAACTGCCATAGCGACCGCGACTGGAAGGGAGCCAGGTTCGATCACGATCAGACGCGTTTCCGTCTCGAGGACAAACACCGGGGTGTGTCGTGTGATGCATGCCACAAGGACGGGCAGTACAAGGAAACACCCAGGGAGTGCTCCAGTTGCCATCGCGACGACGACATGAGCAAAGGCCATAAGGGGCGCTTCGGGAACAAATGCGCCAGTTGTCACCATGTCCGCAGCTGGAAGGACAGCGGTTTCAATCACGATCGCGAGACGAAGTTCGGCCTGCGTGGCAAGCATCGGCAGGCCAGCTGCCAGTCGTGTCATCGCGGCGTGCTCTACCAGGAGAAGCTGCAGACCGCCTGCGTCGCCTGCCATCGCAAGGATGATCAGGAGAAAGGCCACAAGGCCAGCCTCGGAGAGCGCTGCGAGTCATGTCACAACGAGCGCAGCTGGCGGACGTCTGACTTCGACCACGACAAGACCGAATTCGGTTTGAAGGGAAAGCACAGGTCGGCACGCTGTGAGGCCTGTCACAAGCCTGGAACTCCGAATGCCGTCGTTTCGGCGGGCAAGCCGCGCGAGAAGCTGCCCACGCATTGTGTGGCCTGTCATCGCGCCGATGATCAGAAGATCGGGCATCGCGGCGGCTTCGGCGACCGGTGCGAATCGTGTCATGGCGAAAAGTCCTGGCGTGACCTGGTGTTTCAGCACGATCGCGATACCCGGTACCCGCTCAAGGGGAAGCACAGTCAGGCAAGGTGTGTCGCCTGTCACCGCGGAACGGCGGCCAATCATCTCTATGCTGACAAGCTGTCCGCCGAGTGCGTCGCGTGCCATCGCCAGGATGATTCTTCGAAGGGGCACCGCGGTGGCTATGGCGACAAATGCCAAAGCTGTCACACGGAGCGCGCCTGGAGGGAAGTCACTTTTGCGCACGATCGGGACACGAAGTACCCGCTCCGGGGAAGGCATGCCCAGGCGGGCTGCGAAGCCTGCCATCGAGGCACTGGGGCCAATCACCTCTACGCGAATCGGCTCGGCACAACCTGCATCGCCTGCCACCGAAAGGACGACGAGGGCAAAGGCCATCGCGGGCAGCTCGGCGACGATTGCGCGTCCTGTCATCGCGAAACGGATTGGAAAGTGCCGCGCTACGACCACACGAAGGCGCGGTTCGCGCTGACTGGCGCGCACTTGCGTTCGACCTGTGCGGCGTGCCATCGGACCGTTGCGTTTCGCGATGCGCCAAGGAACTGCAACGGATGCCACGAGAAGGAGGATGTTCACAAGCGCCGCCTGGGAGAGGCGTGTGGGCAGTGTCACAACACCCGGACGTGGAACTCATGGGACTTCGATCATCGGAAGACAGGGTTCCCGCTCGAAGCCGGACATGCGATCAAGGACTGCTATGCGTGCCACAGGTCGCCGATGTCGTCGAGCGGGTCGCGCAGCGTGCGCGGCTGCACGGATTGCCATCGCGACGACGACGCGCACGACGGTCGATTTGGCCAGCAATGCGACCGTTGCCATGTCACGCAGTCGTGGACGGACTTGCGAATGAACGGTCACCACAAGCCGACAAAAAAATAGAGCTGGCGAATTGCCCCACACCCTGTCCCTGCAGCACGACAAGCGGTAAGCGATTGATTTCTCTGACCTATCTCCTATTTCGAACGATCAACCCTGACTGCTTGTCGGGGTTGCCCGACACCTGGCAGATGCCAAAACGTTCCGACCGACCCTGCTGGATGTCGCAAGTGGCTGATTCCAAGGGCAAATGTCACGTTGGCATCAAATTTGCAATGACCCTGAGGGTATCCAGGGGAATGGGTGCGGTGATCTGGCAAGCATTTGGGCTCAGGGGGGAAATTGTTCGGGACGACAGCAGAGACGGCGCAAGGTATCCGGCGAATCATGGGATTCCTGCTGGTGCTTCTGATGCTCGCCTGCAGCGGCGCGAGTGCGCAGTCGGGCGATCCGACATCGCCTCGACGGGTGACCCGCTTTGACCACAATCGGTCGGGCTTTCTTCTGTCGGGCGCCCACATTGCGGTCAGCTGCGACGGTTGCCATATCCAAGGTTCGTTTCGAGGCACCCCCAAGGACTGTGCCAGTTGCCACCGCAGCGGCCGCGCGGGAACCGGGGGAATGCCCGCCACGCACATTCCGACACTGGCCAGTTGCGATACCTGCCATCGCACCACGGCGTGGACACCGACCGAGTTTCGTCATGGCGGCATCGCGCCGGGTTCCTGTGCCAACTGCCACAACGGAGTCAATACGAAGGGCAAGAGCACCACGCACCTTCCGACCGGTGCGTCGTGCGACTCCTGCCATAGAACGGCTGGTTGGGTTCCGGCCACCTTCAATCATGGTGGCGTGGCGCCTGGAACTTGCGCGAGCTGCCACAACGGCACGACAGCCAAGGGCAAGACGGCCAATCACATTCCAACGAATGCCGCCTGCGACTCTTGTCACCGTACAACCGGCTGGACTCCCGCGGGCTTCAGTCACAACGGCGTTGCTCCCGGCAGCTGCTCCAGCTGCCACAACGGCACGATGGCCAAGGGCAAGACCGCCAATCACGTGCCGACGACGGGCGCCTGCGACTCGTGTCATCGCGTGACGGGTTGGACGCCAGCCACGTTCAGTCATACAGGAGTCGCGGCGGGGACTTGCGCGAGCTGCCACAACGGCACCACGGCCAAGGGCAAGACAGCCAATCATCTCCCGACGACGGCGACGTGCGACAGTTGTCACCGGACGAGCGCGTGGACTCCGGCCAGTGTTGATCATTCGACGGTAGCGCCCGGGTCCTGCGCGAGCTAGGAAGGGGGGCGGCAAAAAAAACAAAAAAAACCCGCAGAAAAGGCCGGGGGGCCCGGGCCCCCGCGCGGACGGGTTGGACGCCAGCCACGTCAGTCCACACAGTCGCAGGAACGGCCGCCAAGGGCAAGACGCCTACCCACCTGCCCACAACGGCTTCGTGCGATTCGTGCCACCGCACGACCGGCTGGATCCCGGCGACGTTCAATCACAGCGGGGTGGCGGCTGGGACTTGCGCGAGCTGCCACAACGGCACCACGGCCAAAGGGCAAGACGCCTACTCACTTGCCCACGACAGCGTCGTGCGATTCGTGCCACCGCACGACCGGCTGGATACCGGCGACGTT
>JADJVQ010000068.1 GCA_016710525.1 Burkholderiaceae bacterium
CGCCATCGACGACAGCCCTTTGCGCAGCGATCCTCGCACCGTCGTCACCGCCGTCGAGCAGGCCACGCGGCTGGCGCGCGAAGGCAAGCCCGATGCCGCGCTGAGCAGCCTGGAGGCTTCGCTCAAGATCCATCCGCGCGATCCGCAGCTGCGCTTCCTGTACGGCGTCGTCATGGCCGAGCAGAAGCGCACCGACGACGCGATCGCCGTGTTCGAGCAGCTGACCCAGGACTTCCCCGAGCTGCCCGAGCCGCACAACAATCTCGCGGTGGTGCTCGCCGGCCGCGGCGACCTCGATCGCGCGCGCCATGCGCTCGAAAACGCCGTGCGCGCCCTGCCCGGTTATGCGCTGGCCCAGGAAAACCTCGGCGACGTCTATCTGCGCATGGCTGCGCGCGCCTACGAACGAGCCGGTCAGCTCGACCCGCGCAACGCCGACTCGCGCAACAAGCTGGCGCTGTCGCGCGAACTGCTGGCCAAGGTCGCGCCACGTGCGCCGGGCGAGCCCGCGGCCGCGCCGAAATGAGCCTCCTTCATCCCACTATCCGGAGTTCCCGATGCTGAAAAAACTGCCCCTGATCGGCGCCCTCGTGCTGGCCCTGAGCCTGAGCGATGGGGCGCTGGCCGCCAATCCGCAGGTGGCGATCAAGACATCGATGGGCGAAATCGTCGTCGAGCTGTATCCCGACAAGGCGCCCAAGAGCGTCGAGAATTTCCTGCAGTACTCGCGCGACGGCTTCTACGCCGGCACGGTGTTCCATCGCGTGATCGGCGGCTTCATGATCCAGGGCGGCGGCTTCACCAGCGAGTTCTACAAGGGCGTGCCGGGATTCGGCCAGAAGAAGACCCGTGCCCCGATTGCCATCGAATCCCAGAACGGCCTGAAGAACGATCGCGGCTGGCTGGCCATGGCCCGCACCTCCGATCCCAATTCGGCCACCGCGCAGTTCTTCATCAACACGGTCGACAACGCCGGCCTGAACCATCCGCAGCCCGACGGACATGGCTACGCGGTGTTCGGCAAGGTGGTCAAGGGCATGGACGTGGTCGACGCGATCCGCGGCGTGCCCACCACCACCAAAGGTCCCTTTCGCGACGTCCCGGCCGACCCGGTGACGATCGAGTCGGTCTCCGTCGTGGCGGGCCGCTGAGGCACCGATGATCGCACTGCGCCGGGACCAGCCGGCGCTGTTCGTCTCCGACATGCATCTGTCGGATGCCCATCCCCGGACGGCGCGTGACGTCCTGCGGGCGCTGGACGAACACGCGCGCGACGCCGCGTTCGTGTTCCTGCTGGGCGACCTGTTCGATGCCTGGGTCGGCGACGACGCCCTGGGCGACCCCGAGGCACAAACCTGCGTGCGCGAATTCGCCGACACCCTGCGCACGCTGGCGGCCCGCGGCACGGCGGTGCACGTCATGCGCGGCAATCGCGACTTCCTGATCGGCGCCGGCTTCGCGGCCGCCGTCGGCGCACAACTGCTGCCCGACCCATGCGTGGTCGATCTGCACGGAACGCGGGTCGTGCTGGCCCATGGCGATGCGCTGTGCACCGATGACACCGATTACCAGGCGTTTCGGCTGCTGGCGCGCTCGTCCGACTGGCAGGCCCGATTCCTGTCGCGCCCGCTGGCCGACCGGCTGGCCAGCGCACGCGCCATGCGCGAAGAAAGCGAACAGCGCAAATCGGCCAAGCCGGCCGAACTGATGGATGTGAATGAGACGGCCGTGGCGAACCTGCTGCGCGAGTGCGCGGCGCAGGTGCTCATCCATGGCCATACCCATCGCCCGGCCTTTCATCGTGGCCTGCTCGATGCGGCGCCAACCCAGCGTTGGGTGCTGCCCGACTGGGACGAGGCGGCGGGCCGCGGCGGGGTGCTGCTGGCCCGCGAGGGCGTATTGAGCCCGGCCGGGCGCTGGCCGCGCCCGCGCCGGCCGCCGGCGCCACGCGCCCGCGGGCGCCGGCGCTGCCCGCAAGCTGGCGCGTACCGCGGGACGCCGGCGACCGATGCCACGAGGCGGGCCGCTGACCCGCCCTTGTCAGTCGACCACGCGATCGAGCTCGTCGGCCGATACACCGCGCATGCCCTCGGGCCCGAGGGCACGGCGCAGCTGCTCCTGCAGCGCATCGATGCGCTTGTCCTGCTCGGCGACGTGATCGATCAGCCGGTTCAGGGCCATGCCCAGCGGGTCATCGCCGGCACTGCGAGTGACCGCATAGGCCGAAAAACCCATGCGCGCCGCCTGCTCCTCGCGCCGCTTGTCGTCTTCTTCGACGATCACGCGCGCCGGGATGCCGACCGCGGTCGCACCGGGCGGCACGGCCTTGACGACAACCGAATTGGACCCGATGCGCGCACCGGCCCCGACGGTGAAAGGGCCCAGCACCTTCGCGCCCGCGCCGACCACGACCCCACGCTCGAGCGTGGGATGCCGCTTGGCCCGGTTCAGCGCCGTGCCGCCCAGGGTGACGCCCTGGTAGATGGTGCAGTCGTCACCGATCTCGGCGGTTTCGCCGACCACGACGCCCATGCCGTGGTCGATGAACACGCGCCGGCCCACGGTGGCGCCCGGATGGATCTCGATACCGGTCAGGAAACGCGCCAGGTGGCTCAGCCAGCGAGCCAGCACGGTCAGGCCGGCCTTCCAGCACAGGTGGGCGATGCGGTGGATGAACAGCGCGTGCAGCCCCGGATAACAGAGCAGCACCTCCAGCGCCGAGCGGGCCGCCGGGTCCTTCTCCTTGACGTTTGCAATGTCTTCACGCAGCCGCTCGAAAATCACGATCGCCTCCCGGGAGTGAGTCCCGCCGGCCGGCGGGTCACCGAGCCCGGCCGCGTCAGGGAAGGACGCAATCGGACTCGCGGGATCGATTCTAAGCCGCCCGCAGAAAGCCTGCTGGCGACGGCCCAAAGCGCGTCAGACGCAGTAGAAATCGATCATCGTGGGCAGCCGTTCGTTCATCAGCACGACCTTCTTGCGAGCGATCAGCCAGTGGCCGCCCTGGCGGCGCAGGCGATGTTCGTAGCGCCCGAAAAAAGCGTACTGTTCGCGCCGCTTGAGATTCCAGACGTGGCACACGAAGCTGGCGTGCAGCTCGGCCTCGGTCTCGCCGAGCTGGGTCGCGAACACCGTGCTGACCGAATGGCTGGTTCGCTGCAGCGGATACCAGGCGGTCGACAGGCCCGAACGCAAATAAGTCACTCGTTCGAGCAGCGACGCCCGGCTCGGGCAGAGGATCAGCGACTGCTTGGGGTCGAGGACCTCGGCAACCTGGTGGTCGCCGGTCCAGGCAGGCATCCAGAACTGCCCGTCCTCGCAGTACAGCGAGAGCCATTCGTCCCAGCGTTGGGTATCCAGGAAATGCGCCTCGCGATAGAGCACCGAGGCCAGGGATTCCAGGGGCGTGGAGTCTGTCATGGTCGAACCTCATGCGGCGGACGGTAACCATTTTATCGGGCACCGGTACAAAGGTCATGGAACGGGAACGCGCATTCGACATCGAGCAGATTCTGAGCCGGATCGCCTCTGGCGATCGGCAGGCGTTTGCCGGAATCGTCGAACGGTTTCAGGGTCCGCTGTTCGGCTTTCTCGGGCGGATGGGCCTGAGCCAGACGCAGGCGGACGAACTGGCCCAGGAGACTTTCCTGCGAGCCTGGCGCGGCCTGGGCACCTACCGGCCCGGCAAGGCCGCCTTCTCGACCTGGCTGTTCGCGATCGCCCGCCATCTGGCCCTGGACGAACTGACGCGCCAGGCGCGCCGTCCCGAGCAGGCCACCGGCGATGCGCTGCCCGAGGTCGCCAGCGACGATCCCCAGCCGCCCGCGCTGCTGGCGCTCGCCCGGCAGCGCCAGCGGGTCCATCGCGCGCTCGGCCTGCTGGCGCCGGCCGATCGCAGCGCGCTGGCGCTGTTCCACATCGAGGAACTGGGCCTGGCCGAGGTCGCCCGGATCGAAAACTGCACGCAGGGGGCGTTGAAGGTGCGGCTGCACCGGGCCCGGCTTCGCCTGCGCGCCTTGCTGGAGAACGACGATGACTGATCCGCTGGACCGCCTGCTGTCCGAGCCGATGCTGCGGCCCCCCGACGACTTCACCGAACGCGTCATGCAGCGCGTTCGAGCCCTGCCGGCGCCTGCCCCATCCCGGCGGCGTGCCGGCTGGCTGGCCTGGATCGCCCTGGCCGGCGGCGCGCTGCTGGGCACCGCACAACTCGCCGGATTCATGTTCGGCATCTGGACGGCCTCGACGGCCGGCTGACGAGGAGATCCAAGATGCACCCTTCCCCATGGTCATCCCCTGCGCCCACGACGCGCCAGGGCCACGATGCCGCCGGTCCGCGGGCGCGCCAGCCGGCACTGGCCGCGCTGATGTCGATGCTGCTGCCTGGCCTGGGCCAGCTGTACAACGGCGAGGCGAACAAGGCGATCTGGCTGTTCCTGGTCTTTGCGGTCTTGGCGGTGCCTGGCATGGCGCTGGTGGCCTTGTACCTGCCCGACGCCCTGATGCTGCCGGCGCTGGTGGCCGGTCTCGCGGCCACGCTGGCGACCTGGTGCTGGGGCATGACCGACGCCTGGCGCACGGCCCGGGCACGGCCCTCACAGGTCCTGCGCAACTGGCAGACCGGCGGGCTCTACTGCCTGGTCTTCGTGGCCTGCAACGGTGTGCTGATGCCGCTGCTGATCGGCCAGGTGCGCAGCCATCTGGTGGAGTCGTTCCGCATCCCCAGCCAGAGCATGGAACCCAGTGTGCTGATGGGCGATGTGCTGTTCGCCGACAAGCGCTACAACTGTCCCGGATGCGGGCTGCCGGTGGCGCGCGGCGACATCGCGATCTTCACCTACCCGAACGACCGGACACTGCGGTACATCAAGCGCATCATCGGCCTGCCGGGCGATCGGGTGCAGATCCGCGGGCAGGAAGTGTTCGTCAATGGGGTGTCGCTGGCTGCCGCGCGCCAGGGCACCGATGGCACGACCGTCACCGAACGCCTGGGGCCGCGTCAGTGGCAGGTGAGCTGGGCGGCATCGCCCGAGGCGTCCGCGCAGCCCGCCTCGAGCCCGCCGGATCTCGACCTGCTGGTGGCGCCCGGCATGGTGTTCGTGCTGGGCGACCGGCGCGGCACCAGTGCCGACTCGCGCAGTTTCGGCACCGTGCCGCTGCCGGACGTGGTCGGCAAGGCGCGCCAGGTGTGGTTCTCGCGCGATTCGAACGGCGTGCGCTGGGCGCGCCTGGGGCAGGCGCTGCACTGACAGGCACGCACGGGCCTGGACGGGCACCGATGCGCACCGATACGCACCGATACGCACGGACGCACGGTGCGGCGCGACGGCCTCTCAGGCGTAGACCCGCCCGCTCATCAGACGCCGCGCGCCGTGCGAGATCACCACCTTTTCGACCCGCCACTGCCCCTGATGCCGGCCGACGTCGGCGCCGACGGCCGCCGCCCCGCTGGGGTGGCCGATTCGGGTCGGCACGCCCGGCAGGGTTCGGGCCAGTTCGTTGACCAGGGTGCCCGGCAGCGCCGCGGCCACCGCGATCGCCACCGATACCGACGCGGGGACCGTGGCCATCAGCCGGCCGTGCAGCGTGCTGCGCGCGACCAGGTCGATCTCGCCCGCGGTCACGTCGGTGCCCGCCGAGCTGCGGTACGCGGCCGGCGGCGCCACCCACACCAGGGCCGGCGCGGGCACCCCGAGCAAACTCGCCTGGGCCCCCGGCGAGGCCAGGCCGAAACGACGGGAGACGGCCTCCAGCAGCGCCTGGCCGCGCGCCTTCAGGCGCCGTTCGCGCTCCAGCTGCGCCAGGCTTTCCCGGCCGTTCAGGCCCATGCTGGCCGCCCGCACGAATACCGCCGGCCAGCTGCCGCCCAGCACCGACATCGCCACTTCGCCCATCCCGGGCACCTCCAGGCGATCGTTGACCGACCCGCTGGGCAGCAGCGGACCGGTCCGCCCGCCGTCGGTGGGATCGAGGAACTCCAGCCGGATCTCGGCACTGCCGAAGGGCACGCCGTCTTCGCAGAACGCGCCGCGCTCCAGCACCTGGCCGTCGCGCACCGGCACCAGCGCGTCGATGCGCGCGCGCGAACCGCCATGCCAGATGCGCACCCGCGCCACGCCCTCGGTGCAAGGATGCAAGCCCTCGAGCAGCGCGAACACGCCCGCCGCCGCGATCAGATCGCCCTCTCCGCCCGACCAGTCGATCTCGCCGGTTTGCGCGGCCACGGCGCCGAACAGCGCATCGACATCGCAGTCGTCGCGCCGCGACGGGCTGACGATCACCACGCGGCTGGTGGCCGGATGCGAGCCGCCCAGCCCATCGAGCTGTCCCCCGGCGGGATCCGGGCTGCCCAGCAGCCGCGCGATCAGCGCATCGCGCTCGCGCGCGTGGGCAGGCAGATCACGCTGGTGCAGGAACACGGCCTTGCGGGTGCCCCCGCGCATCAGCGTGGCGGGCAGGCTGCTCGGACTCATGGCGACGGACGCTTGCGCCGTCCGGGCAGCCGGCCTTCGGCGGCCAGCAGGATCTGTTTGCACACGCCGCGCAGCAGATCGACTTCTTCAGCGGTCAATCCGGCACGCGCGAACAGCCGGCGCATCCGGGGCACCAGCTTCTTGGGCGCCTGCGGATCGAGGAACTCGATGGCCACCAGCGCCTGCTCGAAATGGGCATGAAAGCGCTCGACCTGATCGTGGCTGGCGGGCCGGCCGGCATCGGGTTCGAGGGCGCAGGGCGCCGGCGACTGGCCGGCAAGGGCCGCCCGGCGCAGCTCCCAGCAAAGCACCTGCACGGCCTGCGCCAGGTTCAGCGAGTTGTAATCGGGTTCGCCGGGAATCGAGACCACACGAGCGCAGCGCTGCACATGCTCGATCGACAGGCCGGTGCGTTCGGGGCCGAACACCAGAGCCACCTGGCGGGCCGGATCGGCGGCCAGTTCGGCCACGATCTCCGGGCACACCGACCACGGCGGGCGCGGTGCGGCGCTGAACTCGCGGCTTTCGGCGCTGACCGCGACCGCGCCGTGCACGCCGGCCAGCGCTTCTTCGAGGGTGTCGACCTCGGTTGCCGCGGCCAGTATGTCGGTGGCACCGCTGGCAAAGGCGATGGCATCGGGGTGCGCACAGATGGCCGCGAAACGGGGCCGCACGACAAACAGCGTGCGCAGGCCCATCACCCGCATGGCGCGCGCCGCCGCGCCGACATTGCCGCCGTGGCTGGGAGAAACGAGCACCAGGCGCACCCTGGCGAGGGTGGCCGGGCCTGTGCGATGCAGCGAGTCCAGCGCGATACCTTAGAATCGTGGGTTTTACAGGATCCGACATGCACCCGATGCTTAACGTCGCGGTCCGCGCCGCGCGCAAGGCCGGCCGGATCATCAACCGGGCAAGCCTGGATATCGACCAGGTGAAGATCGCCCGAAAGCAGCGCAACGACTTCGTCACCGAGGTCGATCATGCGGCCGAACAGGCCATCATCGAGACCCTGCTGACGGCCTTTCCGGGCCATTCGATCTTAGCAGAGGAGTCCGGCCACACCCCGGCCAAGGGCGCCGCCGCCGAGGCGCGGGACGCCGATTTCGTCTGGGTCATCGACCCGCTGGACGGCACCACCAACTTCATCCACGGCCTGCCGCAGTACTGCATTTCGATCGCGCTGATGGAACGGGGCGTGATCACCCAGGGGCTCGTCTACGACCCCAACCGCGACGAGCTGTTCACCGCCACCAAGGGGCGCGGCGCCTTCCTGAACGACCGGCGCATCCGGGTCGCCTCGCGCACCCGGCTCGAAGAATCCCTGATCGGCACCGGTTTCCCGTTTCGGCGCATCGAAGACCTCGACCGCTATCTCGTGATGCTCAAGGCGGTCATGCAGAAGGCCGCAGGGCTGCGCCGCCCGGGCGCTGCCGCGCTCGACCTGGCCTATGTGGCCGCGGGACGCTACGACGGATTTTTCGAAATCGGCCTGGCGCCGTGGGATGTGGCCGCCGGCAGCCTGATGGTGACCGAGGCCGGCGGCCTGATCGGCGACTTCGCCGGCGACGCCAAGCACGTGTTCGCCGAAGAGGTGGTGGCCGGCACGCCCAAGGTGTTTGCGCAGCTGCTCGCGCTGCTGCGCGACGCGAAGTGAGCCCGCCTGGCGCCCTGGCAGGCGCCGCGGCGCCTGCCCACGAGGCGGCGCTGGGCAAGGTGGCCCTGGCCCTGGCCCACGCGCGGACCAGCGGCGAATGCGCTCCGCTGATCGCCGCGATGGTCGGCCTGCGCCCTCTGCTGCCCAGCCTGCCCTCGCCCTTCGCACCTGTCCTGGACGGCATCGAGCAGCGCCTGCAGTCATCGGCGATGTTCGGCGAAGAGAGCTGCTCGTTCAGCCTGCACGATCTGTACGATTCGCTCGACACCTGGATCGAACGCGCCCGGATGCGGTTGCGCGAGGCGCCGGCCTGATCCGCCTGATCCGGCCGGATCAGGCCACGCTGTCGAGCGGCCGCCCGCACGACAACCGCCGCAGAGGACGGCGGGGGGGGGCGGCCCCGGGGCCTCGCCCGGGGCGGCGGGTTTGGGGGGGGCGACCGCCCGGCGGGGCCGGGCGGGGGGGGGCCTTGTTTTTTGGGGCCGGCGGGGGCTCGGCGGGGTGGCCGGCGGCCCGGCCGGCGGCGGCCGGCGCCGGCCGGCGGGGGCCGGACAGGTCGGCCCGGCGCGGGCGGGCAGGAATGGACCAGGAACCGGTTATCGGCGGGCATTGCACCGACTTGAGGCCGCCGGGCGATACACTGTGGCGCCCTTGCTTCGCCTTTTTTGTCCGGTCCCGCCATGTCCAGCCTCCCCCTGCCCCAGCTGAGTGCGCTGCAAGCGCGAGTCGTCGCCGTGCTCTTCGAGAAAGAACACACGGTTCCCGACACCTATCCGCTCAGCCTCAACGCGCTGGTGGCCGGCTGCAACCAGAAGACCAGCCGCGATCCGGTGATGGAAACCAGCGAGCGCGACGTCCAGCAGGCCCTGGACGAATTGCGGCAGCGCTCCCTGGTGATCGAGTCCAGCGGCGGGCGCGTGATGCGCTATTCGCATAACCTCAAGCGGGTGCTGGGCGTGCCCAGCGAGTCGGTGGCCTTGCTGGTCACGCTGATGCTGCGCGGGCCTCAAACCCCCGGCGAATTGCGGATCAATTGCGATCGGCTGCAGCGTTTTTCAGACCTGTCGGCCATGAACGGATTCCTCGAGGAACTGGCCAGCCGTTCGCAGGGCGCGATGGTCCAGCTGCTGCCGCGCCAGCCGGGCGCGCGCGAATCCCGATGGATGCACCTGCTCTCGGGTGCGCCGAGCGAAGCGCTGCTCAGCCAGCCGGCCAGCAGCGCGAACACGCGATCAGGCGGCAGCGACGAACAGGCGGGCGAGATCGAACGGCTGGCCCACCGGGTCGAAGTGCTCGAGAACGAACTGGCGCGAATGGCCGACAGCCTGGCGCAGCTGCGCGGCGAACTGGGCATGACGCCCTGAGAGCCACCGGCAGGCGCACCGGCACGAGCCGCTAACCTTCCCGGCGCAAGCGGTTGCCTGCCCGCGCAGCGGCTTCCAGGGCCGTCACTAGCCCTCCCAGCGCCAGTCGCGCACTTCGGGCAGGTCTTCGCCATGCTCGATCACGTGCTGCCGATGGCGTTCGATGGTCGCCTGATACCGGGCAGTGGCCGCTGGCACCTGGTCGGCCAGGCGGGGGATGCGCCGGATCGCGTCGAGCGCCAGCTGATAGCGGTCCAGGTTGTTGAGCACCACCATGTCGAAGGGCGTGGTGGTCGTGCCCTCCTCCTTGTAGCCGCGCGCGTGGATGTTGCCGTGATTGCGGCGCCGGTAGGTGAGCTTGTGGATCATGGCCGGATACCCGTGGTAGGCGAAGATCACCGGCCGATCGACCGTGAACAGCGCATCGAATTCCGGATCTTCCAGGCCGTGCGAATGTTCGGTGTGCGGCTGCAGCGCCATCAGGTCGACCACATTGACCACCCGCACGCGGATGTCGGGCACGTACTCGCGCAGCAGCGTGACCGCCGCCAGGGTCTCGAGCGTGGGCACGTCGCCCGCGCAGGCCATCACGACATCGGGACTGCCCTCGTCATTGCTGGCCCATGACCAGATGCCCACGCCCGTCTTGCAATGCAGGATCGCCGCGTCCATGTCCAGCCACTGCGACTGCGGCTGCTTGCCCGCCACGATCACATTGATCCGGTTGCGGCTGCGCAGGCAGCGCTCGCCGATCACCAGCAGGCAGTTGGCGTCCGGCGGCAGGTAGACCCGGATCACCTCGGGCTTCTTGTTGGCGACGTGGTCGATGAAGCCCGGGTCCTGGTGCGAGAAGCCGTTGTGATCCTGGCGCCAGACATGCGAGGTGAGCAGGTAGTTCAACGAGGCCACCGGCCTGCGCCAAGGGATGCGCCCGCACACCGCGAGCCACTTCGCATGCTGGTTGACCATCGAATCGACGATGTGCACGAACGCCTCGTAACACGAGAACAGCCCGTGGCGGCCGGTCAGCAGGTAGCCCTCCAGCCAGCCCTGGCACAGGTGCTCGCTCAGCACCTCCATCACCCGGCCGTCGGAACTCAGTTCGGTATCGTTCGCAAGGACCTCGGCCATCCATTGTTTGCCCGACACCTCGTAGACCGCCTCGAGTCGGTTCGACGCGGTTTCGTCGGGGCCGAACAGCCGGAAGTTGGCGCTCGCCAGATTCAAGCGCATCACGTCGCGCAGGAAGCCGCCCAGCACGCGGGTCGCTTCGGCCTGCACGCCGCCCGGGCGGTGCACCATCACCGCGTGCTCGCCGAGACGAGGCAGGCGCAGCGGCTGCAGCAGTTCGCCGCCGTTGGCATGCGGATTGGCGCCCATGCGGCGCGCGCCGCTGGGCGCGAGCGCGGCCAGGTCGGTGCGAAAGCGGCCCTGCGCGTCGAACAGTTCGCCCGGCCGATAACTCGCCAGCCAGTCTTCGAGCAGCTTCAGGTGCCCGGGCTTGCCGACATCGGCGATCGGCACCTGATGGGCGCGCCAGGTGCCCTCCACCGGCAGGCCGTCGACCACCTTGGGTCCGGTCCAGCCTTTGGGGGTGCAAAAGACGATCATCGGCCAGCGCGGTCGCGCCGGGGCCTGGCCCGCGGGCAGCGCGCGGGCGTCATCCTGGATCTGGCGGATCCGCGCCAGCACGACATCCAGCGTGCCGGCCAGCGACTGGTGCACCCGCGCCGGATCGTCGCCCTCGACGAAATACGGCTCATGCCCGTACCCTCGCATCAGGTCGGCCAGTTCGTCGCGGCCGATGCGCGCCAGCACCGTGGGATTGGCGATCTTGAACCCGTTCAGGTGCAGGATCGGCAGCACCGCGCCGTCGCGCGCGGGATTCAAGAACTTGTTGGCATGCCAGCTCGCGGCCAGCGCGCCGGTCTCGGCTTCGCCGTCACCGACGATGCACGCCACGATCAGGTCCGGATTGTCGAACGCGGCGCCATACGCATGGGCCAGCGAGTAACCCAGTTCGCCACTCCTCGTGGATCGAGCCCGGTGTCTCGGGAGCGACGTGGCTGGGAATGCCGTAGGGCCAGGAGAACTGGCGCATCAGGTCCTTGATGCCCTGCCGGTCGTGGCCGATGGCCGGATAGCGCTCGGTGTACGAGCCTTCTAGATACGTATGCGCGACGATGCCCGGCCCGCCGTGCCCGGGACCGATCACATAGATCATGTTCAGGTCATGTTGCGTGATCAGCCGGTTCAGATGCACGTACAGGAAGTTCAGGCCCGGCGTCGTGCCCCAGTGCCCGATCAGCCGCGGCTTCACATCGGTGGCGGCCAGGGGCGTCTCGAGCAGCGGGTTGTCCTTCAGGTAGATCTGGCCGACCGACAGATAATTGGCCGCCCGCCAGTAGGCGTGCATCTTGTCGAGCAGCTCGGCCGACAGCGGTCCGTCGGGAACGGGGGCGTCACCGGGAATTGGGGTCATCAGGGTTCCTCTATCGGGTCGCGTTCGGCCAGCGCCGAATCAACCAGCGCCTGCCCTTCTTCGAGGATGCATGCCAGGTGTGACGG
>JADJVQ010000069.1 GCA_016710525.1 Burkholderiaceae bacterium
TCGGAGATGGGCGTCCACACGATCAGGGTGGCCGATTCGTCGCTGCGCCCCGCGATCTGTGCGATCGCGGTGGCGGTCTTCTTCACCTGACGCGGATGCGCGAAGGCCTTGCCGTCGATCCAGTACCATTCCCAGACCAGCCACGTGCGACCTTCGCCCGAGATCTCGTATTCGTTCACCGCACCGCCGGTGCTCGATCCAGGAAGCCGGCTGACCGAGTGCAGGTCCTGCCGCTGGATTCTCCAAACCGGCTGCTCGACCCCGACGGGTATGACCGCATTGCCGTGCGTGATCATTTCACCGGTTTTATGTTGCCGGAAATACCGATAGACCGCGACCCAGACCGACGGCTCGCTGCGCGAACGGCCGATCACCGCGCCCTGTGAACCTGCGTAGGCCGGGCGATAGCCGGTCGGCCCTTCAGTCGAGGTCTCTACTTCGGCACGAATCTTCGCTAGGTCAAGGCGCGCGGATCCCCGATCCTCGAGCGTGTCGGCAGTCCAGGGGGCGAGCGCCAGAACCAGCACGCCCGTCGCTGCGGCGCCGAACAGGCGAAATCGGTAGGCCGGCGCCTGTTTCGATTCCCCTCGCGAGCGCGCCGGCACGCTCGTCGGTTCGGGGTCAGGGTCGGCGACAAAGGACCCTAGCCAGAATGCGGTCCCCATGACGATGCCAAAGAACAGCCAGCCGTAGATCAGGTGGTCAACACCGGTGGCCAGGCGCATGCTGCTCAGGTGTCCGATCATCACGATCAGGTAGGCTCGAATCCAGTTCGCTGTCAGGGCGAGCACGATTACCATCGCCAAGTAGGTGAGGCGCTTGCGGAACGACCTGAAATTAAGGTAGCCGTAAAGAAGACCCAGAGGAATTGCCGCCAGCAGGTAACGCAGTCCGCTGCAGGCTTCGACCACCGACCAGCGTCCGGAAGGCAATACGAAAAGCCGCCCTTCGCGATACACCGGGATCCCGGAGAGCTGAATTGCCATGACCGTGAAATCTGCCGTGCGATCCATCAGCCAGGGCATCAGGAAATCGCCAAAGGGAGCAGTGAAGAACAGAAATGCGAGAGGAAACGCGATCTGCCAGGCGATCCAATGTCCAAAACACAGAATGAAGAGGCAAGGTATCGACGCGACCACCGCGAAGTGCTCAATGGTATTGACGCCGCTCATCCGCGCGATCAGCCATGCGGCCCCGCAGATGGCCAGTGCCGCGATGGCCGGCAGACTCGGCTGCGGCGTGAGGCCCGCGAGCTGCGCACGGGCGCGCCATGCCAACCAAATGGTGGCCAGTGGCACGAGCATGCCGTGCGTATAGGTTTCGTTGTGCCACCAGATTAGCGTCATCGAACGCCAGGACGGCAAATACAACAGGGTCATCGCAACTATTGACGCGACGAACGTAGCCGAGGCCGTGATCACTGCGGCCGGTGGGCGCCAGGAAGGGGAATGACGGATCGAGGACATGGAATGAGTCCGTATCAGCCAAGTCCGCGAACGACGTGCGGGCCGAGCCAGTTCACGATAGGTCGCGGAAGCCGGCGCCAAGTTTCGATCATCAGTCGGTACTTCGGGTTCTTGGGGTTGTTCTGAGGAATGGCGGGGCTCGATATCAGCCGGTACTCATAGGCGAGCGGGATGGACTCGAAGCCCCAATTGCGCTTGAAGTCGTAAGGGCCGGTGCCAACCTTGCTGCGGCCGAAATCATAGATCTGGCGGCCACGTTCGGCGGTACGACAGATCAGGCGCCAGTACTTGAAGTCATTGGCTGCTAGGCCACGGGCCCGTTCGTAGTCGCCCGCATAGTAGGGCAGAGCGACCGACGCTTCCCAGAAGCTCATTACTGCCGAGATCGGTTGGCCGCCGGCGTCGCGAACAACGAGCACGTCACAGTCCTCTCCGAACGCCGACTGTAGGGCGCGAAACCAGCTGCGAGGCATCCCGGGAGTGCCATGGCGATGCACGTTGTCGGCGTAGATTGGGAAGAACGAGTCGGCGTCCTCGATCGCCGCGCTGAGCCCGTTGCCGATGCCCTTACGAACCATCGCGCGCTGTTTGCGCGGGATCGCCTTCATGTTGGTGTCTTCGTCGGCGCTGATCGTTCGGCGGAACGTCACGTACAGGTCCGTGCCATGCCAGTCGCTATGGCGAGGTTCGAGGTTGCGATATTCGATATGTCCCGCGCCGCAGTCGGCCGCGATGTCGGCGGCGCGCGCGTCCAGTGCGGCCAGCCCTTGTGCGTCGCTGGTCAGGGGGCCGCCGTAGACGCAGAACGGCAGGCTGACCAACTGCGAACCGAATAGAACGGTCTTCATGTGCGCGAGCGGCAGGACGCCGCAGATGGTCGGTCCGCGCCAGGCAATGAGAAAGACGGGCCGGTGCCGCCACTGTTCGGCCATCAGCGCGCGCCATTCCCAGCGGTGGAAGAAAGTGGCTTGCGGGTGGTCGCGAACGTACGCTTGCCAGGCCTGACGATCGCCGTCAGTGGCTTCGCGAACCGAGATTTCCTGTCGCGACAGGTGCTGTGGATAGTCCGGCTTCATGCCGTGAATCTGGCATGTGCATGCGTCAATGTGTTTGGCGTGCCGACAGGCAGCATCTGCAGGCCGCCGAGTTGCGCCGAAAATGTCGTATCGATGCGATTCCAGCGGAAGTCGACAAGCAGTCGTTCGAGTCGAACCTGGGTACGCGACAGGTTCAGGTAGTGGCGAAATCGCGCCTTGGCGTTGGCCGTTTCGACGCGCGGCTGCCCGGGGTCGAACTCCCAGGGGTGGAAGTAGGCAATGGTCGGTTGGCGTTCGAGCTGGTTGATGCGCCGGATGCCCCAGGCGGTCAGCGCATAGGGCATCAGCCGAAACCAGCCGCCTCCGCCGACGGGGAAGTTGCGCCCGCGAGCCCGAACGGTGGCCGGCGGCAGTTCCCACAATCCATTGGGCAGCCGATGAGCAAACCGGGGGGCATCGGGTGCGCCGTAATGGTCGTGGGCGACGGGGAAGACCGACGAGCTGTAGCGATGGCCGGTTTCGAGCATCGTGTCATGGGCCCAGGGATTAGCCTCACCCACCGAGAAACTCGGCGCGCGGTAGCCGATGACTTCAAGTCCGCAGATGTCCTCGAGTACTGTCTTGGCCAGCGTGAGGTCGGCCTTAAAGGCAGCCTCGGTCTGATCGGTGGCACGCTGGTGTCCGTAGCCGTGGCTAGCCAGTTCGTGGCCGGCGGCGACTAGGCGACGCACCATTGCCGGGTACCGTTCAGCAATCCAGCCGAGGGTGAAAAAGGTTGCCTTCGCATCGTGCCTTGCGAGTATTTCCAGCAGCAGGTCGACATTGCGCTCGACGCGGCAGGGCAGCACATCCCAACGCGCGCGACTGATATACGGGGAGAACGCAGACACCTGGAACCAGTCTTCGACGTCGATCGACAATGCGTTGGTGACGGGGATCGGTGATGAGGAAGAACTGGAAATCATGAGCTTGGCGCGAATGTGAGGGGGCTGCCGTGCCGGCTCGAGGCACCGATATCGAGAGCGCTACGAGGCCGACGCGCTTGGAGGCGCGCCATCGCGCCGGGCCGCTGATGTGTTAGGGCGCAGCAGCCGCTGAAGCACGTTGTAGGTTGTGTTGACGGTCGATTCGAGCAGGGTCATCCGGCCTTCGAGCTGTTCGAGCCGGGTGCCCAGTTCGTCGTCGCCCAGCGCATGCGATTCGCTGTCGGATTCATGACCGGGTTCGCCGTCGGCTCCCACCGCTTCTTGCGGCGGCGAGACCAGCGACAGCGGCGCCGGTGCCGATCGCCGCTGCGCGCCTGGCCCGGCAGTGCCGAGTTCGTCGGCCAGTTCGGCGGCGACCTCGTCGACCAGGCTGGCCCGGATTTCATGGACTTCGGTCAGGTAGCCCGCCAGCATGATGCGGTCGCTCAGCGTATTGATGCGCCGGGGCACCCCATCGGTGAGGTTGTGAATGCGCAGGAACGCGTCGGCGGTGAATGACGGGTCCTGGGTCCAGCCGACGTGAGTCAAGCGGTGCTCGATGTAGGCCTGGGTTTCGCTCGGATCGAGCGGACCGAGGTGGTACGACGCGATCACGCGCTGCTTGAGCTGGCGCATCTCGGGGCGCTGCAGGATGTCGCGAAACTCGGGCTGTCCGACCAGGAAGCTTTGCACCAGCGAACGCGTGCCGATCTGGAAGTTCGACAGCATCCGCAATTCTTCGACCGCGCGCGGCGACAGGTTCTGCGCCTCGTCGACGATCAGCAGCGCCCGCCGGCCGTCTTCGTGCAGCTGCCGGAATCGCAGTTCGAGCTGCTGCAGCAGGGTGGACTTGTCCATGCCCTGGGCATTGATCTGGAAGCTGCCCGCCACCAGGCGCAGCAGGTCGTCGGCCGTGACCTGCGTCGAGACGATCTGCGCGGGCACGATCGTTTCGGCCGGGATGCGGCGCAGCAGGTTGCGCACCAGCGTGGTCTTGCCGGCGCCCACCTCTCCGGTGATGACGATGAATCCTTCGCCCTGGTGCAGGCCGTACTCGAGATACGCCATCGCCCGGCGGTGCCCACGACTGCCGAAAAAGAAGTCGGGGTCCGGATTCAGCTGAAAGGGTTTGCCGGAAAGCCGGTAGAACGCTTCGTACATGGTCAGACCTTGCTGTTATCGCAGCCGGATGTCGTACGTGCCGATGATCGCGTTGTTGTCGCGGTTCCCAGGTCCGACTCCGTCACCGCTTTGCACTGTCCGTCGCAACATGAGCGATGCGCTTGAGCGGCTGTCGATCCGGGTGTTCAGGGCGGCCTGGTAGTACGACAGGCGCACTCTGCTGGCCGCTACGCCCGCCGTTGTGGCCGCGACGTCGCTGTCACGCAGGCTGGCACTGAGGTTGAAGGAGTTGCGCGAGTCGATCGTGTAGGTGCTGGTCAGTGTGAAGCCACGCGTGGAAAATAGGCCGAAGGACGCCGGAGACAAGCCGTTGGGCACGCCGAAGACCTCTGAAGACAACATCGTCTCGCGAATGCTGCGAAATGCACTGGCTGTGGCTGACCAGCGGGGCATAACATAGCCAACCGAGGCCATGAGCGTACGATTGCGCACAAGCGCGTCATTTATGACGTTGGTGCCCAGCACGACATCGTTGTTGGACAGCAGACCCTGATCGGCCAGTTGCGTGAACAGCGGATTGAGTGCCGGCGAGAATCCGCCGCCCGAAAATATTGAGCCCGGATTGAAAGTTAGCAGTGCGGCGTTGTTGCTCTGGAGCACAGAGCGACCAAAGTCCAGGCCGAAGATGAAACGGGTGGTGCGATGCGCGACTGCTAGCGACTCGGAAGTGCCGTAGTACTGCTTTGGTGACCGAGCCACGGACCGTCGTGCGCCGACTTGGGCTCCAGTCAATCGAGAGGCCCGGACCCCAGCCATTCGACTGACCAACGGAGTTAGCGAATCGCTCCATGTACAGGTAGTTGAGGGAACCACCAACCCGTAGTTCCGCCGACGGCGTGTAGTAAACGGTAGCGACGGTGCTTGCGCTATGCAGGCTGACGTTGTTGGAGAATTCGCGCCGCGAACCGGTGCTTGTGACTGCCCAGCCCCATGGATTGAAACTCGGACCCCCGGTGACATTGAGCGTTACCAAGTGCGATCCGGATGCTAGGCCGGCTGTCACATTGTCGGTGGTGCTCGTCTGGTCGTATCGGTACTGCGCGCGATAGGTGGCGAGGCCACCTGCCCTACCTTGGACGTACGGAGCAAGTGAAAGTGTACGTAGTGCCGCATTGTTACTACGCGAGGCGCCTGGATCTGCGCTCAGCCCGCCTGCGATCGTGGCATTGGTGTTGTAAATGGCGGCCGAACTCTGGACGCCAAACCAGTCGCCGACAAGTAGCGAATTAAAAATGCCGCGCAGATCATGGCGTGTGTAGGTGTCGTTACCATCAGGAGCGTGGGATACGAAACTTCGCATTGTGTACGTTACAGCGCCCTGAGCGCGGGCATTGGCTACACTTGCCTGCAAATAGGGCGCAACCTCGAAGACATACCCAGTACCGCGGGCGCCTGTATCGAGTTGAGAATCGGAGATCGTAAGGCTGGTTCGTACACCGGGGATCACCGAGAGCGAACGACTGCCACCTCCGGAATCTGCCGTCTGTGCACCGGCCCAACCCGCGCAAAAGAGCGCAACGCCTGAGCCCCAGAGTCGGGCCGCGCTGAGTTTACAGGTCACGCCGAGCCAGCGTACGTTGAGACTACGCGCGGGGTTTCGCCGAACGCCCATGCCCGTAACCATATCCATAACCGTAGTAGCCATATCCGCCCGTGCTGCTGCCGCTCGATTTGTTCAAGACCATGCCGATCACGTCGGCGGTGCCGTCGATGGTGCTGATCGCTTCGTTGACCGCCGCCTTCGGGGTTCGGCCCGCTTCGACGACCAGGACGATCTGGCCCATGTAGCTGGCAAGTACCCGAGCCTCGGTGGTAACCAGGAGGGGCGGCGAGTCGAAAATGATCAATCGATCAGGGAAACGCTCGCTCAGCACATCCAGCAGTTTGCTCATTGCCTGCGACGCCAGCAACTCAGTCGCGTGCTCGTGTCGTCGGCCCGCTGGCAGCAGGGCGAGCTTCTCGACGTCGGTCTGCAACACGAGATCGGCCACGTTGTGCTTCTGGGGTTCGAGCAGACTGTCCATCAAGCCGGCATCGGCCGAGAAGCCCAGTTCGCGTGGAATGGAAGGGCGGGCCACATCAGCATCGACCAGTAGTACTTTGTGGTCGCGCTCGGCTGCGATTGACAGGGCCAGATTGATGGCACAAAAGCTCTTGCCTTCGCCCGGGAATGCGCTGGTCACCATCACCCGTTTGCCGTTCTTGACGGGGGCTGCGCCCAATCCAAAGGCATTGGCTATTAGCGGGCGCTTGATGACCCGAAACTCCTCTCCGGTCAGGTTGGTCTTCGCGTCCGGTACGACAAATCCCCGACGGCGTAGCGCATCAAGACGAATATGCACCATGGAATCGGTTTGTGGCGCCCATTCCGGCGGGGCGGCCGGGCCAGTTTCTGCTCCTTTCGGGGTGCCAGCGAGTGGTGACCCAATCGTCGTCACAGCGGGGCCGGGCATCGCGGGCCGTAGGGCTAAATCGGCCTTTCCCTCAGCTTCGCGCCCCATGAGCCGTTCAATGCTGGACAGCTTCGGCTCTTCGGCAACAACCGTATTCAAGAGCTCTGCGGACGTTTTCTCATCCGGGAAGACGGGCGGATTCCCGCCCAGTCGCGTTACGGCACGTTCGATCAAACTCATTCTGGGACCCTCACTTCACCAGTTGTTTCAGCCAGGCCCAGGCCAACAGCACGCCAAACAGGCTCAGGTAGGCAGCGGCACCGCTCGAGATGGCAAGCACACCACGCCGTGCGCGCGCCTTCGTTTTAGCATCGACGATCATGGAGATGGTTCCCAGGATGGGCAGGCCAGTCGCTAGGCGCAGTGCGCGAAGATCATAGAAAGTCGGGCGAATCTGATCGCGGATGAAAGCCACCGCGAGGCCGGCTGCGATGGAGGCCAGCAGGACGCCAGTCAGCATCATTGCGCGGTTCGGGTACACCGGCTCATTACTAGCCCGCGGCGGATCGATGACGCGGAATTCGCCGATGCCCGAGGCGGCACCCATCTGCTCCGACAAACTTGCCGACTCACGGCGCGACACCAGCTGTTCATAGTTCCGCTTGGTGATTTCATAGTCGCGATTGAGCTGCTTGAATTCGGCTTCGATTTTCGGCACGTTGGCGGCGCTGGCCTGCAGAGCGACGGTGCGGGCCTCGTACTCGCGCACTTTCGCCTTCAGCGAAGCGACGGTGGCCTCAGATTCCGCCAGGGAAACCCGAAGCTGCTGGTAGACCGGGTTGGCGATGGTGCCGGCAACACGCGAAGGAATGTTCGGCGTGGCCGCGGCGGCCTTCAGTGCGGCCTCGGCCTTGGCCTGCTCGGCCTTGCGCTCCGTGTCGCGAGAGGCCTCGAGCTGTTCGAGAACCCGGCGGGTCGCGATCACATCGGGGTGGGCATCGGTGTAACGCAGTTTGAGGTCGTCGACGCGCTTGCGCTGGGCCTCGATGCGGTCGTCGAACTCGGTGCGGAACGGCCGCGTGGGCGCAGCGGCAGATTGGGTGCCCGGTCCGAACACCGTGCCGCGGTCGTCGGCGGCGATCGTCGGCGTTTCGATCGACAGCTGCTTGCGCAGTTCGTCGCGGGCATTTTCGGCCTGGGACAGATCGAGCCTAGCCTGTGCCAGCGCGCTGCCGGTTTCGCCGACCCGGCCAACCGTGTCGGTGTTCAGGGCGGGCATCGCTGACAGATTGCGGATCTTGAAGTTCTTCAGCGCGTTCTCGGAGTCGGTCAGTCGCTGCTCGTAGATCTTGATCTGGTCTTCGATGAACTTCTTGGCCTGGTCGGAGTCGCGCCGGCTGTCGCCCAGATTGGATTCGACGAAGATCGACAGGAAGGCCTGCACGACCTTGCGCGCCTGCTCCGGCCGGTCACTGCGATAGGCGATCGCGTACAGATTGGTTCCGCCGGCTGACGTGAAGCGAATGCTTTTCATCAGGGAGTCGATCAGCGCGTCCTTGTTCGCCTGGGTGGTTGCCTTCAGGTCGAGATCGGACATCCGGACAACGCGTTCGATGTTCGGGCGGCTGACGAGGGTGCGGCTCACCATGGCGATCTGCTGATCGGCGTTGGGCTGGACCGCGAGCCCGCTCATCAGGGGCCGCAGGATCGACTGGGTGTCAACGTAGACCCGCGTCGTGGCCTCGTACTGGTTCGGTATGGTGTCGACCAGCGCGATGCCGCCGACACCGAACAGCACCATTGAGAAAAATCCCCACCACCGGTAGGTCCAGATGCCCTTTAGAGTGGAGCGAATCAGGTCCATGATTTCTTGCATTGCTGGTCTCCGCAACTAGACAGATCGTTCCCGAGGTGGGCTCGACAGGGCCGGGATCAGAAGAAGCCTTCGGGGATGATGATCACATCGCCGGGGCGCAGGTCAGCATTGGCGCTGACGTCGCCGTGGCGAAGCAGGTCACGCAGGCGCAGCGTGTACTGCTTGCCGCTGTCGGCGGTTCGGATCAGAACGGCCCGGTTGCCCGAGGCGAACTCGGTGATCCCACCCACGGCGATCATCGCGTCGAGCACCGTCATGTTCTGACGATAGGGCAGAGCCGACGGCCGGGTGGCGGATCCGACGATCCGGATCTGCTCGCTGAAAGGGCCGACGAAGGTGGTCACGATCACCGTGACAACCGGGTCCTGAATGAACTTGGTGAGTTTCTTTTCGATGTCGCGCGCCAGGTCGGTGGGATTCTTGCCGATGGCAACCAGATCTTCGATTAGCGGCGACGTGAGTTTGCCGTCGGGACGAACCGGGACCGACATCGACAGCTCGGGATTGCGCCAGACGATGATGTTGACACTGTCGCCCGGGCCGATCAGGTACTTGTAGTCGGCCACGGCGGCCTGGGCCGGTGCCAGCGGTTTGTTGGGCGAAGCGCAGCCGGCAAGGGCGAGCACGGCGGTTAGGAAAAGCACGAGGCGGGTCATCTCACGGCTCCAGAAGGACATGGGTCGAACGATAAGGGTTGATCTGGCAACTTGTAACTCCGTCCGTCGGTTGTGGCGGAGCATGAAAGGCACCGTGCGCAGTGCCAAGGGAATTTCTCACCTTGTGGGAATCATTCCCGCCAGGTGTTGCACGGGCACGGCATAGCTGATTCCGCTGGGTGATGTCATCGCGCTTTCGCGAGTGCCCTTGATCATCGTCAGGCTGACAACCGCCAGGACCTGGCCGGTGCGGGCGTCTATGACCGGACTGCCGCTGTTTCCGGGGTAGGCGGTGGCGTCGAGCTGGAGGATCTCCAGCGGCGCGGAGCGCAGCGCCTGGACGTTTCGCGCCTCCAGCCCGGTGGTGGTGGGCAGCGGGAAGGCCATCGGCACCAGCGCCGAGACGATTCCCCGATGAGTGGCGGCATGCAGCCCCAGCGCGCTGCCGATCGGGTACCCGATCAGCACGATTTCGGTGCCCTCGGCGGGCAATGTGTTGTTTAATTGCAATGCCTTGACGGGTTCGGCCAGGGGATTGACCGGTTCGAGGACGGCAAGGTCATTTTCCCGATTGGTGGCGACGACTTTGACTTCGATGATCTTGTGTCCGCCGGGTGACGGTATCGCGACGGCCACGAACTCGCGGTTGGCGAGGTTGGGCAGCTGGACGACGTGCGCGCAGGTCACGAACAGGCCGCCGGGAATCGCAAAGCAGGTGCCGGAAAAGCGGAAGGCCGGTTTGGCCATTCGGGAAAACAGGCCGATCGCGAAGACCGAGGGCTTGGCGGCCGCCACCAGCGCCCGCAGGTCGGTTGCGCCGCCCGGGGCGGCGGGCTGGGCCTGCGCCAGGCCGCTGGCCAGCACGGCCAAGGTCCCAAGGGCATGCCGCCGGGTCATCAGGGCTTTGGCAGAGGAGGTCATTGCAGCTTGCCGGTTGGGGCGGGCGAGGAGGGGATCTTCGCGGATCGGATCGGCGAAGCGGCCTTGGGATCGAACGGGTGCTTGTCCATGGGATACAGCGCCCGGATCCGTTGCACGTAGGCCAGGGTTTCCGGATAGGGCGGCACGCCCTTGTGGCGATCGACGGCGCCTTCGCCGGCATTGTAGCCAGCCAGTGCCAGGACCACGTCGCCCTTGAAGTGGGACAGCAGCCAGCGCAGGTAGCTCATGCCGCCGCGAATATTCTCCAGCGGATCCCAGACATCACGCACCGCAAAGCGCTCGGCGGTTTCGGGGATCAGCTGCATCAGTCCCTGTGCGTTCTTGGGGGACTTGGCCATCGGATCGAAGTTGGATTCGGCACGGATCAGCGCGAAGACCAGGCGCGGATCGAGCTTGAAGTCGACCGCCATCTTCAGCACGCTGGCGAGCCACTGCTTGAATTCAGGGGTATTGGGCCCTGCCCGGAAGGCGGCCGGCGCCACGACGACCGGCGTGGGCTGGGCGGGTTCGCTGCTTTGTGCCGGCGGGGGGATGTCGAGCGGCTTGGGGTCCGGTTCCGGTGCGGGCGCCCGGGCGATCAGGCAATCGGGCAGGCGCTCTTCGGGCCCCTTCACCGCGCTGGCCAGGCGCACGGCGAGCTCGCTGCCCAGAGTGCCTGCGCGCCTGAACAGGGTGTGGGCGGTGGAATCGTCGCGGGGTACGCCGCGGCCGTTGGCGTACATCCAGCCCAGCCGCACCAGCGCGTCGGGCGAGTTCTCGCGGGCGGCCCGGCAATACAGCGCATGGGCATGGGCGAGATCGCGCTGCAGGCCCTCGGCATGTTCGAAGCGGGTTCCGCGCTCGACCATCTGGCGCAGTTCTTCGGCCCGCGACAGGTCGGCTTCGTTGGCGTGCGCGACGCCGGCGGGCAGCATCGGGACGGCCAGTCCGGCGGCCAGACCGAGCGTGCGCAGGAGCCGCATCGGTGCGCTTCGAGGGCCTGCACGAACCCCGGTTGTGGCGTGACCGCAATCCGTTGTGTCGTCAGGACGGTCGGTGCCCGCCGTTCGGCGGATCATTCGGCGTGCCATGGGTAGTTGGAGAGACGATTGGGCAGATGCCGGGAATGCGACATTATAAGTGGGCGCTTCGTGGCGAAAGGAACAATGTCGCTGATGCGCCGGGTATATCGAGTTAGTTTGCTCAACATCTTTTTCAATACTTTCACAGAGCTGCGATGAACGAACCCAAGATGCCTACTGTGGCCATAGTCGGCCTCGGATATGTCGGGCTGCCATTGGCGGTCGAATTTGCCAAGATCTTTCCCACCATCGGTTACGATTTGTCGGAAGAGAAAGTGGGCAATTTCCGTCGCCACGAGGACCCGACCGGCGAGGTGTCCCGTGAGCAGTTCGAGGCGGCCCGATACCTGACGACAACCGCCGACCCGGCCGATCTGGCCCCGGCCGATTTTTTCATCATCGCCGTGCCGACTCCGGTCGACGACGCCCACCGGCCCGACTTCTCGCCGCTGGAATCGTCCAGCCGCATGGTGGGCAAGCACATGAAGCGGGGCGCGGTCGTGGTCTATGAATCGACCGTTTACCCGGGTGCCACCGAAGAGGTCTGCATCCCGATCCTGGAGCAGCATTCGGGAATGAAGTGGAAGGATGGCTTCCACGTGGGCTACTCGCCCGAGCGGATCAATCCTGGCGACAAGGAGCATACCCTGACTCGGATCGTCAAGGTGGTGTCGGGGGACGATGCCCAGACCCTCGAGGCGGTTGCCGGGCTGTATGGCGCCGTCGTGAAGGCCGGGGTGTACCGGGCCAGCAGCATCAAGGTCGCGGAAGCCGCGAAGGTCATCGAGAACACCCAGCGCGACCTGAACATCGCGCTGATGAACGAACTGTCGCTGATCTTCGAGCGCATCGGGATCGACACGCTCGAGGTGCTCAAGGCCGCCGGCACCAAGTGGAACTTCCTGCCGTTTCGTCCGGGTCTGGTGGGGGGCCACTGCATCGGGGTGGATCCGTACTACCTGACCTACAAAGCCGACCAGCTGGGATATCACCCGCAGGTGATCCTGGCCGGGCGGCGCATCAATGACGGGATGGGCAAGTTCGTCGCCGAACAGGTGGTCAAGAAGCTGATCCAGGCCGGACGCAACGTGAAGGACGCACCGGTGATCGTGCTGGGCCTGACCTTCAAGGAGGACGTCCCGGATCTTCGCAACAGCAAGGTGATCGATGTGATCCGCGAGCTGCAGTCGTTCGGCGCGAAGGTCTATATCCACGATCCGATCGCCGACGACCACGAGGCTCGCCACGAGTACGGCGTGTCGCTGACGCCCTGGGATGCGCTGCCCCAGGCTGAAGCGGTGGTGGCGGCGGTCTCGCACCGGGAATACGGCGACATGGGACTGGCGGGAATCTGCAGCAAGCTGCGTCCCGGCGGGCTGCTGGCCGATGTCAAGTGCGCCTTCGATCCCGCCGAAGTCCGGGCCGGCGGTTATCTCGTGTGGCGACTCTGAGGCATGACCCGTTTCGACGAAATCCTGGGTGGCGTGCGCCGGCGCTGGCTCGTGACCGGTGCGGCCGGTTTCATCGGCTCCAACCTCGTGGAATGGCTGCTGCGCGGGGGCCAGAGCGTGGTGGGGCTGGACAACTTCGCGACCGGACATCAGCGCAATCTGGATGAGGTCCGGCGCCTGGTGGGTGAATCCGACTGGGCGAGGTTTCGGTTCATCCGAGGCGATATCCGCAATACCGACGATTGCCGGGCGGCTGTCGATGGCGCCGATTACGTGCTGCACCAGGCGGCGCTGGGTTCGGTGCCGCGTTCGCTGGCCGAACCGCTGGCTTCGTTCGACGCCAACGTCACCGGATTCGTGCACATCCTCACCGCGGCGCGCGACGCCGGCGTGAAGCGCTTCGTCTATGCCTCCTCGAGTTCGGTCTATGGCGACAACCCCGACCTGCCCAAGCTCGAGGGCCGTGTCGGCAGGCCGCTGTCCCCCTATGCCGCGACCAAATGCGCCAACGAGCTGTTCGCCGATGTCTGGGCCCGCTCCTACGGCATGAGCTGCGTGGGCCTGCGCTACTTCAATGTGTTCGGGCCTCGTCAGGACCCGCAGGGCGCCTACGCCGCGGTGATCCCGCGCTGGGCCGCGGCGATGCTGCGCGGCGATACCTGCCAGATCAATGGCGATGGCAAGACGAGTCGGGACTTCTGCTTCGTGGCCAACGCCGTCCAGGCCAATTTGCGGGCTGCGCTGGCCGGCGCCGTGACGGCACCCCATGAGGTGCTCAACATCGCCTGCGGTGAAACAACCGATCTCGAGCAGCTCTTTGCGGCCTTGAAGCAGGCGCTGGCCGACCGGGCGCCGCAACTGGCGCAGCGCCTGCGCTCGCAGGTGCCCAGCTATCAGCCATTCCGGGCGGGCGATGTCAGGCATTCGCTGGCCGCGATCAGCCGTGCCGAAACGCTGATCGGTTATCGGCCCACCCATCGGCTTGCCGAGGGGCTGGCCGAGGCCGCCGAATGGTATTTGCAGTCGGTTGATCGCACGGCCTAGTGCTGCGCGTTCCGATCGGCCGTCTGCTCTCCCCGTGGGAAGAAAATGGAAATCCTCGTGAGTGATTCACCCGTCAAGGCCGGCCCGAACGGCAAGGCCTACCCCGAGCCCAAGAAAGTCTCGCTGGCCACCATCCATGAAGACTTCGCGCGACTGGGCAAGGCGGAGTTTTTCGCCGGTGTGGTGTTCGACGAACTGGAGCGGATGCGTGACCGTCCGGCTCTGACGGCGCTCGACGTGGGCTGCGGAGGCGGTTTTCACCATCGCCCCGACCTGCAGGCGCAGATCGGCAGCCGGACCAGCCGATTCCTGGGCGTCGAACCCGATCCCGATGCGCACGTGCAGGCCGAGTTCGCGGCGATCTACCGCTCGACGCTCGAAGGCGCCGACCTGCCGTTGAATTCAGTCGACCTGGCCTATGCGGTGATGGTGCTGGAACACGTGGCCGATGCCGAATCTTTCTTCGCGAAGCTCGACAGCGTGCTCAAGCCGGGGGGGGTGTTCTGGGGCTTTACGGTCGACCGGCGTCACTGGTTCGCCTGGTTGAGCCAGTGGATGCAGCGCCTGGGCCTGAAGGACCGGTACCTCGATCTGCTGCACGGCAAGCGCGGCGAGGAGCGCTACGAAAACTTCCCGACGCACTACCGGTGCAACAGTCCGCGGGCCTTGCAGGAACTGGCCGGCCAACACCTGAAGGTGGAGACCTGGAGCCTTCACAAGCACGGCCAGCTCGACTTCTACCTGCCGCGCTGGACCTGGCCGATCGCGCATCTGGTCGACCGCGTCAGCATGATGGCGGGTCTGCCGGGCAGCGTGCTGGCGGTCAGGGTTTCAAAGCCGATGCACGGCTGAGGGGGCTGGCCGCACCGGCGCGCAGGCGAGGTGTCGCGGTCCGTGTACCGGGCCGCACGGGACCTGTCCCGGACCGCGTCCGGGCGTCCGCCCAGGCCGGTGCGCCACGCGATGGGCACATCCTGGCAGCGGGCGCGTTGCGCGGGCCGGCGGCCCGCTCAGCTCAGCCGATCGCCTTCAGGCGGCCGACGATTCCGTCTTCTTCCTGCTGCGCGAAGAAGTAGGGGTACAGCGAACGGGCTTCGGCGTATCGGCGCTTCTGTCCGCCATAGATGGCGATCTGTTCCTGGGCATGCTTGAGCCGCAGCCACAGCAGCACGGCAGGCGCGCCGCCCACCCGCGGGCAGCTGCGCTCGGGACCGAGCTGGCGGAACCCGAGCATGCGCTGATAGAAGCGGACATGCCGCGGATTGACCTCGATCAGCAGATCGGTGCACAACTGCATGCGGCGAGCGTACATGTGGGCGATGTGGAACATCATCGCCAGCAGTTCCTTGGACTGCTGGTCGCGGTCGACAGCCAGCTTCGTGAACTCGCACAGAATGGCGCCCTGCGCGCGAAGCGAATCGACCTCCTGCTTGTAGAGATCGTCGACGACCAGTCCTTGCGCGCAGTCGAATCCGATCGTGATCGTCGCCAGCGCCCGCGTCGCGTCCGAGGCCACCAGCGTCACGCGATTGGGGGCTGCCTTGGGACCCGACGCGGTGTAGCCGCGCCAGCTGTACATCTTTTCGATCAGGTAACTGGCGGTGCTGCGCGCGCCTTCGTCATTGGCCAGCCGGATCTTGAAGCGGACCGGTGCATCGGCAACCGAGGCGGGCGCCTTGATGTGCATCAGCGTGGGCTCTTCCGGGGCATGCAGCACCAGGTGTTCGTTCTGACGCAGCGGCAGGCTGGGCAGCGGCAGTCCGATCGTCGGTTCCGGCGCGATGTCGTGGTCGCGCCCGACTTCCTGATGAGCGTCGCCCGTGGTATCCGCGCCGGGGTCGGGCGAGCGCCACGGCGCTGGTCGCAGCGTGGGCGGCATCTCCGCCCGGAGGTCTCCGTCCTCCCCCGACACGTTGATGATGGTGTCGGGGACCAGCAGGTCGTTGGCTGGCGGCACAAGTGCGGTGGCAATCACGCGGTACTACCTCGGAGATGTGTGAGCGATTGCATGGGATTACGGCGTATTCCGCCCGGTTCTTAGTGCTTGGTCCGGCCAACGGTGGAATTCACCGATAGGCGGCGATTTGTCCAGGACAAATGCAGGCGCGATGGGTCTGGCCGTCCGTTGTTCAAATACCGTCCACCGTATCGGTCGACGTCACGCGGGACTCGAGCCCGAGCGAGGCTGCGGCCCGCACGTGCGGATCGTGGCCGCAGCGGTGTTGTTGTTTGCCGCCGACCGCATATCGCGATCGCGTCAACGTTCGTGACTTCAGCAACTCACCGGGGTTGCCAAGTGCCCCATACTAAAAATCCAGTGCCGCAGGGGAATCGAGGAATGCTCGAGGGATTCAAATCGTATTGGCGTCAACGACAGCTGCCGCTGCGGGCCAAACAGGCCATGCGCATCGACCACGAAGGCCTGCAGGCAGCCGACCCCGGCCCCCAGGCGGTGATCACCGCATCGATGAATTGGCTCAGGCGGGCCCAGGACCTTTCGCGCACGCCCGACGGCGGCGTTTCGCGCGACTTCAGTCTGGTCCAGGGATGGAATACCTCGTATCCCGAAACCACGGGCTACATCATTCCGACATTTCTGCAGGTCGCGCGCCTGCGGGGCGACGAGGAACTCGCCGTTCGGGCCCGGCGCATGCTCGACTGGTTTCGCGAGATCCAGTTTCCCGAGGGCGGATTTCAGGGGGGGCGAATCGATTCGACTCCCCGCGTGCCGGTCACCTTCAATACCGGCCAGATTCTGATCGGACTGGCGGCCGGCACTGCCGTCTATGGCGAGCCCTATGCCGACGCGACCCGGCGGGCCGCCGGCTGGCTGCGGGATTCGCTGGATCCCGACGGCTGCTGGCGAAAGCATCCCACACCGTTCGCGGCATTCGGCGAGAAGACCTACGAGACCCATGTGTCGTGGGGCTTGTTCGAGGCCGATCGCGTGTGCCCGGGAGAAGGTTTCGGCGCGGCGGGCCTGCGCCAGGTCGACTGGGCGCTGACCAAGCAAAAGGCCAACGGCTGGTTTGCCGACTGCTGCCTGGACGACCCGATCCATCCGCTCACCCACACCATCGGCTACGCGCTGCGCGGCATCCTGGAGGCCTACCGTTTTGCCAACGACGCCAAGTACCTCGACGCGGCCCAGCGCACGGCCCAGGTGCTGATCGGCTGTCAGCGTGCCGATGGCGCGCTGCCCGGCCGGCTCGATGCGAACTGGAAGCCCGCGGTGGACTGGAGTTGCCTGACCGGCAATGCGCAAGTGGCCTCCTGCTGGTTCCTGCTGGCCCGCCACACTGGCGAGCGGCGCTATCACGAAGCGGGTGCCCGCTGCCTGTCGTTCGTGCGCCGGACGGTGGCCCTCGAGGGCGATCCCGACGTGCTCGGCGGGGTCAAGGGGGCCTTCCCGATCGAAGGCGATTACGGCGCCTTTCAGTTCCTCAACTGGTCGGCCAAGTTCACGGTCGACGCCTGCCTGCACGAGCTGGGCCACTTCGAGGAGGTCTGATGAAGGCATTGAAGAGCGCGGTGAAGTCGGTGCTGCATTCGATCCACAAGCGCCGGCGCGAGAGCGAGCTGCATGCTTCGGTTGTTCATGTCACCGCCGCGCAGCTGCAGGCCGATCTGCGCAGTCTGGGGCTGGGGGCCGGTGATGTCGTGTGGGTGCATTCGTCGCTGAAGAGCCTGGGCTATGTCGAGGGCGGGGCCAAGGCGGTGATCGATGCGCTGTGGCAGTCGATCCAGCCCGGCGGCACGCTGGTGATCCCGGCCTACTACATGCTGGGCACGATCCTGGGGACCTGCCAGGATCCGGACTACGTGTTCGATCCGCGCGCGATGGGTTCGAACCTGGGCGCGATCTCGGACACGGTCCTGAAGTGGCCCGGCGTTCGGCGCAGCATTCATCCGACGCATTCGATCGCCGCGATCGGGCCGCTGGCTCAGGATATCGTCGGCGACCATCATCGGGCGCGCTCGGCCTTCGGCCAGGATTCGCCGTGGCAGCGGTTCACCGCGATCAACGGCAAGCTGATGGGGCTGGGCATCTCGCTGGGGCCGGTCACCTACTATCACCATATCGAGGACATGCTGGGCGACGACTTTCCGGTGGAGGTCGGTTATCCGCGCCGCTTCGATCTGCGCTGCGTCGACTTCGAGGGGCGGCCCCTGACGGTGCCGGTCACGCCGTTCAATCCCGACTTGATGCCGGTGCGCATCGATCATCCCTCCCAGCAGGCGAATCGCGACGCCTTCTGGGCTGAATTTTCTGCCCGCGGCATCCTGCATACCGGCCCTGTCGGCCAGTCGGTGAGCTGGTGGATGCACTCGCAGGAAGCGTTCGATGCCATCTGCGACATGGCTCGGCACGATCGGACTGTCTACGCCTTGCCCGAAGGGGCGCCGCAGCGCCGGCGGCCGGCCGGCATCCGCTCATGAGCCGTTCGTTGCAGTATCGCGGCGTGCGCGCCGCGGCCCTGGGTTTCGGCCGGGCGGGGCAGCCGTGACGGTGAACTCGCAGCAGATCCTGGACACGCTCGCCGCGCGCTATCGGGACACGCTCGCGCGCCATCTCGGCGATTGCGACGACGTCGTGCTGCTCGACTTCCCGAATCACGCCAACGTCGGCGACAGCCTGATCTGGCTGGGCGAGATCGCCGCGCTGCGCCAGCTGGGCAAGACGGTGCGCCATGTGTGCTCGATCTGGGACTACGACCCGGCGGCTCTCGCGGCCGTGCTGTCCGAGCGCACGGCGATACTGCTGCACGGCGGGGGCAACCTGGGCACGATCTGGCCGCAGCATCAGGCCTTGCGCGAGGCCGTGCTGCGCGATTTCCCGCAGCACAAGGTCATCCAGCTGTCGCAGTCCATCCACTTCAAGGACGAAGCCGACGCGGCCGCCTTCGGCAGCCTGGCTCGCGGCCACCGCCACTTCGTTCTGTTCGCGCGCGACCACGTCTCACAGGCCTTTGCCTGCCGGGTTTTCGATTGCGCGGTCGAGCTCGTGCCGGATTCGGCACTGGTGCTGCGGCCCCGGCCCAGCAAGCCCCGCAGGTCGGGGGGCGGCGCGCCCGGCGGCGAGGGGGACGGCGACGGACCGGCCGCGCTGAAGCGGTTGTCGCGCAGCGCCGGGATGGTCGACCGGCTGGAGGTGCCCGGGCGAGCGCACGCTCGGACAGCTCGATGCCTTTCGGGCGCGGCATCCGCGTCATCTCGATGGTGCCCGGCATTGGGCCAAACAGTGCCTGTGCGAGCAACTGGCGCATGCGTGCGCCCGCCGCGGCGTCGACATGCCCTCGGGAGGCCGCGTCGTTCTCCCCGACTGGCTCTACGCGCTGATCATGTCCTGTCTGCTCGGGCCCCCGAGGGTCGCGCTGGACAATATCTATGGAAATATCGGCAGTTTTGTGGACACCTCGCTGTGGGAGTGGTCCACGCCGACGCGGCCGCTGGAGGCGAGCAGTCGTTGGTGGCGGAGGGCAGGACTAAAGAGTCCACCTTGTCATGTAACTGAGGAAAAGACCGGGCTATGGAAACCGTGCCAAGTATGCTTCTTATTCATTCCCTAGAATGTGGCCAGAATGCTCGAAGGGTTGTGTGCACTCGCGATACAGTGCGAACCGCCGCCGCGAGTACCGTTGAGTTTCGACGCTGCTTAGATCGCGCACGGCGTGGTAACACAGTTTTTGGTGCTCGGCTCGCGCGCACAGCGCGCATTCCGGTCGAACAGCAATCGAGTTGTCCAAATTTGTTCCGACGCGACGCATTAACCCTCGTTGGTTTGCTGGCAGGCTCTAACGGCACCCAATGGATCCTCCAGGGCGCGTCATGGCTACCGAGGGCAACATGAGCAGCCATCGCGAGGACGCGCTGCGGCAAATCCGGCAATTGAATGCCGATCGGGACGATCGGCAAGGGAATGTCTTGCCGCGCAGGGCAGCGTTCGTCACGCCCGAGTTCGTCACTGAGATTGCCGACGGAGGGGGGCTCGGGAACTACCTGTATCGGACTGCACGCTCCCTTGTGGAGATCGGATGGAAACCGGAGGTCTTCGTAACAAGCAATTACGCTTCGTCGACACTCGAATTAGATGGCATTCTCGTTCACCGTGTCGGGCCGACTCTCACAGACCGTTTCTACTGGCGGCTCGACCGGCGGCTCGGGTTGGGTAGACTAGATTGGGCAACCGAGCCCTTGCGTGTCTTGCACTGGGCGTGGGCGCTTAGCAAGGCGCTCGCCCGACGCGAGTCGCTGGTCGAGTTCGAGTTCGTACAAAAGCGCCGACCATCTTGCCTCAGGCCTCTTCGTGCGGCCGGGTGTTCTGCGCCCTCACTTGGTTCGTTGCAGTTCGGCTCCTGACCTGTACGCCGAGGTTGATTTGGAGGTGACGGCTGCGTCGAAGCTCCGGCGCCGTATGGAACTCGCATCGATCCGCAGGGCTGATCTTTCGTACGCACCGAGTCGATTCGTGGCTTCCCACCTCTCAAAAGTCACCGGCCGCCGCCTGGAGGTGATTCGGCCTCCGGCGCTTGCCGAGACTGGTCCGCGGTTGCCTCCACCTGCCGGTTTGCCTGCAAGGTACGTGCTTCACTTTGGTCAGTTGAGGCGACGCAAAGGGACGGATTGGTTAGTCGCCGCGTTGCCTTCTGCGTTTGACGTGATGCCGGATATTCGCGTCGTCATTATGGGGCGTGCTGCTCAGGACGATCTGCGGAAATGGCAGGCACAGCTCCGTCCTTGGGGCAGTCAGGTGGATTGGCTACCGCCACAATCGAGGGAGATCGTTCGCGCCATAGTGGCCAATGCGACGGCTGTCGTTCAACCTTCTCTCGTTGACAATCTGCCGAATACTGTTATCGAGAGCCTTCTGGAAGGGGTCCCAGTGATTGGCGGGGCTGGCGGAAGCATTGACGAAATGGTGGTGCCCGGGCTGACCGGTGAGCTGGTTCCAATGGGCAACGTAGCTGCCCTGTCGGCGGCGATAGTCGCTGCCTGGTCCGTGCCGCCACCGATTGCACGCGGTTTTGACTGGTGCTCGACAGACGTCGGAAAGGACTTTTCTCCCGAGCGAGCAGTCGGGGCTCTTCTCCAACTCGTTGCTAATTGGCATTCGATGCGACATGTACTAGAAGAACCGAGGTCCTTAGATGCTGCCAGCCGCTAGGCTAGAAATTTGGCTCGCCGACCCGTCTTTGACGCGTAGCAACACGCCTCTCGGCATTGAGTGGGTGTCGGACGATGGTGACATCCGCATATCAGCGGAGCTATGCCCCAAAGGATACCTCGCTCACCTATTCGCATGGCGTGAAATTGCATCGTCTAGGAATATTTATTATGCATGTGCAAGGGACCGCATAGTTATCGCCGACAGCTTTCGCGACATCTTGGCGTCGCTCGATCCCGACGACAGACGTCTCGATCCAGATGCCGTTGTTGCGCACTTGCTTTTTCGCACGGTACCGGCGGAGCGGACCTACGTTTCCGCCGTACGTCGATTGGGCGCTGGGTGTGCGCTCACCTGGGACTCGAACATCGGGGCCTTACAGGTATCGGAGCCGACGCGCTTGGAATCAGTTTCAGGAAAAAGGCGCCGACTGACATTTCTTCCTGGCTTGAAGGGCAATCCGAAGGTTTGCGGCATCGGACTGGTGTCGTCAACCTACTGTCGGGAGGAATCGATTCGACATTAGTGCAGACGTATCTTGGTGAATCAGTTCCAACGCTCAGCGCCACGATGGATTCGGAGGAGTTCGCGGACGAGGTGCGCTATGCGCTTGCAGCCAGTTCGATGCTTGGTTCTAGGCATCGCCTCGTCCATTGCAGCGAGACGGCATGGGCGGACAACGTGGTGGATGCTGTTCGCGCTTCCGGCCTACCGCCGCATCATTTGCAGACTACGCTTATCCATCGGGCGTTCGACACCGAGTTCGAATCCTTTGTGACGTCTCTGGGTGCCGACGGATTGTTCGGATTTGAGGCTGCCGCGATTGCCCCTGATCTTGACACGCTTGGTCGCCAGGTGCGTGATGCAATTTACCGGCGACTGCCCTTGCGGATCCTGCCACGGCACAGGCACGCTGACCTCTGGCTCTCGCGAGGTAGCGTGCGCGACCCTTGTGGGTACGGTGCCTCGTTCGCGCTATTTACCGATCTTGGCCTGATCGAAGAGTATTTCGGCCGGGATGCAGTAATACGTGCACTGCATAACCGGCTTGATTATACCCTGAAAAGGCTTCCTGCCGAGATTCCTCCTGGGATCCATGGGCATCTCCACGTCGGACACTGGGTGGATTATTTTTGTGAAGATACGTTCGCTATTTGGCGACAACTGGGTTTTAGCCGCAAGAAGATGCTCGTCACGCCTTTCGGTACGCCAGATGCGGCGCGGATTGCGATCGGGATTCCCGCGTTTCAGCGTTATGCCCGACGGGGTAGGGTGAAGTACTTGCTCAAGGATCTGTTGAAGAGCCGCTTGCCTGCATACGATGTTGATCAGCGCAAAGGCCACAGTGGACTGCCGCTAGAACGGTTCGTGGCAGACGGCTTTGTTGATACGCTCGTGGAGCGATATGGAGTTCCCACTGAACTCACGGACTTGGCTGTCGCGCTTCAATCGCGAGAGATGCGGCAGAAGCACGCTCAGACATGGTGGAACATTGCTACGTTTGCTGTCTGGACCCGGGAGGTGCTGGCGAATCCGGACCTTCGGCCGCATCTCACTGGCTATCCGGTTAGTTTCCCCATTTGCGTAAACCAGTTGACGAAGTAAATGACCTAAAGTGAAAACTGCGGGCGCAACGGATTCAGCATGGTCGAATCTGCGACTGGCCTGATGCCAATTTTCAAATATCCAGACGAATCGGAGCAAAATAGATGATAGTTGCTATTCATCCGGATGACTACGGCCCCGGGGATGCATCTAGTCCGCGGTGGGCGGAACTGCTCAGACGTTCGGGGTTCGAGATCCGCTGGGTCAATGTTCGTGAAGCGAACATCCTGGACCAGCTGCGCGGGTGCTCCGGCTTAATGTGGCGCCACGCGCACTTCGGCGAGATGGCGCAAATAGCATCGCGCCTGATGCCCGTCGTTGAGCGTGAAATGGGAATTTGTGTTTATCCGGATCGAAGTACCGCCTGGTACTACGACGACAAGATTGCGCAGGCGATGTTGTTCGAGGTACTCAGGATTCCTACCCCCGCGAACGTGGGTCTGGTTCCGATAGGGACGCGTCATTGGAATGGATGTTTTCTAGTGCGCCGATGCCGCTCGTCGCCAAATTGGCAACTGGCGCTGGATCCGAAAACGTGTGTCTCGTCCCCGAAAGACAATTTGGGGCGGAACTGATCGAAGCACTATTCGGGCCGGGGCTACCCTCGCTGGACGAGGTGAGTCTTGGGTTGCTGGCGCGCTTGAGTCGAGCCTATCGCACCTTTAGAAGGACGGCGCGGTACCGGCAGGTTCATCACGGCTACGCGCTCTTTCAGGAGTTCTTGCCGGGAAACGATTTCGATACACGGGTAACGGTGATCGGATGTCGCGCATTCGTATTCCGACGGTTGAATCGTCCCGGTGATTTCCGTGCAAGTGGAAGTGGCCGAATCGACTATTCTCGCGACGCCGTCGACTCCAAGATGATCCGACTTGCCTTTGCGACATCTGCCAAGCTCGAATCGCAGAGTTGTGCGATTGACGGTTTGTGGAGGGGAGGGGAGCCGGTTGTTGGCGAGGTGAGCTACACGTACGTGAGCAAGGCTGTTTACGAATGCCCAGGTCATTGGGCGCTTTCCGGAACGCCGGATGCAGGTGAGTTGAAATGGGTCGATGGCAATATGTGGCCGGAGGACGCACAAATCGAAGATTTCATTGCGCGACTTTCTAGGGGTTCCCCCATGTACAAATAGTTGTCGGTGAGTCGAGGTGCGGATATAGAGATAGGGGGAACTCTCGGGTTCTACCTTCTAGCGTCATGGGCACACGCAAAGCCCGGCACTTCCCTCGTATGATCGAAGAATGTTGACCAGTCAGCACAGCGGAATAGCTAGTCGAGTTTCTTCAGGTATTCTTTCGAGAACATCCGGTCTGGCAGCTCAGTGGCTTTCAGGTCGCTGTATTCGAGAACGGACTCATCGCCTCGCTTGAGCGCATCGCTGAGCACCAGCCGCGTCGGCCGGATGCGCCCGCCCAGCATCGCGAACTGCTCGTAGCGGCAGGTCTTGAGCAACTTCCCCGACAGCGAGTGGAACTCGGCTCGCTGCGGATGGAAGTCGCCGGCTCTGACCCAATAGAAGATTTTCGGATAGGTGACCGAGCGCTCGCCTGCGCTCAGTTCGAGCACTTGGTGTTCGCGCCCGCCCATGGTCTCCCGTCCCTTCATCATCGCGATGTAGTCGCCTCGAGAAATTGGCGCGCGCCAGGTCGCCGTTGGCCACCTGGCCGGTCAGGCGCTGCGACAGCGACAGCCTGACCGGCTGCGAGACGCTGGGCATGAACAGCCACAGTTCGCGCCCTTTCATCAGCAGGTTCTGGCCCTTTTCGGCCGAGGGCTCCAGCGTGATGATGATCGTGTTTTCGTTGCCCTTGGACAGGATCCGGTAGCGCCGCGGGTCCTGCGGCTGGCCGCCGCTGGTGGACGTGATTCGCGCCTCGACCTGGAAACTGTCCTTCGGGAAACGGATCTCGTCGGCCCGCTGCAGGATCTGGCGTGCCTGCGGGTCTTCCTCGCCGCTGGCCTGGG
>JADJVQ010000070.1 GCA_016710525.1 Burkholderiaceae bacterium
CGGCCGCGGGCGGACATGGCTTCGACCCGGTCTGCGCGCTGCTCAGTGCCGCGTTCTTCACACTGTTCACCTTCGGTCTCGGGCAGGCCGCCCAGGGTGTTTCCTGGATCCAGGTCGCCCTGCTATGGGCGGCTTCGGCCCTGTGCTGCCTGCTGCTGCTGCGCCGGCAGGCCGGTCATCCGGCGCCAATGCTCGCCGTCGACCTGTTTCGCCTGCCGGTGTTCGCGCTGTCGTCGCTGACCTCGATCCTGTCGTTCGTGACCCAGGGGCTCGCGTTCGTTGCGCTGCCCTTCCTGTTCCAGAACGTCATGGGCTGGTCGCAGATGGCCGCCGGCCTGCTGATGTCGCCCTGGCCGGTGGTGCTGACGATCCTGTCGGTGCCGGTTGGCCGGCTCTCGGACCGCTGGCCGCCCGGCGTGCTGGGCGGCATCGGTCTGGGCTGCCTGGCGGTGGGCATGGGTCTGCTCGCCGTGATGCCCAAGGACGCCGCGGTCTGGGACATCGGCTGGCGCATGGTCCTGTGCGCCGCCGGTTTCTCCTTGTTTCAGACACCCAACATCAATGCGCTGATGAGCAGTGCGCCAGCCGAGCGCAGCGGCGGCGCCAGCGGCATCGTCGCGACCTCGCGGATGCTGGGCCAGGCGATCGGCGTGGCCCTGGCCGGCGCCAGCTTTCGGGCCTCTCCCGATCAGGGACCGATCATCGCGCTGTGGCTGGCCAGCGGCTCGGCGCTGGCCGCCAGCGCCGCGAGCCTGATGCGCATGTCGTTCGCCAGGCGTTAGGCCAGGCGTTAGACTTGCCGGCCGAGCCCGCGCGCCGCGCGCGCCGACCCTAGCACCGCACCCGCCAAGTCTTTCCGATGACCTCATCAGCCCCCGTGCAGGCGAACGCCGGCCCCGTCCCTGACGCCCCCGGCCGATGCGCCGGCTGACGCCGGCACGCCGACTGCCCGCGGCCGGTTCCGGCAGCGTCTTCCTCATCGTGGCGCCCTCGGGCGCCGGCAAGACCTCGCTGGTCAAGGCGATGCTGGCGCAGCGTCCGCAGATGGAGCTGTCGGTGTCGTTCACCACCCGCGCGCCACGCCCGGGCGAGACCGACGGCATCGACTACCACTTCGTGTCGCGCGACACCTTTCTGCGCCGGCGCGACAACGGCGAGTTCCTCGAATGGGCCCAGGTCCATGACAATTTCTACGCGACCTCGCGCGACTGGATCGCGCAGCGCGTGGCCGCAGGGCGCGACATCGTGCTCGAGATCGACTGGCAGGGCGCCACCCAGGTGCAGCGGCTGCTGCCGGCGGTGGTCGGCATCTTCATCGCTCCGCCCTCGATTGCCGAACTGCGCGCCCGGCTGACCCGCCGCGGGCAGGATGCCCCCGAGGTCATCGAACGCCGGGTCGCGGCCGCCGAGACCGAGCTGCAGCAAGCCCATCGGTTTCAGTACGTGATCATCAACGAAACTTTCGATGTCGCCCTGGCGCAGCTGCTGACCATCGTCGACGGCTCGGGGCTGCGTTTTGCGCAGCAGCAGGCCCGCCATCCGGAACTGTTTCGCGAACTGCTGCGGGCCACCCGGCCTGAGCCGTTCAGGCAACTGGGCGGCGATCACCCTGTACCGTCAGTCGGTATTACCGGGCATATCGCGGCGCAATATGTTATTATTTATCAACACTTTGCAGGAACTGCTCATGGCCCGCATCACCGTCGAAGACTGCCTCAAACAGATCCCCAACCGGTTCGAGCTCACCCTCGCGGCCACCTACCGGGCACGCATGCTGGCGCAGGGCCATACGCCCAAGATCGAATCCAAAGACAAACCCACCGTCACTGCCCTGCGCGAAATCGCCACCGGCAAGGTCGGCATCGAAATGCTGCGCCGGGTACCCACCTGACGGCCGGCGGCCCGATTGACCATGCCGGAAGTTCCGAGTCAATCCGCCGCCAAGCCTGCCGGCAGCGGCCCCGACGGCCCGTCGCCCCACCCGACGGCGAGGCCGAGCCCCCAGCCGGCTTTGCCACCGCGCCCGATGGCCGCCAGATCGTGTCGCTGGCCAGCCTGACCCAGCTCGCCGAAGCCTACCTCTCGCCTGAAGACCTGCGCCGCATCCGCGAGGCGTACCGGTTCAGCGACGATGCGCACCTGGGGCAGTTCCGCACCAGCGGCGAGCCCTACATCTCGCATCCCATCGAAGTCGCCAAGATCTGCGCCGGCTGGAAGCTCGACACCGAGTCCCTGATGGCGGCGCTGCTGCACGATGTGATGGAGGACACCGGCGCCTCCAAGCAGGCACTCATCGAACGCTTCGGCCCGCAGGTGGCCGACCTGGTCGATGGCTTGTCCAAGCTGGACCGGATCCAGTTCGAGAGCAAGGAACAGCAGCAGGCCGAGAGTTTCCGCAAGATGCTGCTGGCGATGGCCCGCGACGTGCGGGTCATCCTGATCAAGCTGGCCGACCGCCTGCACAACATGCGCACGCTGGACGCGGTCGACCCGGTCAAGCGCCGGCGCATCGCGGCCGAGACGCTCGATATCTACGCGCCGATCGCCAACCGGCTGGGACTGCGCAAGCTCTTCCTCGAATTGCTCGACCTGTCGTTCAAGCACCGCCATCCCACCCGCTACCGCGTGCTGCGCAAGGCGATGCTGGCCGCGCGCGGCAATCGGCGCGAGGTGCTCAGCCGCATCCTCGAGGCGGTGCAAAAGAGCCTTCCCGAGTCCGGCGTCACGGCCGAGGTCTACGGCCGCGAGAAGGCGCTGTACGGCATCTACCGCAAGATGAAGGACAAGCACCTGTCGTTCTCGCAGGTGCTCGACATCTACGGCTTTCGGGTGGTGGTCGAGACCAAGGCCCAGTGTTACCTGGCGCTGGGCGCGCTGCACAGCACCTTCAAGCCGGTGCCCGGGCGCTTCAAGGACTACGTCGCCATCCCGAAGGTCAACGGCTACCAGTCGCTGCACACCACGCTGGTGGGCCCCTTCGGAACGCCGGTCGAATTCCAGATCCGCTCGCGCGAGATGCAGCGCACCGCCGAGGCCGGCGTGGCCGCGCACTGGCTCTACAAGGCCGAGAAGGAATCCTTTTCCGACCTGCAAAAGCGCACCCACCAGTGGCTGCAGTCGCTGCTCGACATCCAGAGCCAGACCGGCGACTCGCTCGAGTTCATCGAACACGTCAAGGTCGACCTGTTCCCCGATGCGGTCTACGTGTTCACGCCGCGGGGCCAGATCCGGGCGCTGCCGCGCGGCGCCACCATCATCGACTTCGCCTACAGCGTGCACACCGACATCGGCGACACCGCCGTGTCGGCCAAGGTCAACCAGCTGACCGTGCCGCTGCGCACCGAGCTGCAGAACGGCGACGTGGTCGAAGTCATTACCGACGCCGGTTCGCGGCCCAACCCGGCCTGGCTGGCGTTCGTGCGCACCGGCAAGGCACGCGCCGAGATCCGCCACGTGCTGCGCACGCTGAATCTGGCCGAATCCGTGGATCTGGGCAAGCGGCTGCTCGAACAGTCGCTGGCATCGCTTCGCATCGATGCCGGCGCCATGGATCCGGCCACGCTGGAGCGCGGCGCCCGCGATGCCGGCGCGCGCTCGCTGGACGAGCTCTATGCCGACATCGGCCTGGGCAAGCGGCTGGCCCAGGTGGTGGCGCGCACGATCGCGCTGCAGTTCTCGACCAAGACGGCCGCCGCTGCGCTGATCATGCCCCGGCTCGCGCCGATCTTCGTGCATGGCAGCGAAGGCTCGGCTGTCCAGTACTCCAACTGCTGCCACCCGCTGCCCGGTGACCAGATCGTCGGCCATCTGCGCGGCGGCCATGGCCTGGCATTGCACCGGCACGACTGCGACACCGCCATTCGCCAGCGCATCAAGGATGCCGAACGCTGGATCGACGTGCAGTGGGCCGAAGATGTGACCGGGCTGTACCTGTGCGGCATCGAAGTGCTGGTATCGGACGATCGCGGCGTGCTGGGCAAGGTCGCCGCCGAGATCTCGTCGGCCGAGGCCAACATCGTCAATGTCGCGATGGACGCGCAGTCCGACAAGACGGCAACCCTGCGCTTCTCGGTGCAGGTGCGCGACCGGGTCCATCTGGCCCAGGTGATGCGCAATCTGCGCCGGCTGTCCGAGGCCAAGCGCATTTCGCGGGTGTAGCAGGGCGGCCGACGGGCCATCCGGGGCCCGCCGGCAGCCTCAGCCCGCGGCGCCGGGTAGCTCACCGCCAGCACCTCGAGCTCGTCGACACCGCCCGGCGTGCGCAGGCTGACCAGATCGCCTTCGCGGGCCTTGATCAGCGCCTTGGCCACCGGCGAGATCCAGCTCACACGTCCGGCGGCGGGGTCGACCTCGTCGATGCCCACGATGGTGACGGTTTCTTCGGTCTCGCCATTGCGCAGGTACGTCACGCTGGCGCCGAAATACACCTGGTCCCGATTTTCCTGGCGCGACGGATCGACCACGACCGCGCAGTCCAGGCGCTTGGTCAGGAAGCGGATGCGCCGGTCGATCTCGCGCAGCCGGCGCTTGCCGTAGATGTAGTCGCCGTTCTCGGAGCGGTCGCCGTTGGAGGCAGCCCACGACACGATCCGCACCACCTCGGGCCGGTCGACATCGATCAGCTGCAGCAATTCGGTGCGGATTCGGGCATGGCCCGCCGGCGTGATGTAGTTCTTGGGCGCGGGCGCGTCGTCGGCCGGCGGCGGCAGATCGTCGTCGTCGTCATCCTGGTCTTCACGGACGAAGGCCTTGCTCACTGTCGCGCGCCCTTCACCACGCCTCAGGCCCCGGCCACCGACATGCGATCGATGAGGATCGACCCGGTGCGCTTGCTGCCGCGCTGGATCACATCGCTGCCCACGGCGACGATGCCCTTGAACATGTCGCCCAGGTTGCCGGCGATGGTGATTTCTTCGACCGGGTAGGCGATGACGCCCTTCTCGACCCAGAAGCCGCTGGCCCCGCGCGAATAGTCGCCCGTCACGTAGTTGACGCCCTGGCCCATCAGGTCGGTGACGAACAGACCGGTGCCCAGCCGCTCGAGCATGGCGGGCAGATCGTCGAGCTGGCGGGTGAGCCGGCTGGACAGGCTCAGATTGTGCGAGCCGCCGCTGTTGCCGGTGGTCTTCATGCCCAGCTTGCGCGCCGAATAGGTGGACAGGAAGTACCCGTGCAGCCGCCCGGCCGACACGACACTGCGCCGGCCCGTCCTGACGCCTTCGCTGTCGAACGGAGAACTGCCCACTTCGGCGGGCAGGTGGGCATCCTCGATCACGTCCAGATGCGGCGCGAACACGTCCTTGCCCAATGAATCGAGCAGGAAGCTGGAGCGCCGGTACAAGGCACCGCCGCTGGTGGCCTGCACGAAACTGCCCAGCAGGCCGCAGGCCAGCGGCGCTTCGAACAGCACCGGCACCTTGCAGGTCTTGACCTGGCGCGCGCCCAGGCGCGACAGCGCGCGCTCGGCGGCGTAGCGGCCGACCTTCTCGGGCGCGGCCAGCCGTGCGGGCATCAGCGAGGAGCTGTACCAGTCGTCGCGCTGCATGGCCTCGCCACGCTGCGCGATCGGCGAGCAGCCCATCGAATGGCGGCTGTACGGATAGCCGCCGGAAAATCCGAGCGAGTTGGCGGCCACGAAGTGGCCATGGCTGACACTGACCGAGGCTCCCTCGGAATTGCGGATCTGCGGGCTGGTCGCGAAGGCCGCGCCTTCCATCCGGCACGCGATGTCGACCGCACCGTCGACGGTGAGGTCCCAGGGGTGGAACAGGTCGAGATCAGGGTGCTCCCGCGCGATCATGTCTTCGTCGGGCAGCCCGGCGCAGTCGTCCTCGCCGGTGTAGCGCGCGATGTCGAACGCGGCGGCCACGGTCTGCGAGAGCGCCTGCTCGGAGAAATCGCTGGTGCTGGCATGGCCGCGGCGCTGGCCGACATACACGGTGATACCCACACCCTTGTCGCGGGTCTGTTCGATGGTTTCGACCTGGCCCTTGCGGATGTTGACGGACAGGCCGCTGGATTCGGAGATGTCCACCGCGGCATCGGTGGCCCCGAGCCGGCGGGCCATCGCCAGGCTCTCGGCGGCGATCTCGTGCAGTCGGGTGGTGTCGTATTCGAACATGGGCAAGGCTCGTGGAGGGCAGCCGGTTATCATACAAGAGTGAAACCTCAGAACACTCCGCGCGCCGGCCCCCGCGTCGTCAATGAACCCGTCCGCGAGGTCAGGGTCTACAGCGGGCCCAGCAAGTCGCAGCGCAAGCGCGACAGCCACGCGCTGCAGGACCTGGGCGAGACCCTGGTCGCCTTGCAGCCGGCCAAGCTGCGCGGCCTGCCCCTGCCCGAATCGCTGATCGAGGCCATCGAGATGGCACAGCGCATCACGTCCCGCGAGGGACGCCGGCGCCAGCTGCAGCTGGTCGGCAAGCTGATGCGCAACATCGACCCCGAGCCGATCCGCGACTTCCTTGACAAGGACGGCAGCAAGCACCGCGAAGAAGTCGGCCTGATGCACTCGGCCGAACACTGGCGCGAGCGCCTGCTCGACGATCCCGGCGCACTGGCGCAGCTGGCCGCGCAACATCCCGAGGTCGACTCACCGCAGTGGCGCGGCCTGATCGAGGCGGCGCGTGGCGAACGGACCGCCACCCAGCCGGGACGGCGCTACCGCGAGCTCTATCGGGCATTGCGCGAGGTGCTGGCCGGCGCGGCCGGATCCGCCCCGTCGCAAGCCGCCGACGCCGCGCCCGACGACGACACCCACGGCGCCCCGGCCGGCGCCTGACAGCACGGACGGCAGCACACCATGAGCAACCCTGAATCGGCCGGCGCCAGCCCCGGCATCCGGATCGGCCTGGTGTCGATCAGCGACCGCGCTTCGGGCGGCGTCTACCAGGACCAGGGAATCCCCGCCCTGCAGGAATGGCTGTCGCGCGCGCTGCGCACACCCTTCGAGTCGGTCGCCCGGCTGATTCCCGACGAGCGCCCGCTGATCGAACGCACGCTGATCGAACTGGTCGACGAGGCCGGCTGCTCGCTGGTGCTGACCACCGGCGGCACCGGTCCGGCGCTGCGCGACGTCACGCCCGAAGCCACGCTGGCGGTCGGCCACAAGGAAATGCCGGGATTCGGCGAACAGATGCGCCAGATCAGCCTGAACTTCGTGCCGACCGCGATCCTGTCGCGACAGGTGGCGGTCATCCGTGGCGCGGCGCTGATCATCAACCTGCCGGGCCAGCCGAAATCCATCCGCGAGACGCTCGAGGGCGTCAAGGACGAGCTCGGCCACCCGAAGGTGCACGGAATTTTCGCGGCGGTGCCCTACTGCCTGGACTTGATCGGCGCGCCCTACCTCGAAACGGACGAGGCGGTGTGCAAGGCGTTCCGGCCCAAATCGGCGGTCAGACCCGCGACCAGCCGCTCGGCACCGGCCCGTCCGGAGCCCTGACGCAGGCCCGATGCGACGCCGGCAATCCCCGCGTCCGCGCGAAAGCTCCCCGGCGTCCGCGCGAAAGCTCCCGGCGCCCGCTCGAAGGCTCCCGGCGCCCGCTCGAACACGCCCCGCGCCCGCCGCAACGCGATCGACCGCCGGCCCGCTCTCAGTTGGCGCCCGGCACGCCGGCGGCGGTCACCCGCAGGATGAGCGGCTGCTGGCGTCCGACGCCTTCGTTGGCCCAGCCGACCAGATAGCAGCCGCCGTCGTCGTCGCGCGATTGCGATCCGTAAAGCGCCACGCCCTGAGCGCCCTTCAAGTCGAGCGGCCGCGCGATCGAGGTGCGGGTCAGGACCTCGAAAACCACCCACTCGTGGCGATTCTCCCGCACGGTCACGCCGGCCACCAGATTGCTGCCGCCGAAGGCGAACAGCGACGGCGCATAGGCTTCGCCCGACGGATGGAACCAGCCCAGGGCAGTCACCTTGGCCGGCGCATCCTGCCGCGGTTCGACCTGGTAGAGATGCCCGCGGGCCGTCGTGAAGACGAGCCGCCCATCGGGCAGCGTCGAAAAACCGGTGATGCCATGATTCTTGCGCAGGTCGCCCGAGTCGAGATAGAAGTCCAGATCCGTGGACGCGACTTCCTGCAGCTGGGTATCGAACTCGACCAGCGAAGCGAGCATTTTCCCGTCGACGCCCGGCCCCACCCGCGGCACGTAGACATGGCCGTTGACATCGGTCAGCAGGTTGCGCGAGACGTGACCGCCCACCGAGCCCACGATCAGCTTGCGCGATGTCGCGGCATGGGTGTCGTATTGATAGAGCACATGCCCCCAGTAGCCCAGCGCGTAGACGTAGCGCCCGGCCCCGCCGACGGCGATCAGCCCTTCAGGAACCCCCATCAGGTGCTGCCATTCGTCGTTGCCCGCCTGCATTCTCCACAGGTGACTGCCCCAGCGCGGCGGCGCCGATCCATCATCCTTCTCGCCCTCTTCGTCGGTCGAGGCGAAATACAGCCAGCCGTCGTCCGCAATGACGATCTTCGAGTGGATCTTGCGCTGCTTCTCGCCTGCCCGCGCCAGGCCGAGACGGCGCAGCTGGTCGGCCACGGAAACGGAGCTGCGCCAGGTCCGGGCCCAGTGGTCGTATTGCAGCAGATGCACACCCGGCTCGTCGTGCCCGTGCGTGACGCCGAACCAGATCCGCCCATCGAGATCGCGCCCTGTGGCCCCCCAGATCGGCAGGGCGTCCTTCATGTCGGGCAGCGCGACGCGCTCGACGACCGGCGGCGCGACCAGGCTGCGCGGCGCCGGCAGGAACACGCTGCCGGTGCGCTCGGCCAGACTGCGCGGCACTCGAGCCTCGACGGCCTTGCGCGCCGGCCACAGCAGCATCACAACGGTCGCCAGCGCGCTGATCAGAATGGGCACCGACACGATCAGAATGATGAGCCGGGTATTGCGGCGTGACCGCCGGCTGCGTCGATGTCTCTTTTCCCCGTTGACCGACAATGTCTGCTCCCGACCGGACGGGACGTCCGGTGACTGGCTTAGTTTTCAATGCGCTGTCCGACCACGCCCAGGGACGCGGAGCGAGACGCCACACTATCCATAAATTTGCGTAAATCAACGGCACTGTTGTGAATTCGGGCAAATCCTAGCGCCGCATCGCTTCGAATACCCCGCTCACCTCGCGAATGCCGGCCAGCGTGCGGTTCAGCACACCCGCATCCTGGACCTCGACGGTGAACTGCATGTGCGCGATGTGCGATCGCGACTGGGTGTTCACCGCGGTCACGTTCAGCCGGTCGCGCGCGAACACCTCCGACACGTCGCGCAGCAGACCCGCCCGGTCGTTGGCCCGCACCACCACGTCGACCGCATAGGCCCGCTCGCGATGGCTGCCGGGTTTGTTCGACTGGCCCCAGTCGGTGTCCAGCACCCGCTCCGGGGCCGCACGGGCCATCTGCGCGAAAGTCGGGCAGTTCGCCCGGTGCACCGACACGCCCCGCCCCTTGGTCACGAAGCCGCGGATCGGGTCCGGGGGCACCGGCCGGCAACAGCGGGCCAGTTGCGTGAGCAGCAGATCGACCCCGACCACCAGCACGCCGTCGTTGTCGGGCTTGCTGCGTGCCCGGGCGCGCTCGGCAGCCGCGGCCAGGACGGCCGGCAAGGCCGCGTCTCCCGCGGCGGCCGCGGCGGCATCGAGCGCGGCGGGGCCGCGCACGGCCTCCTCGAGCTGACGCGGTCCGATCTCCTCGCGCGCCACCGCGACGAACATGGCCTGCACGTCGGGCTGCGACAGGCGCGCCGACAGCTCGTCGAAAGACAGGGCCGTTCGGCCCTCGCGGGCCATCGTGCGCTCGACCTTCTCGCGTCCCGCCGCCACATCGCGGGCCAGCTCGAGCGCATTGAACCACTGGCGCACCTTGGTGCGCGCGCGATTCGAACGCACATATCCGAGCTGCGCATTGAGCCAGTCGCGCGACGGCCCCTCGGCACCGCTGCCGGGTCGCGCGGTGATGATTTCCACCGTCTGGCCATTGGCCAGCGGCGTGTTCAGCGGTACCAGCTGGCCATCGACGCGGGCGCCGCGGCAGCGGTGGCCGAGCGTGCTGTGCACGTGATAGGCGAAGTCGACCGGCGTGGCGCCGGCCGGCAGCTCGATCACCCGCGCCTGCGGCGTCAGCACATAGATGCGGACGTGCTCTTCGTCGACCAGCGGCACCACCCCCGGGCTGGCCTGCGCGCCACCGGCGCCACCACGCGGCATTCCCGGCGCGCCGCCGCCCAGCACCGGCGCGCCGAGCTGCTCGCCAACCTCGCGCTGCCAGGCCAGCAGCTGGCGGACCCAGGCGATGCGCTGCTCCTGCGCCGCATCGGCGCGCTGCGAGCCGGCCACACCGGTCGAGCGCTCCTTGTAGCGCCAGTGCGAGGCCACGCCGTATTCGGCGAACTGATGCATCGCGCGGGTGCGGATCTGCACCTCCAGCGGCCGGCCGTCCTCGGCCAGCACCACCGTGTGCAGCGACTGGTAGCCGTTGGGCTTGGGCCGCGCGATGTAATCGTCGAACTCTTCGTGAATCGGGGCCCAGCGCGAGTGGATCAGGGCCAGGGCCGAATAACACTCGCGCACGTCGTCGACGATCACCCGCAGCCCCCGCAGGTCGCGGATGTCGTCCAGCGCCAGGCGCTTGCTGCGCATCTTGTTCCAGATGCTGTAGATGTGCTTGGGCCGACCGGTGACTTCGGCCCGCAGGCCGGCGGAGCTCAGCAGTTCGCGAAGACTGGAGGTGATGGCCGCGACGAAATCCTCGCGTTCCCGGCGCTTTTCTTCGAGCTGACGCGCCAGCGACCGATAGGTATCGCCGGCCATGAACCGGAAGGCCAGGTCCTCCAGCTCCCACTTCAGCTGCCACAAGCCCAGCCGGTTGGCCAGGGGGGCGAGCACTTCGAGGCTTTCTTCACAGATCGCGGCCGAGGGAGCCGACTTGTTCGAGGCGTGCCAGCGCAGCGTTTGCAGGCGCGAGGACAGGCGCAGGATCACCACGCGGATGTCCAGCGCCATGGCCAGCAGCATCCGGCGCAGGGTTTCGAGCTGTTCGCCGTCGCCGCCCCTGCCGGTCGCGGCCCGCACGCTCGGACGGTGCAGCTCGCGCAGCTTGAGCGCCTGGCGCATGCCATCGACCAGGGTGGCCACTTCGGCACCGAAACGCTGCCGCACCGCATCCAGCGAGATCGCGGCGCCGGCCCCGAAAAGCGCCGCGGCGATGCAGGTGGGCTCGTCGGCCTGGACCTCGCGCAAGATCGCCAGCGTGCCCTGGGCGTGGCCGAGCACCGCCTCGCCGTTGCGCCCGATCTGCCCCGGGCAGCTCTCGTCGAGCAGGCGCAGGGCGTCGGCGACAAGGCCGGCGGAATCGCTTGCGGCGACGGGCACAGGCGCCCCGTCGGGCACTCCAGTCGATCCGGTATCCGGGGTATCCAAGGGCTTCTTCAGGTTGGCGATAGACTTGTCCAGATCCGCATTATAGGAACCCGGCCCGATGCCGCTTCGCTGGTTCAAGCGCGCCGAAGCGCCCGACCTGATCGACGACGCCGACTGGGCCTTCGCCATCCACGGCCTGCCTCTGGTCGCCACGCTGCCCCGCGCGGCGCAGGACCGCCTGCGCGCGCTGTGCGAACAGTTCCTGCGCGAAAAGACGATCAGCGGCGCGCGCGGCTTTCAGGTCACCGCCACGGTCCGGGCCACGATCGCGGCGCAGGCCTGCCTGCCTGTGCTGTCCCTGGGGCTGGCCGGCTACCGGGACTTCGTCGAGATCGTGGTCTATCCCGCCCAGTTCAAGGTCTCCCGGCGCAATACCGACGAAGCGGGGGTCGTCCACGAAACCGAGGACTGGCTGGCCGGCGAGGCCATGGAGGGCGGCCCCGTGGTGCTGTCCTGGGAAGACGTGGCGCCGGACCGGGACGACACCGGCACCAATGTGGTGGTGCATGAATTCATCCACAAACTGGACATGCTCGACGGCCAGGCCGATGGCATCCCGCCGCTTCCGCAGGCGCTTCGGGACGCCTGGGAGAACACGCTCGATGCGGCCTACGACGCCTTCTGCGACCAGCTCGACGCCGTGGAGCGGGCGATTCCCCGCCATATCGACCCCGAAAGCGAGGCCGCCGACGCCTGGTACCGCAGCCTGGTGCTGGACCCCTACGCCGCCACCGATCCGGGCGAGTTTTTCGCGGTGTCCGGCGAACTCTTCTTCTTCGCCCCCGCTGCATTGCAGCAAGCATTTCCGGCGTGGTATGCGCTCCTGAGCCGTTTCTTTCGTCAGGACCCGCTGGCGGCGCAGGATGCCGCAATGCACCAAACCTGAGCGCCCGTAGGGTCGGAGCGCGGGAATGCGCCCGCGTGTCGGTTATCCTTACACACCACCGGCCGTTCAGCGCGCTGTCGCGCCGCTCGTGCGCTATCTCACTTCGTGATATGGCCTGCCGCGCTACCCTCACCTTCCGCCTATTTCGGGCGCCGCCACTTCGCGATGATTCGACTCTTCAACCACTACCTGTCGGTCAGGACACTGCTGCTTACCGCCATCGAGGCGGTGGTGCTGTTCCAGTCGGTGGTCCTCGGATTCCAGATCCGGATGTCGGATTACGCGATGCGCGTGCCCGTGGCCGAGGCGGGTGTCTTCGCGCTGATCATGCTGCTGATGATGACCGCCCTGGGGCTCTACCAGGCCCAGGCCGAGCCCTTCCGGGCGACGGTTCAGCGACTGCTGGTGGCCTACGGCCTGTCGCTGATCGTGATGAGCTTCATGTTCTACCTGTTCCAGGGCTTCTACGTGGGCCGGGGCGTGTTCGCGGTGAGCTCGATCTTCGCCGTGGCCGGCGTGCTGCTGGTGCGCCTGATGTTCTTCCGGATGACCGACCTGGGGCTGCCTCGCCGCCGGGTGCTGGTCCTGGGCAACGGCCCTGAGGCCGAGGAGATCATCCGTTATCTCCACAGCAGCGACCAGGTCCGCGCCATCCAGTACGCCGGAATGTATCCGGTGGTCTCGGAGCGCGAAGCCGGAGCGCCGGAACGGCGCATCAACCATGACCAGCTGATGCGCACGGTTCGCGACCTGAAGGTCTCGGAGATCGTGATCGCGGTGCGCGAGCGGCGCGGCGGCGTGCTGCCATTGCGCCAGCTGCTGGACGCGCGGCTGACCGGCGTGCGGGTGATGGATCTGGCCGCGTTCTATGAACGTGAGCGCGGCATGCTCAAGGTGGACAATCTTCGGGCCAGCTGGCTGATCTTCGGCCAAGGTTTCGACCAGGGCATGACCCGCGACATGGTCAAGCGGCTGTTCGACATCTTCGTCAGCGTGATCCTGCTGCTGTTTGCGATGCCCATCGTGCTGCTGGCCGTCGTGATGATCGTGATGGAGTCCGGCTGGCCGGTGCTCTACCGCCAGGAACGCGTCGGCCAGGGCGGCGTGCCGTTCACCATCCTGAAGCTGCGTTCGATGCGCCAGGATGCCGAGAAGGATGGCCGGCCGCAGTGGGCGAAGGCGGCCGACGACCGGGTGACGCGGGTCGGCCGGTTCATCCGCAAAACTCGCATCGACGAACTGCCCCAGCTCTACAACGTGCTGCGCGGCGACATGAGCTTCGTCGGGCCTCGTCCGGAACGGCCGTTTTTTGTCGACCAGCTGATCGCCGACATCCCCTACTACGACGTGCGCCACAGCGTGAAGCCCGGCGTGACCGGCTGGTCGCAGGTGCGCTACCCGTACGGCGCCTCGGTCGAGGATTCCCTCGCGAAGCTGCAATACGACCTGTACTACGTGAAGAACCATTCGCTGTTCCTGGATCTGCTGATCCTGGTCGAAACGGCGCAAGTGGTCCTGCTGGGCAAAGGCGCTCGTTGAACCGAGCGCTGCTGGCCATGGGTCAGTCGTCACCCGAACCGTCGGCCAGGGTTGTGCTCACCTCGATCGGTCCGCTGTGGTCATCAATCTCGCCCTGATCGGTTTCGCGCTGGCCGCCGTGGCCTACACCGGCCTTTCCGGGCTGCTGGTCCTGCGCGGCGCGCCGACGGTCGCCGGCAGGCTGTTCATCTCGGCGCTGCTGGCGCAGGTTCTGTGGGCGGCCGTGCTGGCCGCCGCCAGCGGCGGCGCCGCGATACCCGGGGTGATCGTCGGCACGATCGAGGCGCTGCGGCTGTTCCTGTGGCTGTCCTTCCTGCTCACGCTGGTCCGGGCCGCGGGTGGCGCGACCGCGGCGGTTGCGGCGGGCACTCCGATGCCCGGGGCGGCCCAGGAGGCGCGCCGGATCGCCAACAGCGGCATCGTGGCGGCGACCGCGATCGCTGCCGGCGCGATCGCCATCGACCTGTTCGCGTTCGGCGAGCGGCCGGCGTTCATCGTGCGGGTGATCGCGGCCGTGTTCGCCCTGGTCTGCCTGGAACAGGTCTATCGCAACACCCCGGCCAATGGCCGCTGGGCGGTCAAGTTCCTGGCGGTTGCCTGTGTCGCGATGTTCGGCTTCGATCTGGTGCTGTACAGCGAGGCGCTGCTCTTTTCACGACTGAACGGCGCCTTGTGGACCGCGCGCGGCTACGCCAACGCCCTGCTGCTGCCGCTGCTGGCGGTCGCGGCGGCCCGCAACCAGAACTGGAAACTGGACATCGCGGTCTCGCGCACGGTCGTCTTCCATTCCGCCACCCTGTTCGGGGTCGGGGTGTTCCTGATCCTGATGGCCGCAGGCGGCTACTGGGTCCGCTATTTCGGGGGTGACTGGGGCGAGGCGGTGCAGGCACTGGTGGTGTTCGCTGCCGTCGTGGGCCTGCTGCTGATGCTGGGCTCGGGCGCTCTGCGGGCGCGTCTGCGGGTGTTCCTGGCCAAGAATTTCTTCAGCTACCGATACGATTACCGGGCCGAATGGCTCAAGCTGACCGAGCTGTTGTCGGCCACCCCCGGGGGGGCGGACGAAGACGCCCTGGAGATCCGGGCGCTCAAAGGTCTGGCCGGCCTGGTCGACAGCAACGGCGGGGCCCTCTGGCTCCTGAACGACGACGGCCAGTACGCCTGCACCGCCCGCTGGCGCTTCCACGCGCCAACCCCGGCGGTCTCCGGTCACGAACCCATGGTGGCCTTCCTGAGCAGCCAGCAGTGGATCATCAGCCTGCCGGAATGGCGGGTCCAGCCTGAGCTCTATCAGGACGTCGCGCTGCCCGCCGCGCTGGAGCAGAGTCCCGAGAACTGGCTGATCGTGCCGCTGCTGCTGCACGCGCAGCTGCTCGGGTTCGCCACGCTGAGCCTGCCGCTGACGCGAGCCGAGATCAACTGGGAGATCCGCGACGCCCTGAAGACCGCGGCCCGCCAGGTGGCGAGCTATCTGGCGGTTCGCCGCGCCGTCGAGGCGCTGGTGCAGGCCAAGCAGTTCGAGTCCTTCAACCGGATGTCGGCATTCGTCGTGCACGACCTGAAGAATCTCGTGGCGCAGCTCACCCTGCTGCTGGCCAACGCGGCACGCTATCGCGACAATCCGGAGTTCCAGCAGGACATGCTCGACACGGTCGCCAATGTGGTCGACCGCATGCAGGGGCTGCTCCTGCAGTTGCGCGCCGGCACCCGGCCCATCGAACAGCCCTCCGCGGTGCCGGTGGCCCAGATCCTCGCGGCGGCGATCCAGAGCAAGCGCGGACGCACGCCGGAGCCGCAGCTGATCGTTGCACCCGAGCTACAGCATGTGGTGGTGATGGCGCACCGTGACCGTCTGGAGCGGGTAATCGGCCACCTGGTGCAAAACGCGTCCGAGGCGACCCCGCGGGACGGGAAGATCTGGGTACGCCTTTCGCGCGAAGGCGAACGCGCGCGGATCGACGTCGAAGACACGGGCAAGGGCATGAGCGAACAGTTCATCCGGGAGCATCTCTTCAAGCCCTTCCAGTCGACCAAGGCGCACGGCATGGGCATCGGGACCTTCGAGAGCCGGGAGTACATTCGAGAGTTGGGAGGCTCGTTGGATGTGACCAGCAGCGAAGGCAAAGGAACGGTTTTCAGCATGCGGCTGCCGGTGGCGGTGGCCGACGTGCCCGCTTGACACTCAGGGAACGATGACATGGCGGATGAACGACCCACATTGCTGATGGTGGAAGACGATCTGGGTCTGCAGAAGCAGATGCGCTGGTCCTTTGATCGCTACAACGTGATCTTCGCGGACAACCGCGAAGCCGCCGTTGCGCAGTTGCGCCGGCACGAGCCGCTGGTGGCCACGCTCGATCTGGGCCTGCCGCCCGACCCGGACACGCCCAACGAAGGATTCAAGACCCTCGAGGAGATCCTCGCGCTCGCGCCGGCCACCAAGGTGATCGCACTGACCGGTCAGAACGATCGCAGCAATGCGCTGCGCGCGATCGGCATGGGCGCCTACGACTTTTTCGCCAAACCCTTCGAGCCCGACGTGCTGGGCCTGGTCATCGACCGGGCGTTCCGCCTGGCCGACCTGGAACAGGAAAATCGGCGGCTCTCCGAGTCGGTGAGCACATCTCCGTTGTCGGGCCTGCTGACCCGCGATCCGGGCATGCTGAAGATCTGCCGCCAGATCGAGCGGCTCGCGCCCACCAACGCGACGGTCCTGCTGCTGGGTGAAAGCGGCACCGGCAAGGAGGTGCTGGCCCGTGGCCTGCACCAGCTGTCGCCGCGCCATGACAAACGATTCGTGGCCATCAACTGCGCCGCCATTCCCGACACCCTGCTCGAGGCCGAACTCTTCGGCTACGAAAAAGGCGCCTTCACCGGCGCTGCCAAGACCACCCCGGGCAAGATCGAGACGGCCGACGCCGGCACGCTGTTCCTGGACGAGATCGGCGACCTGCCGCACCCGCTGCAGGCCAAGCTGCTGCGCTTCCTGCAGGAGCGGGTGATCGAGCGCATCGGCAGCCGCGAGGAGATCGCCGTCGACGTGCGGGTGGTCTGCGCGACCCACCGCAACCTGCGCGACCTGATCCGCGACGGCGGCTTTCGCGAGGACCTGTTCTACCGGCTGTCCGAAATGGTGGTGACCATTCCGCCGCTGCGCGACCGGTCCGGCGATGCATCGCTGCTGGCCCATGCCTTCGTCACGCGATTCGGGGCCCAGAACGGCCGCGAAAAGCTCAGGCTGCGTGAAGACGCCCTGGACGCCATCGGGCAGCACCGATGGCCGGGGAACATCCGCGAATTGGAGAACTGCATCAAGCGTGCCACGATCATGGCCGATGGGGCCGCGATCACGGCCGAAGACCTCGGTCTGGAAACCCCCGATGAGGCCAGTTCCTTCAATCTGCGCCAGGTTCGTGACGAAGCGGAAAAGCAGGCTGTGCTCAAGGTGATGGCCCGGGTCGATGGCAATATCGCCAAAGCCGCCGAACTGCTGGGCATCAGCCGCCCCACCCTCTATGACCTGCTGAACCGTTTCGGGCTGCGCTGAGACCACGCCACGTGCTCGTGCCTGTACCCGCTGGAGAACACAACATCATGACCTCTGCCCGCAGCTTCATTTCCGCCGCCCTGATCGGCCTGGCCCTGGCCACCACCGGCTGCAGCGACTCCACCGAGTCGCTGCTCGCCAAGGCCAAGCAGGCGATGGAGAAAAAAGAGACCAAGGAAGCCGAAATCCACCTGAAGAATCTGCTCCAGAAGGGGGAGAACGCCGAAGCGCGATTCCTGCTGGGACAGGTCTACGTGGCCGGCCGGGATTTCAAATCGGCCGAACGCGACTTCCAGAAGGCGCTCGAAGGCGGCTACGACCCGGTCCGGACCCGGATCGAACTGGTCGAGGCACTGCTCAGCTCCGGCGAAACGGCCAAGGCTCAGGCTGAAGCCCGCAAGATCACCGCCGTCGCGCCGATCGACAAGGCGAAGGTGAACACGCTGCTGGGTCGAGCGCTGCTGGCGACGGGCAAACGGGAAGACGCCGAAGCCCAGTTCAAGGCGGCCGTGGCCGATGCCCCCGACTACATCCCGGCCCAGCTGGGCCTGATCTCGATGGCCGCGGGCAAGGACATCAAGAGCGCCGCGAGCCAGATCGACTCGCTGCTCGCCAAGGCGCCGCAATCGCTGGAGGCGATGTCGCTCAAGGGGGACCTCGAGGTTGCCCAGGGCCATGCCAAGGAAGGCTCCGCGATCTTTGCCAAGATCGCGGCGGCCGAGCCGCAGAACTCGATGGTGCGCGCCAAGCTGGTTTCGCTGGCGATCGACAGCAAGGACTACACCGGCGCGCAGACCTGGCTGGACGAGCTCAAGAAGATCACCGGGCCGGCGTCGGGCACCATGCATCTGCAGGCCTTGAACGACTTCCGTCAGGGCAAGTATCCGGCCGCGCGCGACGCCATCCAGACCAGCCTGAAGGTCGGCCCCAATTATGTGCCTGCGCTGGCCCTGGCCTCTTCGATCCACCTCAGCATGAACTCGCTCCCGCTGGCGGAACTCAACGCGCGCAGCGTGATCGAAAAGGCACCCAATTCCACCCTCGGATACCGCCTGCTGGGCACCACTTATCTGCGCATGAATGCACCGGATCGCGCGATGCAGACAGTCGCGCCCATCCTGGAGCGGGGAACCAAGGACCCGGTGATCTACGGCATCGCGGGCGAAGCGGCGCTGAAGCTCAACGACGCCAACAAGGCGGCCGCCTATTTAGCAAGGCCGTCGAACTCGCCCCGAATGACCCCGGACAAAAAGCCGGCCGTGGCGTCGCGCGCATCGCGTTCGGCGACAAGGACGGCGGCATCGCCGACCTCGAAGCGGCCATCGAGGCCAGTCCGGATACCGCCCAGGCCGACCTGGCGCTGATCACCTCGTACTTGCGCGACAAGCAGTGGGACAAGGCGCTCGCTGCGATCGACCGGCTCGAAAAGAAGCAGCCCAAGAGTCCGCTGGCCGCGAACCTGCGGGGCAGCGTCGCCCTGGGCAAGAACGATCCGGCCTCCGCCCGCAAGCATTTCGAGGAAGCGCTGGTCCAGGACCCCACCTACTTCGCCGCGGCCTCCAACCTCGCCAACCTCGACCTGCGCGACAAGAAGGTCGACGACGCGAAGAAGCGCTACACCCGATTGCTGGAAAAGGACCCCAAGAACGTGCGAGCCCTGCTCACGCTCGCACAGATCACACAGGCCAACGGTGGCGATCGCAAGCAGGTCCTCGAGTGGCTGGTCAAGGCGCGTGACGCTGACAAGGGCTCGGTCCAGGCGGCGCTGGCGATTGCCGCCTTCCATGTGTCGAACGGTGAGCCCAAGGAGGCGATCCCGGCCCTGCAGGAAGCGATCACCGCGTCGCCCGAGAACATCCAGCTGCTCGATGCATTGGGTACTGCGTTCCTGAGAGCCGGCGACGACGCCCAGGCCATCAGCACCTTCGAGAAAATTCTGCGCACCAAGCCGGACTCGGCCCCGCTGTACCTGCGGATGGGCGAGTTCTATCTCGCGCGCAACGACTACGAACGCGCGATGGCGCACTTCCGCAAGTCGGCTGAACTCGCGCCCAAGATCCTGGAGCCCCGTGTTGCGATGGCCAATGCACTGGTCGGGCAGCGCAAGTTCGCCGAAGCTCGCGCACTTGCGTCCGCCCTGTCCGCCGAAGCGCCCAAGAGCGCCGCCGGCGCAATGCTCGAAGGCGATATTTACGCCTCCGAGAAGCGGTATGGCGAAGCGGCGACCGCCTATCGCAAGGGTCTGACGATCCAGAAGGCTGCGGCGGTTTCAGTGAAACTGCATCGAGTGCTGCTACTCGATGGCAAGGAAGCCGAGGCTGATTTGGTGCTCAAGTCGCTGCTGGCCGAAAACCCCAAGGACTTCGACATCAAGAACTACGCCGCCGGTGCGGAAATCAGCCGCAAGCGCTGGCCTCAGGCGATCGGGCTCTACAAGGAAATCGTGGCCGCTCAGCCGGGCAATGCGCTGGCGCTGAACAACCTGGCCTGGGCCCTGCTCGAAACCAAGGACCCGGGTGCTCTGGCCGCTGCCGAGAGCGCCTACGCGCTTGCGCCAAAGTCGCCCCCGGTGCTCGACACCTATGGCGCGATCCTGCTGGCCAAGGGTGACACGGCCAAGGCGGTCGACATCCTCAAGCAGGCGGTCGCGGCCGCCCCCAGGGCCTACGACTTCCGCGTCCGGCTGGCCTCGGCGCTGATCGCCAAGGGCGACAAATCCGATGCGAAGAAAGAGCTCGAGCTGGTTCTGGGCGAAGTCAAGAGCGGCCCGACCATGGAGCGCGCTCAAGCGCTGATGAAGTCGCTGTAGACCGGCACCATGGCCAGTCAGCTCGACAGAGGCATGGCGCTGCCGGCGGCGCGCCAGGGGTCTCCCCTCGCCGTGCGGCTGCTGGCGCTGCTGATCGCACTGCCTTGCCTTGCGGCCGGCCTGTTCGCAGCGACCCAGTACCCGCTGTCACCGCCGCTGGCCACGGCGACCTATGTTGTCTGGGCAGCCCTGTGCCTGTGGCGCCCGCAGGCGCTGTTCACGGTCACCCTGGCCCTATTGCCGATCGCCGGGTTTGCCTCGTGGACCGGATGGCTGGTGGTCGAAGAACTCGATCTCGCTCTGGCCGGGGCAGCGGGCGCGGGCTACCTGCGGATCCTGGCGGACGGACTGGCCGGCGGCGCCGCCGCGGGTCGGCAAGCGCGGCCGGAAGCTCCCGCCGCCGATTCGCTGCGCGGCACAGCCCGGATCCAGCCCGGGCCGCTCGCGCTGTTGCTGATGCTGACCTTCGGAGTGTCCTGCCTGGTCGCCGCGGCGCGCGGCTTCGCGGCCGCCGAGGCGACTCCACTGCAGTGGGCGCAGGGTTACTTCGAATCCCTGAACGGGCTGCGCCTGTTCAAGCCGTTTGCGTGGTTGCTGATCCTGACGCCGATCCTGGCCGACCGGTACAAGCGCGATCCCGACGCGTTCGCCAACGGGCTCGTTCAAGGGATGACGGCAGGGCTGGCGGCCTGTGCGCTGGCCGCGATCTGGGAACGGGCAGCCTATCCGGGACTGCTCAATTTTTCCGCCGATTACCGGTCCACCGCCCTGTTCTGGGAGATGCACGTCGGTGGCGCGGCGCTCGATGGCTACCTGGCGCTGGGAATGCCCTTCGCCGTGTGGGCAACCTGGCGTGCGAAGACCCCGCTGGCTCTGGTGCTGCCCGGCCTGGCCACCATGGCGGGGGCCTATGCCTGCCTGACCACGTTTTCCCGCGGTGTCTACCTGGCAGTACCGGTATCGCTGATTCTGATGGCCTGGCTGGCCAACCGGAGTTATGCGCGCCAGGGCCCTGTCGTGACTTTCGCCGCGGTGCTGCGCAACAGCCTGGCGATGCTCGCCGTGGCTGTCGGCGCCTGGCTGGTGTTCGCGCAAGGCGGTTACCGCGCGATGGCTGCCGCCTTCTGTGTGCTGGCGGCGGTGATGCTCACCGGCCCGGCGGGCCGCTCGCTGGGCGCGGCCCGAACCGGGCTGGGCCTGCTGGCCGGCCTGGTCGGCGGCATGGCCGATCTCGCGCTGTCGGGCCTGCCCAAGGGGCCCTACCTGATCCACACCGCCGCCGCCGGCGCGTTCGCCGCCGCCGCCATCGCCCACGCGCTGACCGCGCGCGCGCTCACCCGCTATGCGATGTTTGCCGCGACCGGCTGGATGTTGGTGACCACCGCGCGGATCGCCTTGCACTGGGGCGGCGAAAGCGCGCTGACGGCCGCCTTACCGGTGCTGGCGGTTCTGGCGATGGTGGCACTGGCCAACGCCGGGCTGCGCGGGGCGCTCTGGGCGGCCGACCGCCGGCTGCTGGCCATGCAGCTGGGCGGCGCCGCGATGGTGACCGTGGTCGTCGCGGTGATGTCGGGGGGCGCCTACATGGGCGACCGCTTCGCCTCGGTGTCCCGCGATTTCGAAGGGCGGATGGACCACTGGAGCGACAGCCTCGGCATGCTCGTCACGCCTTCGGACTGGCTGATCGGCAAGGGGATGGGGCAATTCCCGGCCAATTATTTCTATCACCTGAAAAAATCCGACCTGCCCGGCAGCTATGCCTGGAAGCAGACCGACGGCAATGGCTACCTGACCATGACCGGCCCGCGCTACCCGATGAGCTGGGGCGATCTGTTCCGGATCTCCCAGCGCGTTCCGGCGCAGCGTGGTCCCTATGTGGTTTCGGCCGATGTGCGCAGCCGGCCCGATGTGAGGCTGCACATCGAGGTCTGCGAAAAGAACCTGCTCTATGGCCAGGCCTGCGCGGTCGAGGAGATCGAAACGAAGGGCAGCCCCACGGAATGGCGCCCGCTCACGCTCGTGCTCGACGGCAAGGACCTGAGTGGAGGCGCCTGGTACGCGCCACGGCTCGCGATGTTCTCGGTGGCGGTGTCCAGCAATGGCGCCAAGGTCGAACTGGACAACTTCAGAGTCCAAGGGCCTGACGGACGCCAGCTGATGACCAACCCGGGATTCGACCACGGCAATTCGGGCTGGTTCTTCACCAGCGATCGGCATCACCTGCCCTGGCACATCAAGAACCTGGGCATGAATGTGCTCTTCGATCAGGGCCTGACCGGGCTGCTGGTGTTTTCGGCGCTGGTACTGGCCGCGCTGGGGCGCCTGGTATTCGGCAGCGCACGCCATCATCCGCTGGCGTCCTGCGTGAGCGCGGCGATCGTCGGCTTCGTGACAGTGGGCCTGTTCGACAGTCTGCTCGACGTGCCGCGCGTGGCCTGGGTGTTCTATCTGCTGCTGCTGGTCGCGTTCCTGCTGCGCCCGGTTCGCAAGGCGGCGCAACCGGCCCGCCCGCCCGCGGAGCCGATCCCTCAATAGGTGTAGCGCACCTGCCCGTAAACCCGGTCCTGGCGACCGTATCGCCCGAACAGGCCGAGCGGCTCGCCGCCAAAGGCGTCGTAGCCGGCCTTGACGCGCAGGCTGGGTCCGGCCTTCCAGGTCAGCGCCGCCCGAGCCAGCCAGTCGCTGCGCAGCAGACTCGAGATCGCCAGCAGTTCGGCGTCCAGTGTCGGGGTCAGGGCCCGCGTGACCAGCAGGCTGACACCGCTCTCGAAGCGCTTGAAGCCGGTCACAGGATCGTGGTTCAGGTACGCGCGCTGGAAAAACTGACCGTTCACGCGCCAGCCCTCGGCAGGCGTGCCCTCCAGACCGATGACCCAGTCGATCGTGTTCTGCGCGACCAGCCCGTTCCGGTTTGCCAGGTCGAGCGCTGAAAAGCGCCGCCCCTGCGTGAACACGGCCTCGGCCTTGAGCACCAGCCCGTCGAAATCCTTGGCAAGCGTGCCACCGACCCGCAACAGGCGATCGTAGGTGGGACGATAGATCGTGGTGGCCGTGCCACCGAGCGCGGGCAGACCCAGCCCGCCGCCCAGCCCCGTCAGACCGGTCACTTCACGCGCAAAGGTCGGCGCCATGTCCGGAGACCGATAGACAAAGGCCGACAGGTCCCAGCCGGAGCGCTCGGTGGAAAAGCGGGCACCGAAGCCGCCATTGGCGAAACTGCGCGACAGCTTCGTCTCGCTGCGCACGTCGTAGCCAAAGCCTTCGTAGCGATACGGGCTGGGATAGAAATCAGCGCCCGGCTTGCTGATTCGGTCGTATTCCGGTGCCGGCAGCCAGATCAGTCCAGGTGCTGGTCGTTCTTGAAATACTCGACACGGGCCGCCCACTGCGGAATGCGGAGTTGTTCGAAGTCCTGCAGCACGAACTGGCGCATGTCCTTGGCGGACACCACGTCGGCAAAAAACAGACCCACCATTTCGCCCCAGACGATGTGCTGGCGTCCCAGCCGCAATTCCCAGTCGCCGCGTCCCCAGTCCACATGGGCCTCGCGCAGCGAGACCTCGGAACGCTGGCGGCGCACACCCGGGAGGTAATAGTCGTTGTCGTAGGCCAGATCGTAGCCAACCCGCGCCGACAGCTTCCACTTCAGTTCGCTGGACAACTTGCCTTTGCCGGTCAGTTCGGCGCGCAGCCGTGCGTTCGCGGTGTGAGCCGGCTCGGGCAGGACCCTGACCATGTCGCCCTGCAGCCAGCCGGTCCAGGCGGCTGGCCCGTCGGGCGCCGGCGCTTTCTGAGCGCCCGCCAGCGCGGGGGCCAGGCAGGCCGCGGCCACCGCCAGCGACAGCGGGCGCACCGCCAGAGAAAACACGCTGAACAATCGCTTCAATTGAATTCCTCGCTCTCGGACGGCGCGACCACCATGGTCGCAGCGCTCAGGTCATCGTGAATTTCCTCCTGGACCGCGGGCTCGGCGGCGGACTTCCTGACCCCGCCCCGGTCACGGTTGGGCCGCACGAAGACCCATTTGGGTCCGCGCCGCAATCCCAGGCCGGTCAGCCTGCCATCCTCGATGCGGACCAGCCGGTCGGCTGCCTCCATCACCCGCGCATCGTGGGTCGAGAAGACGAACGTGGTGCCGCTGCGCTTGTTGATGTCCTTCATCAGGCGAAGGATCTCGGTGCCGGTGGCGTGGTCGAGATTGGCAGTGGGCTCATCGGCCAGCACGATGCGCGGCTTGACCGCCAGCGCCCGCGCGATCGCAACCCGCTGGCGCTGCCCGCCACTGAGCTCATTGGGCCGGTGCCCGGCGTACTTGCTCAGGCCGACCCGGTCCAGGAACTGCCGCACCCGATCCTCCCGCTCCTTGCGCCCGAGTTCGCGCAGCGCAAGCAACGGGTACTCGACGTTCTCGAACGCACTGAGCACCGGGAACAGATTGAAGGTCTGGAAGATGAACCCGACCGTGCGCCCGCGGTAGTCGGCGAGCGAATCCGGACTCGAAGTGCTCACATCGCGGCCGTTGACAACCACCTGTCCGGAAGTCGGTGTATCGATGCAGCCGATCAGGTTCAATAGCGTGGATTTCCCGCTGCCCGACGGACCCGCAATCGCCAGGAAGACGCCCTCCTCGATCGCCATCGAAACATCCCGAACCGCCTGAACCGTCTGGCCGCCCAGGCGATAGGACTTGTTCACACCCTCTAGCGACACCACTGCCATGCCATTCCCCCTGATTCGAGAAGACTCTATCGCAATGCCCTCGCGGGGGCGAGACGGCATCGATGCCCGACCGCCAGCCGACATCCAGCGCCGACGGACGCTGCGGCGCGCGTTGCAGCTGGCCCTCGCCGCCTCGCCCGGCATCGGCCCGGTGACGGGCTTCGCCCAGAACACCGGCTCGCCCCAGGCCAGCGGCGAGGAAGACCCGCAGGCACGCCAGATCCTGCAGCGGGCCGACGAGATCCGTTTCCCGAAGGACAGTTTCCAGGTCGAGGCGCGAATCACGTCCACCAGCGGCGGCCAGCCGCAGGACCCGCGGCGCTACCGGATCCTGTCCAAGGGCAACGAAAACACGATCATCATCACGCTGGAGCCCTCGGCCGAAAAGGGCCAGAACCTGCTGATGAAAGGGCGCGAACTGTGGCTGTTCATGCCCAGCGTCTCGCAGCCGGTCAGGCTGTCGCTGTCACAGCGCCTGACCGGCCAGGTGGCCAACGGCGACCTGGCCCGCGTCAATTTCTCGGGCGATTACATCGCGATGATCAAGGGACAGGAGACCATCGGCGGGCGCGAACACCACGTGCTCGAACTGAGCGCAGGCGAGCGCTCGGTCACCTATCCGAAGATCTTCTATTGGGTCAGGGCCGGCGACTTCCATCCGCAGCGAGCCGAGTTCCACTCGCTGTCGGGGAAACTGCTCAAGACCTGCCGCTACGAGCAGTTCGCTTTGTTGGGAGGACGCATCCGGCCGACGAGGCTAGTGGTGAGCGATGCACTCAAGCGTGGCGATGAATCGATCCTCGAGTACAGCGATCTGAAGACCGTCGATCTGCCGGACCGGATGTTCTCGGAAGGACTACCTGAAAAGCTCGATTAATCGCCCTTACCCGTTCTCCAAACCCTGCATGAATGAAGGCCACCGTCTGCACCAAACGCAAGACGCCCAGCTTGGATTCCGGGTCGCAAAGCCGGTTGAGCACCATGATCCGGATCAGGGCCTCGAAGTCGATGGTGTGGCGGGTGCGGCGAAAGACGCGGCGCAGATCCGAGAAGCCCAGTTCCTTCCACAACTCGGTCAGCGTCCACACGTTGCCCAGCGCGCGGGCGGACTCAAACGACAGCGACGAGGCGGCCAGCACAGGTGCCGCGCTCGCCTTGGCCGCCATCGGCTCGCGGCCGGCCACCTTGAGCAGGCCATCGATGACGGAATCGAGCTCGCCGGCCAACTGATCCATGCGTCCCAGCGTGGCAACGGTGCGCTTCTTCACCCGCCCGGCGCCGTCCCGGTAGGACTCGACGACCTGGACGTAGCGGCGCGGGCTGGAGGTGGTGACCTTGACGAACATGCCGCCACACTATCACACGAACCCAAAATATAAACAACAAGCCGATTACGGAAAACGTGCCACCACAGCAAATTCACCAACAGATCTACAAGTCATTGCTTCTTCGGAAAAGACGCGGAAATTGGCGGCGCGAGATGTCGAACTCGGGATGCCCAGGGCATGCGCTTGGCGAGAACCGCCAGCGGATGGCGCAGATCGATCATCTGATCGAGCCGGGCGCGGAAGAAATCGTCCGTGGCCATCGACATAAACCTCGCAGAATCTCCGAGAAACTGAATACGATTACAGCAGTTTCTGGGAATTGGGCTACCCTTCTTCAGACCGAAAACCTAGCATTCATGCGAGTCCTCGGAATATTGCAGGCCGACCAAGTACCGCCCGGAGTTCCCATCCAAGGGCTTCGAGGGCCTTGATGCTGCCCGCGAATGGGCAGCCAGCTTCGTGCGTTGGTACAACCTCGAGCACCCCCGAGTTCGACAGTTACGGGCGTAAGTGTCTGATTTGATTGGTATCGGATTTCAAACGTGCCCCTACAACAGGCTGAGCTGCTGCGTTTGGCTGGGTGTCTTGACCTTCAGTGCCCTGAGCACCTGGTTGGAGTTCCGTTGTCATCGTCGACACGCCCGACAGTGGCTGCGCGCCGTTGATCGACATCCGATGATGCTGGATTCGTTTTAGCGATTGCAGCGCCCGCTCCGGTGTGAGTCCCGTCTGGCCCTCGCGCAAACGCCCGCGCATCACGCGAGGTAGAATCAGCGCCATAAAGCAGATCGAGGCGTGCGCCCGAATGCGCTCCGGCAGCCGGTGATACACCGGCCCGATTTCCAGCTCCGATTTCAGCACCTTGAAGCCGCGCTCGATGTCGGCCAGGGATTTGTAACGATCGATGACGGCGGCGGGCTCAAGGTCCGCAACGTTGGTCACGACCAGCAGCTTGCCGTCCATCATCTCGGCCAGGCGCAGAGCATCCTCGTCGATGGCGTAGCTGAACAACTCGGCCTTCAGATCGACCTTGATGATGTTGGCGAAGTGGGCCTCGCACACCGCGCGATAGAACCGGGCCTTGGTGCCGCTGTCCGAGAGCTTGCGGCCTCGCTTCTTGACGCCCTCATCTTGCCCCTCGAGCTTGCCGACCCAGCCGCTGGCCAGAGCTTCCAGTTCGGCCATCTTGGCCCGGCGCTGCTGACGCTGCTCCAGCGCCACGACCGGGTCGTGCGCGACCACCAGACGCAGGCCGTTCCAGGCAATCTCGCCGGTGGTCTCGGTGCCGCACTGGTCGCAAGTGTGCTGGAAGTCTTCCAACAAGTCGGCGAACTCCGTGTACCGCCGGCCCGGCACCGCGATGATGAATTCCAGGGCCTGCCCCTGATTCGCCCCTTGCCCCATGGCGGGGTTCAGTCGAATGGCCTGCAGCGCTTCGAGGTTGTCCAAGCTGAGCAGGCCGCGATCGGCCACCAGCACCAGGCGGCGCAGATGCGGGAAGCGTTGCATGACCTTCTTGACGATCGGCAGCATCGTCTTGGTCTCGGCGGTGTTGCCCTCGAAGACCTCGTGATAGATCGGCAAGCCCTCGCTGGTCTGCACCACACCCAGCATGAACTGACGAGTGATCAAGCCCTCCTTGGCCATGCCGAACTGACGAACATCGCCGGCCACCGTGGCGAGTCCCTCGGCGCGAATCGTGGTCATGTCGTAGAACGCCACCGACAGATCCTGGTCGACCAAGGGGCGCAGCAACGAGGCGATCACGCCGTCGACTGCGTCCTGGTTGTCCATCAGCGCGTCCATGCTGCGCAGCACTGCTGATGGGTGAGTTCAGTGACCTCGACGTCGGGCAAGGCCACCGTTTGCACCCAGCGCAAAACGCCCAGCTTGGATTCCGGGTCACACAGCCGGTTGAGCACCATGATGCGAATCAGGGCCTCGACGTCGATGGTGTGGCGGGTGCGGCGAAAGACGCGGCGCAGATCCGAGAAGCCCAGTTCCTTCCACAGTTCCGTCAGCGTCCAGACGTTGCCCAGCGCGCGGGCGGTCTCAAACGACAGCGAAGAGGCGGCCAGCACCGGTGCCGCGCTGGCCTTGGCCGCCAACGGCTCGCGGCCAGCCACCTTGAGCAGGCCATCGATGACGGAATCGAGCTCGCCGGCCAGTTGATCCATGCGCCCCAGCGTGGCGACGGTGCGCTTCTTCACCCGGCCGGCTTCGTCGCGATAGGACTCGACAAGCTGGACGTAGCG
>JADJVQ010000071.1 GCA_016710525.1 Burkholderiaceae bacterium
AGCTGGGCTGCAGGATGATGCCCTGATGATGCAGGGCGCCGACGCGGCAGGTGTCGCCGCTGCTCGCCCGAGTCCCGGCGGCGCGCGGTCCGACCGCGCAGCCGACTGACCCACCGGAACGTGCCCGTTTGACGGCACTTCGATTCGCCAACACACTCGGCTGATCCGGCGAGGGCCGGCATCACGGAGTGTCTGCATGTCGATCCATCTTTCCCAACCCCAGCGTCGCCGCGTCGTGCTGGGCCTCGCCGGCGCCGTTGCCGCACCCGCCATCGTGCGCGCCCAGCCGAAGTGGAAACCCGAGCGCCCCATCGTCATCTACAACCCCTTCGCGGCGGGCGGCGCGACCGATCTGCACCTGCGCTTCCTGGCCGAGAAGGCGGGCAAGATCCTCGGCCAGCAGGTGCTGGTCGAGATCAAGGCCGGTGCGGCCGGCACGCTGGCGCCGGCGCAGCTGCTGTCGGCGCGGCCCGACGGCCACGCGATCGCCTGCATGAGCATCAACAGCCTGCGTTATCCGCACTATCAGCAGGTGTCCTGGAATCCGCTGCGCGATTTCACCTACATCACCGGCCTGTCGAGCTACACGATCGGCATCGTCGTGCGGGCCGATTCGCCCTGGAAAACCATCGAGGACCTGATCGCGGCCGGCAAGAAGGAGCCCGAGAAGTACACCTTCGGCACCAGCGGCGTGGGCGGCAGCGGGCAGCTGATGATGATCGAGGTCGACCAGGTGACCGGCGCCAAGTTCACCCACGTGCCCTACAAGGGCGGGGCCGAATGGATGCCGGCGCTGATGGGCGGCCACATCAACTTCCTGGCCGATGCCGCGCAGTGGGCGCCCTTCGTCGACCAGGGCCAGTGCCGCATCCTGGCGATGGCCACCGAGCAGCGCATTCCCAAGTATCCCGATGCGCCCACGCTGAAGGAGCGCGGCATCAACGCCATCGCGCACAGCCCCTACGGCCTGGTCGGCCCCAAGGATCTGCCCGCGCCGATCGCGCAGGCCCTGCACGAGGCCTTCACCGAAGCGACCAACGATCCGGGCATGCAGCCCATCCTGGACCGCTACATCCAGGTGCCCTGGCGTCGCAACCCGGCGGAGTTCCGCGCCTATGCCGAGCAGTACTACAACAGCGTCAAGCCGCTGCTGATCAAGGCCGGGCTGGCCAAGGCCTGAGGGTGCGGGCGCTCTGGTACACCCGCACGGGCCCGGCCGCTGAAGTGCTGTGCCTGGGCGAACAGCCCGATCCGGTCGCAGCGCCAGGTCAGGTGCTGGTGCGGCTGCACGCCTCGGGCGTCAATCCGGCCGACTGCAATCGGCGCTCCGGGCGCGGCTACACGATGGAGGCGCCGCTGGTGATTCCGCACAGCGATGGCGCGGGCGTCGTCGAGGCGGTCGGCGAAGGCGTGGACCGGACCTGGACCGGGCGGCGCGTCTGGCTCTACAACGGCCAGCGCGGACGGCCGCTGGGCACCGGGGCCGAACTCATCGCGCTCGATGTCGGCCTGGTGACCGCACTGCCCGATGAAGTCAGTTTCGCCGAAGGCGCCTGCCTGGGCATTCCGGGGCTGACCGCCTGGTGCGCCTTGTTGGGCGACGGCGACATCCGCGGCCAGCGTGTGCTGGTCACCGGTGGCGCCGGCGCGGTCGGCCACTATGCGGTCCAGATGGCGGCGTGGGCGGGCGCACAGGTGTTCGCCACGGCCTCGCCCGGGGTCAAGACCGAACAGTGCCTGGCCGGTGGCGCGCGGCAGGTGTTCGACCGGGCCGATCCCGACTGCGCCGAGCGGATTCTCGAGGCCACCGGCGGGCAGGGCATCGATCGCATCGTCGAGGTCGATTTCGGCGGCAATCTGGCCACCAGCGCGAAGGTGCTGGCCGTCAACGGCGCAATCTCGAGCTACGCCTCACGGGGCAAGGAGCGTCCGGAACTGCCGTACTCCGAACTGGCCCGCAAGTGCGCGCGGATGCAGGCGTTCTATCTGCCGTCGCTGCCCCTGGCGCTGCGCCAGCGCGCGCAGGCCGGCATGGCCGAGTGGTTGAGCGGCGGGCCGCGCATGCATCGGGTGGTCGGGCCTTATCCGCTCGATCAGGCCGTGGCCGCGCATCAGGCGGTCGAGCGCGGCGGCAAGCTGGGCACCGTGGTCGTGGTGCCGCTGCAGTAGCGGGATGCCGCCCGGGCCGCGCGGACGGCGCAGTCTGACCGGTCGGCGCTGCGCCCGCTCAGACGTCACAAGCTGGTCGGCCAGTTCGCCAGCTTGTGCTTCGAGATGCCGTGGTCGGGCCGGCGTGCCAGCGTCGAGAGCATGCGCATGAGCCACGCCCGCGTGTCGTTGGGGCGGATCACCGCATGCGCGGCGAAGATGGCGGTGAGGTCGTAGGGCGTGCCGTCGAGCTTCATCTGCTCGAGCTGCGCCGCGTAGTCGCTGCCTTCCTGGCCGGGCCGCGCGTTGTGCACCACCGACACCGCCACTGCCGGGTCGACGAAGCCGATTTCGCCGGTGGTCCAGACGGCCATCGCGTCGACGATGCCCCCGCCCATGTTCAGGTACGCCTGGCCGTAACTCTTGCGCATGACCAGGCCGATCTTGGGCACCGAGGCGTGGATCAGCGCCTGCAGGTTGTTCATGATCTTGCCGGCCACGCCCTTGTGCTCGGCCTGCAGCCCGACCATGAAGCCCGGCGTGTCGGCCATCAGCACGATCGGCAGGTTGAAGGTGTCGCACAGCACGATGAACTCGGTGGATTTGTCGCAGGCCGCGCCGTCGATCGCGCCGCCCTTGTGCAGCGGGTTGCTGGCGATGACGCCCACCGCCTTGCCGCCGATGCGCATGAAGCCCGTGAACAGCGGGCGGCCGTGCAGTTCCCGCCAGGGCTGCAGCGACCCCTTGTCGGCGAAGGCCTCGAGCACCTTGCGCACGTCATAGACCTTGTTGCGGGCCACCGGCAGCGCCGCTTCGACGTCGCCGGCCACGTCGTTGACCGACGCGGGTGGCCGGGTCGGGGGCACCTCGCCGATGTGCGAGGGCAGGTAACCCAGCGTGCGGCGGATCATCGCGATCGCGTCTTCGTCGGTGTCGACGACGATGTCGATCTGGCCGGTGGTGCGGGCATGGACCTCCCAGCCGCCCAGTTGTTCGGCGGTGACTTCCTCGCTCAGCGCCACCGACGTGACCTTGGGGCTGGACACCGACATCGAGGCGCCCTTGCGCATGATGGCGACATCGGACTGCACCGCATACCAGGTGCCCATGCCGTAACACGGCCCCAGCACCGCCGAGATCCAGGGCGAACTGCGGTCGCGGCCGCGCTGCCCCGACATGCCGATGCGGCCCATGCCGCGCGCGCCCTGGATGTCGGGCATGCGGGCGCCGGCCGATTCGATCAGGAACACGCAGGGGATGCCCGAACGCACGGAGTGCTCGCGCAGGTAAGCGAGCTTGGCCATGTTGTGGGCGGCCGACGAGGCGCCCAGCGTGGTCAGGTCGAACGAGGCGACCGCGATGTCGCGGCCGTCGACCGCGCCGTAGCCGGTGACGATGCCGTCGGCCGGCGTGCGATCGGCGTCTTCGGCCCGGCTCGACACCGCGAATTCGCCGATCTCGCTGAAGCTGCCGGCGTCGCACAGCAGCGCGATGCGCTCGCGCGCGTTCAGCAGCCCCTGCGTCCGGCGCGCGGCCAGCTTGGCCGGGCCGCCCATGGCCTGCGCGCGGGCACGCTTGTTCGCGAGCTCGGCAATCAGCCGCTCGTGGTCCGACGGCGTCGTCATGCGCTCAGCCCCAGCACGCGCATCGCGTTTTCTTTCATGATCAGCGGCTTGACCTCGTCGCGAAAACCGACCTTCTCGAAGTCGGCCATCCAGCGGTCGGGCGCGATCAGCGGAAAGTCGGAGCCGAACAGCATCTTGCGCTTGAGCTGGGTGTTGGCGTTCTGGATCAGGGCCGGCGAAAAATACTTGGGCGACCAGCCGGACAAGTCGATGTAGACATTGGGCTTGTGCAGGCACACCGACAGCGCCTCGTCCTGCCAGGGCCAGGACGGGTGCGCGATGATGATGGTCATGTCGGGCCAGTCGACGGCGACATCGTCCAGGTGAATGGGGTTGGAGTATTTCATCCGCAGCCCGCCGCCGCCGCGCATGCCGGTGCCCATGCCCGAGTGGCCGCTGTGGAACACCGCGGGCAGCTTGTACTCGGCGATCACCTCGTACAGGTGGTTGCAGATCGGGTCGTTGGGGAACAGACCCTGCATGGTCGGGTGGAATTTGAACCCCTTGACGCCGTGCTCCTCGATCAGCCGGCGGGCTTCGCGCGCGCCCATCTTGCCCTTGTGGGGGTCGATGCTGGCGAACGGAATCATGATGTCCGAGTTCTTGGCGGCGAACTCGGCCACCTCTTCGTTGGGGATGCGGCGCCCGCCCACGTTGGCTTCGGAGTCGACGGTGAACATCACCAGGCCGATCTTGCGTTCGCGGTAGTAATCGATGGTTTCGGGGATGGTGGGACGGCGGCCCGAGGCCGATTTGATCACCGCGCCGAAGTACTTGTCGGAGGCGTCGTCGAACTCCTTGACGAACAGGTCCGGCGGCTGGCAGCAGGAGACTTCCGCATGCGTGTGCATGTCGATGGCGACCAGGTCGGCGACGTTCATGGCGAGGATCCTCAGGAGGGGCGTCGGCGCGACGCCGGGGAGATGGTGATAGGGGCAAACATCGGGGGCAGTCAAAGGGTCGGCCCGTAAAGGGTCGGCCCGCAAAGGGTCCGCCAGCAAAGGTCGGCCAGCGGACTTCCGGCGAAGATTTTACGCCTCCTGCGTCGAGCGCCCGTGCGGTGCTCAGACGGGCTTGGGCGTGCGCTGCGCGGGATCGTAGAAGAAGATTTCTTCAGCGATCCGGTCCCCTTCCCAGCGCTGCCAGGCGATTTCTTCCATGCGCGTGCGCGTGCCGTCCAGCCAGTCGAACTGGAAGATCCAGCGGATCGCGACCCGGTCGCCATCGACGAGCACCGGTCGCACACAGGACGACACCGAGCGCGCACGGGCCAGCACCCGCCGCTCGTTGGCCGCGTGCGCCTCGCGCCCGACGCGCGGCGGGTTCTGGTTCTCCTGCTGGCTGGCGTCGGCCGTGTAGAACTCCAGCACCGCCTCGACGTGGGCGTTGGACTCGACACGCGCGATGAACTGCTCGAGGGCCTGGACGCTGGGCATGGGTGTGCCTGCCTTGGTCAGGGCCGGAACTGCAGGGCGCGCGGCACCAGCCGCGCCGGCTGCGAGACGATGCGATAGGCGTCGGCGACCCATTCGCAGATCAGCCGGCGGGTGTCGCGCGGGTCGATCATCTCCTCGATCTGGAAGCGGTTCAGCGGCCCGATCGGCCCGCGCGCGCTTTCGATGCGGGCGTTGATCTCGGCGCGCAGCGCCGCCGGGTCGGCGGACTCGGCGAGCTGGCGCTTGTAGGCCGCCTCGATGCCGCCCTCGGGCGGAATGCCGCCGACGTCGGCGGCCGGCCAGACGACCCGCATCGAGGCCTGCGCGCGCGGCGTGGCGTAGTTGTTGCCGGCCACGCCGAAGCTGCGGCGCATCAGCACCGAGAAGATCGGCACCTGCACCTGCGCGAACGCGATCATCCACTCGCCGCCCTTGCGGATCGTGCCGGCGATCTCGTGCTCGATGCCCACCGCGAAGCCCGGGTTGTCGATCAGGTTGAGCACCGGCAGGTGGAACAGGTCGCACAGGTCGAGGTGGCGGCGCAGCTTGTCGCAGCCATCGGCGGTGAGCGCGCCGCCATTGACGTGGCGGCTGTCCGAGGCGATGACCCCCATCGGGTAACCGTTGAAGCGCACGAAGCCCACGACCTGGTCGGTGCCCCACAACCCGCCGATCTCGAAGAACGAATCGTGATCGGCCATCAGGCGGATCGCGCGGCGCACGTCGAAGGTGGTGGTGCGCTTGCGCGGGATCAGCGTGAAGAGTTCCTCGTCCCGGCGATCGGGCGGATCGGCCGGATCGGGCGCCTTCACCGGCGGCGCCTCGTGCACGCTCGAGGGCAGGTAGGACAGGAAGCGGCGCGTCATCGCGACGGCCTCTTCTTCGGTCTCGGCCAGGTTGTCCACCGAGCCGTTGCGGCAATGGATGTGCCAGCCGCCGAGGTCTTCCTTGGTGACCTCGTAGCCCATCGCGTGGCTGACCACGGGCGGGCCGGCGACGAACAGCTGGGCCAGGTCGCGCACCATCACCGCGAAATGGCCGAGCACCGCCTTGGCCGCGCCGATGCCCACGACGCTGCCCAGCAGCATGTTCACCACCGGGACCGTGTGCAGCTGCTGCGCGTACAGCGTGGCGCCCAGGTGCGCGGGCAGGAAGGAGCCGCCGCCGCCGGTGACCCGCGGGCGGCCGGCCTTGATGGCGCCGACGCTTTCCTGGACGCTGCTGGCGGCGGTGGTTTCCTGCTTGGGCACCATCGTGGCGACGCTGCCCCCGCCCGATGAGCCGTCGAGCAGGCGGATCGAGGGCACCTGCATCTCGATCGAAAGGCCATCGAGGTAACGGTTCTTGCTGGTGATCGCCCCGTCGGCGTGGCCGCCGCGCGAGGTGAAGTCGTCGGCGCAGACGATGCTGGTGCGCCCGTCGATCTTGCCCAGTCCGCCGACCTGGTTGGCCGGAGTGAACTCGGCGATGTTGCCCTCGTCGTCGTACGAGGTGAAGCCGGCAAGACTGCCGATCTCGCGGAAGCTGCCTTCGTCGAGCAGCAGCGTGATGCGCTCGCGGCAGTTGAGCTTGCCGCGGCTGCGCTGGCGCACGACCCCGGGGTCTTTCGAGCCGGGCGCGAGGCGGGCATGGGCCATGCCCTGCAGGGCGGCGACATCGGCCAGCACCGGAGCCCAGCCTTCGCTGCTGGCGGCCGCCGGCGTGCCCGCCGAGGCCCCGGCCACGGGCCGGATCACCACGACGATCTGCCCGGCGGAAACCAGGTCCCCGGCGGCCAGCGGCTGCAGATCGGTGACGACGCCCGAGCAGGGAGCGCAAACCGTGGTTTCCATCTTCATCGCCGTGATGATCAGCAGGGTCTGGCAGACGGATACCGTCGCTCCGGTCCGGACCAGGCACTCGATGACCGAACCGGACTGCGGCGACTCCACGCCCTGGTGGCCGTCGGGCACCGACAGCGAGGGCTGCTCGGGACTCTGGCTGGCCGACGCGGCGCCCTGGCCGCGCCCCAGTGCGGCGGCCTGCTGGTCGAGAAAGCGCAGGGGTCCGCCCGCCGCCGCGCCCGCCGGTTCGCGCGTCTTGCCGGCGGCGGCGATCTCGTCCAGCAGGGACGTGCGCGCGTCGCCGGCGCGAAATGACGCATGGTTGAGGATGCTGCGCAGCTGCTCGCCGTTGGTGGCCACGCCGGTGATCTGGAATTCGTCGAGTGCGCGCAATGTGCGATCGACCGCTGATTCGAAGGTTTGAGCCGATCCCGATTGGGCGATCAGCTTGGCCAGCAGCGGATCGAACTGCGGCGGTGGCGTGAGCCCGAGGTAGCCGCAGGCATCGACCCGCACGCCAGGTCCGGAGGGTTCGCGGTAGGCGACGATCGTGCCGGTGCCCTGGGCCACGATGCGCGCCTGGATGGCGTAGCCGCGGGGCGTGCCGACCGATGCCTGGTCGGCCATTCCGAGCGAGGCAAGGCTCGCGCCCGCGGCGATGCGGAACTGCGCCTCGACCAGGTCGACGCCCATCACCTGCTCGGTGATCGTGTGTTCGACCTGGATGCGCGGATTGCACTCGATGAAATAGTGTTCGCCAGTCTGGGGATTGACGAGAAACTCGACGGTGCCGGCGTTTTCGTAGCGGGCGGCCCTGGCAAGTTTCAGCGCATCGGCCAGGATCCGCTGGCGCAGGCCCGGGTCGAGGTTCGGTGCGGGCGCCACCTCGACGACCTTCTGATTGCGCAGCTGCACCGAGCAGTCGCGCTCGAACAGGTGCACCACATTGCCCAGGCCGTCGCCGAGCACCTGCACCTCGATGTGCCGGGGCCGCGGCACCAGTTTCTCGAGGAATACCGATCCATCGCCGAACGCGGCCTGCGCTTCGCTCTGGCATCGCGCGAAGGCCTCGGCCAGGTCTTCGGGCCGGCTGATCGCGCGCATGCCGCGCCCGCCACCGCCGGCGGCGGCCTTGAGCATCACCGGATAGCCCAGGGCCTGGGCCAGTGTTTCGGCATCTTCGGCGGAGGCCAGCGGCGTGGGCGTTCCGGGCACCACCGGAATATCGAGGCTCTGGGCAAATGTGCGCGCCTTGACCTTGTCGCCGAACAGCCCGAGCGTCTCGGGCGAGGGGCCGACGAAGCGCAATCCCTCGTCGCGGCAGCGCTGGGCGAAGGCGGCGTTCTCGGAGAGGAACCCGTAGCCTGGATGCACACAATCGCTGCCGCTGCGCCGGGCCGCATCGAGAATCGCGTCGATGTCGAGATAGGCCCGCACCGGATCGGCGGTCTTGGACAGATGGGCGCCAATCTCGAGCGCCTGGGTGGCGAGCTTGGCATGCAGCGACAGCGCGTCGATGGGCGCGTGCACGGCGACCGACTCGATGCCCAGCGACGAGGCGGCCCGGGCGATCCGGATGGCGATCTCGCCGCGATTGGCGATCAGTACTCTGTTGAACACGAAGTCTCCTGGGTGCGTCGGGGGTGTGGGGCGCCGCGCAGCGGCAACGCGCGCGGGAGCGAAGCGGTGGGCCGGGAGGCGAAGACCCCGATCATCTCCCGGGATGCTAGGAGCCGGCCTGAGCCCTGTCGAGGTCGATATTTCAATCGCCTGAGGCGATCGTCATGCATCGAAGGAAACGAAACCGCGCGCGTCGAAATCGTCGCGGCGGGTTTCAACCGGCAATTCATGTGTCGCCCGTCATGGGGAGCCAGGCCGAGCCAGCCGGTGCCCGCCCGCCCGGTCCCGGCATAATCGGGCGTTCTGCCACGGAGTCTCCTTGTGCCCGCGACCCTCAGCCCCCTCTTTACCCCGTTTCAGCTGGGCCCACTGTTTTTGCCCAATCGCATCGTGATGGCGCCGATGACGCGTTCCTTCGCGCCCACCGGCGTGCCCACGGCAGACACCGTCGCCTACTACCAGCGCCGAGCCGCACAGGACGTCGGCCTGATCATCACCGAGGGTGTGCGGATCGACCGGCCCGCCGCGGGCAACGATCCGGGCGTGCCGCGCTTTCATGGCGAGGACGCGCTGGCGGGATGGGGCGAGGTGGTGCGGGCGGTGAAGGCGGCCGGCGGCCATATCTTTCCGCAGCTCTGGCACGTCGGGGCCTTGCGCAGCGCGAGCCTGGACTGGCGTCCGCCGACGCCCTTCGAAAGCCCGTCCGGGATCAGCCGCCCGGGCAAGGTGTCGGGCGTGGCGATGAGCGAGGCCGATGTGCTCGCCACCATCGACGCGTACGGACGGGCCGCCGGCGAGGCCATGCGGCTGGGCTTCGATGGCGTCGAACTGCACGCCGCCCATGGCTACCTGATCGACCAGTTCTTCTGGGAAGGCACCAACGAGCGCAGCGACCGCTGGGGCGGGCCCACGCTGGCCGACCGCACCCGCTTCGCCTGCGACGTGATCCAGGCGGTGCGGGCCGCGACTCGGCCCGATTTTCCCGTCGTGATTCGACTGTCGCAGTGGAAGCAGCAGGACTTCCCGGCCCGGCTGGCGCTGACGCCGCGGGCGATGGAGGCCTGGCTGACCCCCATGGTGGAGGCCGGCGTGACCGCATTCCATTGTTCGACGCGCCGATTCTGGGAAGCCGAGTTCGAAGGCAGCGACTTGAATTTCGCGGGCTGGGCCAAGAAGCTCACCGGACTGGCGTCGATCACCGTGGGTTCGGTCGGACTGAGCGGCGAATTCGTCGCCGCCTATTCGGGGGAAGTGTCGCAGCCGGCCTCGCTGGACGAACTCGAGCGCCGGCTGGCCCGCGGCGACTTCGACCTGGTCGCGGTGGGCCGGGCGCTGCTGGCCGATCCGGCGTGGGCCAGCAAGATCCGCGAGGGTCGATTCGGCGAACTGAGCGCATTCGACCGCCGGGCACTCGAAACCCTTTACTGAGCCGGGCCCCGCACCCGCTGCGCATTGACGTGGCGGCATCGATCTCACACACTCGCTCCAGACAAGACACCAGGATCAGCCGGCGCAGACCGGACGATCGCGAGGAGGGCGAATGGGTGCGGGTGCTGTCGGTGTGCTTGGCCGGGTCTGGCGACGCCTGGCCGGTTGGCGCGGGTTTTCGCTGGTCGGCGGCCCGCCGCGGGCGACGCCTGCGGCGAATTTGTCGCGCGCACCGGCATCGGTTGCCGAACCCCCGTCCGCATACGCCTCCTCGCCGCAGACCGCCGTCGCATGGCCGGTCCACGCACTCGAAGATCCGCTGGACCTCGACGCTGTCCGGTTGCGCCAGCTGCTCGGGGGCAAAGGGGCCGGTCTGCTCGACATGCGCCAGCGCCTGGGCCTGCCGGTGCCTCCGGGCTTCGTGCTGGGCACCCCACTGTGCCGGCAGGTCCTGACGCAGGGCTGGCCCGCAGGGCTCGACGCGGTCATCGAGCGGCATCTGGCTGACCTGGAAGGAGCCACCGGCCAGCGCCTGGGCGATGCCGAGCGGCCCTTGCTGGTTTCGGTGCGATCCGGTGCGCCGGTGTCGATGCCGGGCATGATGGACACCGTGCTCAACCTCGGGGCTAATGGGGACACGATCGATGGCCTTGCGCGCGGCAGCGGCCGTCTGTCGTTCGCGCTCGATACCTGGTGGCGGTTTTGCCGGATGTACGCGGTCACCGTCCTCGAAGTGCCTCAGGAACTGCTGCCGGCGGAACCCGCGGCGCACGCCGACGAGGGCGAGCGCCGCGCGGCGATCGAAGGCCTCAGGGCCCTGTGCGCCGGGCGCGGAACGCCGATTCCCGACGACCCCCGTGTGCAGCTGCGCCAGGCCGTCGAAGCGGTCTTCCGCTCCAGCCGTTCGCCGCGGGCGCGGGTCTACCGGGAGCGCGAGGGCATCCGCGACGAGGTGGACACCGCCGTGATCGTTCAGGCGATGGTTTTCGGCAACCTGGGCGCCGATTCGGGTACCGGTGTGGCCTTCTCCCGCAACCCGTCGACTGGCGATCCGCAGCCCTATGGCGATTTCCTGCCCGACGCGCAGGGCGAGGACGTGGTGGCCGGCGTGCGGGCCAGCCTGCCCCTGGGCGACATGCGTCTCGCGCTGCCCGAGGCGCACGCCCGGTTGCTGGTGGTGTTGCGCCGCCTCGAGCGGCATTACCGCGACCTGTGCGATGTCGAGTTCACGGTCCAGCGAGGCAGTCTGTATGTGCTGCAGGTGCGCATCGGCAAACGCTCGGCCGAGGCGGCGGCGCGCATCGCCGTCGACCTGGCGCAGGACCCCGAGATCGGTCTGAGCCGGGGCGAGGCGCTGGCGCGCTTGTCGGCCGAGCAGATCCGGCAGTTGCAGAACCAGGCCGAGGTCGCAGCCGGAGCGGCGGTGCTGGCGCGCGGCGTGGCGGCAGCGCCCGGGGTGGGCTGCGGGCGCGTCTGCACGGACCCGGATCGCGCGGCGCAATGGAGCGCCCGCGGCGACCCGGTCATCCTGGTGCGGCCGACGACGGCGCCGCACGATGTGCACGGCATGGTCGGCAGTGCCGGTGTGGTCACTGCGACCGGCGGCCTGGTCAGTCATGCCGCACTGGTGGCCCGAGGCTGGGGCATTCCGGCCGTGTGCGGCGTGCGGGAACTGCGTTTCGAGCCGCGGCTGTCGATCGGTGGCGAGGGGATCGAAGAAGGCGAATGGCTGACGATCGACGGCACGCGCGGAACGCTGCATCGTGGCCGATGCGCGATGGCCGGCCGGGACGCCTCGCCGTACCTGGCGGAGCTGAAACGATGGGCGGCGCAACTGGGACTGCCGTTCGGCGAATCGGCACAGCCGCAGGACGCTGAAGCCCGGGCGGAACCGGACCTCGTCGTGCCGTCGGGGCGGCGGCCACGCCCGAGCCGCCGCAGCCCGCAGCGCCCGACGCCCCCGCAGCTTCCAGCGCGGGCGATGCGGCGTTCGCGCTGCTTCGGGCGCTCTCCTTGTGCGGGGTGGCCAGGCCGGCGCGGCTCGCCGAGTCGCTTGCGCTGCCGCCCGACGCGCTGGCGGCCGCCGTGGCCGCCTTGCCCGGCATGCTGGTGCAGCAGACACCACGCGGACTGCAACTGACGCCGGCGGGACGGCAATCGGTCGATGCGTCGCTCGCCGAGGAACGGCGCGGGCTCGATGCCATGGCGATCGAGGCAGTCTACCGGCGCTTCATGGCCCGCGATGCCGAGTTCAAGGCGCTGGTCACGCGCTGGCAGCTCAGGACCATCGACGGGCGCGAGCAGCCCAACGACCATGCCGATGCCGGCCACGATGCGGCGGTGTTCGCCGCCCTGGCGGTCTTGCATGCGCAGTCGCGCGACCTGGTGGCCGAGGTGATCGCGCAGGCGCCGCGATTGGCGCCGTTCGCGGTGCGCTTCGACCGGGCAGCCCAGGGGATTGCGCGGGGCGACGGCAGCCTGATCGCCAGCCCGCTGAAGGACAGCTACCACACGGTTTGGTTCGAATTCCATGAGGAACTGATCCATCTGTGCGGGCGCGACCGGGCCGCCGAGGAGTCCCGCCCGGAGTGAACTGACACGCGGCCCCAGCGGCTGCCAATCTGTGGGAGTCATCAGCATGCACGGTACACACTGGATCGTCGAAGGCCGGATCGACCCGCGCTGGCCAATCAACACCCGCGGCAACATCGGCGAGGTCTTCCCGGAGGTGCTCACCCCGATGTCGTACGAGCTCGGGGTGCTTGCGGCCGAAGCCGGCTGGCGCGACGCGTACCGTGAACTGGGCATCCTGCGCAAGGGCGATTTCGCCAACGACGACCCGGTGATCATCGGGCTGTATGGCGGCTACGGCTACCTGAACGTCTCCTACCTGAGGATGATCGGTGTGCGGGCGCCGGGCTCGTCGCCCGAGGCGATCGACCTGACCCTCTTCGGCGAAGGCAATCCGCCACCCTACGCGCCGCGCAAGGGCGACAAGAGCCTGCTCTCGACCTTGCGCATCCTGGGCACCGTGCTGAAGGCTCTCGCCGTGCAGGAGCCCCCGCCGGTCGTTGCCGACAGCTACCGGCTGGTCGAACAATGGGAGGCCAGGCAGCCGCCGCTGGACGCCGACGATGCGCGGCTTGTCGCCTACCTGGACGAATTTCCGGCGCTCTTTCGGCAGACCTTCCGCAATCACCTGATGGCCTCGTCGCTGGCGGCGATCGTCAGCGGCGTCCTGGCCGACAACGCCAAGGCTGCCGGCGACCCGGGCCTTGCGACCCGCCTGCTGGGCGCCTCGGGCGGCGTCCTGTCGGCCTCGTATTCGCAGGAGTTGTACGAGGTGGCGAAGCGGGTTCGTGCCGATCCGGCGCTGATGGGCGCCTTCGATGCCGGCATCGCGGGTCTGGCCGATCGGCTGTCCGCCATGGCGCAGGCGCGCGAGTTCAATCGCGAATTCGCGGCGTTCATCGCCCGGCATGGCCACCGCGGCCCGAACGATTGGGAGATGTCCTCGCGCACGTGGGAGAACACCCCTGACCTGGCTCTGGTGGCGATCGATCGGATGCGCCTGGCCGACTACGACCTGTCGCCGCAGGTCCGGCTGGGCGATGTCGAGCAGCAGCGCCAGCAGGCGTTCGAGCGCGTGTGGCCGCACGTGAAGCTGATGGACAGGGGCAATTTCAAGAAGGCGCTCAAGGCGGCGCCGCATTGGGCGCGTGCTCGCGAGGCAACGCGTGACCGCGCGATCCGGTCGATGCTGCCGCCCAAGCGCGTCTTGCGCGAGCTCGTGCGCCGGGCCGCGCAGCGCGGCGGTGTCGATGACGTGCGCCAGGTGGCGATGCTGCGCTATCGCGAGGAGTTCCCGCGGTATCTGCGCGACCCGTCCAGTCTGATGGCCACGATCCGCGAGCGATGGGCCTTGCGCGAGCGCTTCGCCGCCGTGACGCCGCCGTTCTTCATCAGTTCGCAGCAAGACGTGCCGAGCATCGAATCCCTGGAGTCCGCGCAGGCGGCTTCGGCGCAGCCGGCCGCGGCGGGTACGGTGCTGATGGGCGATCCCGGCTCGGCGGGCGTGGCGCGCGGCCGGGCCCGCGTGGTGCTGGATCCTGCGGATGCCTGCGGCCTGCAACCCGGCGAGATCCTGGTCGCGCCGCTCACCGATCCGGCCTGGACGCCGCTGTTCCTGCCGGCGGCCGGCGTCGTGGTCAATGTGGGTGCCCTGATGAGCCACGCGGTGATCGTCTCGCGCGAGCTGGGCATACCGTGCGTCGTGGCGGTCACCGGGGCGACCGAGCGGATTCCGAACGGCGCGATGATCGAACTCGATGGCGCCGCCGGCAGGGTGACCGTCCTGCATGCCTGAGAGGGCGGGTGACAGACCGTGTCCGGGGCAGGGCTAAGGAGGCCGATGCTATCCTCGCCCCGCCCGATCATGGCCGCCCGCCGGCCCTGTCAAACACCCGAGTCCCTCCATGTGCACGCTTGACCCGCTATTCGCCAACAACCGAGCCTGGGCCGCGCAGCGCGTCGCCCAGGAACCCGACTTCTTCACCCGCCTGGCACGCCAGCAGGCGCCGCGATACATGTGGATCGGGTGTTCCGACAGCCGGGTTCCGGCCAACGAGATTCTCGGCCTGGATCCGGGGGAGGTCTTCGTTCATCGCAATGTGGCCAACCTGGTCGTGCACTCGGACCTGAACTTCCTGTCGGTCCTGCAGTTCGCGGTCGAGGTGCTCAAGGTCGAACACGTGATGGTGGTGGGCCACTACGGCTGCGGTGGCGTGGCTGCGGTCGCCGAGCAGCGTTCGGTCGGCCTGGCCGACAACTGGCTGCGCCACGTCGAGGACGTGGCGCTCAAGCACCGCGAGCGGCTCGAGGCCGTTGTCGACGGGATTGCGCGCGCGCGCCGGCTGGTCGAGCTCAATGTGCTCGAGCAGGTGGCCAACGTCAGCCGCACCACCATCCTGCGGCGTGCCTGGCACAAGGGTCAGCCGGTCGAGGTGCACGGGCTCGTGTACGGCCTGGCCAATGGCCTGCTGCGCCGGGTCGGGGTGAGCGTCAGCGGCGGGCAGGACTGGAACGAGCGCCACACCGCCTCGCTGGCGCTGATCGACTGATCGACCGATCGCCGAGAGCCGGTCCCCGCGGGTCAGCGCACTTTGCCGAGCAGGGTCTGCACGTCGCCCATGACCTCGCTCAACTGGCGTCGCGTATCGGGGCTGTCGCCCAGGCGCGATTCGAACTCCTGTTCCATGAAGCAGACCGTCATCCGCACATAGGCGCTGTCGAGCGCCTTGCGGACGGCCGAGATCTGGCTGGCGATGTCCAGGCAAGGCTGCCCTTCCTCGATCATGCGCTGCACGCCACGCAATTGGCCCTCGGCCCGTTTGAGGCGATTGAGCAGATCGGTGCGGTGCTTGTCGACTTTCATGGTGGGCATCTTGGTCATCGCGATCCTGTCGGAAATCTGGCGGGTACCGGAGATCCGCATTGTCGCCGAAGTGGATCAGCGATCGCTGAGCCTGACGATGCCAAGGGCCTTGAGAACGTACTTTTCGTAGACCGGTTCCGAATTTCCGGTCTTCATCTTGCGCAGGAAGTACTTTTCGAACGCGATCTTCGCCAGATGAACCCACTTGCCCTTCTTGAACCAGTTCACGTTGCGCGGCGGAATCTGCGGCAGGGCGACGAATGCGGCGCCGGTGTCGCCCATGTCGGCCAGGCAGATTGCGTTCCAGGTGGCTTTGGCGACGGCCGGATTCCCGGCGAGTTCGTCGGCGATGTTGTGGCACACGGCGCTCACCATGGTCTCGATCATGTAGCCGGTTTTCGGCGCGCCAGTGGGCACGGGCGTGACTTCGACCGGCGGTATCGCGACGCAGACTCCGACCGCGAAGATCTCGCGATAGGTCTTGCTGCGCTGGTGTTCGTCGATCAGCACGAAACCGCGCGGGTTGCACAAACCCGGCACGGCAGCCACGGCATCGATGCCCTTGAAGGCGGGCAGCATCATGGCCAGGCTGAACGGAACCTCGTGTTCCTTGCGGGACTCGCCCCGGTCGTCGAGCTCGGTCGTGAACAGCTTGCCCGCTTCGACGCGGGTCGTGCGGGCGTTGGTGATCCATTTGATGTCGTGTCCGCGCATTTCGGATTCCATCATCGACTTTGAATCGCCGACGCCCCCCAGGCCGAGGTGCCCGATGTAGGGCT
>JADJVQ010000072.1 GCA_016710525.1 Burkholderiaceae bacterium
AACAGACCCTCTCCCATCTCCAAGAGGGGCGTCTTTCGTAGGTAAGGTATCAAATTCTGCATCCAACAAAATTACCGGATCCGCTCGCGCCTGAAATAGCTATCTTGCCTTCGTTCCATCTTGACGAATTCGGCACTCTGAATCCAAAACAATCCAGAGCCTGAGGTAACCGAGCTTGCTACATACGGTTGAATGAAACTGTTTCGCGCGAAATCGTAGGTTGCCCACCGATGGACTCCGCCACCAAAATTGAGATCGAACTCCAGCGCGATGAAATTTCCGTTTCGATCTGGATAGATCGCAGACCGCGGCGGCAAGCAAGCTGAAGGCATGGGCTTGATATTTTCCTCCCAAACTCCATTCGTCGTGGTTCGAATTTGGCAGCGAGTTAAGTCCATTATTCGCAACGTCTGATCGTCGAGCGCAAACGCTCTGATATCTCTCTGCCCGGCTGACCCGAGATCGCCGAGAATCCAGCTCGAGGAAGCGCTATCAGCAACCGCTGAAATGAGTGCATCATTTACTATACCATTCGACTGTTTATACAAAACGAGCGATTTCCCCGCTAGTGATGTATTCAGTGAGACCAATGTTGCAGACGCAGCCATTCTGTCGATAATCTCCTCTCTTCGAAACCTGACGCCGCGTTGCTACCTCCCGAGCTACGATATCCACACTCCTTGCGATGCTTGGCCGGGCAAGGACAAATCGCACCGTTTGCGTCCGATAATTAGAGTGGAATTACCAAGAATTATCGCTGAATCACTAAAAACTTTGCTCTGAAAACCTAGCGATTGCTGACCGGATGCGCGCCATGTGACGATAGGCCGCGCCTGGTACTCGGGGAATATGCATGCAAATTGCGATATCACCTTTGTCGTTGATTCTGGGTTGCAGGTTAAGCCCATCGAAGCACTAAGGTTGTCTCTGTACTTCCCCACCTACGACCTCAGCTTTTGACCAGGATTTAGTGCGCCCGGAGTATGTTGCAATCACGAGATTCCGGCAACGCGTTCCAGAAAACGCTGGAGGAAGGCATTGGGAGCGGGTAATCCACGCGGCGATCGCGTTGCCGCCCGGCGAGACATCGAGCCCGAACCAATCATCCCCCCCAAGTGTTTCATTTAGAGGGATTGCCGTTCCGTTCGCTGCAAGGTCAATTGGTTGCGGGGCCGTCCAGTTGCTGGTTCCGTCCGCATCTTGGCGCCGCATCGTGGAGTAAAGAACGTTTCGAGTACCGTCGCTCTGCAGATGACCGCTATCCCGGTTCCGCTGTCATCCATATCATCCCAGTAGTCGATCGGACGGTTATCCCGGTTCTTTCGATTGATTCACCAGCCCACCCACGATCGAAGGGCAAACGGACTTCCTTGGGAGCAAGAAAGAAACACCTCCGCTCGCCAGCTCCTAGACTGACCGCATAGTCTCGTTCGAGGATTGAGAGTGTAAAGATAAGCCCCATTCGACAGGTTCGCGAGTCTGTACACTGGTTGGGCCCCGGATTCTCCCGCTGGCGCCACCGAGAACGTAGAACCTTCATAGCGCATATTCGGGTAGTCCCGAATGACGATATCGCGCTCACCCGCACTTCCCGTGTAGAAGTATCCACCGTTTGAAAGGTTTGCGAAGCGGTAGACCTCTTGACCTTTGCCTGAAACATCCTGTTCGAATGCCGGCCCTTCATAGCGAAAATCGGGGTAATTTGCAATAATTAACTGCGCTTCACCAAGATTACCCGTAGAAATAAGCTCATTAGAGATTTTTGCGAACCGATAAACTGTTGGCACCGCCGCTGGTTCGAATGTAACTTTTTCGACCACTGCCTTTTCAGCCAAGGAATTCGCTACCCCAGCATCACCGCCCACATCACCGCACGACTGCGTGAAGAGAACAGATAAGCAAATAGCCCCGACTCTGCCGATAGCCTTGAAACGAACTGATGCCACCATTTGTTCCCACTCCGTTGACGCGGCACTGCTCCGATCAAGATCTATTGACCAAGAATAAAGCGACGCACACCTGACACAAATTGACTTCCGACGAATGTCCGCCGCCTCGGTTTGGATGGACCCGACACACCACAAACGACAGCAGCACGACCACCGCTATTACAGACTCGCCACAACGGACGCACAATCGCCCGACAGAACAGCAAGAATCCCCAAGGTGATCCACTCTGGTCGGCACTAACCGACCCATTGCAAAGCCCCTGGACTAGAGATTTTCCGGATGTATACCATTGACATTGGAACGCTCTTTGACCTCCTGGCAGTAAGAACTGGATAACCACCGAGGCTGGTCAGAGCGTGGGCGACTCCCCTTTCGGGCAATCACGGCAACCGCCAATGCTCTTCACAAAATTGCGCGTCCGGAAGACAACCCAAAAGTGAACTCTCCGCACGCGCCAACCGGAAAGACTTCCGTCGCGCAAAGTATCCCGACCTCTGTCGAACGTCATCCTCAGATTTGATGACATCAAGTCTGCAATACGGATTCAGATACGACAATTTGCATTCGACCCGCACCGTCTGAGTCGCAATGGGCCGTCGTGGCGAAAGCGAACCCGGTTTCTGTCGGTGCAATTTGAATTCCGAGCCCGTGGCAAGTCGTCGTGTTACAGCGCCGCCCCGATCTCACGCGCCGGGGCCGGTTAAGATGATCCGATGACTCAACCCACTGTCGAGACGACCGCCAAGCCGGCCGGCAGCGAGCGCCTGTCCAAGCGCCTGGCCCGCCAACTGACGTGCTCGCGCAGCGAGGCCGAGCAGTACATCGCCGGCGGCTTCGTCACGGTCGATGGCGCGGTGATCGAGTCGCCGCAGTTCCGGGTGCCCGACCAGGCGGCGGCGATCGTGCTCGACTCCAAGGCCAGCCTGGGCGCCCTGGTGCCGGTCACGTTGCTTTCGCGCAACAAGCTGGCGGGTGTCGAGGCAACATCCGCGGCCCCGCTGCTCGACCCGAGCGGCCAGTGCGCGACCGACCGTTGGGGATCCGGCCCCTGCTGCGGCACCTGCGCCAGCAGGTCTGCGTCGCGCCCCTGGAAGTATCGGCCAGCGGCCTGGTGGTGTTCACCCAGGATCCGCGGATTCGCCGCAAGCTGCTCGAGGAAGCCGCGCGGTCGACAACGACCATGGTCGATGTCGATGGCGAGGTGACACCGCTGGCTCTGGCGCAGCTCAATGCGGGGCTGGCCATCGACGGCCGCCCGATGCCGGCCGCGAAGGTCAGCATCAGCGCCAGGCCGAAGGGCGCACCGGGCTGCGTTTCGCCATCAAGGGATATCGCCTGGGCGCGATCGGCCAGATGTGCGAGGCTGCCGGGCTGCAGGTGCTGGCGGTTCGGCGCATCCGGGTCGGGCGCCTGCTTGCGGCGCTGCCGGCTGGACAATGGCGCTACCTGCTGGGTTATGAACGATTCTAATCTTTGGAGACAGGCATGAAATGGATCCTCGCAGCTCTGGCTGCCGGTGCGGCGGCGCTGGCATCGCCCGCCCACGCCCAGACCGCGCCCGCCGGCGAAGCCTGCCAGGCCCGCAACGTCCGGGTGATCGTGCCCCTTCGCCCCGGGTGAGGAGCCCTGGACACGGTGGCCCGCCTGCTTCGCAGAAGCTGGGCGAAAAATTCAGCCAGCCCTTCGTGGTCGAGAACAAACCCGGGGCCGCCAACATGATCGGCAACGACCTGGTGGCCAAGTCCGCCCCGGATGGCTGCACGCTGCTGTTCGCCGCGGCGCCGATCGCGCTCAATCAGGCGCTGGGCATCAAGACCCCCTTGACGTGCAAAAGGACCTGACCCCGATCTCGCTGGTGGCCAGCGGCGGGGTGCTGGTGCTGGTGCATCCGTCCACCCCCTACAAGACGATGCGCGACATCGTCCAGGCCTCCAAGGCCAATCCGGCCGGTCTGATCTACGCCACGGCCGGCGTCGGCTCGATGCCGCATCTCATCGGCGAAGGCTGGCGCGCAGACCGGCGCGAAGCTGGTCCATATCGGCTACAAGGGGTCGGCGCAGGCCATGCAGGATGCGGTCGCCGGCACGGTGACCGTGCTGCTCGATGGCTACATCCCCTCGGGCGCCCAGGTGCTGGCCGGCAAGCTGCGCGCGATTGCCTATGGCGCGCCCCAGCGTTCGCCGCTGCTGCCCAACGTCCCGACCACGGCCGAGCAAGGCTTTCCCGACCTCGTAGGAGGCGGCTTCTTCGGGCTGATGGCGCCGGCCGAACGCCCAGCCGCTCATCGACCGGCGGCCCTGGGCGTGAAGGAAGTGCTCGCCCAGCCGGACGTGCGCGAGCGCCTGATCCGCCAGGGTTACGAAGTGCATGGCTCGACGCCTGCCGAGTACTTCGGCCTACATCCGGCGCGAAGTCGAGCGCTGGACGCCGGTGGTCAAGGCGGCCGGGATCAAGCCGGAGTAACCGGCGCAGCAGGAGCAGCAGGAGCAGCAGGCGCGGCAGGCGCAGCAGGAGCGGCCGCGATCAGCCGCTGCTCAGCCGCTGGCCAGCGCGATCACGCCCGCGGCAATCGCCGCGGCCCCGGCCAGCCGCAGGCCGCGGTCGCCTTCGCCCAGCAGGCGCCCGCCCAGCAGCGCGGCAAACAGCATCGACACCTCGCGCGCGGGCGCCACATGGGACAGCGGCGCCAGCTTCACCGCGTACAGCACCAGCACATAGGCGATCGGGCCCAGCGTGGCGCTGAGCATCGCGTAACGCCATTGCGCACGCCAGGCCGCCAGGTAGCCGGCCCGATCGCGCAGCGCCGCCGGCAGCATGAAGGGCACCCGCAAGGCATTGCCGAAGTAGTCGAGCAGGATCGGCGACACCAGCAGCACCTTCACCGCCCAGCCATCGAGCACCGTATAGCCGCAGATCAGCGCACCGGTCGCCATCCCCCAGACCAGCCCGGCGCGCACGCGCGCGCGCTGGCCGGCGTCCTTGGCGTGGCGCGCCTGGCGCCACAAGCCCGGGCCGCCGGCGATGAGGAACACCCCGGCCGTGATGCCGGCCACGCCGGCCCCGCCCTGCAGCCCCAGGCTCTCGCCCAGCAGCAGCACCGCCATGATCGAGCTCAACAGCGGGCCGGTGCCGCGCGCCACCGGATAGACGATCGTCAGGTCGGACTCGCGATAGCCGCGCAGCAGGGTCCGGAAGTACACCAGGTGGATGGCGCCGCTGGCGGCGGCCACCGCCCACTCCAGCCATCCCCAGCGCGGCAGCTCGTGCCAGCCGGCCACCACGCACACCGGCGCCCACAGCACGGTGACGATCAGCGCGCTCAGCAGCACGAAGGCGTCGCCCCCGCCCGCCTTCTTGGCCGCGACGTTCCAGGTGGCGTGCAGCAGCGCGGCGATCAGGACGAGCAGCAGGGCTTGCAGGGGCATGGGGGTTCAGGAGCCTCGAGGACGACGGGCGCGCCGGCGGGCCTGCCAACGGCCTGGCGCCGGTGACCGCCGCCAGGCCTACTCGCGCTCGCCTTCGCCGGCCGGCAGCTGGCGCTGCAGCCGGCGGATGCCGGCCGATACGCGCATCGGTTCGTCGGTGAGCAGCAGGCGCGAGACCTTCGGACTGAGCGCCGAGACATCCGACAGCAGGACTTCGCGCTTCACAGGCAGCAGGCTGGCAGCGTGCATCGAGAACTGCTGCAGGCCCATGCCCAGCAGCAGGCGCGTGGCGGACAGCTCGCCGGCCAGTTCGCCGCACACGGCCACCGGTTTGCCGGCGCGGCGCGCCGCGCGGATGGTCATCGCGATCAGCTTGAGCACAGCCGGATGAAACGGGTCGTACAGCTGCGCCACGGCATGGTCGGCCCGATCGATGGCCAGCGTGTACTGGATCAGGTCGTTGGTGCCGATGGACAGGAAGTCCAGGCGCCGCAGGAACAGGCTGACCGACAGCGCCGCCGCCGGCACCTCGATCATGCCGCCCACCGGCACCTGATCGCAAAAGGCCTGCCCCCGATCGAGCAGCTGTTCGCGCGCCTGCGCGATCATCACCAGCGACTGTTCGATCTCGTGGTTGTGCGCCAGCATCGGAATGAGGATGCGCACCGGACCGTGCGCCGATGCGCGCAGGATGGCGCAGCTGGCTGGATAAGAAACATCGGAGGCTCAGCAGGCAGAGCGGATTGCGCAGGCCAGCGCCGGGTTCGGCGACACCGCCGCCTGCGGTTCGTCCAGCGCCTTGTCGGCGCCCACATCCAGCGTGCGGATGGTGACGGGCTTGCCGCGCATCGCCAGCACCGCGGCGCGATAGGCCTCGTACTGCTCGTCCTCGGTGGGCAGGTCGCGCCGGTTCAGGAACAGGAACTCGGAGCGGAACAGGCCGATCCCGTCGGCCCCCACCTCGCGCGCCTGCTGCGCTTCTTCGGGCAGTTCGATGTTGGCATGCAGTTCCACCATCACCCCGTCCAGGGTGTTGCCGGGCACGTGGACCAGGCGGCGCAGCTTTTCGCGCTCGAGCAGGCTGGCCGCCTGGCGATGGCGGTACTCGGCCAGCAGCGGCTCGTCGGGCGCGACGATGACCAGGCCGGCCTGGCCATCGAGGATCAGCCACTCGTCGTCTTCGATCAGCTCGCTGGCGCAGTTCAGGCCGACCACCGCCACGTTCATGCTGCGCGCCAGGATGGCAGTGTGCGAGGTGGTGCCGCCCTGGTCGATCGGCGAAGCCCAGCGCGTTCTTCAGCGTGAGCATGTCGCCGGGGGCGATGTCGGCGGCCACGTAGATGGCCGGCTCGCCGGCCGAGCGCAGCCCGCGCATGCCGGCCAGCTCCTTCAGCACGCGGTCGGTGACCTGCTGGACGTCGCGCCCGCGTTCGCGCAGGTAGGGATCGTCGAACTCGGCAAACTGATTGGCCAGATGATCGGCCTGCGAGGACACCGCCCACTCGGCATTCCAGCCCTGGTCGATCACGTGATCGAGCGCGGCGTCGGCCAGCGACGGATCGTCGAGGATCATCGAGTGGACTTCGAGCAGCGCGCGGGCCTCGGAGGGTGCATCGGCGGGCAGTTCTTCAGCCAGCGCCGCGATGTCGCGCTTGACCTCGTCGATCGCCTCGCGAAGCCGGGTGGATTCAGCCGGTCGCAGATCTTCGGCAATGTGATACCGCGCCACATCGAAGCGGCGCGACTCGAGCACCCGGGCACGGCCGATGACGATACCCCCGCCAATGCCGGTGCCACTGATGCTGAACACTCAGATCTCCTCGCCGAAACCCGTCGCGATCAGGCCCGCCAGCGCGGCAACCGCTTCTTTCTCGTCCGGGCCGGTGGCCTCGATTACCAGGGTCGTGCCCTTGGCGGCCGCCAGCATCATCAACCCCCATGATGCTCTTGGCATTTGATTCGACGCGCGCCCTTGGCCATCCAGACTTCGGCTGGAACCGGGAGGCCAGCTGCGTGATCTTCGCCGACGGCCGCGCGTGCACGCCCAAGCTTGACGATGACCGGCGTCCAGCGCGTTCTCCACTCAGTGGCCCTGCCGGCGTCTCCGGCACGGGCTGGCGACCTCGACAATGCCGTTCTTGGCGCTGTCGATCAGCATCGCGGCCAGGTCTTCCAGCGGGCAGCGCCGGTTGCCCAGGGCCTTGAGCAGCATCGGCAGATTGACCCCGGCGATCACCCCCGGAAGGGGCTCGGCCAGCCGAGCCGCGCGCGATGCGCGACGGCGTCGCGCCGAACGCGTCGCGGAGCACGAACACGCCGCTGCCGTCGTTGATGCGGGACACCTGCTCGCGCCGTTGCGCCCGGCGCAGCGCGGCGTCCGGATCCTCGTCGGGAATCGTCGTCGAGCGCCGCGAGCTGCAGCGGCATGCCGCCGAAGATGGACGGGTGCAGTGAATCAGCGCGGTCCCCAGCGGTTCGGGAGACGACGAAGGATTCCGATCATGGTCATGAATGGGTATAGTTGCCGGAACGCCCATTCGACCGCGTCAGCGCGTCGACGAACATGCCGGCGACGTCGAACCCGGTCTGCTGGCGATCTCCTGAAGCAGGTCGGACCGGTGACGTTGACTTCCGTCATGCAATCGCCGATCACCGTCGAGCTCGCACCCGTAGTGCCGCGCGGCGGATGCCGAGAGCACAAGCAACCTCGCGGCGACTGCGCAGGTCGCATGCCGACGGCGGCTGCGCGCGACCGGTGCCGCTGGCCGCAAGAGTTGCCGCGCGCCCGCCCGTCTTCGATGCGCGCCAGGCAACAGGCACGACCTCGCCGCCGATCAGCAGCACGCGTTTGTCGCCTCCCGTCGACGATGCGTATGGCAGGTAGCGCTGCGCCATCACCGTGCGCGGTGGCGCGCCGAACCGGTTCAGTGGTCTCGATGACGACCGACAGGTTGGGACCGCCGGCGCGCGCACGGAAGATCGACGCGCCGCCCATGCCGTCGAGCAGTTGAACACCGCCTCGCCGTGCTCGGCGACGAAGGCGCAGCCGCCGTGGGTCGCAAATGACGACGTAGGCGCGGTGGAACTGGGAAACTCGCGCGATGCAATGTGAGCCTTCTTGTTGTGGTCGCGCACCGCCCGCGGGTCGTTGAACACCCGCGGACCCGGCCGCTGCGCCAGCTCCAGCAGGTAGGTCGAGTAGATGTACTCCTATGCAGTCGAACGGCGGATCCCGCGGTGGAGCACCGCGTCGAACGCCGCCAGCGGTGACCTCGCGAGCGCGCCGAGCCGGTGTACCCAGTCGCGCGAGCCCGGCCGGTGACGACGAGTCTGGTGTAGGTGCGTGCGCGCGCAGCACCCGGCCGCCATCGAACAACAGGTCGGCCTGCCCTCGCAGACCGCGATCGCGTGTTCGCGCGACGCCGCCGCGACCATCATCGCGTAGGAGGGAGTCCTTGCCCCAGGTCTTTGAGCCCGGGCGAGCGGGTCGAGCACGAGGGCGATGCAGATTCCAGGTGAGACCCTGGGCGCCAGGGGCACGGCGGCGATGCGCGCGGATTCTCGTTGCGCCCAGTCGACAGGACTGGTCGGGGTCGGTCGTCCGAGTCCGATCGACGGCGGCCAGCATCGCCAGCCGCCTGACGACGCCGTAGGCGTAGGAAGCGATTCGCGGCGACTGGGCGATCGGCGCCTGCAGTCCGGCAGGTTGCAGCTAGCCGCGAAGGGCAGCGGCGGGAGTTGCATCGCCGGCGCAGCCTGGTTCTCGGCGCGCCGGCCTCCGAATGGACGTGGTAGAACCGGCCGACGACGTAGCGGTCGATCGTAGACCACCGGTCTAGGACCGCGTCGTCCATGGACTCGTTCCTGGGCACGCCCTCCTGAGGATGACCCCGTTGACCGGTAGCCCGCCCTTGACGGCGGACATCTCCGCTGCGGTGGCGTCGTCGAGAGGGTGCGAAGTTCGGACGCGTCCGACCGACAGGAGCTGGCGCCGACATCACCGCCGGTGCCGGCGTCGGCCATGACGACGAAAGGCGGGTCTGGATGCCGCATTCGCGCATCGAGCGGATCTGGCGCAGCAACTTGTCGACGGCGGCTGTGACGCCTCTCTTTCGCCCGGGTCGCGGAAGTCGACCTCGCCGCAGGTCGAAAAATTAAAGGGGTCGATCAGCCAGGATCGATCTCGAGCAGCATGCCGAAGCGGTTGGCGACGTCCTTGTAGCGGCGAAGTGGCGCGACTCAGGGCGCACGGCCCAGTCATGCTGGTGCAGCGGCGGCAGCAGGGACCTGCTCTGGGCAGGTCGTTCGAGGATCGGCGACAACCCGGCGGACAGGTCGTCGCTGAGCAGGGGATCGTGCAGGGGTCGAAATCGGCAGCCTGAGCCTGCGCCTGCCGGTAAAGTACGAGCGGCTGAGCGTGAGCGACGCGCCGTCGGCAGGGGCAGGCGCATTCGCGACTGAGCGCCGGATCGGCGTTCCGAAGCGCACGTTCAGGCCCGTCCGACGCAGGATGGCGGCGAGCCGCTGGACGTTGGTTCAGGTGGCGGCCGCGCGGTGGGTTTCCGGGATCAGCAGCAGGTTGGCGCGCGTCGGGGGCAGTATCTTCCGATGGCGGCCAGCGGCCTGCACCGCGACGGAAGTGAGTCCGGGACAGGTCGGCAAAAGCCGCTGGAAACAGGTGGGCGTCGACCGGCGCGAGCTTGAACCCGGAGTTGCGTGATCGACCGAACAATAAAATTCGCGTGTGTGTGCCCTGCTATCCAGGCAGAAACAGTTCGATCTGGCAAGGCGTGGCGTCGAGAAACCGGCGCTCCAGATTTACAGGGGTCTTTCATAAAGTGGTACAGGCGTGGAACCATCGACAGTCGGCTTCTTTCGTAACGGCGGGAGCTGCGATTGTAGCCAACATCAATGGGCGCG
>JADJVQ010000073.1 GCA_016710525.1 Burkholderiaceae bacterium
TATGCGCTGGCCGGCGACGACCGTCGGCATGAACGCCCGTCGCGCCACTTTCATGCGCTGTTCCAGTTCCAGCTGATGGGGCTGTACGGCGCCTTCCTGACGGCGGACCTGTTCAACCTGTTCGTCTTCTTCGAGGTGCTGCTGGCGGCCAGCTACGGCCTGCTGCTGCACGGCGCCAATCGCGAGCGCCTGAAGGCCAGCATTCACTATGTGGTGTTCAACCTCACCGGCTCGGCGCTGTTCCTGGTGGCGGTGAGCCTGCTGTATGCGGTGGCCGGCACCCTGAACATGGCCGACCTGGCCGTCAAGCTGCCGCAACTGGCTGCCGAGAATCAGCGCCTGGCCCAATCGGCCCTGCTGATGCTGCTGGTGGTGTTCGCGGTGAAGGCGGCGTTGCTGCCCTTGTCCTTCTGGCTGACCGACACCTATGGCAGCGCCGGCGCACCGACCGCGGCGCTGTTCGCGGTGCTGACCAAGGTGGGCGTGGTGGCCATCGTGCGCGCCACCACGCTGTTCGTGCCGGCGGGCCTGGTCACCGGATCATCGCCCGTCCTGCTGACCTTGGCGCTGGCGACGCTGGTGCTGGCGGCACTGGGCGCACTGGCCGCGACGCGTCTGCGCACCCTGGTGGCCCACCTGGTGGTGGCGTCAGCCGGCACGCTGCTGCTGGCCGTGAGCCTGGGCAGCGAGCGTGGGGTGGCCGCGGGCCTGTTCTACCTGGTGCCCAGCACCCTGGTGGCCTGTGCGTGGTTCCTGCTGGCCGACCGCATCGCCGGCGCGCGCGGCGGCAGCGACCGGCTGCAGCCGGGCCAGCACCCGGCAGCCTGGGGCGGGCTGGGCATCGGCTTTTTCATCGCGGCGGTTGCGGTGGCCGGCGTGCCGCCGCTGGGTGCGTTCATGGGCAAGGCCCTGCTGCTGCAGGCTGCTGGCACCACGCCCTGGGCGGGTTGGGTGGTGGCCGGGGTACTGGCGTCGAGCCTGATGGTGATGGTGGCACTGGCCCGCGCCGGCAGCGTGCTGTTCTGGGAGCGGGGTAGCGCTCCGGCCGGCGACGAAGCGACCGCTCTGCGGCACCCACATCTGGCGCGTGCCGCGACCGCGGGCGCGTTGGCTGCGGTTGTGTTGTGTGCCGTGGCCGCCGGACCCATCGGGCGCTATACCGGCGACACCGCCGCGCAATTGTTCGCGCCCCAGCGCTATGTGCAGGCCGTCCTCGGCGCACAGCCAGTGCCGGCGGCGATCGATGTGCGCCGCGAGATGCGCGAGCGGGGGGATCTGAAATGAGCGTGCGCAGCCGTCTGTTGCCCTCGCCGCTGACCAGCGCCGCGCTGCTGCTGGCCTGGGTGATGCTCAACGAGTCCGCCTCGCCAGGCCAGTGGCTGCTGGGGGCGCTGCTCGCGCTGGCCATCCCCTGGCTGCTGGCGCCGCTGAGGCTCCCGCGTTCACGGCTGCGTTCCTGGCCGGTGCTGTTGCGTCTTTTCGCCGTGGTGCTGTGGGACATCGTGCGCAGCAATCTGGACGTAGCCCGCCGCGTGCTCGGTCGGGACGCCGCGATCCAGCCGCGTTTCGTCTGGGTGCCGATCGATCTTCAGGATCCGCTCGCGATCGTGCTGCTGGCCGGAATCGTGACCACCACGCCCGGCACGATCTCGGCCGAGCTGAGCGACGACCACCGCTGGCTGCTGGTGCATGCGCTGCATGCGCCGGACGACGCGGCCGCCGCGGCGATCGCTGCCGCCATCAAGTCCCGCTATGAAGCGCCGCTCGCGAAGGTGTTCGGATGATGCTCGCTGCCGTTTTGCCCTGGGTGCTCGGTGCGCTGGTCCTGGCGCTGGCCCTGGCGGCCTGGCGCCTGCTGCGCGGGCCCGGTCTGCCCGACCGCATCCTGGCGCTGGACACGCTCTACATCAATGCGCTTGCGCTGCTGGTGACCCTGGGCCTGGCCTTCGGCCACTCGCACTATTTCGAGGTGGCGCTGCTGATCGGCTTGCTGGGCTTCACCGGCACGGTGGTGCTCGCCAAGTTTCTGCTGCGCGGTGACATCACCGAATGAGGATCTGCCAATGACCGAGACGCTTCCCCTGTGGGCCGATGCGCTGGCCAGTGCGCTGCTGGTGACCGGGGCGGGCTTCGCGCTGATCGGCTCGATCGGTCTCGCGCGGCTGTCCGATTTCTACAAGCGCCTGCACGGCCCGAGCAAGGCCACCACGCTGGGCGTGGGCTGCGTGCTGATGGCCTCGGCGCTGGTCGCTGCGGTGTCCGGCAAGCCCAGCCTTCATGAGGTGCTGATCACCGTCTTCCTGTTCCTGACCGCGCCGGTGTCGGCGTATCTGCTGGTGCAGCTGGCGCTCAGGCATGCCCCCGGCCTGAAGCCCCCGCTGCCCGCCACGCGTCCAATGGAGCAAGGTGTGACCGACCCCCAGGCTGCCGACGCGGATCGCTGAGGGGGGCTGACGCATTCCCGTCGGATGCATTCCCAACCCCTTGCTCTTGATCAGACCCTCACCCTTGCGGAGACCACACCATGTTCTATGCCCTTAACTGGTCCCTTGTCGCCGCGCTTCTGGCGCTCTGGTCACTGGTCGCCTGGGCGCTGCATGCCGCCGCCATCTGGACCGTTACGAATGCCGGCAAGCTATCCGGGGGCGCCTCGGAGGTCAGTGTCATTCGATTGCCGGAGGCCATCGCTGCCTGGGTGCCACCGGAAATCGTGCAGACCGTGAACGCGCTGATCGAGAGTCTGGGTCCCGTCATCGACCGCCTGCTGCAGGCGGCGCCCGTCCTGGCCGGTGGCCTTACCGTGGCGGCCTGGGTCATCTGGGGCCTGGGCAGCGTGCTGCTCGTGGTGCTTGGGGCCGGGATGCATGGGCTCATCGCGTTGTGGCGCCGCCGCGGCCCCGGGCCTCACGGTGTGATGGCCACCTTCAGCACCCCGTCGCGCTGATGTCCGAACAGGTCGTAGGCCTTCTCGATGTCATCGAGCTTGAAGCGGTGCGTGACCATGGGCGCGAGGTCAACCCGTCCCGACTGGATCACCGACATCAGGCGGCGCATGCGTTCCTTGCCACCCGGGCACAAGCTCGTCAGGATCTGGTGGTCACCGAGTCCGGCTGAGAACGCGCCCAGCGGAATCACGAGGTCGGTCGAATAGACCCCCAGGCTCGATAAGGTGCCGCCCGGCCGCAGCACGCGAAGACACGCCTCGAAGGTCGATTGCGTACCCAGCGCTTCGATGGCGACATCCACGCCGCGCCCGTCGGTCAGCCGCATGATCTCCCCGATCGGATCTGTTCGGCTGCTGTCGATGACATGATCGGCCCCCATCCGCCGGGCGATGTCGAGCCGGTTGGCCAGCCGGTCGACCCCGATCACCATGGTCGCGCCGCTGAGCTTGGCGCCGGCCGTCGCGCACAGACCGATCGGCCCCTGGGCGAACACGGCCACCGTGTCGCCGATCCGGATGTTTGCGCGCTCGGCGCCGCTCAGCCCGGTTGACATGATGTCCGGACACATCAGCACCTGTTCGTCGCTGAGTTCTTCAGGCACTGCTGCCAGATTGGTCATGGCATCCGGAACCAGCACGTATTCGGCCTGGCATCCGTCGATGGTGTTGCCGAACCGCCAGCCGCCCAAGGGTTTCCAGCCGTGGGCCGTGCCGGCGCCGTCCTGCGATCCGAAGCCGCACTGACAGGCATTGCTCCAGCCGCTGGGCGTGATGGCGCCCGCGATCACTCGCTGCCCCTCTCGGTAGCCCTGGACCGCCGAGCCGAGCTTGTGAATGATGCCGACGGGCTCGTGGCCGACCGTCAGTCCGCGGGCAACCGGATATTCGCCCTTGAGAATATGGACATCGGTGCCGCAGATCGTGGTCGTGGTGATCTTGATCAGCGCGTCGAGCGGGCCGACATCCGGGATCCGTTGGTCCTCGAGCACGATGCGTCCCGGCTCGACAAATACCGCTGCCTTCATCATGGCCATTGCATTACTCCTGGCTGTGGTTGTGCGAAGGAAGATGGACTGAGGTTTCGCGTCGCCGTGATGGCACTCTCCATCGGGACGGGCTGATCAAAGATCGATCCTCGTTCCCGGTGCCGGGGCTTCGACGCTCCAGCCCCGTTCATCGGCGATTCGGTCCGCGAACCCGCACGCCGTCTGCGCCTCGCCATGCACGACGAAGGTGCGCTGTGGGGCGGTTTTGAAGTGTTTCAGCCAGTTCAGCAGCGCCGCCTGGTCGGCGTGCGCCGACAAGCCGATCGTGTGGATGCTGGCGCGCACACGAATCTCTTCGCCGAAAATGCGAACGACCTTGTCACCGTCCACCAGACGCCGCCCCAGCGTTCCCAGGGCCTGGAAGCCGATGATCACGATCGCGCACTCAGGACGGTCCAGGTGATGACGCAGGTGATGCTTGATGCGCCCGGCATCGCACATGCCGCTGGCCGAGATGATGATCGCGCCTGCCTTGATCCGGTTCAGCGAAATCGACTCCTCGACGCTGCGCGTGAATCGCAGATCCAGCCATTCCGGGTGTGTCTGGCGAAGCGACAGCAGCGCGCGGCTCTCGTCGTCCAGGAACTCTTTGTGCTGCCAGGTGATCTCGGTCACCTTATTGGCCATTGGCGAATCGACGAACACCTGCAACCGGGGCAGCTTTCCCTGGCGGCACAGGTCCAGCAGCAGATGCAGCAACTCCTGCGTGCGGCCCAGTGCAAACGCCGGGATGATGATGTTGCCCTGGCGCCGTCGCAGGGTGTCCTCGATGACGAAAACCAGCTCGTCGATGGTCTCGCCCAGCGGCCGGTGCAACCGATTTCCGTAGGTGGATTCGACCACCAGCACGTCAGCCGAATCGATCGGCGTCGGATCTCGTACGATGGGGCGGCCAGGCTGTCCAAGATCGCCCGAGAAAACCAGCTTGCGAGTTGTGCCCTTTTCAGTCACCCAGATCTCCGCGATGGCCGACCCGAGGATGTGACCGGCATCGCGGAAGCGGCAGCGCACCGCCGCATGTGGCTGGATATCTTCATCGTAGGGCGAGCCCCGCAGTTGCTCCAGGCAATCTTGCGCCTGGGCCACGGTGTAGAGCAGCGCCGGCGCGTCGCCCCGCGGTTGTCGAGCCCGCTTGCGCTGCGCGCGCGCCCACTCGCCTTCCTGGATGAAGGCACTGTCGACGAGCATGACCGACAGCAGGTCGACGGTCGCACGGGTCGTGAAGATGGCGCCGCGAAAGCCCATGGCACTCAGGCGCGGGAGCAGCCCGCTGTGGTCGATATGCGCGTGCGTGAGCACCACGAAGTCGATCTGCCGCGGATCGAACGACCATGGATTCAGGTTGCGTTCGCGCGCTTCCCGGCCGCCCTGGAACATGCCGCAGTCGACCAGAAAGCGCACGCCCTCCGCCTCGATCAGAAAGCACGAACCGGTCACTTCCTGTGCCGCGCCGATGAAGGTCAATTTCATGGTTTTCTCCCTTTCATGTGAAGGCCAGGATCAACAAGGGTGTCGGTGCGCCCTGCATACCCGCTCAACGAGCCCAGCCTGGTTCGGCGCAATCGCAGGAATGCGGCGCGGGCCAGCGTGCTGATTGACCGTTGGAGGGCAAACTCGATCCACAATCCCTTCGAACATCGCTGCTTCTCCGGTAGTACGCTCGAACTGTTACATGCCGCTCAGGTACACCAGCGCCACGTTGAGGACATAGGTCGCCACGAGGCACACGCTGATCCAGCTGAGCACTCGTAAGGTCCGACCTGAGGTCGCATCACCAGTCCGATGATCACCAGACCGGTCATCACCAGCGCCGTCACCGCGGTCCCGGCGTGCACGGACGCGGCATCCGCGAGCAAGGGCCCTCGGATGTAGAACGCATCATCCACCGCGAGAATTGCGACATTGAACAGGTTGCTGCCAAGCAGATTCCCGATCGCCATGTCCAGCGCACCGATCCGCAGCGCGCCGAGCGTCACCGCCATTTCCGGTAGCGTGGTTACGACGGCCAGCATCACAGTACCGACGAAGCTCCGGGACAGGCCCAGCAACTGCCCGAGTTCGTCCGCTACTTCAGGCAGCCAGCCGCTCCGCAACCAGAACCATCAGCGCCCCAAGGCCGAACCGGCGCCATTCGGATCGAGTCGCTTTCGCCGGTGCTGGCGTATGTAGTTGAGCAAGGGGGGCGCTGGCCTGGCGCTCGTACGCGTGCACTCCCTTCAGCGCAAGCAGATACAGTGCCAGCAGAATCGGGCTGTAGATGCCGACGTGCAATACGGCCGGCGCCTTGGGCCCAGTCAGCAGGCTCAGGGTGATGAACCCCAGCATCACCACGCCAAACCCGGCCGAGAGAAGGTGCGTCGAGCTGGCTTCGCGGTACATGGGCTGCTGGCGCTGCAGGGCATCGACGACGACCAGGAAGAGCAAATTGACGACACAAGCGCCGAGTGCGTTTCCGACGGCCAGATTGGGCGCATCGACGAAGGTCACCGCACTGATGCCCGAGGCCAGCTCGGGCAACGAGGTGACGGTGGCCAGGAGCGCCAGGCCCACCCACCCGCGCCCCCAGCCGTGCGCGTCGGCGAGGGCGTCGGCGCTGCGACTGAGCACGTAACCGGAACGCGCGATCAACAAGGCACAGACGGCGAACTGAACGAGCAGCCAGGCGAGCGTCATTGCCGAGCCCAAAGCACTCTGCGCGCCCACCATTTGCGCATCTCCTCAGCCCAAAGCACCACGCTGGCCAGCCCCAACAATGGCAGCAGTGACGCGAGCGGCAGCGGCACGGTGTGGAACAGGGCGTTCATTGGAAGGGCGTACAGCACGAGGGCCTGCAACAGGACCGACAACGACAATCCGCCCAGTAACCAGCGGTTTCGCAGGATGCGCAGGCCCAGGACCGAAGCGCGGGCTGACTGGCAGTTGAGCACGTTGAACCACTGGCACATGGCCAGCACGGTGAAGGTCTCTGTGCGCACGATCTCCAGCGCGACGTCCTGGCTCAAGCGCCACGCGAACCAGCCAAAGGTCACGGCTGCGATCAATGGGGTCATCAGAGCCACTCGCCGCAGCATCTCGGCACCGAGCAGCCGGTCGTTGCGAGGCACCGGTGCGCGCCTCATTTCGTCGCCGTCGGCTGGATCCATGACCAGGTTGACCGTCACCGTGCCCTCGGTGACGAGGTTGATCCAAAGGATCTGCACCGCCGCCAGCGGCAGCGGAAGGCCGCCCAGCAGCGCCAGCAGCAGCACCAGCACCTCGGCCATCGAGGTGGCGAACAGGTACAGGATGACCTTCTTCAGGTTGCCGTAGACCACGCGTCCCTGCTGCACGGCGCCGACGATGGTGGAGAAGTTGTCGTCGGTGATCACGATCTTGGCCGCGCTCTTGGCGACCTCGGTCCCGGTGATCCCCATCGCCACGCCGACGTCCGCACGCGCCAACGCCGGCGCGTCATTGACGCCATCACCGGTCATCGCGACCACCTCGCCCCGAGCCTGCAGGGCCTCCACGATGCGCAGCTTCTGGGCAGGCTGCACGCGGGCAAACACGGCGATACCGGGTAGCGCATCGCGCAGATCGGCCTCGCCCATGCGTTCGAGTTCGGCTCCGTCGACGGCGCGCTCCCCGTCGCGCGCGATGCCGAGTTGCCGCGCGATGGCCAGGCCGGTGAGCTTGTGGTCGCCGGTGACCATGATCGGACGAATGCCGGCGATCCGGCATTGCGCGACCGAAAGCTTGACTTCCTCGCGCGGCGGATCGATCTCGCCGACCAGGCCCAACAGTCGGGCGCGACCGGCCAGGGCGTCGAACCCGGCCACTGGATCCAAGGCGTCGTCGTCCAGGGTGGCAAAGGCCAGCACGCGCAGGGCCTGCGTGGCCATGGCCGCGGCGGCATCGCGAGCGCTCTGCAGAACCGAGGCCGAGTCGGCGGTGCACAGCCGCAGCACGGCTTCCGGAGCCCCCTTGATCCACACACGCCGCGGTGCGTCGGCCATGCAATGCCGCGTGGCCATCAGCTTGGTGTCGGAGTCGAAGGGCAGTTCGGCCTCGCGCGGCGCATCGTGGCGCAGCGCATCGATCGTGAGGCCCGCCTTGCGCGCCAGGACCAGCAGGGCTCCCTCGGTCGGGTCGCCCAGCACCGTCCAGCAAGCCCGTTCATCCTCAGGCGCCAGCAATTGCGCGTCGTTGCACAACGCGGCGGCCGTGAGCAGATTGCGCAGCTCCGGATCGGTTGCGTTCGCGGGGCATGAGCCTTCGTCGATCGCGCCCTCGGGGACGTAGCCGATGCCGCTGACACAGAACTGGCGTTCGCCGGGCAACCAAAGCGACACGGCGGTCATTTCGTTGCGGGTGAGGGTGCCGGTTTTGTCGCTGCAGATGACGGTGGTGGAGCCCAACGTCTCCACCGCCGAAAGCCGCCGGATGATCGCACCGCGATCGGCCATGCGTTGCATGCCGACCGCCAGGGCGATGGTCATGGCCACCGGGAGGCCTTCCGGCACCATCGAGACCATCTGGCTGATGGCCACCATCAGCACCTCAGCCAAAGGCAACTTGCGCCACAGTCCGAGCAGCACCACCAGCACGAAGAGACCCAGCGCAGCGGCCACGAGTGCGCGGCCGAACTGCTCCAGTCGCCTCTCCAGCGGCGTCTTCGGCTCTTCGGCACGTTCGGTCAGGCCGGCGATGCGGCCGACCTCGGTGTGGATGCCGGTGGCCACGACGACAGCACGGGCCCGGCCGGCCGTGACATGGGTACCGGAGTACACCATGCAGTGACGATCGGCCAGGCCAGTGGCCTCGGGCGCGCAGCCACCGCCTTCGACACCGGAACAGACTCGCCGGTGAGGGCGGCTTCGGCCACGTGCAGCTGGGCTCCTTGCACGAGGCGCGCATCGGCAGCGACCGCATCGCCTGCGGCCAGCAGCACGATGTCACCCGGAACGAGCTCGCGCGCTTCGAGCACCCATTCACCGCCGTTGCGCACCACCCGGACCCGCAGCGCGGACAGCCGCCGCAAGGCCGCCATCGAGCGTTCCGCCCGGCCCTCCTGAAAACTGCCGATCAACGCATTGACCAGGACCACCGCGAAAATGACCAGCGCATCGCCGCGATGCCCCAGCGAAATGGCCAGTACCGCGGCGACGAAGAGAATGTAGATCAGGGGACTCTTGAACTGCCGCGCGAAAGTGCGCCACAGAGGCTTGGGCGGCGGCTCGGGCAGCGTGTTGGGGCCGTGGCGATCCTGCGCACGCAGCACCGCGTCTGAGTCCAGTCCTTGCTGTGGGTCGAGCTCGAAGTGGCGCAGCAGCTGGTCTACCGACAACGCGTGCCAGACGGGGATGGGGTCATCGGTCCTGCCATCGGCCATGGGGCTGCTTTCCGGGAGCGTGCGAAAGCGATCCTGGCCTTCGTGCCAATCGGGCAGGCTCACGACCCGCGCACGACCAGCGTGTCGCAGTCCAGCGCGTGCAGAAGGTTCTCTGCTGTGCTGCCGAGCAATGCTCTGGCCAGACCGCTGCGGCCTTGCGAACCAGAACAACCGCGTCGACATCGGCGCTGGCGACATAGTCGGGGAGCAAGACCTCCGGATTGCCCTGCTCCAGCACCCGATTCAATGCGGCCTCGATGGCCGCAGGCAAGGCTGCGGCCGCCAGGTGCGATTCGCACTGCTCGGTCACCGCGGTGCGCCATGATGCTTTGGCGGCTGGCCCGCTGGTCAGCGTGGCACCCGGTGGGCTGTAGGCATGGAAGATCGTCAGGCGCGCGCCTGCGAACCAGTGCGCGGCCAGACGCAGGGCGTGCATCGCGGGCTCGGAGAAGTCTGTTGCCACCACGACGTGCCGGTAGGCGCCGCGCACGCGGCGGCGCACGTTCAGAACGGGCACTCGAGACTGCCGTACCAGAGTGTCGACGGTGCTGCCCAATTGAATGCAATCTAACGGCGCATCCTTGGCCATCCCCAAGACAATCAGTCCAGCGCCGTCGTCGTTCGCTGCCCGCAGGACGGAATCGGCTGTTGATCCGACCACGATCAGTGCCTTCGCGGTGATGTCTTCCGCCGCGAGATCGTCGCGCAGTGTTCGTTCAAGCGCTTTTGCCCAGGACTCCGGGCGGCGCCACGAAGGTGCCGTGCTCATCAGTCGGTCGTGCCGATCCACATCAGCGTTGTGTACGACGTGTGCGACGGTCAATTCGCGGGACCAGGAACGCGCCAGCAGCGCTGCCCGGCTGAGGGCGCGATCACTTCGAGCGCTCAAGTCGGTGGCCATGAAGATCCGGGCGGGCAATGTGGGTACTGTCATCGTCGTCTCCTGGATAGCGCATCCCAGCGTGGAGCCAACGACCGCGCATGACATTGAGCTTAGTCAATGCCGGTTGTGGACCGATGTCGCTTGTTCGAGCCGAAAAGAAGTCCCCGCTCTGAAGCGAATGCCTTGCGCAGATTTATTCGATGTTTGGCATCTGAATATTCGAGTAATCGGCAAGGGGGAATAACCCCATGTCGGACTGGCGATTCGTGACCGGGCCGGAGCGACCGCGCCGCCCAAGGTCGCTGCGGGCGGTACTCCTGACGGGGTGTTTGCGCAGATCAGGGCCGGGCGGGCGTCACCCAGGCTTGCGGCGCGAACGTGCCTGCGCGGGGCTTGTGCGGGCTTTCGGCTGGAAGAGTTCGCTTCGTGCCGCTCGCGTGATGGCCAGCACGCAGGGGTGAGTGATGCGTCGCTCGACGGAGATGGCGTAGAAGTGCTCCTCAACCGCATCGATCGTGCCCACGTGCTGTACCTGGTGCCGGGATTCGATCTCGTCGACCAGCACCTCCGGTCCTAGGAGATAGCCCACGCCCTGTCGGCCGAACTCCTGCGCCAGAGCGCTGTCGTCGAACTCTGCGACGATCCTGGGGTACAGGCCCTGCGACTTGAACCAGGCGCGCAGGCGCTGCCCGACCGCGGAATCTTCGCCGGGCATCAGCAGCGGCTCGCCATTCAAGCATTCGGGGAAGGGCTTGCGCGAGCGTGACTTCAAGGCGCGGGCCGCGAAAACGCCGATGCGGGATCCCCCGAGGCGATGACTGAATGCCTTCAGGCTCACAGTGGGGGGCAGCGGTGCATCCGCGATCACCAGGTCGAGCGTATGGACGGCAAGTTCCGACAGCAGGCGATCGAGGCGCCACTCCCGACAAACGATGCGTATGGGCTCCTGAATTCCGAGCGCCGGCTCCACCAGATGGTAGGCGATCGACTTCGGTACAGCGTCCGCCACGCCGACGCGAAACTCCAGTGTCCGTCCGCTGCGGGTTTTCTCTCGGACGGCTGATTCGAGTTCGGAACCGAGCGAGAAGATCTCCCGGGCATAGGTCAGGGCAAGCTGACCGGTTTCGGTCAGCACCAGGCGACGCCCGGCTTTCTCGAAAAGTGCGCCGCCGAGGCGCTCGCCCAGCAGCTGGATTTGCCCGCTGATGGTCTGTGGGGTCAGGTGCAATTGCCGGCTGGCCGCTGCCACGCTGCCCGTCTCCGCAACCTGCAGGAAGTAGTGGAGGTGCTTGTAGTTCATCTCAATGATCAGAAAAACGCGATGAGAGTGGATGTATTAATCGAATTTACACGGAATCCTGCCAAGCCTAGAGTCCAGCAACTGATTGAACGGGTTCGCCACAAGGAGCACATCATGGATATCCGGTTCCAGACTGCGATGACCTGTGCCGATGTTGAACTGGCTGAGCATGCATTCAGGATGTTTCTATTTCGCCTGCAAGATCAAAGCAACCAGGTGGATTACATCGAGATCAAGCTTGGAAATTCTGGAGGGCGAAGATTCCAGAAGGACAGCTACTGCATCGTGAGCGTGAAGCTCCACGATGCACCTGCGAGCACCGTCGTGGACATCGGCACGAATGTCTATAACGCGATCGATCGCGCCTCGGATCGCGTCTGTCGTCTCGCGCAGGCGCAGATGCGCCTGGTTGATCGCCCGCGGTCCGCGCAACCTGTTGCGTTGGCAGCATGAAGCGCTTCGTCCAACAAATCCATCTACCTTCTGCACAGGAACAATCATGAACCTGACCCATCTCGCTGACGACGCCTTGCCGACGGTCGCCCTTCGGGAGCGAAACCGCGTCCTTCGAAACACTTACTGGCTGCTCGCGCTGTCGATGGTTCCGACGGTGCTGGGCGCGTGGGTCGGAGTTAGCACCGGTATCGCGCAGGCCTTGTCGCCCGGCGTCGGCCTCGTGGTCTTCCTGGTTGGCGCCTTCGGATTCATGTTCGCCATCGAACGCACCAAGAATTCCGCTGCCGGAGTGCCCATCCTGCTGGCCTTCACCTTCTTCATGGGCGTGATGCTGTCGCGGCTGGTGGGTGTGGTGCTCGGCCTGAACAACGGGGCCGGTCTGATCATGACGGCCTTCGCCGGCACCGGCGCCATATTCCTGGGGATGGCGACGCTGTCATCGGTGATCAAGCGGGACCTGTCCTCGATGGGCAAGTTCCTGTTCATCGGCGCGATCATGCTGCTGGTGGCGGGGCTGGCGAACTTCTTCATCCAGTCCGGCGCATTGATGATCACGTTGTCGGTGCTGGCCATCGGCATCTTCTCGGCCTTCATTCTGTATGACCTGAAGCGAGTGAAGGATGGCTACGAGACCAACTACGTCACCGCCACGCTCGGCGTGTACCTGAGCCTGTACAACGTGTTCCAGTCGCTGCTGGCACTGCTGGGGCTGGGAGGCGGCCGGGACGAGTGAGTTGGGCGCGCGCGGGGGGCCGGTCAGGCAATCGAGCCCGGCCGGCTCCCCGGCCCATGCGCGGGTTGGCGGCGAGCAGGGATTGGTGGCGCATCGGGAAGTCCCAGTGCAGCGCGGTGAACGGGCAGGCGGTGTCGCCGGTGCGTTGCGCGGGGTCGTAGCGGCAGCCATCGCAATGCGGGCTCATGCCGAGCATCAGCGCAAAAAGGCCGGTGACCATCAGCCGCTGGATGTGGTTGGCGTAGCCGTGGGTCAGCGTCTGCGCCAGCGCATCGCGCAAGCAGGCCATGTCGGTGGCGCCAGCCCAAGATCTGGCGCACGAAGCCCTCGACGCTGGCCAGCGGTGCGCAGCCCGCGCGGCAGTCGGCCACGGCCGCCGCCGCTACTTCGCGCGGATTGAGCGGCTTCAGGTTCAGCGCGGCCGATAACTGCGCGTGGTATAGCCAGGGGTCGTCCAACAGCGTGTAGGCGACAGGGCGGCCGACAACGCGCAGGGCGTGCGCGAAGTGGCGCATCGCAGCCAGGAACATCGCCGTACGCGGCTGGCTGGACCAGACATGAGTCGATTCTTCGACCGCCTCGGCCATCCAGACCATGTCGTGCGTCGCATCGAAGCCTTCGAAACAGGCGGCGTCCGGATCGAGCTGGTCGCCCAGCACGAGGACCAGGCAACGCAGCTCAGCCAAGGGGACCTTTGGCACGCCGGCAGGCCTCTGAGCAGTACTTCACATCGTCCCAGCTTCGCGCCCAACGGCGGCGCCAGGTCATGGGCCGGCCGCAGGCCGCGCAGGGTTTGCTGGGCAGGGCGGTCTTGTTGCCACGGAAGCTTTGCTGTGGTCGTCGCACTTTTTTACAATGCAGCCCGAAAATCGGATGTGGGCGATCGGATGGATTTATTAAGTATTTGAATAGAAACAAGTTTTTATGTCTGGCCCGTGTCTTGCGTACAGGTGAATCGTACCTGCCGAGAGTCCTCGGCTTACCCACCCACCTCAGGAATACGTCCCAATGACCTTTCAACGAATCAGTCGCGCATGGGCGTTCGCCGTTGCCCTTACGGGTGTGGCGACAGCCGCCGGCGCTTCTCCCGTCCTGTATTCGGTGCAGTCGAACGGCGATGACCATCTTTACAGCATCGACGCCGCAACCGGTGTGGCGACGGATCTCGGGAGGCTGGCTTTTGACGACGCGGAAGGCCTTGCCTTTGCCGGAAGTACCTTGTACGCCGTGGGCGGAACCACGCATGAGCTGTGGAACATCACGACCCCTCCGGGCGTGCTGGTCGGTGCGACCGGCACCCGCAATGGGATTGACGCAGGCCTCGATTTCGACGAGCGGTCGGGCACGATGTACAACTTCAATGGGGGTCGGGGGAGCAGCAATCAGGGGAGCAGCAGCTTGTACACCGTCAACCTGGCGACGGGCGCCGCCACGCTGGTCGGAAGCAATGGCGTCTATGGCGACGGTTTCGCCGTCGGCCCTACTGGCAGTGCCTACGCGATTGACGGGAACTTTACCGATTCGCTGTACGGCATCGATCTGTTGACGGGTGCGGCCAGCCTGATCGGAAACCTTGGCCTGGGCGACATCTCCGTGCAGTTCGGGCTGACCTTTGGTGACGACGGGGCGCTCTACGGGTTGGACTTCAATGGGAGCCTCTATCGCTTGAACACCAGCACCGGCGCCGCCACGCTGGTGGCGACCACCACCTGCGGCGGCAACGTCTGCGGTGGATGGGAAGGGCTGGCCGCCCTGCAAGGGCCGGCGGGTGTTCCGGAGCCTGGCTCGCTGGCCTTGGCCATGCTGGGCCTGGGGCTGGCCGGCGCTGCAACCCGTCGGCGCGCTGCTGCACGTTAAAGCGCCACGATGTAAAGCGCCTCTGTGTAAAGCGCTCCTGCGGGCGGCTCGCGCCGTCCATCGCGACAAGACCCGGGGTTTCCCGGGTTTTGTTTTTTCAGGAGCCGCGCGATACTGGCAGCGTTTTGAGCAGATTGAACTCAGAGTTCTTGACTCAGCAGATCCAAGGATTTCAGCCGGCATGACCTCGTAACCCCTGACGCGAACCACGCCACCCATCGGCCCTTCGGGACCGCGTGCGCGTGTTCGTTCAACCCAGTCAGGAGTTCATCATGCAAGGCAAACAACGCCGGGGCCGTCGCCCCATCGTCACCACGCTCGTGTCCGAGCGCCGCATCCCGGGTGGCCGGGAGTTCATCTTCACCGTTCACGATCCGCGGCAGGGCCAGGAGCCGCGTTCCGGCCGCGCGCTGCAGACGGCCCGGGCATTCAGCTGGGACGATGCCCCGGCGGCCAACGACCCCGGCCTGGCGCCGGACCAGGCAGCGCCCACGGGCGAAGAGGATTACACGCAATTCCTGCAGGCGCTGCGCAAGGTCTATCGCGCAAAGCGCCGTCTGCGCTGATTCGCGCCGGTCGCCGAACAATTGCAACGTGTGCGCGGGCGCGGCGAAGTGCCGTTGAAACGCCTGCCCGCGACACTGCGGGCCACGCCACCCGCTGCGTGGCCCTCCACCCCGACCGGAGCCGACTCAAATGGGACTGCCAGAGCGCCGCAAGATCAAGGAACTGCAAGACATCACGCTGCCCGAGCGCAGCCGCGAGATCGCCGAGATCTGCGGTCGGGCGGTGCCTTACGAAGTCGACTGGGCCAGCCTCGAGAACGATGCGCAGGCCCTGAACTTTCTGGACAACCTGTCCTGCCATCGCCTGAACATGGCCTTGCGCGTGATCTGCCAGGACGAGATGGGCAAGGAAGCTGTCCGCGACGGTTTGAAGCAGGTGCGCCTGAAGAACGTCGCCGAGCCTGGGCAGCGCCATCTGGCCTTTGCCGGCGGCGTGCTGGAGATGCACTGCGCGTACGCGCAAGGCACCGACGGCATGCACAGCGACCAGGCCATTCGCGAGCTGCTGCTGGGCGCGCTGTGAGCCACGGCTTCTTGTTCGCCCAGTTGCCGTGACGCATCCGGTTGCCACGCGTGCGGGTCGCAGGCCCTGGTGGCTGCGCACGCTGACATTCACGCTCGGCCTGCTGACCGGCCTGGGCGGTTTGTCCGGCTGCGACACCGGATCGGGCTACGCGAAGAAGGATGGGCTGTGGAACTACGGCGGCACCCGCCAGTTCATGCCGCTGGATCCCGCCACCTTCAAGCCCATCGACGCGATCTTCGCCAAAGATGCCCAGCGCGGTTACTACCGCGGCAGTGTCATCGAGGACAGCCTGGGCAGCAGTTTCGAGGTGCTTTCCGAGCACGAGGCGCGCGACGCCAAGACCGTGTTCTATGCCGACACCTACCGCAAGGGCCAGGAGTACTACACCCAACGCCACAACCGGGTCTTCGCCATCCCGGGCGCCGATCCCGCCAGCTACCGCGTGCTGGCGCACGGCTATGCGCGCGATGCCAGCCGGGCCTACTACGAGGGCCAGGCATTCAAGGTGCGCGACGTGGGCAGCTTCGAACCGCTGGACGCCCGCTATGCCCGGGACGCCCAGCGCGGCTACTTCGAGCGCATCGAGATCCCTGGCAGCCATGGTCCGAGCTTCGCCTTGCTGGACGTGCGCGCGCCCGAGTTTGCCCGAGACCGCACCCGGGTCTATCACGGCCACATCGATACCTCCGAAGCCAATTCGCCCCGGCCGGTCGTGCGCGTGCTGCGCGAGGCGGATGCGGCCAGCATCCGGGTCGTCGGACGCGGCTACGTGGCCGATGCCAGGCGGGTCTGGTACCGCAGCGAACCCGTCGCCGGCGCGGACGCCGCCAGCTTCAAGGTCAACGAGGACTACACCAGCGAACTCGATGCCAGCGACAGCCAGCACCAGTATCGGCAAGGCCAGCGCGCACCCGAGAACAAGACCCCATCCCCCTGACGCCACCGCGGAGTCCGCCATGTCGCCTGCCTTTCACCGCGGGGCCGCCGCCCGCCGACTCGAAGTGCCCTCGCGGGCGGCCGATCTCGGCTTCACGGTCGAGCTGCCGGGCGACTGGCAGCCCCATGATCTGCCCGACGATGATCTGAACTTCGAAGATCCGACGCACCTGATGTCGCTGGTGGTGGTCACCGCGCCGCAGGCCGCCATCGTCTTCTCGGCCGCCGCACGGCCCGCCTATGCCGACGGCACGGTCAGCGACTGGGCGAGTTACCTGCTCGATCACAATGGCCTGGTGCCCAACGCGCAGGGTGGCGGCAGCATGGGCAGTCTGCCCGCGCTGCTGGGCGAGGCCACGCAGGCCTCGGAACTGGGCCCCGTGTGCGTGCGATACGCCTTTGCCGAAGACGGTGGCCGGCTGATCAGCCTCAGCCTCACCGCGCCCGAACTGGTGGCCGACGCGCTGTATGGCGTGTGGCAGCACCTGTTGTCCACCTTCGCACTGACGACGCCCAAGGGGCCCACGGTCTCGGTGTGGCCCGTTGCGAATTCCGCTGCATCGGCGGCCGACACGGATCCGGACGCTTCCGCGGCCAGCGTGAATCCGGCGGCATCCGCCTGCGACGCGGATCCGGCCAACGCTTCTCAACCACCGCTCGAGCCTCTGGCCAACCATGCCTTGTCGGGCGACGCCGCGACTTTCGACCAGGAGCATCCCACGCTGCAGCGCCTGCGCGACAACGGCATCGGGCTGGCCCCGCGGGTGCATCGCGTCGACTCCGGTGCACGCAGCGTCACGCTGGCCTGCGGCGCCATCATGGCCTTCATCGACGCACCGTTTGGCTGGCATGCCATCGATGACGGCCGTCGGGTGCTGGTCTTCGAGCCGACGAGCCAGGTTCAGCTCAACTTCAGCCTGCTCGAGCGCCCCGAAGGCGGCTTCGAGGCGTTGATGGAGGCACTGGAGGCGCAAAGCCGCAGCGACTACCCGGCGCCGGAATTCCTCCGGCTGGTCTTCGGCCGTGTCCAGGTGCTGGGCGTGCGTAACATCGCCGACCGAGGCGAGCCCATCGAGCAGTTGCACCTGCTGGTGGACGGGCCGGCGCCACACCAGGTACTGCGGGCACGCATCACCAGCACGCCCGAGCGGACGGGCGCCGCCGGCAACCTGGGGGTGACGATGCTGCATTCGGTGGTTTTCGGCGGCAGCGGCGGCGGCGGCGGCGAGACCGAGGGCGAGGGCGCTGCGCTGGCGACGGAGCGTGATTGACGCATGGCGACCCTGAGGCCGACATGGGCCGACTGACCCGGTTCCTGAGTGGCGTCGCAGTCGCTTGCGTGCTGGGCATCGCGATGAATGAGGCCTCTGCGCAGTCCGCGCCAGCATGGACGCAGCGCGAGGCCGACTTGCGGATGGCCCTGCAGCATCCCGATACGGCAAAGGTCCGCGCGCTGGTGGACGCCGGCGCCAACGTCAATGCCCGCGACGACCTGGGCGGTACCGCCTTGCACGTGGCGGTGAACTTTCGTGGCGATCTCGACATCATCCGGCTGCTGATCGACCGGGGCGCGAACGTCAACGCGCCGGACACCGACGGAGACACGCCCTTGCTGCGGGCGATGCGCCACGCGCACTACCGCCACAGCGATCCGCTGCGCCTGCGGGCGGTGGTCGAACTGCTGCTTTCCCGGGGGGGCGACGCGAAGATCGCCGGCAAGGACACCGCGCTGCCGGTGCGCGCCGCCATGGATCCACTGAACCTGCCAGTGCTGCGGCTCCTGCTCAAGCACGGTGCGGCCATGCCGGACAGCGGCCTGGACTGGGCGCTTTCCAATGATCAGGTCGAACTCGTCAAGGAGCTGCTGGCACGCCCGGCGCCGGCGATGCTGGCGTTCAAGGATGTGCACGGCGGCTCGATGCTGCATCGAGCCGCCGAGAGCTCGCGGATGGTGTTCGCGATGGAGTGGCTCGTGCGCCATGGCGCCGATATCCATGCTGCGGATGCCGATGGCACCACGCCCTTTGGCCGCGCGGCGTTCCACGGGAATCTCCCGGCGATGGAGTATCTGCATCGCCTGAAGGCCGGCACGGCGCAGGCGAACGGGCAGGGGCAGACGCCGCTGCATCTGGCGGCCTATGGTGCGCGCCACGCGGTGCTGGAATGGCTGGTCCGGCGCGGCGCGGATCTGAAGGCGAAGGACTCCTGGGGGCGCACGGCGCTGGACCTTGCCATCGATACGCACACGTTCGCTTTCCTGGACGAGGGCCGCAAAGAACGGCTAGTCGTGCTGCTCGGGGGTACGCCGGCCGATGTGCTGCGCGGACGTTTCGCGGGCGCACGCCTGCACGAAGCGACCAACGCGCGCGACCTCGGCGAAGTGAAGCGGCTGCTGGAGGCCGGTGCCGATCCCAACGTCAAGAACGAATCGGGCCATACCCCGTTGTACTGGGCCATTGCCTGGTCGAGCGGTCTGCCCGCTTCGCCGGCCGAGCGGGCGTTCGGGCAGGCACTGCTGCCGCTGCTGATCCGCCATGGCGCCGATGCCGACATGCGCATGGGCGACGGCTCGTCGCAGCGAACCTACGCCCAATATGCGCGCGACCTGCGCATTGCCGAACTGCTCGAGAACACCCGGCGGCGGCTCGCACCCCGCTGATTGAAGGATGGGCCCCGGAAGCCGATAATTCCGAGCAGCGGAATTCCCGTCTGGTTGCGCCGCGCCGCGCAGACAAGAATTGCGCTACGCGTCGCCGGTCTGGCGCACTCGAACAATCGCAAGAGGTAACCGACATGCAAAGACGCAACCGCCCGCTGGACGGGATCGTGGTGATCGATCTCGGGCAGGTCTATCAGGGCCCCTATGCGACCTACCTGATGGCCAAGGCTGGCGCACTCGTCATCAAGGTGGAGCCGCCGGGCGGCGAGCCGGTTCGGCAGCGGGAGGCGGTGAGCAAGGGGCTCGGGTGTTCCGTTCGCTCTGCTGAACGGCCACAAGAAGTGCATCACGCTGGATCTGAAGACCGAACAGGGCAAGGCGGTTCTGCGCAAGCTGGCCGCCACGGCCGATGTGCTGCTCGAGAACTACGCGCCCGGAGTGATGGATCGCCTGGGCGTGGGCTGGGCAGTCCTGCACGAGCTCAATCCGCGCCTGGTGTACGCGTCGGGCTCCGGTTATGGGCTGTCGGGGCCTGACGCCAACCAGCTGGCGATGGACGTCACCGTGCAGGCATCGTCCGGGATGATGAGCGTGACCGGGTTCCCGGATGGGCCGCCCGTGAAGGCGGGTCCGGCGGTCGTGGACTTCCTGAGCGGCATCCATCTCTATGCGGGCGTCATCACTGCCTTGTACGAGCGGCATTTCACGGGTATCGGCCGACTGGTCGAAGTGGCCATGCAGGAGGTGGTCTACCCGACGCTGGCCTCGAACCTCACGTTCTACTACGACCACGATGAAGTGCCCCCGCGCACCGGAAACCAGCATGGCGGACGCTCGGCGGCGCCCTACAACGTGTACCGCGCCAAGGACGGCTACGTGGCGATCATCGGCGTGAAGGATTCGCACTGGACGAACCTGCTTGCCGCCATGGGCCGGACCGATCACAACCGGAACGACGCCCTCGCAAGGGCAGGTCGCGCGTGTGCCCATCGACGAGACGGACGAGATCGTTTCGGCCTGGATGCGCGATCTGTCGCGCGATGAAGTCTGCCAGGCGCTGCAGCGGCACAATGTGCCGCATGCGCCGGTCCGCGATGTGGTCGAAGTCACCCACGACAAGCACATGCACGAACGGCAATTTCTGCAGTGGATCGATCACCCGCAGTATGGCCGGGTGGCAATCGCCGACAGCCCCTTGCGCCTGCACGGCGCGGACCGCCTGCCGGCCGTCGCGTCGGCACGCCTGGGCGCCGACACGCAGGAGGTGATGACCACCATGCTGGGCGCGAGTCCGGAAGAGTTCCGCCAATGGACAGAGGCGGGCGCATTCGGACACGCCGCGCCGGGCTGAAGCGCCGCCGCCGCCGGGCTGAAGCGCCGCCGCCGCGGGGCTAGCGCGCCGCGGCAGCGTCGCTGCCTCGCGTTTTTTCCTGCTCGATCAGCACGGTGCGCAGGCGTGCCACCGTTTCCACCAGGAGCCTGCCGCGGCGGCGTTCCAGGCGGGCCGTGTCCTCGCCCAGGACTGGGAAGCTGAAGTTCATGGCGTGGATCGCCTGACCTGGCACGACCAGGGGTGCGGCGATCGCGACCATGCCGGGCTTCCAGGTCGCGCCGCACCAGCCATGGCGCTCGACATGCGCCACCGCGCGGTCGATGTCGCCCCGCAAGGCCGGCCAGCGTGCCTCGTACGTCCGGGCGAAGGCCTCGAACGCATCGGCGCGCGCCTGCGGATTCACGGCCGCGATCCAGGCCCGACCGAGCGCGGTTTCGGCGATCGGCAGACGCCCGCCCCAGGTGGCGCGGCGCAGCACGCCGAGGCGGCTTCTGCGAAACGAATCCAGGTAGATCATCTCGCCCGCATCGGCAACCGCCAGCCCGACATTGATCGACAGCTCTTCGGCGATCTCGCGCATCAGCGGCCGGGCCATCCGAAGCACGACCGAGCCTCGCCTGGCGAGCTTGCCGAAGCTCAGGAACGGCGGGCCGAGGCGATAGCGCAGCGACGCGATGTCGTATTCCAGAAAGCCGGAATCGACCAGCGACCGGGTCAGGCGGCTGACCGTGGTGCGCGCCAGCCCCGTGATCGCCGCGATCTCGGCGTTCGTGAGCGAGTGCGCATCGAGCCGGAATGCACGAATGATCGCCAGGCCACGCTCGAGCGAGCGGCTGCCCGGCGTGTCGCGAACGAAGGTGCCGGTCTCGCGGGTGCGACGGCGCGAGGAAGCGGCGGCGGCGGGGGTGTTCGGGCTCTCGGACATCTCGGTCGAATTCCGCTGCTCGGAATTCGAGGTGTAGTGCCGCGGCCCCGGTCACAGCTTATGGGCCGAACCTACACGACGAGGACCCAGCATGCAGGAGCGCGTCGTCGACATCGCCACTCGCGATGGAAACATGAACACCTACATCTTCCATCCGGACGGCCCCGGGCCGCATCCGGTCGTCATTCATTACATGGATTCCGTCGGTATTCGCGAGGAACTGTCGGACATGTGCCGGCGCCTGGCCACCGTCGGCTATTACGTGCTGCTGCCGAACCTGTACTACCGCAAGGCGCGCTACGTCGATCTCGACGCCAACCGGCTGCGCGACCCGGCCTATGCGGAGAAGCTCGAGCTGATGTGGACGCTCAACCGCAGCCTGACCAACACGATGATCGTCGAGGACACCGAGGCGCTGTTG
>JADJVQ010000074.1 GCA_016710525.1 Burkholderiaceae bacterium
GACCTTCCAATCATGGGAATCTTTATCCTGGACCAGCACCTTTCAAAACAGGAGTTGTGCCATGGATCATTCCCATCACGTCCACCCCAGACGTTCTCCCACTCGCATCGGGGCGCTGCAGCGCAGCGCCAGCCGTCGCTGAACCGCACCGCGCTGATGGCGACGCTGCATTGCCTGCTCGGATGCGCCATCGGTGAAGTCGCCGGTCTGCTGATCGGCACCGCCCTCGGCTGGGGCAATGCCAGCACCATCGCGCTGGCCGTCGTGCTGGCGTTCGTGTCCGGGTTCGGGCTGACCGCCCTGCCCCTGCTGCGCGCGGGCATGGTGCCCCGGCAGGCGCTGCGCATCGCACTGGCGGCCGACGCGGCGTCGATCACCATCATGGAGCTTGTCGACAATGCCCTGATGCTGTCGATTCCCGGTGCCATGGATGCGTCGATCGATTCGCCGCTCTTTTGGGCGAGCATGCTGGTGGCACTCGCGATTGCCGGTGTCGCGGCGTATCCGCTGAACCGCTGGCTGATCGCCCGCGGCAAGGGCCACGCGCTGGCCCATGCGCACCACTGACCCGGGCCCAGACCTGCGCGGGGCCCGGCGAACCCCGTTTCAGGCGTAGCGCCGCGAGATCGACTCGGCCACGCACACGGGGCGCTCGGAGCCCTTGCGCTCGAACGTGACCTCCCAGACCATCTGCGCGCCGTTGTCGGCGATGTCTTCGCATGACACCAGCTTGAAGCGCGCCCGCAGTTCGCTGCCCACCGGCACCGGCGAGGTGAAGCGCACCCGGTTCAGGCCATAGTTGACGCCCATCTTCACGTCGCGCATGAGAATGGTGCGCTGGAAGAACATCGGCAGCAGCGACAGCGTGAGGAAGCCGTGGGCGATGGTCGAGCCGAACGGCCCTTGCGCGGCCCGGCTCGCGTCGATGTGGATCCATTGGTGGTCGCCGGTGGCGTCGGCGAACTTGTCGATGCGGTCCTGGGTGATGGTCTCCCAGTCACTGATCGCGACCTCCTGTCCGACGCAGGACCTGATGTGCGCCAGTGATTCGAATTCGCGTACCGCCATGGGGTGACTCCTTCGTGTCAGTGAAAGGGGGCGTCAATGCTTGGTGCCGAAGATGCGGTCCCCCGCATCGCCCAGCCCCGGCACGATATACGCCTTTTCGTTCAGGTGGCTGTCGAGCGACGCGACGTAGACCGGCACCTGCGGATGCCGCTGCTGGAACACGGTCACCCCCTCCGGCGCCGCGACCAGCGCCAGAAAGCGGATCGCCGAGACCGGCACGCCGCGATCGAGCAGCACCTGCACCGCATGGACGGCGGAATTGCCCGTGGCGAGCATCGGATCGCAGACGATGAAGGTACGCCCCTCGATCTCGGGCAGGCGCACGTAGTACTCGACCGGCTGGTTGTCGGCGCCCCGGTACAAGCCGATATGCCCCTGGCGCGCCGACGGAATCAGTTTGATCAGCCCGTCGGCCATGCCAAGCCCGGCACGCAGCACGGCGACCACCGCCACCTTCTTGCCGGCAATGACCGGTGCCTGCATCGGGCACAGCGGTGTTTCGATGGGTTCGGTGGTCAGCGGCAGGTCGCGGGTGATCTCGTAGCCCATCAGCAGCGTGAGCTCGTTGAGCAGTTCGCGAAAGGTGCGCGTCGACGTGGTCCGGTCGCGCATGTGCGACAGCTTGTGCTGGATCAGCGGGTGATCGAGGATGAACAGGTTCGGGAAACGGGCGTCTTTGCGCATCGGATCGGTACCGGTTAGGAGCGCGCCGCGCCGGGCGGGCAGGCGCCGCGGGGCGCCCCTCCCGGCGAAGCGCCGGGTCAGGTGATCGTGATCGTCGCCGGATCGATCGTCGGCGCCGGGAAGCGCGGATTCATGTCGCGCAGGGTTCGCACCAGGATGTTCATGACCGCCCAGTCGCGATACCACTTGCGGTTGGCCGGGATCGTGTACCAGGGTGCGCACTTGCGGTCGGTCTGGACGATCGCATCGCGAAACGCCAGCATGTAGGCGTTCCAGTGCTTGCGCTGCTCGAGATCGTGGGGATCGAACTTCCACTGCCGCTGCGGATCGTCCAGCCGCGCCTGCAGACGGCGCGCCTGTTCGTCGCGATCGATGTGCAGATAGAACTTGACGATCGTCGTGCCCTCGTCGGCCAGCATCCGCTCGAACTCCCGGATGTGGTCGTAGCGCAGTTTCCAGCGCGCCTTGGGCACCAGCGCGTTGACGCGCACCACCAGCACGTCCTCATAGTGCGACCGGTTGAAGATGACGATCTCGCCATTGGCGGGCACATGCGGATGCACGCGCCACAGGTAGTCTCGCGACAGCTCGGCCTCGGTCGGGCGCTCGAAGCGGGCCACCTTCACGCCCAGCGGATTGACGCCCGAGAAGACCTTGCGGATCACCCCGTCCTTGCCGCCGGTATCCATCGCCTGCAGCACCACCAGCAGGCGCTGCCGGGACTCGGCATACAGCCTCGCCTGCAGTTCGACGAGTTCGGTGCGCAGCACCTCGGTTTGTTCGCGTGCGCTGGCCTCCTCGCCGGGGAAACCCGGCGTGGCGCTGCCATCGAGCGCGAGCAGCGAGGTGTCGGCATCAACGGGAAGCCAGCAGCGCTTGCCGCTGGAGGCGGTGGGGTCCTTGGCCATGGGGTCTCTTCAGTAGCCGAACAGATAGTCGAGCGTGATCGCCGCACCCGCCGCATCGAAGGCCACCCGCTGTTCGTTGGCGCCGTAGATGATGTAGTGGGCGATCGCGCCGTTGGTGCGGCTGCCCAGGAAGTCAGCCACGAAGGCGTCGACGTAGGCGGCCACGTCGGGATTGTCCGTCAGGTAGCGGTTGCCATCGAAGGCCTGGAACTTCGGGCCCGGCGAGCGGCCCTCCCAGACGCCGAACAGATTGAAGTGCTGGAACAGCGTGGCGTTGTCCAGGTTCAGCGGGGTGAGATCGGGCCACCGGTTCTTGTAGTAGGTGGCGTCGAACCAGCTGTTGGGCGAACGGCCCTGCCCGGCGCCGGTGCTCAGGTAGTGCCCGGCAGCCGCATCGATGCCGACCGAGGCGACGAGCTCCGGGTAGGTCGACAGGTAATAGGCCGCATCGAACAGGAACGAGCCGTCCTTGCCCAGTTGCGGGGCGCCGTTGCGCGCCGCGATGTCGTCGTTCTGGATGCGCGCGGTCTGGGGACCCTGGCCCACCGTGCCGCCGAAGCCCGGGGTGAGCGTGATGGTGAAATCCTCATTGCGCTCGAGCACGGTGTCGCCGGCCACCTTCAGGCCCACCAGGCGGGCGGTCTCGCCGGCCGCGAACTGCACCTGGCCGTTGGGCATCGCCGCCACGCCGAAATCGGCACCATTGGCCGCGCTCGAGGCCGTCACGAAATTGACGAAGGCGGGCTGGCTGACATCCCCCAGCCGCTCGATCTCGAACAGGAAGAAGACGTTGCCGTTGGTCTCGCGGCGATCGGCCTGTGCCGGGCCGAACACGAACTGCGACGCGGCCGCGCCGTTGTCGTTGTCGACCAGCGTGCCGACGGCCGCACCCAGCGTCGCCGACACCGTCAGGTTGACGCCTGCGCTCAGCGCGGCGCGCAAGGTCTCGGTGCCTTCGGAGGCGATGTCTTCGGTCACCGGCAGGCGCACGACCCGGGTGGTGTCGCCGGCGTCGAAGGTCAGGGCCGCCTGCACCGTGCCGTAGTCGCTGAAACGGCTGGCCGTGGTGTCGGCGCTGGTCAGCGTGACCGTGGCGCGCGCGGTGGAGGGCCGATCGACCTGCACGACGATGTCGACGTAGCCGTCGGCTTCGCCCGCAAAGAACGGTTCGACCGACACGGTGGGCCGGGCCACCGCGGTCATGTCGTTGCGGCCGATGCGCACCACGCCATTGGCATCGGCCAGCGACGCGCCCGCCGGATTGCTCAGCTGGACATTGAAGAACTCGTCAGGCTCGGGAATGACGTCGTTCAGGATCGGCACGAAGATGTTCTGAACGGTCTGGCCGGGCACGAAGCGCAGCGTGCCCGACACCGGCGCGAAGTCGGCGCCCGAGACCGCCGAGGCACCCGCGATGGCGAACTCGACCGTCAAGAGGTTCGCCGACGGCGCCGTCAGCCAGACCGGCAGCACGGCGACACCATCGCCCTCGTTGACGATCGCGTCGCCGATCGCGATGCCCACCGTCCCGTTGGCATCGTTGTCGCGGATGATCAGGTTGCCCACGCTGCCCAGCGCCAGGCCGGACGGCGCGCTCATCGACAGCAGCACCAGTTCGGCGGCCTCGACCGTGGTGTCTTCGGTGACCGAGACCGGCACCACACGGGTCGTCTGGCCCGGCTCGAAATAAATGCGGTCGGCCAGCGTCAGGTAATCGGAAAAACGCGATGCCGACTGGTCGGCGGTCTGGACGTCGACGAAGGTGCGCACCGCGGCCGGCGCGCTCAGCTGCACGACCAGCGGCGCCGACGGGTCGGCCTCGCCGACGGTCGCGGTGCGCGTGCTGACGATGGGGCTGGCTGCGTTGGGCAGGTCGCTGCGCCCGATCAGCACCGTCCCGGACGAACGGCCCAGGCTGCCGGCACTGGGATTGCTCAGCGTGACGATAGAACTGCTCGTCCTGCTCGACGTCGTCTTCGTTGAAGACCGGGACGGTGAATGTCTGGACCATCTGGCCCGGCGCGAAAATGATGTCGCGTTCGATGCCCGCGTAGTCGACTTCCGACAGGGCCGTGCCACTGCCGGTGGCCACGTGCACGGTGATCGGCGTGGCACTGGGCCGATCGAGGCTGATCAGCACACGGGCGAACGCGTCGCCTTCGTCGATCACCTGATCATGCAGCGAGATGACGGCGTTGCCGGTATTGGCGTCGTTGTCGAAGATCGTGCCGTAGCCGTCGCCGCCGGCCACCAGATTCACCGCGCCGCTCAGCGCCATCGAGACGATCTCGGTGCGCTCCAGCGTGCTGTCGCCGGTCAGCGGCACTCGGATCACCCGGGCGGTCTCGCCGGGATTGAACGACACCGCGAACTGCGTCGTCAGGTAGTCGCTGAACCGGCTGGCGGAAACGTCGGCCGTGGTGGCGGTGACGGTCGCGATCTTGTCGGTGGGCGCGGCCAGTTCGATCACGAATTCGAGGAATCCATCGGACTCGCCGGCTGCGCTGCCGCGCACCGTCACCAGAGGATTGGACTGCGACACCTGATCGCTGGCCGCGATGAAGCCGGTGCCCGCACTGCGGCCCAGCACGCCCCCGCCGGGCGCCGACAGGCGCAGGCTGAAGGACTCCGTCGTCTCGGGTTCCGCATCGTCGTTGATCGGCACCGCGACCGTGAGCAGCGTCTGCCCGGGCGCGAAGGTCAGCGTGCCCTGGGTGCCGGTGAAATCGAATCCGGTCTGGGCGGTCGCATCCTCGGTGTCGAAGTTGACGGTCACCGGCGCGCTGGCGGGCCGGTCGAGCGTGACCGCGAACACCAGCTGCCCGTCGCGCTCGTCGACGGTGGCGTCGGTGACGCTGATGTTGGGCACGCCGGCCGGCGAATCGTTGTCGCGGATGAAGACGGTCGCCTGCGCGCGCGCGATCGCCGCATTGGTGGGATTGGTCAGGCTCAGGCCGAAGGATTCGGTGGCCTCGAGCGCGGTGTCGCGGGTCACCGGCACCCGGATGGTCTTGGTGGTCTCGCCGACGGCGAAACCGAGCGTGCCGGTGGTCGTCGTGTAGTCCGAGAAGCGGCTCGCTTCCCGGTCGAACGTGACGTACTGGACCGATATCGCCTGGGCCGAAGGCCCATCCAGGCGGACGACGAAGTCGGCGAAATCGCCCGACTCGGACATAAAGACGTCATCAACGTAAATCATCGCCATGGCAGGCTCCTGGTTGGACTGGCTTTTGTGGGCTTCTTCGCAGCTGCAGCGATGCGCTGCGCGAGCCGCTCAAATAGTACCGGGGCCAGTGACCGGCGTGTGACCGGCCTCGATCGCCAGGGCAAGCAGCGCGTTCAGCGCCTGGGCTTCGTCATGGACACTGGTGTCGAGCACGGTGTCGGCCATCGCATACAGGCGTTCGCGCTGCGCCAGGATGGTGCGCAATTCCGTCAGCGCGTGCTCGCGCCCCTGGATCGGGCGCAGGTCACCCTGCGCGAGCACGCGGCTCAGATGGTCTTCCGGCAAGGCCTTCAACCAGACCGTGAAACACCGGCCGCGCAGCAGGGAATACGTTTGCGGATCGAGCACCAGCGAGCCGGACGTGGTGATCACGCAGCGCTCGTGGCGTTCGATCAGCTGCGCCAGCACACGTCGCTCGGCCTCCCGGAACATGTCCTGCCCGGACGGCGCGAACAGCGCGTCCAGCGGGATGCCCAGGTCGTGGACCACCGCGGCATCGAGCTCGAAGAACGGCACGGCCAGCCGCTCGGCCAGGCGCGCCCCCAAGGTCGATTTGCCCGCCCCGCGCAGGCCGGTCAGCGCGAAGCGCCCGCGCCGGCCCGTGTCGATGCGCGAACCGATCAGTTCGACCAGTTCGGCGCCAAGCGCCGCGGCCACGCGCCTGATCAGCACGATCGAGATGTTCCCCTCGCCGGATTCGAGCTGGGCCAGGAAGCGTTCGGACACGCCCGACAGCAGGGACAGTCGCCGGCGGGTCAGGCCGGCCCGGGCGCGGGCGCGCCGCACCCGCACGCCGAGCTGCTCGAGAAAGGCCTCTTCATCCAACGACTTCTGTCCGGAACCCATCGGCCGGTGATCCTCAAGTAGGCTGTCGGGCGTGATCCGACAAGCCGGCGCTCTGCCCCCACGTGCAACGGGAACGATACCGCATGCCCCATTCGCTGCCCCAGAAGGACCTCCACATCGACGCCGCCGGCCTTCGGCTCGAGGCACGCACGCTGGGCCTGCCGGCCCCCGATCGGCCGGCGCTGGTCTTCCTGCACGAGGGGCTGGGCTGCGTGGCCCTGTGGCGCCAGTTCCCGGCCCGCCTGTGCGCGGCACTCGGCCTGCCGGGCCTCGTCTATTCCGGGCCGGCTACGGCGGCTCGTCGGCCGCCGCGCTGCCGCGCACACCCGGCTTCATGCACCAGGAGGCCGCCGTGGTGCTGCCGCAGGTGCTGCGGGCGGCGGGCATCACTGACGCCATCCTGGTCGGGCACAGCGACGGCGGTTCGATCGCGCTGCTGCATGCCGCCAGCGGCTCGCCCGCGGTCCGGGGCAGCATCGTGATGGCGCCGCATCTGTTCGTCGAGGCGCTGACCGTGGCATCGATCCGCGCCGCCAGCGAGCGCTTCGAGAGCGCCGGGCTGAGGGAGCGGCTGGCACGCTATCACGCCGATCCGGTGGCCACCTTCCGCGGCTGGGCCGACATCTGGCTCGACCCGGCCTTCGCCGCCTGGAGCATCGAGGACGAGGTGTCGCGGATCGCCACCCCGGTACTGGCGCTGCAGGGATGGCAGGACGAATACGGAACGATGAACCAGGTGCAGCGCCTGGCCGAGCGCGCCGCCCACGCACGCTGGGTCGGCATCGACGCCTGCGGACACAGCCCGTTCATCGATCAGCCGCAGCGGGTGATCGACGAGTGCCGAGTCTTCGTGGCGCAGCTCGCGCCGGCTCAGGGTCCTGCAGCGCCGGTTCACCCGACGGCAAGGCCCTAGAACAGCGAAAAGCTGTCGCCAGGATCCGGAGGCTGCGAAAACGCCCCTTCGATGGTCAGCAGGCGCAGCTTCGTGCGCGTGCCGCCCGGCGCCGAAAACCCGCCCGCCTGGCCCCGCGCCGCCAGGACCCGATGGCAGGGCACGACGATCACGAACGGATTGCTGCCCAGCGCCTGCCCGACGGCGCGCGATGCGCCCGGCAGCGACAGCGCCTGCGCGATCTCGCCGTAGGTCATGGTCTGGCCCGGATCGATGGCGCGCGCAAGCTCGTACACGCGCTGGTGAAACGGCGGAATGCGCTGCATGTCGAGCACGATCTCGCGCAAGTCACGCGGCTCGCCGCGCAGCAGCGCGACCACGCCCTCGATGGCGCGCTGGACGAATTCGGGCAATGCCTGGCGGGTCTGCACGGGCGGCACCGACACCAGGCCGCGCAACAGGCGCCGGCGGGTGCCGGCATCGTTCGTCTCGGGCAACTGCACCGCCAGCACGCCTTGCGCGCCCCAGGCAATGCCGCAGCGTCCGAGCGCGGTGTCGAACAGGGTGGAGCCGCTGACGGGAGCCGGATCGGGCTGAAACCCAAGCGGCAGTGCCGAGAAGGTGCCGGGCTTTCCTGGGCCGGAAGTTCCGGATGTCCAGTTCAGGCCGACGGGTATGTTCTTTCCCACGATAGTCCTAAGGCTGTTGCCTGAGCGATCGGCGCTGCGAGAGGGCAGCGCTTGACCTGGCACCATGGAACCGAGTTTAAGCTTCGCCGGTTCGTATTTCGTCCCTCGAAGGCCCGCATGGCACGCTCCCTTGCAATTGACCGTCGCAGCACGCGCGACACCGGCCCGCTGACCACGAGAGCCGTCTGCCTGGCCGCGGGTGCCACGCGCGGCATGCTGCGCCTCTATGAACGCGACCGTCTGATCGCAACGCCACAGCGCAGCGCCTCCGGCTACCGTCATTATCCGCCCGACACCGTCGCCCGTCTTGTGGCGATCCGCGCCCTGAAGGAAATTGGCTTCTCGCTGCGCGAGATCGCGCTGCTGCTGGCCGAGCGCGACCAGGGAGCGCTCGACCCGACCCGACTGCGCGCCATGGCGCTCGAACAGGTCGCGGCAATCGACGGGCGCATGGCACGCCTGCAACTGGTTCGCCGGTATCTGAAAGCCGTGGCCGAAGGCGACCTGCAGCTGATCGACGACCCGGAGTGCAGTTTCCTGGCCGACTTCCTCGCGGCGGCAGGCTTGCCGGACGACGCCGGCGCGCCAGCGCCCGCCCGCGTCAAGGAGACTCTCGCGTGGTGAGCCGCCGCGGTTTCGCGCTCGGCGCTGGCCGGCGCCGGTGCCCTGATGGTGGGCTGGGGCCTGATGCCTCCCCGTCAGCGTCTGGTCGGTTCGGCTGCACTGCCACTGGCTGCCGGTCAATCAGCGCTCAATGGCTGGGTCAAGATCGGAACCGATGATCGCGTCACGGTGATGATCGCCAAGTCCGAGATGGGCCAGGGTGTGACGACCGCGCTGGCGATGCTGCTGGCCGATGAACTCGACGCGCGCTGGGACCAGGTGAACGTCGAGTCGTCGCCGATCGACCCGATCTACAACAACGTGGCCACGGTCGTCGATGGCCTGCCATTTCACCCGGACGACCACGGCCCGGTGCGCAGCACGCTCGAGTGGCTCACCGCGAAGTCGATCCGCGAATTCGGGCTGATGGTCACCGGTGGCTCCTCGAGCATCAAAGACCTGTGGCTGCCGATGCGTGAGGCAGGCGCCAGTGCACGTGCCATGCTGGCCAACGCCGCCGCGCAGCGCTGGCAGGTGCCACCCGCCGAATGCCAGGTTGCCGAGGGGCGGATCACCCACGCCTCGGGCAAGACGGCCCGCTTTGGCGAGCTCGCGGCACAGGCTGCCAACGGCACACTGCCCGAACGCGTGCCGCTCAAGCGGGTCGACCAGTTCCGCCTGATCGGCCAGCCGGTGCGGCGCATCGACGCGGGCGCGAAGCTGGTCGGCGCGGCGCGTTTCGGCATCGACATGGTGCTGCCCGGCATGCTGCACGCGCGCGTGCTGATGTGCCCTACGCTGGGGGGCACTGTCGCCAGCTTCGAGGCAGCCCAGGCCGTGGCGATGCCCGGCGTACGCAAGGTGGTGGCGGTGAAGGGTTACAACGGCGGCACGGCCGGGGTGGCGGTGATCGCCGACCAGCCGTATCGCGCCATGCAGGCGCTGGCGAAGGTGGCCGTGCATTGGCAGCATGGCCCCGCCGCGGGGTTTTCGAGCGAACGCTTCGAGCGCGAACTGACCGCCACGCTCGAGCGCGAATCGGGCCATGCGTACTGCACGCGGGGCGACGCAACGGCTGCGCTGGCGAACGCCGCACGCACGGTGAGCGCCACCTACAGCGCGCCGTACCTGGCGCACGCCGCGCTCGAACCGATGAACTGCACCGTGCTGGTCGAGGACACCCGCGCCACGGTGTGGGCATCGACGCAGGTGCCGGGTATCGCCCGCCGCGCCGCGGCCAAGGCGCTGGACCTGGACACCAGCCAGGTCGATGTCCAGGTGCAGTTCCTGGGCGGCGGCTTCGGGCGGCGGCTGGATGTCGACTTCGTCGGCCAGGCCGCCGCGATCGCCGCGCAGGTCCGGGGCACCCCGGTGCAGACGATCTGGTCGCGCGAGCAGGACATGACGCACGACTTCTACCGGCCGGCCTGCGCATCGCGGTTCGTGGCCGGCCTGGACCCGCAGGGCCGCCTGCTGGCCTGGCAGAACATCTCGGCCAGCCAGGCGATCATTCCGCAAGTGCTGGGCCGCTACTTCGGGCTTCCCGCCGCGGGCCCCGACAAGACGACCGCCGAGGGCGCCTTCGACCAGCCCTACGAGTGGCCCGCCGCCCGCATCGCCCATCAGGTGGTCGACGCGCCGATTCCGGTCGGCCCCTGGCGATCGGTCGGCCATTCGCACCAGGCGTTCTTCAAGGAATCGTTCGTCGATGAAGTCGCGCATGCCGCGGGCCAGGATCCGGTGGCGTTTCGGGCGGCGCTGCTGACCCGCCATCCCCGTCACCTGGCGGTGCTGCGGCTGGCGGCCGAGCGGGCCGGCTGGGGGCGCCCCCTGCCCAGCGCACCGGACGGCGCCCCGATGGCGCGCGGCATCGCGCTGCACCAGTCGTTCGGTGCGGTCGTTGCCCAGGTGGCCGAGGTGTCGCTGGATCCGCGACGGCGCATCCGCGTGCACAAGGTGACCTGCGTGATCGACTGCGGCTTCGTGGTGAACCCCAACCTGGTCCGCCAGCAGATCGAAGGCGGCATCGTGTTCGGCCTGTCGGCCGCCTTGTACGGCGGGGTGACGATCGTCGACGGCCAGGTCCGGCAGAGCAATTTCCACGACCAGCCGGTGCTGCGCATCGACGAATGCCCGGTGATCGACACCCACCTGGTGGCCAGCGACCTGCCGCCCGAGGGCGTGGGCGAACCGGGTACCGCGCCGATCGCGCCCGCGCTCGGCAATGCGCTGTTCGCACTGACCGGGCAGCGCCTGCGCACCCTCCCCTTCAAACTCGCCTGAAGCCTGCCGATGTCACCGATCCGTATCAATGGCAAACCCACCGAGGTCGGCGCCACCGACGACACCGCGCTGCTCTGGGTGCTGCGCGGCGAACTGCAGATGACAGGCACCAAGTTCGGCTGCGGCATGGCCCTGTGCGGCGCCTGCACGGTCCATCTGGACGGCGAGCCGACCCGCGCCTGCGTCACGCCGCTGGCAGCCGCCAGGGGCCGCGAACTGACCACCATCGAGGGCCTAGCCGGGCCGCAGGCTCAGGCCTTGCGCGCGGCCTGGATCGAACTGGATGTCGTGCAGTGCGGGTATTGCCAGGGCGGGCAGCTGATGGCCGCCAGCGCCCTGCTGCGCAAGATCGCCCGCCCGACCGACGCCCAGATCGATGCGGCCATGGCCGGCAACCTGTGCCGTTGCGGAACCTACCCGAGGATCCGCGCGGCGATCCACCTGGCCGCCCAAAGCCTGTAGCTGAACCTAGCGGGCCTCGATCTCGACGAACACCACCTCGTGATCGCTGCCGTTGATCACGTTGTGCTCGACGCCGGCATCGCGGTAGTAGCTCTGACCGGACACCAGCGGGGCCTGGCGCTCGCCCTCGGGGGTCTCGAGCAGCAGCACGCCATCGGTTTGCGGCACCACCACGTAGTCGTGGCCATGTCGATGCCAGCCGGTCTCGGCGCCAGGCGCAAAGCGCCACTCGGTGACGATCACGCGGTGGTTGGACACCTGGACGGTGGGAACAGCCTTGGGACGTGCCATGGAAACTCCGGGTAAGCGCAGCAATCCGCCAGTGTAGCGAGACGGCGGGCCGCGGCTCGAAGGCTCAGCCTTTCCCGGGCGGTGCGGGCGGTGTCGAGCCCACCGGCTTCAGGTTGCCGCAGTCGGCACTGACCCAGCGTCCGGTCTGCTCCATCCTGAACGGCCTGGAGGGCATCTTGGGATCGGTCATCTCGAAGCTGCTGCGGTAGGCGTCGCTGCCGATGAGGCTGAACTCGCCCCTGCCCTTGCGGCCGTCCTTGCAGGTCATCTCGAAAGTGCCGCCGCTGGCGGCCCATTGGGTTCGGGTGGTGCAGCCAGGCTCTTCGCTGACCGGGCCACGCTGCTTCAGGCTGTCGGCGCTGTGGCACACCCGCATGGCCCCGCCCGAGCCCATGGCCGCACCCTTCTGGCTCATCATCTTTTCCATCTGGGCGCGCTGATCGGCCGGCATGGCGGCCATCTGCTGCTGCATCTGCTTGAGCGCGGCCTCCATTTCGGGGTTCTTGATCTGCATTTCCCACAGGCCGGGTTTGAGCGCCGGCTGGGCGCCGACCTCGCCGACGGGGCCACCGAGCAGCAGCGCCGCAAACAGTGCGAAGGCGGCCGAATGCGTCAGCCGTTTGAAAGGCGCCGATCGCATCAAACGTGGGACGACGGCCGAACGGGTCCGAGGCGTGCCGCGAACCAGGGGGGACGATGCGGGTATTGTCATGCGATGACCTCCAGGAGACGACGCCGGCAAGGTCATGCGACGCCCGCGCCTGGAAGATTGTGCGCCAGTGCCGGCGCCGCGCAAGGCCGCCGGGCACCTGGCCGCCGACCGGTCAGCGACCGGCCGGGTGCCGCCCTGGTCTCAGATCGGGTCCCAGGTGAAGATGTCGCCCGAGCGGTCGAGCTTGTAGAACGAAGCGCGCAGCGCCGGGATCGCATGCTCGGCGACCGTCTGGGGGGTCCATCCGTCGCCGCGGTGCACCGAGCGGATCGGCCGGCTCTGGCCCATCAGAAAGATTTCGTTGGCACGCACGCCGAAGATCTGGCCGGTGACTTCGGCCGACGCGTCGCTGGACAGATAGACCGCCATCGGGGCGATCATGCGGGTTTCCATCGTCTTGATCTTGGCCACGCGCGCCGCTTCTTCGGGCGTCGCGGTGGGGATCGTGCCGATCAGCCGGCTCCAGGCGAACGGCGAGATGCAGTTGGACGTGACCCCGTAGCGCTGCATGTCGAGCGCGATCGACTTGGACAGGCCGACGATGCCCAGCTTGGCCGCCGCGTAGTTGGCCTGGCCGAAGTTGCCGACCAGACCCGAGGTGGAGGTCATGTGGACATATCGGCCACGGCCTTCGCTGCGGAAGATGGGCGCCGCGGCGCGCGCCATGTAGAAGCTGCCGTTCAGGTGCACGTCGATCACGGCACGCCATTCGTCCACGGACATCTGGTGGAAGATGCGATCGCGCAGGATGCCGGCATTGTTGACCACCGAGTGCACCGTCCCGAAGGTGTCGACCGCGCACTGGATGATGCGGTTGGCGCCTTCCCAGGACGCGACGCTGTCGGAGTTGGCCACGGCCTTGCCGCCGGCGGCGCGGATCTCGTTGACGACCTGTTGCGCGGGGGTGGCGTCTTCGCCTTCACCGGCGGCGCTGCCGCCGACGTCGTTGACCACCACGCTGGCGCCTTGCGCCGCCATCATCAGCGCGAAATCGCGGCCGATGCCACGACCGGCACCGGTCACGATCACAGATTTTCCGTCGAGCATTCCCATGGTCTTGTCTCCGAGTGGTTGAGTGTTGGATCGATGGGCCGCGCCCAGGTCAGCGGCCGATGAAACGCGGTTTGCGCTTTTCGTTGAACGCCGCCACGCCCTCGAGGCGATCGGCGGTGTCCACCAGGTGGTCGTAGGTTTCGGCCTCGAAACGCAGCGCGGTCTGGAGCTCCATCTGCATGCCGAATCGGACCGACTTCTTGGCCTGGCGGATCGACAGCGGCGCGTTGCCGGCGATGGTCTGGGCGACCTCGAGCACGGCGGGCAGCAGATCGGCGGGCTCGCACACCGCATTGAGCACGCCCCATTCGAAGGCCTGCGCAGCGCTGAAGGGCTTGCCGGTGAGCAGGATTTCGCGGGCCCGGCGTTCACCGACCGCTCGCGGCAGCAGCTGCGTGCCGCCCGCGCCCGGCATGATGCCCAGCGTGACTTCGGTCAGGGCAAACCGCGCCGCGGGCACCGCATAGGCAAAATCGCAGGCCAGCATGATCTCGAAGCCGCCGGCAAACGCATGGCCGTTGACCGCGGCCAGCACCGGCAGGTGCAGGTCGATCATGGCGCGGTATTCGCGCTCGATGAGCTTGTGCTGGTGGCGCCAGACCTCGGCGGTCATGCCGTTGCGTTCCTTCAGGTCACCGCCGGCGCAGAAGGCCTGCTCGCCAGCCCCGGTCACGACGATGCAGCGCACCGGGCCCGGTTCGGCATCGAGGTGGGTCCACAGCGCCAGCAGCTCTTCCCACATCAGGGTGTTGAGCGCATTACGGACCTCGGGACGATTCAGGGTGACCACGAGCACGTGGTCGCCGTGCAGTTCGGTGCGCAGGGTCTCGAAGCGAAAGGGCAAAGGGGCGTCAGTCATGGTCGGGGTACTCCGGGGGTGAGTTTCTCACAGTCGGCCGGGCGTCAAGGTTCAACTTTTAAAACAACGTTTCGGATCGCGTCGACGGCCTTCAGCACGTCCTCGCGCGTGATGTCGAGGTGGGTGACCGCACGGATCAGGCGATCGCTGGTGGCCCCCATCTGCACTCCAACCGCGGCCAGTTCGCCGACGATGTGCGGCGCCTGCAGGCCGGTGGCGGCGACATCGAAGAACACGATGTTGGTGTCGATCGAAGCGGGGTCGACATGAATGCCTGGAATTTCGGCCAAAGAAACAGCGAGCAGGCGCGCATTGGCGTGATCCTGCGCCAGGCGTTCGACGTGGTGATCGAGCGCATGCAGCGCCGCCGCCGCCAGCATGCCGGACTGGCGCATGGCCCCGCCCCAGCGCTGCTTCAGGCGCCAGGCCTGGGCGATGAAGTCGCGGCTGCCGGCCAGCATGGCCCCCACCGGGCAGCCCAGGCCCTTCGAAAAATCGATCCAGACGGAATCGAAACCGCTCGCCTGGACTCGCGCCGGCACGCCGCTGGCCACCACCGCATTCATCAGGCGCGCACCGTCCATGTGGGTGGCCAGGCCCTGGCCGTGGGCGCTGGCGACGACTTCGCGCAGCATCGGCAGCGGCCAGACCCGGCCGCCGGCGGCATTGGCGGTCTGCTCGACCGAGACCAGGCGCGTGCGCGGGAAATACCGGCTGTCGGCACGCACCGCGGCTCGCACCGCAGCGCCATCGAAGGTGCCGGGAATCGCGCCGCTGGCCGCCGTGACCGCCCGCAGCATCACGCCGGCCAGCGCGGCCGGGCCGCCGCCCTCGTAGTTGATGATGTGCGATCCGGCCTCGGCGATCACTTCATCGCCGGGACGGCAATGCACGGCGATGGCGATCTCGTTGCACATGGTGCCCGAGGGCAGGAAGACCGCGTCCTCTTTGCCCAGCAGTTCGCAGATCCGGTCGCGCAGCCGGTTGGTGGTGGGGTCTTCGAACTTCTGTTCATCGCCGACTTCGGCGTTGGCGATCGCCTGGCGCATGGCCGGCGTGGGCTTGGACTTGGTGTCGCTGAAGAGATCGATCATGACCGGCTTTCAGAGAAGGTGGCCGCGGCACGACCCAGTCGGTCGTGAACCGCGTCCCAGGCCGTGCCCTTGGGCGGGGCTTCGACCAGGATACGGTCGACGCCGAAGCCGTCGAGCGAGCGGAGGGTGTCGTACAGCACATGCGCATAGGTGGCCGGGTCGGCCGGTGCGGCCAGCCAGCGGCCGGCCGGGGGTGGCTGCACCGACCAGGACACGGTGAGTTGTCCCATGGCAGCCAGCACGGCCGCCCGTCCCGGCAGCGCGGCCGGGGCGAGCAGTTCGAGCGGCGTGTGCGGCGCGTAGTGCGCCGCCAGCGTGCCGGAGGCCCGCGGCGCCTGGGCGTCACGGGCGGCCAGCGGCGTGCCGAGCACGCGTTCGATGTCGGCGGCGTCGATGCCGCCGGGCCGCAGCAAGGTGGCTGTCGGGCGCGACAGGTCGACGATCGTCGATTCGACCCCGACCGGGCAGTCGCCGCCGTCCAGGATCAGGCCCGCATCGTCGCCGAGGTCGTCACGCACATGTTCGGCACGCGTCGGACTGACCTTGCCGAAGCGGTTGGCCGAGGGCGCCGCCAGACCGCGTCCGCCCAGCGCACTGAATGCCGCCAGCAGCGCGCGCGCCACCGGGTGCGACGGAACACGCAGGCCGATGGTGGGCTCGCCCCCGCAGGCAAACGCGGGCGCCAGGGCCCGCCGGCGCACGATGAGCGTGAGCGGACCGGGCCAGAATGCCTTGCCCAGCGCGACAGCCCGTTCGTCGAGATCGGCCCACCAGGCCGCCTGATCGAGATCGAGCACGTGCACGATCAGCGGGTGATCGGCAGGCCGGCCCTTGATCCGAAAGATGGCCGCGACCCCGCCTGCGCTGGCCGCATCGGCGGCAAGCCCATAAACGGTTTCGGTCGGCACGCCGACCACCCGGCCTTCGCGCAGCCATTGGGCCGCCTGCGCAATGGCGGCGGGCGTGGCGGGCTGGATCGGCATCGGCGCCCCGGGCTGGCGCCGATCAGGCCGCGTCGGCACCGGCGGCCGGTGCCCGCCCGCTGCCGGGACTGATGCCGATCTGCCGTTCGATCAGGACGGCCTCGTGCAGCGCCTCCTCGACGCTGTCGGCCAGCACGGTGACGTGCCCCATCTTGCGAGCCGGTCGCGCCTGCGCCTTGCCGTACAGGTGCAGCTTGGCGTCGGGGTGCGCCAGCAGGCCCGGCCAGTCCGGTTCGCGCGCTTGCGCGCCGGGGCGCTCGAACCACAGGTCGCCCATCAGGTTGAGCATCACGACCGACTCGAACTGGCGCACGGAACCCAGCGGCAGTCCGGCCAGCACCCGAACCTGCTGCTCGAACTGGCTGCTCACGCAGGCATCGATCGACCAGTGACCCGAATTGTGGGGCCGTGGAGCCATCTCGTTGACCAGCAGGCTGCCATCGGCGAGCAGAAAGAACTCGACGCACA